>JANRIU010000093.1:0-52337 GCA_033764615.1 Gemmatimonadales bacterium | reverse complement strand
CCCCCGCCGCCCCCGCCCGGCGCCGCGGCGGGCGCGCCGCCCGCCTTGGAGGCGGCCTCGCCGCACGCGGCGAGCGCCAGCACCGCCACGAGCGCCGCGCGCCCGCCCCAGCCCAACGTGCGCTTCGTCCTCACATCGCCTCCCGCTCCGGCGTGAGCCGCCGGCCGATGATCACCTCGAGGCCCGCCAGCGCGAGCCGGGTCGCGTAGCGCGCCTGGGCCACGTCCGCGTCGGCCTGGGTGAGCTGGAACTGCGCGTCGATGAGGTCCAGGATCGTCGTCGCGCCCGAACGGTAGCGCAGCTCCTGCACGCGGAAGTTCTCGCGCGCGGCGCGGTCGCCCGCGAGGGCCAGCTCCTCCGCGCGGCGCGCCGCCTCGTACGTCTCGTGCGCCTCCGACACGTCGCGCCGCGCGGCGCGCTCGAGGTCGACGCGCACGGCGCGGGCCACGTCGTGGTTCACGCGGGCCGCCTGCACCGCGATCTCGCGCTGGCCGTTGTTCCAGATCGGCAGGCTGACCACCATCTGCACCTGCGACACGATGCGGCCGCCCGGGAAGAACGACTCGTCGAAGCGCGTGTAGGCGCCGGTGAGGTTCACGCTGGGCAGGTACGCCCCCCGCTGGCCGCGCAGCAGCGCCGCCGTCTGCCGCTCGGCCGCGCGCGCCTGCCGGTACTGCGGCCCCTGCGCCAGCGCGGCGCCGAGCGCCTCGGCGAGGCCGAAGGCGAGCGGGGGCGCGGGGAGGGTGTCGAGGGGCGCGGCGTCGGCGGGGCCGTCGATGCCGATGCGCCGGCCGAGCTGGAGGCGCGCGACGCGCAGCGCGACCTCCTGCCGCAGCAGGTCGCTCTCGGCGCGCGTCCGCTCGAGCGTCAGCTGCAGCGAGTCGCTCTGCACGGCGGCGCCGGAGAGCACGCGCGCGCGTCCCACCTGCGACTGCTCGCGCGCGCGCCCGAGCCGCTCGCGCGCCACCCGCAGCAGCTCCTGCCCGAGGAGCACCGCGTAGAAGTCGCGCTCGGTCTGGAAGGCGGTGGTGAAGCGCTGCTGCTCGGCGTTCGCCGCCGCGGCCTGCAGGCCGGCGTCGGTGGCGGAGAGGTCGGTGAACTTCCGCAGCGACAGGAGCTCGTACTGCGCGTTGAGGCGGAAGTTGACCGCCTGGTCGGTCGGGCGGCCGACGCCGAGGTTGAAGAAGGGCTGGCTGAACTTCGTGGCGTCGATGGAGGCGGTGAGCGACGGCACGAGGAACGCGAGCCGCGCCTGCCGGCGCGCCCACTCGGCGTTCCCGCGCTGGCCGACGGCCTGCACGTACTGGGGGTCGACGCGCGCCGCGCGGGCGATCGCCTCGCGGAGGGTGACGACGGGCACGGAGTCGCCCGCGCCCGGCAGGGCGAGGGCGAGCGCGAGGGCCGCGGCGATCACGCGGCCGGCGGGTCGGAGGGGGCCAGGCCCGCGCCGGCGATGGCGGGCTCCGCCACCGGCACCGCGCGGCGGCCGCGCAGGCGCTCGATGAGCAGGTAGACGGACGGCACGAGGAACAGCGTGAGCAGCGTGGAGAAGAACACGCCGCCGACGATCGCATAGCCGAGCGGGCGGCGGCTCGTGGCGCCGGCGCCGAGGCCGAGCGCGATCGGCACCGCCCCCATGATCGTCGCGACCGAGGTCATCACGATCGGCCGGAGCCGGATGCGGCCCGCCTCCATCAGCGCGGCGACGACCTCCTGCCCCCGTTCGCGCAGCTGGTTCGTGTACTCCACCAGGAGGATCGCGTTCTTCGTCACGATCCCGACCAGGAGGATCATGCCAATCTGGCTGTACAGGTTGATCGTCGCGTCGGCGAGCTTCAGCGTGAAGATCGCGCCGCACACCGCGAGCGGCACCGCGAGCAGCACCGTGAACGGGTGCACCAGCGACTCGAACTGGCTCGCGAGCACCATGAACACGACGAGGAGCGCGAGGCCGAACGCGAAGTACAGCTCGCCACCCGACTCCATGAACTCGCGCGCCTCGCCGCCGTAGGCGATCGTGCTGCCGGCGGGGAGCACGTCCTTCGCGATGCGGTTGAGCGAGTCGAGCGCCTCGCCGAGGGTGAAGCCCGGGGCGAGCGCCGCGGAGAGCGTGGCGGAGCGCACGCGGCTGTAGTGCGTGAGCGCGCGCGGACCCACCGTCTCGCGGACGCGCGTGACCGCGGAGAGCTGCACCAGCTCGCCGGCGCGGCCGCGCACGAAGAGGCCGCTCATGTCCTGCGGCGTCGCGCGGCTCTCGGGCGAGAGCTGCACGAGCACGTCGTAGAGCTTGTTCTGGCGCGTGAACGACGCCGCGCGGAGGCCGCCGAGCATCGTCTGGAGCGTCCCCGCGATGTCGTTGACGGCGACGCCGAGGTCCTCGGCGCGGTCGCGGTCGAACTCGACGTTGAGCTCGGGCTTGTTGACGCGGAGGTCGGTGTCGACGTTGAGCAGGCCCTTCACGCGGCGCCCCCGGCGCACCATCGAGTCGATCCCCTGCTGGAGCTTCGCGAAGTCCGGGTTGCGCACGATGAACTGCACGGGCTGGCCGAAGCCGCCGCCGGAGGCGAACGCCGGCGGCTGGCTCGCGAAGGCGAGCACGCCGGCCACCTGCGCGAGCTTCGGCCGGATCTCGCCCAGCACGTCCGGCGCGCTGCGGGAGCGCTGCTCGAAGTCGGCGAGGCGGACGAAGATGAAGCCCGAGTTCGCGGGCCCGCCCCCGCGCCCGATGAACGCGTAGTAGCTCCGGATGTCCTTCGTGGTGCGGTAGATCTGCTCCACCTGCCGCATGTACTGGTCGGTGTAGCGCAGCGTGGAGCCCTCGGGCGCCAGCACGTTCGTCGTCAGGAAGCCGCGGTCCTCCGCGGGGACGAACTCTCGCTTGAGCGTGCCGAAGGTCCCCACCGCCGCCACGAGGGTCGCGAGCGCCAGCGCGATGATGGCGAGCGGGTGCCGGAGCGACGCGGCGAGGAGCCGCTGGTAGCCGCGCGTCATCGCGTCGAACGCCGCCTCGAGCGCGCGGTACAGCAGGCCGTGGCTCGGCGGCACCCGCAGCAGCTTGGCGCACAGCATCGGCGTGAGCGTCAGGGCCACGAAGCCCGACAGGAAGACCGACGCCGCCACGGCGATGGCGAACTCGTTGAAGAGCCGCCCCGTGTTGCCGCGCAGGAACGCCACCGGGATGAACACGGCGATGAGCGAGGCCGTCGTCGCGATGACGGCGAAGCCGATCTCGCGCGTGCCGAGCGTCGCCGCGGTCTCCGGGTCCTCGCCGAGCTCCTCCTGGTGCCGGAACGCGTTCTCCAGCACGATGATCGCGTCGTCGACCACGATGCCGATCGCCAGCGTGAGCGCGAGCAGCGTGAAATTGTTGATGGAGAAGCCGAGGAAGTACATCAGCGCGAAGGTCGAGACGATCGAGGCCGGGATCGCGAGCGCCGGGATGATCGTCGCGCGCAGGTTGCGCAGGAACACGAAGATGATCAGCACCACCAGCACGGCGGCGATGACGAGCGTCTCCTGCGCCTCGGTGATCGAGCGCTTCACGAAGCGCGCCTGCTGGTCGAAGCTGACCTGCAGCGTCACCCCGGCGGGCAGCTGCTCCTGGATCTCGGGGACGGCGCGGTTCACCTCGTCCGACACGTCGAGCAGGTTCGCCTTGGACTGGCGGATGATGCCGACGCCCACCGCGGGGGTGCCGTTGTACCGGACGAGCGTGCGCTCGTTCTCGGGGCCGTACTCCACGCGCGCCACGTCGCGCAGCTTGACCAGGGCGCCGTTGGCGGTGGAGACGACGAGCTCGGCGAACTCGTCCGGCGTGCGCAGCTCGCCGAGGGAGCGGACGGAGAACTCGCGGTTGGTCGACTCGATGCGGCCCGCCGGCACCTCCACCGAGCGCGTGCGGATGGCGCCGACGACGTCGCCCGTGGTGAGGCCGCGCGCGGCGAGCTGCGCCGCGTCGAGCCAGACGCGCATCGAGTACCGGCGCCCGCCGCGCAGCTCCGCGCGGGCGACGCCCGGCAGCCCCTGCAGCCGCTCGCGCACGTCGCGGTCGGCGATCTCGGTGAGGCGGAGCGGGTCGATCGTCTCCGAGGTGAGCGCCAGGAACATGAACGCCTCGGCGTCCGCGTCCTGCTTCGTCACGACCGGCTCGTCCACGTCGAACGGGAGCCGGCGGCGGACGCGGCTCACCTTGTCGCGCACGTCCTGCGCCGCCGACTCCACGTCGCGGTCGAGCGTGAATTCGAGCGTGATGTTGCTGGACTGCTCGCCGCTGGAGCTGACCATCGTCCGCAGCCCCTCGAGCGTCGCCAGCTCCTCCTCCAGCACGTCGGTGACGGCGCTCTCCATCACCTGCGGGTTGGCGCCGCGCAGGGTGGTGGAGACGGAGATGACCGGCGGGTCGACATCGGGGAACTCGCGGACGGACAGGCGCTGGTACCCGATGATGCCGAACAGCACCAGGGCCGCGCTCACCATGGTGGCGAGCACGGGACGGCGGATCGAGAGATCGGACAGCATCATGGGCGACGGCCTGACGGGGCGGTTCTCAAGCGATTACGCGGAACGACCGACGCTCGTTGCATGAGCGCCTCCCCGACCGGCCGCGCCGCCGCCCAGCTCGCCTTCCTGCAGGCCCTGCCCACGAAGCTGCACCGATGGAAGGTCGCCGTCGAGGAGCTGGGTGCCCAGCGGCTGGACGAGAGCGGCGTCCGCCAGCTCGCCCGCCAGCTGGACGAGACGAAGGCGCAGGCCCAGCAGCTCGGCCTCACGGCGCTGGCGGAGACGGCCGGCTATCTCGGCGTCCTCGCCCGCAGGAACGGCGGGCTCCAGAGCAAGGTGCGGGGGCTTCGGGAACTGCTCGGGAGCCTCGCCACCAACGCCGAGGGGGTCGCCCGCGCGCTGGCGCGGCCGACCCCCGGGGATGCGGCAGGGGCGGACGGCACGCCGGCCGCCGCCTGAGGCGCTCAGCGCGCCTTGCCGCCGAGCAGGCGGTCGAGCACCGGGCCCGACATCAGCGTGATCATGGACGTCGTCAGCCCCGTGACGAGCGAGGTCACGAAGGTCAGCGCGAACAGCACCGCCGCCGCCCCGATGGTCGCGAACACAATGCCGAACGTCTTCATGTCACTCCCCGCGGTGAAGGTGCCGAACGAGCGCGCCTAAGCTATCGGCCGGTCCCGCCGCCGGCAACAGCCGCCGAGGCCGCGTCCCGCGCCGCACCGCTCCCCTCCTTGGCGATCCGCGCCAGCGCCGCCTTCACGCCCGGCGCCTTCGCCGCCCGGAGCGCCTCCACCACCGCGACCTGCTGCTCGTCCGCGTAGCGCGGCGTCCCGAGCAGCGGCCGCCCCTCCAGGGCCACCTCCAGCAACGCCTCGATCGGCTCCCGTCCGCCAAGCATCGCGAGCGCCTCGGCGATGCCGCGCCACGCGGCGGGGTCCTCCTCGTGGCGGAAGGCGTCGGCCAGCTGGCGGGCGAACTGCGTGCCGCGAAGCTGGGCCATCGCGCGCGCCGCCGCGACGCGGGTGCGCGGATCGGGTGCCGTGAGCACCCGCTCCAGGGGGTCGAGCGCCCGGGCATTCCCCATCAGCGCCACCAGATCCGCTGCCACCCTGACGGCGTGCCCCTGCCGCTGGAAGAGCGGCAGCAGCAGCGGGTACGCCTCCGGCATCGCGGCGACGCCGTCGAAGACGTAGCGGCGCGGACCCGGGGGGTCGCTCGCGACGAGCAGGTCGATGAGCACCTGCGCCCCCTCCAGGCCGAGCCAGCGGCAGAGCCGCAGCACGGGCCGCCGCTCCGGCTCCACGCGGGCGCCCAGGTCGACGAGCTGCTCGATCACGCGGCGGTCGAGCGCCTTGCGGAGCTGGAGCGTGGCGGCACGGCGGTCGTCCGGCGGCAGCTGGGGCGCGAGCTCGGCGAGCTCCGTCGCGCTGTGGACGAGCAGCGGCCAGTCGCCGTGCTTCGCCGCCTCCTTCACCCGCTCCAGCAGCGCCTTCGCCTGCTCGCGGCGGCGCTTCGCCTCCTCGGAGCGGCGCTCGCCCGCGGTGCGGCGCTCCTGCCGGCGCCGGTCGGGCGACTGGTACGGGGCGACCTGCTGGCGGCGGTCCCGGCTCAGGCGCCGGTCCGACTGCTCGCGGCGCGACTTCTCGAGCCGGACGGCGGCGAGCATCTCGGCCGTGGTGCGCATGAGCGGGGTGTACACGAGCCGGACGGCGTTGGTCTCGATGATGGGCAGCTCGTCGGAGGCGAGCGCCTCGGCGAGCGCCAGCAGCGCCTCGCCCTCCACGCCGGGCCGCACGTCGATCGCGTCGACGAGCCGCGCGAAGCAGCGGGTCTTGAGGATCGCCTGCTCCATCCCCTCGCCCGACAGCTCGAAGCCGGTCTCGTAGCGGACGCCCGCCGCGGCGAGCTCGGCGGCGAGCTGGTCCGCCTCCTCGCGCAGCGCGGCGGCGGTGGTGCCGATGCGGAAGCTGGCGACGAGGTCGCCGAATCGCTCCTCGAACTCGTCGCGGGTCATGACGTCCCTGTCAGGGTCACGCGGCCTTCACCTCCGTCCAGAGGCGGTCCCAGAGGGCGCTCGCGGCGCCAAGGTCGTGCTGGTACTCGAGCCGGGCCAGCTCGGCGGGCCCGGGGAGGGGCACCGGGCGGCGCTGCCGCCGCAGGGCCGCCAGGTTCGGCGAGCCGTAGCCCGTGTGGTCCGCGATCGCGGCGCCGACGTCCGCGCCGAGCACGAACTCGAGGAACGCGTGCGCCGCGCGCGGGTGCGGCGCGGTGCGCGGGATCGCGAGGAAGTCGGTCCAGACGAGGCTGCCCTCGCTCGGCACGGCGAAGCGCACCGCCGGCTCCTCCATCGCCGCCTGCCGCGCATCCCCGTTCCAGAGCTGCGCGACCCACACGTCCCCGCTGATGAGCTGGCCCTTCACCGCCGCCGAGAGATAGGCGCGCACCTGGCGCTTGGCGGCGATCGCGTCGTCCCGCGCCGAGGCGAGCTCGGCCGGGTCCGTGGAATTGTACGACCGTCCCCGCCATTTGAGCATGGCCCCGAGCACTTCGCGTCCGTCGTCCAGCATGGTCGTGGTCCCGTCGAGTGCCCGGTCGGCGTAGACGGCCCAGCTGGTCGGCGCCGGCACCTTGTCGGCCCGGTACGCGAGGCCGGTCATCCCCCACTGGTACGGCACGCCGTGAAGGAGGCCGGGGTCGAACGGCGTCCGGCGGAACGGCTCGGCGATGGCACCGAGGCCCGGCAGTCGCGCATGGTCGAGCGGCTGCACCAGACCCTCGGCCACGAGCACCGGCAGCAGGTAGCCAGACGGGACGATGACGTCGTACCCCGCGGCGCCGGCCTGCAGCTTCGCGAGCACCTCCTCGTTCGACTCGTAGGTGTCGTAGATGACGCGCACGCCGGTCGCGGCCTCGAAGCGGGCCACCGTGTCGGGGGCGACGTAGTCCGACCAGTTGTAGATCCGGAGCTCGGGCTCGAGGCCGGCCCGGAGAGGGCCGCGTCCCGGGCCGCGGCGCGGGGCGCACGCCGCCCCGAGGGCCGCCGCCAGCGCGCTCGCGCCCGCGGCGATGACGGCGCGGCGCGGGACGTCCTTAGAATTGCGGTCCATGACGCCCCGGCTCGAGAAGGTGATCGCCCGCTGGCAGGCCGCCGACCGCGCGACGCGGCTGGAGACCCTGCTGGACTACAGCCGCAACCTGCCGCCGCTGCCCGACCGCTACGCCGGCGCGCGCGACGACGCGCACCGCGTGCACGAGTGCCAGACGCCCGTCCACCTCTGGGTGGAGCTCGGCGCCGACGGCCTGCACCTGCACGCGGACGTGCCGCGCGAGTCGCCGACGGTGCGCGGCTTCGTCGCGCTCCTGGTGAAGGCGCTCGACGGCGCCACGCCGGCGCAGGTCGCCGCCGTCCCGGCCGACCTGCTCGACCGCCTCGGCCTCGCCGAGCTGCTCGGCATGACGCGCATCCATGGCCTCTCCGCGGTGCTCGCGCGGGTCAAGCGCGCGGCGGCGGCGACGGCGCCCGCGTGAGGCGCAGCGCGAGCCAGAGCAGGACGACGGTGCCCGCGAGCACCAGCGTCGAGACCGCGTTGATGACCGGCTCCACGCCCCGGCGCGCCATCGCGTAGACGAGCAGCGGCAGCGTGGTGGTGCCCGGTCCCGCCACGAAGAAGGTGATCACGAAGTCGTCCACCGAGAGCACGAACGCGAGCAGCCACGCCGAGAGCACGGCCGGCGCGAGCAGCGGCAGCGTCACGCGACGGAAGGTGGCGAGCTCGTCCGCGCCCAGGCTCATCGCCGCCTCCTCGAGCGCGCCGTCCATCGCCCGCAGCCGCGCCAGCACCACGACCGTGACGAACGGGATCGCGAACGCGACGTGCGCGGCGATCACCGTGCCGTACCCCAGCTCGATGCCGAGCCCCGAGAAGAGCAGCACGAGCGAGACGCCGGTGACGATCTCGGGCGTGACGACCGGCAGCCAGAGCGCCGCCTCCACCGCGCGCGCGCGCCGGAGCCCGCCGCGGACGAGGGCGAGCGCGAGCAGCGTGCCCAGCGCCGTGGCGATGGTGGAGGCGACCGCACCGACCGCGACGCTCGCGCGGAGGGCGCGGCCGATCTCCGGCCGCTCCAGCAGCGCCGCATACCAGCGCAGCGTCCCGCCGCGCCAGTCGGCGGCCCAGCGCGCGTCGTTGAACGAGAACAGCGCCAGCACGAGCAGCGGCACGTGCAGCGCCGCGTACCCAGCGAGCGCGAGCGCACCCACCGACCGCGGCACCGGCCGCGCGCTCACGGGACGCGCTCCGCCGGCGCGGCCACGCCCCCGGGGCCGCGCCGCAGCAGGAAGCCGAGCAGCACCAGCCCCATCATCACGAAGCTGAGCGCCGAGCCGAACGGCCAGTCGCGTGCCGGGCCGAACTGGCCCTGCACCAGCGTGCCGAGGAGCATCGTCTTGCCGCCCATCAGGTCGGGTACGAGCAGGGCGCCGAGCGTCGGGACGAACACGAGCAGCGCGCCGGCTGCGAGGCCGGGCGCGGCGAGCGGCAGGATGACGCGCGCGAAGCGGGCCCACGGGCGCGCACCGAGCACCTCGGCGGCCTCGAGGAGCGCGGGATCGAGCCGCTCGAGCGTGGCGTAGAGCGGCAGCACCATGAACGGCAGCGCCGTGGTCACCAGGCCGAGCAGCACCGCGCCCGGCGTGTAGAGCAGGTGCAGCGGGCGGTCGGCGCCGCCGAGGGCGCGGAGGAGCGTGTTCACCACGCCCGAGTCGCGCAGGAGGAACATCATGGCATAGGTGCGGACGAGCGCGCTGGTCCAGAACGGCAGCACCACGAGGAAGAGGAGCGCGCCGCGCCACCGCCCGGCCCGCGCGATGCACCACGCCATCGGGAAGCCGACCAGCGCGCAGAGCGCCGTCGTGGCGACGGCGTACGCCGCGGTGCGGCCGAGGATGCGGAGGTAGAGCGGCTCGAGCGCGCGGGCGTAGGCCGCGCCCGAGAGCGCGCGCTCGACGCCGCCATAGGTGCCGCGTTCGAGCAGCGACGTGCCGGCCATGATCAGCAGCGGGATCGCGACGAGCGCGACGAGCACGAGCGCCCCCGGCGCGAGGAGCAGCGCGCCCGCGCGGCCGGGCGCCGCGGTGGCCCAGGCGAGCAGGCGCCGGCGCGCGCTCACGGGACGAGCACCTGGCCGTCGGCCGGGTCCCAGACGAGCAGCGCGGCATCGCCGCGCCGCCACGGGACGGGCCGCCCCTCGTTGCGGAGCGCCACGCGCGCGGGGCTCCCGTCGGCGAGCCGCGCGAGGACGTGCAGCGTCTCGCCGAGGTAGATGACGTCCTCCACGGTGGCGGGCAGCGCGTTCTCGCCCGCGGGCGCCTGCCCGGGCGGCACGAGGTCGAGCCACTCGGGCCGGAGCGCCACCTCCACCTCGCCGTCCGCGGGGGGCGCCGCGGGCGTCGCCACGGTGAACGCCGACCCATCGGCGCGCTGCACGGTGCCGAGGCCGCCCGGCCGCCACGCCGCCCGGCCCGCCAGCACGACGGCCTCGCCGAGGAACCCCGCCACGAAGCGCGTGCGCGGCTGCTCGTACACCTCGGCGGGCGTGCCGACCTGGTGCAGGCGGCCGCCGCCCATCACCGCGATCCGGTCGGCGAGGACGAGCGCCTCCGCCTGGTCGTGCGTGACGACGACGAAGGTGATCCCCAGCTCGCGGTTCAGGCGCTTCAGCTCGAGCTGCATCTCCTTGCGGAGCTGCAGGTCGAGCGCGCCGAGCGGCTCGTCCAGCAGCAGCAGCCGCGGCTCGAGCACGAGCGCGCGCGCGAGCGCCACGCGCTGCCGCTGGCCGCCGGAGAGGGCGTCGGGGCGGCGCGGGCCGAAGGTGTCGGGCTCCAGCCGCACGAGCTCCAGCGCGGCGCGCACGCGGCGCCGGATCTCGTCGGCGGGGCGCCGCGCCTGTTCCAGCCCGAACGCGACGTTCCGCTCGACGGAGAGGTGCGGGAAGAGCGCATAGTGCTGGAACACCATGCCGAGGCGGCGCTCGTACGGCCGGCGCGCGTTGACGACCTCGCCCGCCAGGCGGATCGTGCCGCCGTCGGCGTCGGGCGTCTCGAAGCCGGCGAGCAGGCGGAGCGTCGTCGTCTTGCCGCAGCCGGAGGGGCCGAGCAGCGCGAACACCTCGCCCGGCTGGATGGCGAACGAGACCGCGCGCACCGCCGGCGTGGCGCCGAAGTGCTTGGAGACGCGGTCGAACTCGACGATGGGGGGCGGAGCGGCCGGAGCCATCATCGGGAAGGTACGTCCCGGATCGCCGGACGGGAGGCGCGTTGCGCCGCGCCCCGGCCCCCCGTTGCTTTCCGGACCGATGGAACCGCACGTCCCCGTCGCGACCACCGAACTCGCCGCCGCGATCCTCCAGCTCGCCATCACGCTGGCCCTCGCGGCGCTCTCGGCGCGCCTCTACCAGACGTACCGCAAGCCGTACCTCGCCTGGTGGACCGCGGCGTGGTCGCTGTTCGGCGTGCGCGTGCTTGTGATCATGACGTTCCTGCTCACGGGCCGCTGGGGCTGGCTCTACTGGCATCAGGTGCTGACCGGGTGGACCGCGCTGGCGCTGCTCACCGCCTCGCTCTTCTTCGCGGGGCGCGCGCCGCGCCGCTGGTGGGTGGCGGCGCTGTGGACCTTCCCGCCCGTCTGGTCGTACGTCGCGATCTACGAGCTCGACATCTTCTTCTGGGCGGCGCTGCCGGCGGTCGTCTTCCTCAGCCTCGCGACGCTCTGGGCCGGCGTGACGTTCCTCCGCTACGACCGCCAGGTGCGGAGCGGCGGCGCCCGGCTCCTTGGCGTGGCGTTCGTGCTCTGGGGCCTGCACCACCTGGACTACCCGTGGCTGCGGGCGCGCGGGGCGTGGAACCCGTGGGGCTACTACCTCGACATCTGCTTCGAGCTCGCCGTCGGCGGCGGGCTGCTGCTGCTCGTGGCCGACGACCTCCGGCGCGGCATCGGCGCGCTCGTGGCGCTCGCCGGCGACCTGCAGCCGCCGGCGGAGGACGCGGACGCGCTCGGTGCGCTGCTGGCGCGGCCGCTGCAGCTGCCTGGCGTGCGCGGCAGCGCCTTCGTGCGCGCCGGGGACGGCGACGTCCCGGTGCGCGGCGCGGGGGCGGCCGCGTCCTGGGCCGGCGCGCCGCTGCCGTCGTCGCTCGGGACGCTCGTGGCGCGCGCGCGCACCGGCGGGCGGCCGCAGGTGGGGGACACGCCCGAGGGGCGGCGCGGGTTCGCGTACGCGGCCGCGCTGCCCGTGATGCAGGGAGAGCGCGCCGTGGGGGTGCTGCTGCTCGTCGGCGACGCGCGCGACCCGTTCACGGCGCTCGACGAGGCGTTCCTCGTGGCCCTCGGCCGCCAGGTCGGCGCGGCGCTCGCCCAGGGCGACCTGACGCGCCGCCTCGCCGCGCGCACCGCCGACCTCGAGCGGCTCAGCACCCGCATGGTGCAGCAGCACGAGGAGGAGCGGCGCCGCCTCTCGCGCGAGCTGCACGACGAGACGGCGCAGGTCTTCGCCGCCGTGAAGCTGGAGCTGGGCGGCCTCCGCGGCCTCGTCGGCGACGCCGGGCGGGAGCGGCTGGCGCGCGCGGTGCAGCTCGTCGACACCGGCATCCGCGGCATCCGCAACGTCGTGAACGACCTCCGTCCCTCCCTGCTGGACGACCTCGGCCTCCTCCCCGCACTCCGCTCGCTCGCCGCCGAGTTCGGGGAGCGGAGCGGGCTCGCGGTGGCGCTGGAGCTGCCCGACGCCCTCCCGCCGCTCGCGCACGAGGCGGAGCTCGCGCTGTTCCGGGCGCTGCAGGAGGCGCTGGCGAACGTGGCGCGGCACGCGGGCGCCACGCGCGTCACGATCGCGGTGGCACCCGGCGCACGCGGGCTCGAGCTCGTGGTGACCGACGACGGCCGCGGCCCCGCCGCGGGGCACGACGCGGCGCTCCTCGAGGCGCGCGGGCACATGGGCCTCGCCGGCATGCGCGAGCGGATCGGCGCGCTCGGCGGCGACGTGCGCCTCGCCGGGCGCGCCGGCGGCGGCGCCACGCTCACGGTGCGGCTCCCCCTCGCCGCCGCACCCGCCGCGTAGCCGCGCATGCCCGCTCCCGCCCGCCTCGCCTCCGTCCGCGCCCTCGCCGGCGCCGCACTGCTGCTCGGACTCGTGGGCACGGTGCTGGAGCTGCTGCTGCTCGCGCACTGGGAGGAGTGGACGCAGTGGCTCCCGCTCCTGCTGCTGGGCGCGAGCCTCGGCGTGCTCGGCTGGTTCCGCGCGCGGCCCGGCCCGGCGCCGCTCCGCGCGCATCGCGCGCTGATGACCGCGCTCGCCGTCGCGGGCGTCGTCGGCATCGGGCTGCACGTGCGGGGCAACGTCCTGACGCAGCGCGAGGTCGACCCCACGCTCGCGGGCCGCGCGCTCGCGCGCGAGGTGCTCACGCGCGGCGCGCCCGTCCTCGCCCCGGGCGCCCTGCTCCAGCTCGCGCTCATCGGCCTCGCGTGGGCCTATCGCCACCCGGCCGACCCGGCCGCCTGATCCCTTCCTCCCGGAGTCCCGCCGTGATCCGTCCGCTCGCCGCCGCCGCGCTCGCCGCCTGCGCCCTCGCCCTCCCGCTCCGCGCGCAGGTCGGCAAGGGGCTGCTGGACCCGAACGTCGCCACCGAGGCCGAGCTCGCCGCGCTCCCCGGCATGACGCCCGCGCTCGTGCGGTCGCTCGTCGCGGCGCGGCCCTTCGCCTCGGCCACGGCGTTCGATGCGTTCCTCGCGGGGTCGCTCTCCGCGGAGCAGCGCACGGCGCTCTACGGCAAGGCGTTCGTCCACCTCGACCTCAACCGCGCCACGCCGGCGGAGATCATGCTCGTCCCCGGCATGGGCCCGCGGATGCGCCACGAGTTCGAGGAGTACCGCCCGTACCGCACGCTGGCGCAGTTCCGCAAGGAGATCGGCAAGTACGTGAAGCCCGACGAGCTCGCGCGGCTCGAGGGGTACGTCTTCGTGCCGATGGACCTGAACACCGCGAGCGACGACGACCTCCGCACGATCCCCGGCCTCGGCCCGCGCATGCTGCGCGAGTTCAAGGAGTACCGGCCGTACAACGGCATGGAGCGGTTCCGGAAGGAGATCGGGAAGTACGTCAAGCCGGCGGAGGTGGAGCGGCTCGCGCGCTTCGTGACGGTGCCGTGAGCGCGCCGCTGCGCATCCTCATCGCGGACGACCACGCGCTCGTGCGCGAGGGGATCCGGCGCGTGCTGGCGGAGGAGCCGGGTTACGAGGTCGTCGCGGAGGCGGCCACCGGCACGGAGGCGGTGGCGCTCGCCGAGGCGACGCGACCCGACGTGGCGGTGCTCGACATCAGCATGCCGGGGGAGTCGGGGCTCGTCGCCGCCGGGCGCATCCGGCAGCGCGTGCCCTCCACCCGGGTGCTGATCCTCTCCATGTACGAGAACGCCGAGTACCTGCTGGAAGCGATGCGTGCGGGCGCCCACGGCTACCTCCTCAAGGACTCGGCGGCGACCGAGCTGCGTGACGCGATCCGCGCCGTGCAGGCGGGCGACACCTACTTCAGCCCGGCCGTGGCGCGGCAGCTCGGCACGGCGACGCGCCAGCAGGCCGAGCGCGAGCACCAGAAGGCCGCGCTCGACCTCGTCTCGCCGCGCGAGCGCGAGGTGCTGCTCGGGGTCGCCGAGGGGCTGACGAACAAGGAGATTGCGGCGCGGCTCGGCATCAGCCACCGCACGGTGGAGACGCACCGCGAGAGCCTGATGCAGAAGCTGGGGATCCGGACGGTGGCCGGCCTCACCCGGCTGGCCATCGAGCAGGGGCTGGCGCCGCCCGGCGCTTGAGCGGGACGGGGACCGCGCCGATACCCCCGTCATGGCCGAGCCCCGTCCGATCCCGCCCCTGCACGCCGGCGCCTTCGCCGGTGCGCTCGTGCTCGGTGCCGTGGTCCTCAGCGGCTTCGCCTCGCACCGGGGCGGCCGGGACGCCCTGCGCGACGAGATCCGCGTCCAGCTCCGCACCGCCGCCGACTTCACGGCCACCCAGGTCGATGAAGGCGCGATCGCCCGCGCCGGCTCCGCCGACACCGCGGCGCTCCGCGCCGCCGTGTCGGCCGCCCGCCTGCCGCTGCTGCGGCGCCTCGCGGGCATGCCGCAACTGCGCCGGGCGTGGACCGTCAGCTGGGATGGCCGGACGGCGCGCATGCTGGCCGACCTGCAGCCGGGCGCGGAGGTGCGGGGCGGCTCCGTCGCGGCACCCGGCGCCACGCTCGCCGCCCTGCCGCCGGCGCTGGTCGAGACGCTGCGCGACGGGTGGGCGGCCGTGGACGCGCGTCCGGTGGAGCTGGAGCCGTTCGGCGCGGTGCTCACCGCCTGGGCGCCGGTGCGCGGTGCCGAGGGTGGCGTGGTCGGCGCGGTCGGCCTCGCGCTGGATGCGGGCGCGTATGAGCGGCGCCTCGCCGCGCTCGAGCCGTTCGAGGCGATCGGCATGGTGGTCGGGATGCTGCTCGCCATCGGCATCGGGCTGTGGGTGCGGGACTGCGTCGCAGCGCGCGATGCGCACGCCGCCGCCGCCAGGGAGCATGCGGACGAGCTGGCGCGCACCCAGCGCGCCGCGCGGATCGGCGGCTGGCGCTATGAGCTGGCCGGCGCGCGCCTGCGCTGGAGCGGCGAGTTGCGCACGTTGTGGGAGGTGCCGCCCGGAGCGCCCGACCCGTCGCTCTCCTCCCTCCTCGAGCGGCTCGACGTGCTCGACCGCGTACGGCTGGAAGCGGCGATGGGCGTCGCGCTCGGGCATGGGCGCCCCTGGGCGCTCGACGTGCGCGTCGAGGCGCCCACGCTCGCCGGCGAACGGTGGTTCGGCGTCACCGGCGAGCCCGTGCGCGATGCCGCCGGACGCGTCATCGCGCTGCGCGGCACCATGCAGGACCTGACCGCGCGCAAGCAGCTCGAGCACGCCCTCGTCGCCGCGCGCGACGCGCTCGCCGACTTCGCGCTCGCCATGGAGCTGGACGAGTCGCAGCGCGCGCAGGTCACGGCACTCCGCCACACCGGGGAGTTCCCCGCCGGGATGCCGCCCGCCGCCAGGGCGGCGGACGGCCCCGGCACGGCGCACGCTACGCCGTAGCGATCGGCACCGCGCGCGCCTTGGCGCGCTCCGCCTTCGGCGCCACGACCGTCAGCACCCCCGCCTCGAACGTGGCGGTGATCCGCTCCGCATCCACCGCGCGCGGCAGCGTCACGCGCCGCTCGAAGCGCCCCCACCGACGCTCGCTGCGGTGCCAGCCCTGCCCCGCCTCGGCGGGCGCGGCCTTCTTCTCGCCCTTCAGCGTGAGCACCTGGTGCTCCACCGTCACCGACACGTCCGCCGGCGCGACGCCGGGCAGCTCCGCCACGAGCCGATACGCCTCGGCGTCCTCCGTCAGGTCGAGCGCCGGGCTCCACGCGGCGGGGCCGCTGCCGTTCACCGGCGCGAGCGTGGTGGTCAGCATCGCATCCATCAGGCGGCCGAGGCGGTGGAAGTCGCCGGTCTCGCTCCGCGGGTGCCACAGGTACGTCGTCATCGTCGCTCTCCTGCCGGCCATCCGCCGGCTTGCTCGGGTCACGGGCTCGCCGGTATCGTCTCCGGCACCGACGGGACGAGGGGCAGCCGGCGTGCCAATCGGCCGCGGCCAGCGTGACAGCGGACGCGTGCCACCGTGGCATGCGGCGCGGGACGGTCCTGCCGGAATGGAGGGGGCGATGCGACGGACGATGCGCGCGGCGATGGCCGCGCTGGTGGTGGCGATGGCGGCGTGCGGTGGCAGGGCGCCAGCCGAGGGTGCGGGCTGGTCGCGCGTCTCGGCGGAGGCGTTCGCGGCGGAGCTCGCGCAGGGCCGGCCCGCGGGGGCGCGCCCGCTCACGATCGTGGACGTGCGCGAGCCCGAGTTGTTCGCGAAGGGGCACATCCCCGGCGCCATCAACATCCCGTGGCCGGGCGTGAAGGAGTCGGCGGCGACGCAGCTGGCGAAGGAGCACGCCATCGTGATGGTCTGCCACGGCGGGCCGATGGGCGACGACGTGGCGCAGCGCCTGGTCGCCGCCGGCTTCCCCGACGTGAGGAACGTGGCGGGCGGGATGAACGCATGGGCGGGGCCGACGGTGCCCGGGGGGAGCTGAGCGCGCGCCTCACGGCACGCGCCAGAACTCCACGCGGTTGCCGGTGAAGACCGGCACCGCCACGATCCCGCGCACGGGGTCGACGCCGAGGTCCGCCGGAGACGGGATGCCGCCGAGCACGCGCGTCACCGCCCCCGCCGCATCGAGCGCCACGACCGACGAGTCGGCCCAGCTCGTCACGAGCATCCGCCCGTCGGCCAGGCGCTCCACGCCGTCCTGCTGGCCCGGGCCCTTCGCCACCATGCGCAGCGAGTCGCCGGGCGCCCAGCTCATCAGGTCGGCGCCGCCGAACGGCACGAGGAGGAAGCGCCCGGCGGCGGCATCCCACGTGATCCCGTTCGGCCGCTCGAGCCGGTCCCCCTCCAGCATCACCTCGGGCTTCGCGCCGGCGCGCACGCGGAACACGCGGTCGGGCCCCGGATGCGTGATCCCGTCCGCGCCGATGCGGATGCCGGTGTCGGTGACGTAGAGCGCACCGTCGGGACCGACGGCGACATCGTTGAGGAAGACGGCGCCGGGCACCTCGATGGTGGCGAGCGGCGCGCCACTCCGCCGGTCGAAGCCGCGCACGGCGTCGATGTCGGCCGCCCAGAGCGTGTCGCCGGTGCGGGCGAGGCCCTTCGGCGCGTGGAGCACGGCGCCATCGCGCCCGCCGAGCACGAAGCGGAGCGAGTCGATGCCGCCGTCGGCGCGGAGGCGGCTGAGGAAGCCGTTGCCATCCTTCGCGGAGGGCACGCCGTCGATGTTGCTCACGAACCACGACTGCAGCTCCGCATCCCACAGCGCCGATTCCGGCGTCGCGAAGCCCTCGGTGGACGCGAGGCGGCTCGGCGCGGCGACCGGCGCCTCGGCGGCCGGCTTCTGGCCGCCGCAGGCCGCGAGCGCCGCGGCCAGGAGCACCAGCGCCTCAGCGCGCATCGGGCGCCCCCGCGGCGACGTACAGCGCGCCGCCCCGCGCGCGGAACTCCGCGGCCTTCTCCGCCATGCCGTCGCTGGCCTGACGCCGCACCTCCTCGCGCAGGTCCTGCGTGATCCGCATCGAGCAGAACTTCGGCCCGCACATCGAGCAGAAGTGCGCCACCTTCGCGCCCTCCGCGGGCAGCGTCTCGTCGTGGTAGGCGAGCGCCGTGACCGGATCGAGCGCGAGCTTGAACTGGTCGCGCCACCGGAAGTCGAAGCGCGCCCGGCTGAGCGCGTCATCCCGGAGGCGCGCGCGCGGGTGGCCCTTCGCGAGGTCGGCCGCGTGCGCCGCGATCTTGTAGGCGATCACGCCGGCCTTCACGTCGTCGCGGTTGGGCAGGCCCAGGTGCTCCTTCGGCGTGACGTAGCAGAGCATCGCGGTGCCGAACCAGCCGATCATCGCGGCGCCGATGGCGCTCGTGATGTGGTCGTACCCGGGGGCGATGTCGGTGGTGAGCGGCCCGAGGGTGTAGAACGGCGCCTCGCCACACCACTCGAGCTGCTTCTGCATGTTCTCCTGGATGAGGTGCATCGGCACGTGGCCGGGCCCCTCGTTCATGACCTGGACGCCATGCTCCCACGCGATGCGGTTGAGCTCGCCCTGCGTGCGCAGCTCCGCGAACTGCGCCTCGTCGTTCGCGTCCGCGATGGAGCCCGGCCGCAGCCCGTCGCCCAGCGAGAACGAGACGTCGTAGTGCGCCATGATCTCGCAGATCTCGCGGAAGTGCGTGTACGCGAAGTTCTCCTCGTGGTGGGCCAGGCACCACTTCGCGTGGATGGAGCCGCCGCGGCTCACGATGCCGGTGACGCGCTGCGCGGTGAGCGGCACGTACCGCAGCAGCACGCCGGCGTGCACGGTGAAGTAGTCGACGCCCTGCTCGGCCTGCTCGATGAGCGTGTCGCGGTAGACCGCCCACGTCAGGTCCTCGGGGACGCCGCCGACCTTCTCCAGCGCCTGATAGATCGGCACGGTGCCGATCGGCACCGGGCTGTTGCGGAGGATCCACTCGCGCGTCTCGTGGATCTGCCGCCCGGTCGAGAGGTCCATCACCGTGTCGGCGCCCCAGAGCGTCGCCCAGCGGAGCTTCTCGACCTCCTCCTCGATGGAGGAGGTGACGGCCGAGTTGCCGATGTTGGCGTTGATCTTCACGTGGAAGCGCCGGCCGATCACCATCGGCTCGAGCTCCGGGTGGTTGATGTTCGCCGGGATGATGGCGCGCCCGCGGGCGACCTCGTCGCGCACGACCTCCGGGGCGATCCCCTCGCGCACCGCGGCGAAGTGCATCTCGGGCGTGATCTCCCCCGCACGCGCCGCGACGAGCTGCGTGACGGGGCGCCGGCCGCGGAGCGGCACGCGCCCCGCGCCCGGCCCGTCCGCCGGTCCGGCCGTCCGCGGGTCGGCCACCGGCGCCACGTCGCGCGCCGCGATCCACGCCGCGCGGAGCGGCGGCAGGCCCGTGGCGACATCATGGCCGTGGGGGCCGCTGGTGTCGTAGACGTCGAGCGGCGGCTCGCCGCCGCCGAGGTGGATGCGCCGGAACGGGACCCGGACGCCGCCGGGGCCCTCGACGTGGACCTTCTCACTGTCGGGAAAGGCCTCGCCGTACCCCGTGGTCAGGGTCGGCAGGGTGGGTGCCGCCATCGTTCGCGCTCCCTACGCCGGTGTGAGCCGGATCAGGTTCCAAGGGTGTCGTCTCAACCCCGTCGCCCCCATGGCGCCGGGATGCCCCTGGCGATCGTGTCCGGAACGTAACGGCGCGGGCGGGTGGGTCAGGCCCCCTGGCGGCGGAAGAAGGCGACCAGCTCGTCGCGGATGTGGCAGGCGGCGACGTTCGACTCGGGCGCGGCCGGCGGGTCGACCGGCCCGTCGGCGAAGAGCGCGCCGATGAGGGTGTCCCCCACGGCGATCGGCAGCAGCACGAAGCGCTCCACGCCGAGCTGGCGCAGCACGCGCTCGCCGGACCAGCTGGAGTCCGCGACGCGCCCGGCGAAGAGGTCCTCGCGCGCCAGCAGCGCGGCCGAGAGCGGACCGCCGCGGCTGTCGAGCCGGAAGATGAGCCGGTCCGTGAGCCCGCCCGCGACGTCCGGCACCACGATGCGGCAGCGCATCTGCTTGCGATCGGGCGTGACGAGCATGAAGGCGGCGCGCGCGAAGCTCGCGGCGATGCACCCGCCGAGGGCGGCGGCCACGATCGCGGCCAGCGACTCCGCCCCCTCGGCATTGAGCGCGCGCAGCGCGCTCAGCGAGTCCTGCACCTGGTCGGGGAAGGCCGGCGGCGGCGCCGCGGCCAGCACCTCGCCCTCGGCCCGCGGGTCGCGGCCGTCGGCGAGCGCCTCGATGACCGCCGTCGCCGTCTCCCGCTGGGCCGTGAGCCGCAGGTGGTCCACCTGCACGCCGACGGCGCGCATCGTCTCGGACGCCTCCTCGAACGCCTCCGTCACGCAGGCGCGCAGCCGCTCCTCCGGCACCTGCAGCGGCCCCGCCGCGTCCAGCGCGTGCCGGTAGGCCGCCACCTCGTCGTCGGCCAGGCCGCGGTAGATGGCGGTGGTGAGGGCATGGGCCGTGTGGGTGATGCGGTGCAGCAGTTCCCGGTCGTCGAGCCGCGGGGCGAAGCCCGTCGGCGGGCACGCAGGCGGGGGCGGCGGCGTCATGGTCGCGAGGACGGCCGGCGGCAGCCCCCACTTCCGGGCGACGGCGATGCCGAGCGCCGGCAGCGTGAAGCCGAAGATGGCGCGCTCCGCGTCCGCGTGCTCCGGCAGCGGGCCGCGGCGGATCGTCAGCAGCCGCTCGTAGTCCGCGGGCGCGTAGCACGCGGCGATGATCTCGCCGAGGTTCCGGAACATGCCGCAGAGGAACGCCTCCTCCGCGCGCGGGTAGCCCGCGGCGTGCGCGAGGTCGAGCGCGTGGTTCGCCGAGAGCAGCGAGGCGACGAGCAGTTCGCGCAGCCCCGGCGAGCGCCGCTGCATGTGGTTGAAGACCGACGCGCCGACCGCGAGGTCGCGCACCTTGTCGAAGCCGACGAGCATGATCGCGAAGCGCAGGTCGGCGATCGGCTGGCCGGTGTGGTTGTACGCCGGCGAGTTCGCCATGCGGATGACGCGCGCCGAGAGGCTCGCATCCTGCCGCAGCGCGCGCGAGAGGAGGGCGGTGCTCGACTCGGTCTTGCTCGCCATCGACGTGATCTCGCGCACGTGGTGGACGAAGGACGGGAAGTCCTCCATCCGAACGAGGCGGTCGATGAAGGTCGCGACCGCCGCGACCTCCGACTCCACGTCGGTGGCGACGTCGGGCGCCGGGGCGAGCGTCACGCCTGCAGGCCCATCCGCACGAGGACGAGCGCGGCGAGGTCGATGCGCTGCCGACGCACCCACGTCGCGATCGGCGAGTCCGCCTCGAACCAGCCGAGCACCAGCTCGGGCTCGGCCAGCTCCCACCCGCTCGGCCGCCGCACCAGGACCGTGCCGTCCTGCACGCGCACCCCGGAGACCGGACCGTCGCCCGGCAGCCGCAGCGCGCCGCCCTCTTCCACGATACCGGCGGCACGGAGCTGCGCCGCGAGGGCCGCGTCCGTGGTGCGGCGGTCGCCGCGGGGGCCGGGGGCCGGGGGTCGGAAATCAGTCATGGGTCCTAGTGTCGGCTGCCGGCCGTCCGGACCAAAGCGTGACGGGCGCCGTCCGCCGGTCACGACGCACCGCACCCCCTCAAGTCCGCCGCCGGCCTGCCGATAGGAACCTCAGGGGCCGCGAACCGCTTGACGGCGCCCGCACCGAGAGGTTTGTTGCGTCAGGGGCGTTGAAGCCCCGGACGCAGGACCCTCGACAAGCAGTGGACAGCAGGATCGGGAGGATTCCGTCGTGAGGCACTGGCCGAGGCTCGTCATGCGAAACCGAAACCGCCTCGGGTGCCGTCGCCGGCACCCGACGCGTCAGGTTCGCATGCACTAGCAGGCCTCCCGCTCTCGCTTCCACCCCCAGGCCCCGTGCTTCGAACCACACGAAGCACGGGGCTTCCGCATGCCGGGGGCCCGGGGAGGCGAAGGCGGGTTCACGACACGTTCACGGCACTCGGCGAGGATGACACCATGCGACGGCATCTCGGAGCGATCCTGGCGATGATGGGGTGGGCTGGAGGGGCGGCGGTCCTGCCGGCCCAGACGGCGCCCGCGACCGCGGTGCTGCCGCCCGAGCACGTGGCGCTGGTGCGGGCCGACACGCTGCATGACGTCGCCCTCGTGCGGCTGGAGCAGGGTCGACCGGTGATCTACTACAACGCCCGCCTCATGGCGCGGATCGGGCCGGAGCTGTCCACGTTCTTCCTGGCCCACGAGTTCGGCCACGTGAAGGAGGGCCACGCGGGCTCGGCGCTCGTCGAGCGCGAGACCGACCGGCGCCAGGAGGTGATCCAGCGCATGGAGCTGGCCGCCGACTGCGAGGCGGCGAAGGCGCTGGCCACCGAGCGGCCGGACGCGGTGCAGGAGGCGGTGACCTTCTTCACGCGGATGGGCACGCACCGCTTCGACGTGCAGCATCCCACGGGCGCGCAGCGCGCGGCCAAGATCCTCGCGTGCGCGGCGGCGGCGCGCGCCGCGTCAGCGCCGTTCGCGCGGCCCTGAGGGAGCGGGCGCCGGCGCCGTCGCGCGCGGGAGCAGGATGCGGACGCTCGTGCCGCGCCCGGGCTCGCTCGACACCGCGACCACGCCGCCCAGCTGCTTGAGGATGCCGTAGGCCGTCGCCAGGCCGAGGCCGCGCCCGGGCGCGCGCGTGCTGAAGAACGGCTCGAAGAGCCGCGCCCGCACCTCCGGCGTCATCCCCTCCCCGCTGTCGCTCACGTCCAGCTGCACCCAGGCCGCGCCGCCGGCGCCGTCACGCGGCTCCCCGAGGTCGCCCTGCGTCGTCGCCACGGTGAAGCGCCCGCCGGCGGGCATCGCCTCGCGCGCGTTCTCGGCGAGGATGCGCAGCACCTGCGCGAGGCGCGCGCGGTCGCCGCGGACGGCGGCGAGCTGCGGCTCGAGCTCGAGGCCGAGGCGCACCCCCTCGCCGAGCACCTCGCGCAGCATCGGCGTCGCGTCCAGGATCACGTCGTTCAGGTCGAGCGGGCGCGGGTCGAGCCGCTCCGCGGCCCCCATGGCGAGCAGCTGCTGCGTGAGCACCGCGGCGCGGCGGCCCGCGCGGCGGATCTCGTCGAGGTCCTCGTGGTACGGGTCGTCGGGAGGCAGGTGCGTGAGCACGAAGTCGCTGAGGCCGATGACGGTGGTCATCAGGTTGTTGAAGTCGTGGGCGACGCCGGCGGCGAGGCGGCCGACGGCCTCCAGCTTCGCGCCCTCGCGCGCCTCCCGCTCGAGGCGCTTGCGCTCGCCCACCGGCTCGAGGATGCGGAGCGTGGCGGGCGGCCGCCCGTCGTCCGCGCGGAGCAGCGCCACGAAGGCGCAGGCCTCGACGCGTTCGCCGCCCTTCGTGCGCAGCTCCACTTCGCGCGGGGGCAGCGGTTCGCCGGCGGCCAGGCGCGCCGCCAGCGCGGCCTCCTGCCGCCGCTCCGCGTCGTCGAGGCACGGCAGCGGGCGCCCCACCGCCTCGGCGGCGGTCCAGCCGAGCACGCGCTCGGCGGCGGGGTTCCACTCCTGCACCACCTCGTCGAGCGTCGTCACCACCATCGGGAGCGGGGACGAGGCGATGATCACGCGGAGCCGCTCGCGCTCCGCGGCCAGGGCGCGCTCGACCCGGTGGCGCAGGTCGGTCATCGCGCCCACGACCGGGCCGAGCAGCACGAGCACGCCGAGCCAGAGCTCGAAGGCGGCCGCGGGATCGGGCGCCTGCGCGAGCGGTCCCGCACCGTCGAGCGTCACGCTCGCGGCCACGGCCGCCGGCAGCAGCGCCGCGAGCGTCCCCGCCCGGTGCCCGAAGCGCAACGCGAGCCAGACGAGCGGCACGAGGTGCAGCACCGGTCCCGGCGGCGGCGCGGTGAGCCCCGCCAGCACGCCCGCGGCGAGCAGGGCCATCGCCACCGCCGCCTCGGCGAGCCGCTCCCGCGTGAGCGGGAGCGGTCGGGGCGCGCGGCCGAGCGTGAGGAGGAGCGGCGCGAAGAGGGCGATGGCGAACGCGTTGGACGCCCACCAGTGGCGCAGCCCCACCGACGGCCCGCCAGCGCCGGAGAACGCCGTGGCCGCGAACGCCCCGACGCCCGCGCTCACGAGCCCGGCCAGCAGCCCGCCGACGACGATGACGGCCAGCAGGTCGCGGGGCCGCGGGAGGTCGTCGCGGAAACCGGGCACGCGCCGGAGGGCGGCGCCGCCGAGCAGCGCGGCGAGCGTGTTCCCGAGGCCGACGACCGCGGCGCCGGGCACGGAGCGGAGGAAGAGGAGGTTGCCGAGGACGGAGGCGACGAGGATCGCCGGCCAGGTGCCCGGGCCGAGGCGCAACACCGCCGCGAGCGCCACGGCGGCCGCTGGCCGCACCGCGAGCAGGTTGCCGCTGTGCAGCGAGACGGCCCACCCGGCGAGCGCCGACGCGAGGTGCACGGCGCCGACGGCCGCGAGCGTGCGCGGCGCGAGGCGTGCCGGGCCGCTCATCCGGCGGCGTCCGTGTGGAGCACCACCGCGCCGGGCCGCGGCCCCTGCACGACGGCGGCCGCGCTGACGGTCGCCGAGGCGAAGCGGGGCGCGGCGCCGCGCAGCACCTCGCGCACGCCGGCGGCCGCGCGCGCGGGATCGGCCACCGCGGGGTCGCCCGCGAGCATCTGGAAGTAGTCGGTGCCGATGCCGCGGCCGAGGCGATGCAGCCACGCGGCGTTGGCGTAGAGGATCATCCCGTCCGGCGCCACGAGCACCACGCGGCCCGGCATCGCGTCGAGGATCGCCGTGTGCAGCGCGACCAGCCGCTGCAGCGCGTCGAGCTGGCGCACGCGCTCGGTGACGTCGCGCAGGGCACAGAGGAACGCCGGCCGCCCCTCCCACTTCGTCTCGGCGACGCGCATCTCGGCGATCACCGGCTCCGCCCCGGCGCGCTGGATGTCGAGCTCGACCGTCTCGTCCGCCACGACGGGGCAGCCGAGCGGGCCGCCCAGCAGCTCCGCGCGCGACTTGCCGAGCAGCGCCTCGGCGGCGGGGTTGGTGAAGCGGATCGTGCCGACGTGGTCGACGATCACCACGCCGTCGCGCGTGCGCGCGATGAGCGCGAGGAACCGCTCCTCGCTCGCCTCCAGCTGCTCGGTGCGCTGCGCGAGCAGCGCCTGCCACTCGCCGATCGCGGCGCCCAGGGTGCGCGGCGTCACCGCGCGCTGGCGACGCATCCGCGCCCTATGCCTCGGGGAACAGCTGGTCGAGGCGCTCGAGCTCGCTGACCGGCACCTGCCGCGGCGACCCCGTCAGGATCCCCGTCACCCCGCGGAAGGCGCGCCCGATGTGCATGCCCGTGCGGTCGATGTTGAACTCGCGGATCTGCTTGTCGTGCGGCGAGCCGCGCATCTTCAGCACCGTGAGGCCGCGCCGCATCTCGCCGAAGATCTCGACGTAGCGCAGCATGATGATCGAGTCGGTGATCGTGGAGATGTGCGCCTCCGTGACCGACTCGCCGCCGGCGAGCGTCGGCGTGGTGGCGGTGAACAGCCCCGCGACCTCCTGGTGCTTGATGTAGCTCGTCAGCCCGATCACGAACTCGCGGAACCCCTTCATCGAGCTCACGCGCTCCAGCGCGGAGAGCGAGTCCACGGCGACGCGCTGCGGCCGGAACTCGCGCACCAGCGCCTTCATGTGGATCAGGTGGTCCTCGAGCGACGCCGACTCCGGGTAGGCACAGGCGACGCGCAGCACGCCGTCGGCCTCGTACCGCTCGAACTGCATCCCCCAGCCCGCCGCGTTGCGGAAGAGCTGCTCGCGGCTCTCCTCGAAGGCGAGCAGCAGGCAGCGCTCGCCGCGCTCGCAGCCGCCGCGGATGAACTCGGAGGTGAGCAGCGTCTTGCCGGTGCCGGTGGCGCCGGAGGCGAGGATGATCGAGTCGCGGAAGAAGCCGCCGCCGGTCATCTCGTCGAGCGCCTGCGAGCCGGTCGTGATGCGGACGTTGCTGCTGTGCTGCTCGAGCTCGATCGCCGAGAGCGGGATCGCGACGAGGCCGTCGCCCGGGGCGATCGTGAACGGGTACTCGCCCTTCTGGTGCGTGCAGCCGCGGAACTTCAGCACCTCGAGCGTGCGGCGGCGCTTCTCGCCATCGAGCACGTTGCGGAAGACCACCACGTTGTCGGCGACGAACTCCTCGACCCCGTGGCGCGAGATGTGGCCGTACTCGTCGAGCCGCTCGGCGGTGATGACGCCGGTGACCCCGAGGGTGCGCAGCACGCTCGCGACCCGGAACAGCTCGCGGCGGACGACCGCCTCGTCGCTCAGCTGCAGGAAGATCGAGCCGAGCGAGTCGATGGAGATGCGCGCGGCCCCCGTGCGGCGGACGGCGGCCTCGATGCGGGCCATGAGCGCGCCGAGGTCGTAGCTCCCCGCCTCCACCGGCTGCTCGCCGGGGACGGGCGAGACGTCGACGAACGCCCACTTCCCCTCGCGCTCCCACGCGGCGATGTCCCAGCCCATGGAGCCGAAGTTGCGGCGGATGTCGTCCGGGCTCTCCTCGAACGTGACGAAGACCCCCGCCTCGCGGAACTGGCGGATCCCCTCCACGAGGAACTGGGCGGCGAAGACCGTCTTGGCGCTGCCCGCCGTCCCGGCGACGAGCGTGGTGCGACCGCGCGGGAGGCCGCCGTTCGTGACGAAGTCGAAGCCGGCGATGCCGGTCGGGAGCTTCTCGACCTGCGCGATCACGCGGACGCCTCGCCGAGGCCGCCGGCCGGCAGCTCGAGGTCGAGCCCGAAGAGCACGCGCTGGCGATCGGAGAGGTCGCCGATGACGCGGCGGGGCGGCGGCGGGAGGTCCTTCACGAGGGTCGGCGTCGCGAGGACGCGGGCGCGCTCGGCGAGGTCCGGCTGCTCGAGGACGTCGACCACGTTGAGCTCGTACGCGCCGGGGAGCTGCTCCTCGCACAGGGCGCGGAGGTTGGCGATGGCGCGCTGCGAGCGAGGCGTCTGCCCCGTGACGAAGAGGGTGAAGCGGTACGCCAGGTTCATCCGGCCGACTCTCCAAGGGGGGTGCGGGCGGCGGCGCCGACGGCGCGCGCCCGGTAGTACGACGCCAGGTTCCCGACGACCTCGAGGGCGACGAGGCGGCCCTCCTCGATCAGCGCCTGCGCGCGCGCGGACGACAGCGACGCCATGCGGTGCGCCAGCGCCTCGCGGTGCAGCTCCACCGCGTCGCGCGGCCGGGCCCCCATGAAGCCGAGCTCGTCGGCGAGGAGCCGCAGGTCGTGCGCGACGCGCTCGCGGCCGCCGAAGGCGCGGGCGTCCACCGCCGCGTCGATCAGCGCGCCGTAGCGCTCCGCGAGGTCGGCGAAGGCGACGGGGGCCGCCTCGCGCAGCGCGACGGCGCCGAAGGCGCGGGCCGTGGCCGCGCTCGCCGGCGGCGCGGAGATCCCCTCCAGCGACGCCAGCTCCAGCCGGCGCCCCTCGGCGGCCTCCGACTCCCGCAGCTCGGCCGCCATGGCCCGCTGGGCCACGACACGTCGCGTCACGTTGGTGTGCGAGACGACCAGCCACCGGCGCCCGTCCTCGACCAGCCGCGTGACGCGCATCGTGAACCACCGCTCCTCGGTCGGCGCGTGGCACGGGTATTCGTGCTCGAACTCCTCGAGGTCGCCCGCGAGCACCGCGCGCATGCCGGCCGCCACGCGGGCCGCGCCGGCCTCGTCGCTCACCGTCCGGAAGTAGTCCGCGCCGGTGCAGGTGGCGCGGAGGCCGGGGTCGCCGTTCGCCTCGGCGAAGCGGATCCACGCCCGGTTCACGGCCACGATGCGACCATCCTCGCCGACGAGCGCGAGGTGCGCCCCCAGCGCGTCGAGCACCGGGCGGCCGAACGGGACCCCGGACGGCAGCGCCGTGTCGTCGGGCATTCCTCAATCATCGTCGCCCGGACGCCGGGCCGCAATCGGCCCGGGACGCCGCCCCCTAGCGGATCCGCGGGCATCGTTGCAGAATTTCTGCCCCCAAGATTCGCTGACTGCCCCTCCGCGACGCCCGTCGGCCGACGAGCCGCGCGGAAGTGACCAGGACGGATCGGCTCCCATACCGCCGAGGCCCCGCATGCCGCTCGCGCGAAACTGGCTCCTCCTCGCCCGCCTCGTGGCGCTGGCGATCCTTCCCGCCCTCCCGGTCGCCGCACAGGCGCCGGAGGGCGGTTCCGTTTCCGGCGTCGTCACCAAGGCGGACGACCAGGCGCCACTCGCGGGCGTGCAGGTGCGGGTCAAGGGTCTCGACCGCCTCTCGACGGTGACGGGCACCGACGGCCGCTACACGCTCCGCCGCGTGCCGGCGGGGACGGTGACGCTCGTCTTCCGATGGGTCGGCTTCCAGCCGGAGGAGAAGTCGGTGACGGTGGCCGACGGCCAGCAGCAGACGGTCGACGTCGCGCTCGCCTCCGCGCCCCTCGCGCTCGGCGAGCTCGTGGTGACCGGCGTCTCGCTCGCGCCGGAGCGCATCGTCGAGGCGCCCGCCGCGGTCTCGGTGGTCGACCCGCAGGTGCTGCAGGCGAACTCGGTGACGGGGCAGGCGCCGCTCGCGCTCTCCAACATCCCCGGCGTCGACCTCGCGCAGAACGGCGTGAACGACTTCAACGTGAACGCGCGCGGCTTCAACTCCTCGCTCAACCGCCGCATCCTCACGCTGCTCGACGGGCGCGACCTCGCGATCGCCTTCCTCGGCTCGCAGGAGTGGGCGTCGCTGCCCGTGCCGATGGAGGACCTGCAGAAGATCGAGATGGTGCGCGGCCCCGGCTCGGCGCTCTACGGCAACAACGCCTTCAGCGGCGTGCTCAACATGCGCACGCCGCTCGTCCGCGACTCCAAGGGCGGCCGCCTCTCGATCGGCGGCGGCGAGCTCAACACCGTGCGCAGCGACGCGCGCTACTCGTACCTGAGCGCGAGCCAGCGCTGGGGCGTGCGCTTCGCCGGCGGCTACAACGTGAGCGACACGTGGACCCGCTCCCGCACGGCGCCGACCGACTTCCGCAACGAGTACGCCGGCATCGGCGGCGGGGCCGGCATCCCGGCACTCGGCGCCGAGGTGCGGCCGCTCGACGGCCAGGTGACGGCCGGCCTCGGCCAGCCGGCGACCGGCGACCGCGACCTCATCCGCAACTGGTACGCCACGACCCGCTTCGACTACTACGCGGGGGACAACGTGCTGACCCTCGAGGGCGGCCTGTCGCACGTGGAGAACGAGGTGTTCGTGACGGGCATCGGCCGCGTGCAGGTGCCGCGGGCGATCAAGCCGTTCACGCGGGTGGCGTGGAACTCGAAGCGGCTCAACCTCATGGCGTACTGGAACGGCCGCAACTCGCTCGACCCCCAGGTCTCGCTCGCGTCCGGCGCCGGGCTGGAGGAGAAGTCGAACATCTTCCATGTCGAGGCGCAGTCGAACCTCGAGTTCGCCGGCACGCGCGGCCGCGTGATCTACGGCACGTCGTACCGCCGCACGATGGTGAACACGAGCGGCACGCTGATGCGCCCCGTGAACGACGACCGCTCCGACTGGATCGCGTCCGGCTTCGCGCAGCTCGAGTACCGGCTGACCGACCAGGTGAAGCTGGTCGGCGCCTCGCGCGTGGACGGCGGCAACCTGTTCGACACGCAGCTCTCGCCGAAGGCCGCGCTGGTCTACTCGCCGAGCGAGGACCACTCGATCCACGCGAGCGTGAACCGCGCGTTCATGACGCCGAACTACTCGGAGTTCTTCCTGTCCGCGGCGGCGGGCGCACCGGTGAACCTCTCCGCGCTCGAGGCGGGCCTCCGCGCCAACGCGGCGCTCGGCCCCGCGCTCGCCGGCGTGCCGAATGGCGCGCTGTTCACCACGTCGGCCGCCGTGCCGGTGCGCGCGGAGGGGAACGCGAACCTCCGCCCCGAGGAGACGGTCGGCTTCGAGATCGGCTACAAGGGGAACATCGGCAAGTCCGCATACGTCACCGCCGACTTCTACACGTCGCGCCTCCGCAACTTCGTGACCGACCTGCTCCCCGGCATCAACCCGGCGTTCCAGCCGTGGACGGCGCCGACGGCGGTGCCCGAGGTGGCGCGCGCCCAGCTGGAGACGGCGGTGCGCGGCCAGCTGCTCGCGCTCTCGCCGCTCGCCGGGCAGGGCCTCACCCGCCTCCCGGACAACGGCGCCACCGCGATCGTCGTCTCGTACGGCAACGCGGGCGAGGTGGTGCAGCGCGGCATCGAGCTCGGCGGCGGCTACCAGTTCACCGACGAGTTCCGCCTCGACGGCACGTTCACGCTGTTCGACTTCACCGTGAAGTCGCAGGCGCAGGGGGACCAGCTCCTCCCGAACACGCCGGCCCGCAAGGGGACGCTGAGCGCGACCTACACCGGGGTGCGCAACGGCCTGGACGTGAACGTCAGCGCCCGCCTGGTGGGCGGCTTCCCCTGGGCGGCCGGCGTGTTCGTCGGCAACGTGCCGTCGCAGGAGATGGTGAACGTCACGGCCGGCTATCGCTTCAGCAACTCGCTGCGCGCCTCGCTCACGGCCACCAACGTCTTCGACCAGCAGCGCTTCTCGATCTTCGGCGGTGCCGTGATCGGCCGCCGCATCCTCGGGATGATCACCACCACGTTCTGACCGCCGGCCGGCGGCCTCCGGCCGCCTCCGACTCGCGCCGCGGCGCGGTTATCCCTTCGGGATGGCCGCGCCGCGTCGCTTCCCCGCCGTCCCCCCGCTCCTCGCGCTCCTCGTCCTCGCCGCCTGCCGCACCGCGGACGACCCGCTCGCGGCACGTGGCACCGTGGAGGTGCGCGAGGTGGACGTGGCGCCGCTCGCGCCGGCGCGCGTGGTGCGCGTGCTCGCGGACGAGGGCATGCGCGTCCGCCGCGGCGACACGATCGCCGTGCTCGCGCAGAGCGTGATGCCCGCCACGCTCGACGCCCAGCGCGCCCGTCTCGGCGCCGCGGAGGCGAACCTCCGGGACCTGGAGGCCGGCAGCCGTGCCGAGGAGCTGCGCCGCGCCGAGGCCGACTCGGCGCAGGCCGACGCCGAGCTGGAGCGCGCCGCGCGGGACGCCGAACGGCTGCGCGGCCTGGCCGAGCGGCAGGTGGTGGCGGCGCAGCAGCTCGACGCCGCGGAGACGGCCCGCCGCGCCGCCCGCGCGCGGCGCGACGCGGCCGTGGCGCAGCTGGCCCTGCTTCGGCGCGGCACGCGCGAGGAGCGCGTGCGCGCGGGGCGGGCGGAAGTCGCGGGCGCGCGCGCCTCGCTCCGGATGGCGGAGGCGCAGGCCGGCGACCTCGTGCTGCTCGCGCCGATTGACGGCATGGTGCTCGGCCGGTACGCGGAGCCGGGCGATGTCGTCCCGACCGGCACCGCCGTCGTCACGCTCGGCGACCTCGCGGCGCCGTGGGTGCGCGTCTTCCTGCCGGCCCGCGTCGTGGCGGGGCTGCGCCACGGCGACACGCTGGACGTGACGCTCGACGGCGTGCCGGGGCGCCAGTGGGCCGGCACGGTCAGCGCCATCCGGCCCGAGGCGGAGTTCACGCCGCGCTCGGCGCTGACGGAGGAGGAGCGCGCCGACCTGCTGATCGGGGTGAAGGTGGCGATCGCCGACACGAGCGGCCTGCTCAAGCCGGGGCTCCCCGCCACGGTGCGTCGGCGCGCCCCGTGAGCGACCTCGCGATCGAGACGCACGCGCTGCGGCGCGTGTTCGGCGCGCTCGTCGCGGTGGACGGCCTCGACCTCGCCGTGCGCCGCGGCGAGGTGCTCGGCCTGCTCGGGCCGAACGGCTCCGGCAAGACGACCACGATCCGCATGCTCACCGGGCTGCTGCAGCCGAGCGCCGGCACGGCGACGGTCGCGGGCATCGACATCACGCGCGACCCCGAGGGCGTGCGCCGCCGGATCGGCTACATGTGCCAGCGCTTCGGGCTGTACGACGACCTGACGGTGGAGGAGAACCTCCGCTTCTACGCCGAGCTGTACGGGCTCCGCGGCGCCGCGGGGGCCGCGCGGCGCGAACAGGTGCTGGAGGAGGGGGGCCTCGCCTCGCGCCGGCGGCAGCTCGCGGGCACGCTCTCGGGCGGCTGGAAGCAGCGGCTCGCGCTCGCCTGCGCCATCGCGCACGAGCCGGCGCTCGTCTTCCTCGACGAGCCGACCGCCGGCGTCGACCCCGCGAGCCGCCGCGCCTTCTGGCAGCGCATCGGCGCGCTCGCCGCGCTCGGCACCACGATCGTGGTCACCACGCACTACATGGACGAGGCGGAACGCTGCGCACGCCTCGTGCTGCTCGCGCGCGGCCGGCTCATCGCCGAGGGCCCGCCGGACGGGATCCCGGCGCGCTTCGGCGCGGCGACGCTCGAGGACGTGTTCGTCGACCTGCAGGCCGCCGAGGCGACGTAGCCGCCATGGGCCTGCTCGAGCGGCTGCGCGCCAGCACCGTCTGGCCGATGATGTGGAAGGAGTTCCTCCAGCTCCGGCGCGACCGCCTCACGCTCGGGATCCTGCTCGGCATCCCCGCGGTCCAGCTCATGCTGTTCGGCTACGCCATCCAGACGGAGGTGCGGCACCTGCCGACGGTGGTGCTGGATGAGGCGCGGTCGGGCGAGAGCCGCGCGCTCATCGCGGCGTTGTTCAACACCGGCAACTTCGACCATGCCGGCGACGTCACCGACCGCGCGGAGATCGCCCGGCGCATCGGCCGCGGCGACGCGCGCGCCGCGATCGTCGTGCCCGCCGACTACACGCGGAACCTGAAGCGCGGGCGTCCCGCGCTGGCGCAGGTGATCGTGGACGCCGCCGACCCGCTGGCGAGCAGCGCCGCCATCTCCGCGGCCACGATGGCGGGCAACGCGCGCGCCATGGAGCTCGTCCGCCGCCGCGGCGCACCCGGCCTCCCGATCGAGGTGCGGGTGCGGCCGTGGTACAACCCGACGCTCCGGAGCTCGGTCTACATCGTCCCGGGCATCATCGGCGTGCTGCTCACGATGACGATGGTGATCATCACCGCGATGGCCGTCGTCCGCGAGCGCGAGCGCGGGACGCTCGAGCAGCTCGTCGTGACGCCGATCTCCCGGCTCGGCATCATGCTCGGCAAGCTCGTGCCGTTCCTCGGCATCGGCCTGGTGCAGATCTCGGTGATCCTGCTGCTGGGCCGCGTGCTGTTCGCGATCCCGATCCGCGGCAGCCTGGTGGTGCTGTACGGCGTGGGGCTCTTCTTCATCGCGGCGAGCCTGGGCGTCGGGCTGCTCGTATCGACCGCCGTGCGGACGCAGGGGCAGGCGATGCAGCTCGGCTTCTTCTACATGCTGCCCAACATCCTGCTCTCGGGCTTCATGTTCCCGCGCGAGGCGATGCCGGCGCCCGCCCAGTGGCTCGGCGCGCTGCTGCCGCTCACGTACTTCCTCGAGGTGCTGCGCGGGGTGCTGCTGAAGGGCGTGGGGCTCGAGGCGCTCTGGCCGCAGGCGCTGGCGCTGGTGGCGTTCTCGGCGGTCACGCTCACCGTCAGCGTCCGGCGGTTCCACAAGACGATCGAGTAGGCGGGCCGGGGGGCCGGAGGCCTTCAGGGGAGTCGGCGCTCGCGACGCTCCCCCTGCCCGCCTGCCCCCCGGCCCTCCGGCCCCCCTTCGATCCATGCCACCAGCAGCTGGCTCCGCAGGTCGGCCGGGCTCCGCTTCACCAGCGGGCGCAGCGCGCGGTGCAGGCGAGCGGCGCCGGCCGTGTCGGCCCGCTGCAGGTGCGCCACCACGCCGCCATCGAGCACCTCCTCCGCGGCGACGAGCCCCGCACGGATGGGAGGCGCACCGCCCGCCGCGAGCGCGTCCGCGAGCCCCGCGGCGGTCGCCCAGTCCCACGCGGCCACCGCGCGGCGGAAGCGCAGGATGTCGCGCACGACGAGCGGGGCGCCGTGCCGCTCGGCGTAGCGGAGCGGCGTCTCCGGCAGCGGCACGCCCGCGGTGCCCGCGCCGAGGACGCCATCGGCGTCGGCGGCGAGCGCCAGGAACGCCGCCCAGTCGGCAGGCGGGCGTGGCGTCGCGAGGAGCGCGTCGAAGAGCTGCAGCCGCTGCGCCGCCTGGCGCGCGAGCACGGGGATGACGGTGTCGAGCACGACGCCGGCCCGTGCGCGCCGCGCCGCGGCACCGAGCATGCGCGCCCGCACGCGCGGGTTCTCGGGCAGCGCCGCGGGCGCCGTGCCGCCCGCGGGCTCGGGCACGCCGGCGCGCGCGCGCAGCAGCCCGAACCACTGCGACGACAGCCCCTCGACGCCCGACGCATAACTGCGCAGGAAGCGCCGCCGCTCCGCGCCGAGGTCGAGCCGTGGATAGAAGTCGGAGTTGGGCGGGATCGTGCCGAGGAGCGGGCGCAGCGCCTCCGCGTCCACGAGGTGCAGCTGCCCCAGCTCCTCCGGCACGAGCGGGAGGAAGTGGCAGAGCTGCCCCTGCAGCGCGGGCAGCTGCGCCACCGACCAGTCGGGCGCGCGCAGCGGCTCGTTGGCCGCGACGATGAGCAGGTCGCCACCCGAGAGCAGGTAGACGCGCCAGTGCGGGAAGTTGGCGTCGAGGGCCGCGAGGACGTGCAGGATGAGCGTGTCGTCCATCTCGTAGAACTGCATCCACTGGCCGAAGACGCCGCCCGGCGCGAGCGCGCGCCGCGCGCCGGCGTAGAACTCCGTCGTGAACAGGCCGCTCACCCCGCTCACCCACGGATTGGACGGCTCCGACATCACGAGGTCCCAGGCCCGGCCGCCGGCCGCGAAGTGCGAGCGCGCGTCGTCGATGACGACCGCCGAGCGCGGGTCCTCGTAGGCGCGGCGGTTGGCGGGGAAGAAGACGCGCGCGCCGTCGAGCATGCGGGGCTCGATCTCGATCGTCTCGAGCCGCTCCAGCGCCGGGCTGGCGAGCAGCACGTGCGACGACATCCCCGAGCCCCAGCCGACGAGCGCGGCGCGGCGCGCGTCGGGCCGGTGCGCGAGCGTGACGAGCGGCAGCAGCGTCTGCGCGGGCTCGTCCGCGCCGAACGGGAGCCGCGGCGCGCCGGCCGTGCACGGCGCCTTCCAGGCATCGCGGAGGGAGGCGTCGGGCTTGCCGTTGGTGCTGAGCGACACGAACGCCGATCGGGTGTTGCGCGTGGCGGTGACGGTCGCGGTGCGGCCGTCCGCCATGTAGAGCGAGCGCGTGATCGCCGTGTCGGCGAAGGCGCCGGTGCGGAAGACGCCGCTGCCGAGGCGGAGCGGGTCGAGCCGCACGGCGACGAGCGCGAGCGCGACGAGCGCCACCGCACCGGCCGACGCCGCGAGCGCCGGCCCCGCGGCGCCCGCCGCCACGAGCAGCGCCAGGCCGACCGCCATGTCGAGCGTGGCGCCCGCGGCGAGCAGCCCCTTCAGGCCGAGCAGCGGCAGCAGCACGAGGCCGGCGAGCGCCGCCCCGGCGATGGAGCCGAGCGTGTTGACCGCGTACGTCGCGCCGATCGCGCGCTCGCCGGCGCCGCCGGTATAGAGCGCGCGCGTGAGCAGCGGCAGCGTCATGCCGGCGCAGGTGGTCGCGGGGAGCATCACGGCGAGGGCGAAGCCGTAGCGGGCGAGGTTGAACGCGACCCAGCCGGCATCGCTCCGCTGGAGCGTGCGCAGCAGCAGCGCCATCCCGTCGAACCCGGCGACGTAGAGCGGCAGCGTCGCGAGCGCCAGCGCGCCCATCGCGAGCTGGATCGTCGCGAGGGTCCGCAGGGGATCGGCGAGGCGGTCGGCTCGGCGATGCACCCACCACGCGCCGAGCGCCAGCCCGAGGATGAACGCCGAGAGCATGAGCTCGAACGCGTGCGTCGCGCTGCCGAACAGGAGCGCGAGCATGCGGATCCACGCGATCTCGTAGGTGAAGCTGGCGAGGCCGGTGAGCAGGGCGGTGGCCAGCAGGGCGGCGGGAGGGACGGCGGGCCGGAGGCCAGGGGAGCCCTCACCTCGCGGTGCCGGCGGCGGCTCGGTGGAGCCCGCCGCCCCGCCGGCCCGCTGGCCCGCGGGCCCGTCCACCAGCACCGCTCCTCCCGCCACGACGAGGTTCGCGATCGCGGCGGCGGCCAGGGTGCCGGGCAGGCCCGCGAGCTCGACGAGGACGAAGCCCGCGAGGAGCACCCCGGCGGCGGCACCGAGCGAGTTGGTGAAGTAGAGCAGCGCGAGGACGCGGCCAGGCTGCTCCGGCTCGCGGCGCACGACCGCCGAGCTCATCAGCGGGAACGTGGTCCCGAGCAGCACCGACTGCGGCAGGATGAGCAGCGCGGCGAGCCCCCAGCGCGACGCGGCCAGGGCCGCGGGCGAGCCCGCCGCGGGGAAGAGCGACGTCGTCGCCCACCCGCTCGCGGCGACGAAGACGTCATGGAAGGCGAGGCCGATGACGCCCGTGAGCGCCTCGACCACGGCGTAGGCGAGCAGCGGCCGCGCGAGCGCCTCCGCGCGCCGCCCCGCCAGCCACGCCCCGAGCGAGAGGCCACCGAGGAAGATGACGAGCACGAGCACCTGCGCGTACGCGCTGTGCCCGACGAGGAGGCCGAGGTACCGCGTCCAGGTCGACTCGTAGACGAGCCCGGCCGCGCCCGAGAGGGTGAAGAGGAGGTAGAGAAGGCGCGTCACGGTCCCGGCAACGTAACCGTTGCCGGGAGGCTACTGCGGCGCCAGCCGCCACACCTCGTCGCCACCGCCCTTCCCGTCGGTGGTGACGTACAGCGCGCCGTCGGGCCCCTGCACCACCGTCCGCAGCCGCTCGCCGTTCGCCTGGAGCAGCGGCGTGTTCGTCGCGCTGCGGCCGTCGGCGGCGAGCGTGAGCACCTCGAGGCGCCGGCCCGAGAGCAGGGCGGCGACGAACGCCCCGTCCCACGCGCGCCACGCCGCGCCGCGCAGGAACGCGCCGCCCGACATCCCGTGCGACGCGTTGCCCGTGCTCCATGCCGGCCGGAGCGCGGCGGGGAATCGCGCGAGGTCCGTCATCGGCGTGCGCCCGTCGTAGCCGCAGTAGCCCGCGGGGCACGCCGGGTCCCAGCCGCCGTTGCCGCCGGCGACGAGCGGCGTCACCTCGTCGTGGTAGCCCGGGCCGTGCTCCGCCAGGTATGGCTGCCCGGTGCCGGGCCGGAAGTCGATCCCCTGGGGGTTCCGGAAGCCGAACGCGTAGATGCGCGCGTCGCCGCCGGCCGGCGTCGCGTTGCCGGGCGCGGGCGCGCCGTCGCGCGTGACGCGCAGCACCTTGCTGCCGAGCGAGCGGAGGTCCTGCGGGATCGAGCCCGTGCGGTTGTCGCCCGTGGTGACGTAGAGGAAGCCGTCCGGCCCGACGCGGAGCCGGCCGCCCGAGTGCGCGCCGCCGTTGCCGTAGGCGATGCCGGTGACGATGTCGGCGCGGTCGGCGAGCGCGGTGTAGGCGTTGTCGATGGTGAAGCGCACCACGCGGTTGTCGGTCCTGCCGCCGAGGTTGGACGCCATGTAGACGTAGAGCCGGCGGTTGCTGGCGAACTCCGGGTCCAGCGCGAGGCCCAGCATGCCGCTCTGCCCCTCGACGACCAGGTCGGCGGGACGCGCCACGCCGCGCACGGTGCCATCCGGCAGGCGGACGCGGAGGCCGCGGCTGCGCTCGGTGAAGAGCATCGCGCCGTCGGGCGCGAACGCGAGGTCCCACGGCGCCGAGAGACCGCTCGCGAAGACGGTGCGCGCGATGCCCGGCGGCCCGCCGGCCACCGCGGTGGCGCTGAGCGTGACCGGCGTATGCCCCGCCGCGCTGGCCGTCACGCGCTGCACGCCTGCCGCGGGCCCGAGCGTCCAGCGGCCGGCGCTGGCGCGCCCCTGCGCATCCGTCGTGGCGCTGGTGCGCTCGAGCGCGCCGCCACCTTCCGTGACGGCGAACGTCACCGTCACGCCACTGGCCGGCGCGTTCACGGCGTTGCGAACGACCACCGCCAGCTCCGCCGCCAGCGGCTGCCCCGGCGGTCCCGACTGGTTGTCGACGTTCGCCGCGGCGGTGAGCGTCCCCTGCCCGGCCGCCGGCGTCGCCGTCGCGGTGAACGTGACCTCCGGCAGGCCGGGCGTCCGCGCGGAGAGCACCTGCGCACCCGCCGCGGGGCCGAGCGTCCAGCTCCCCACGCGCGCGATGCCGTCGGCGTCGGTCGTGTCCACCGGCTGCGCGAGCGTGCCGCCCCCGGAGACGACGCTGAACGTCACCACCATCCCCGCCACCCCGCTGTTGTCGGCGGCGCTGACCCGCACGGCCGGGGCGATGGCGACGGCGGTGTTCACCGCGGCGGCCTGATTGTTCCCGGCATGCGCGGCGGTGGCGGTCGGCGTCTTCGGGTTCGGCTGGCCGGGGCCCGCAGGGGCGTCCGACCCGCCGCAGGCGGCGGCAAGCACGACCGCGAGGGCGGCAGCCCGTGACGGATTCGTCATCATGACCCCCAAACTCGCAATTGCCGGGCCGAGTCACTGCCGTCATGCAGCACAACGACTTACGCGACAGACGCGGCACCCCCCACCCGGCAAAATGCCCGGCCCGCCGGCCCGCATGCCCCCCTGCCGACTCAGAACACGATGCCCGCCACCACGCTCACCTGCAGCGCCGATCGCAGCCCTGGCGCGCCGAGGTACCGCGTCTCGATCCGTCGCGCCTCGAGCCCGACGAGCACCGGCTCCGGGCGCCAGTGCACGTGTCCGCCGATGACGGTGTTCCGGATGCGGTCGGCGGTGGGCCGCTGCCCCGGCGCCGGCGCGGCCGCCACGTCAGGTCGGTCGGTCCCGACGATCGCGCCGGCCTCCCAGGCGCGCGTCGGGCGCACGAGCAGTTGCACCCATCCCGCCGTGGTGCGGAGCGCCGAGTCGGCGACGGTGAGGTTCTGGCCGATGCCGCCGCCGCCCAGGCCCGCGAGGGCCTGGCCGGTGAACGCCTCGCCGCGCAGCTCGACGAGCCGGCCGAGCGGCGCGCGCACGCTCACGGCGGCGGCGCGCGAGGGGACGCGCCGTCCGCCCGCGACGGCGAGCCAGCCGAGGTGCCCGCCGAGCGACAGCTCGCCGGCGTCGTCGCCCTCGCCCCAGCGGACGAGCGCGCGGGCCTGCAGGTACGGGCGCGCGCTCCGTTCCGCGCGATCGGGCTGGACGTTGAAGGCATCGACCGGCTCGCCGGCCGTGGGCGCGAGCACCGCGCCCTCCACGCCGACTCGCACGGTGCCGGGCTCCCCGGTGAGCCCCGTCACGCGCACCTGCGGCAGCCAGAGCCAGAGGTTCCCCGCGCTCGCGGCGAGCGGCGTGCCGATCGCGGCGAGCGATGACGGGTTCACGTCGAGCACCGGCGGCCCCTCCTGCCCCACCAGCACGTGCACATGTTGCCAGCGCTGCTCCATCACCGCGCGCCGCAGCCGGAGCAGCGGGAAGGTGCGGCCGCCGCTCGAGGGCTGCTGGCCGCCGAAGAAGTCGACGTCGACCTCCGCGCGCAGGTTGCCGCCCGCGAACCCCTCGAGGAAGGCGTTCACGCCGAGGCGGGTCTGCCGCAGCGCGCCGCCGACGTTCTCGTCGGGGAGGCCGCCGGGCGCCGCGGCAGGCAGCGCGATCGTCGGCACGTCGGTGTTGTTGACGCGGTCGCCGTTCCAGAAGCCGTGCAGCAGCAGCTGGCCGGTGACGCGCACCTCCGGCGCACGCGCCGCCGCGGGCGGGGGCGCAACCGGCGGCGGGGCGGCCTGGGCAGCGAGGCCCGACGCCACCACGAGCGAGACGACGCCAGCGAGGCTGGCGGACGGCGAGATGGCGCGCATGCGTTGACCCCCGGGACGGTGGCGGAGTAGCCTCCAACGATGCCCTCATCCCAGCGGGCGCGCTACCCGGAGCCGGCGCGCGCCGCGCGCGCCGGCCTCCTGCTGCTCGCGGCGCTCTCGGCGGGGAGCCGCCCGCTCGGCGCGCAGGGCGCGGTCGTCGGAGGCTCCGTCGTCGTCACCGACCGGGGCGACCGGCCGGCAGATGACGTGGCGCAGGCAGTGGTGTGGCTGAGCGGTCCCGGCGCCCCGCGCGCCGCGCCGGTCCGGGCCGAGATCGCCACGGAGGGGAAGCAGTTCCTCCCGCGGGTGCTCGTGGTCCCGGCCGGTTCGAGCGTCAGCTTCCCCAACCACGATCCGTTCAACCACAACGTCTTCTCGCTCTCCGACGAGGCGCCGTTCGACCTCGGCCAGTACGGCCGCGGCGAGGCGAAGGCCGTCACCTTCGCGCGGCCCGGCATCGTGCGCGTCTACTGCAACATCCACGCGACGATGGCCGCCTTCGTGGTGGTGACCCCGGGGGCGCTGCACGCGCAGCCGGGCGGCGACGGCAGCTTCGCGATCCGCGGTGTACCGCCGGGCACGTGGACGCTGACCGCGTGGCACGAGCGCGCGCCGCTCGTCACGCAGCCGCTCGCGGTCCGCGCCGACACGACGCTCCGCCTCGCGCTCGACGCGCGGGGCTTCGCCTTCCAGCCGCACCTCAACAAGTTCGGCCGCCCGTACACGACCGGAGGTCGCCGCTATTAGCCGGCGCCTCGGCGGGCTCGGCCTCCGCATCTTCGGCGCCACGGCGCTCGTGCTCGCCGCGACGCTCGGGCTCGTCCTGCTCGCGATCCAGCAGCGTGCCGGCGTCGCCGCCGACGCGACGCTCGACGCCGCGCTCGCCGCCACCGGCAGCGCGATCGACGAGCAGCTCGCCGCGCGCAGCCGGGCGCTCGCCCGGCTCGTCGAGGGGCTCGCGCAGGTGCCGACCTACGCGAGCCGCGTGAGCGCCGCCCTCGCCGCGGCGAGCCGGACCGACCTCCTCGACCAGGCCGACGAGTTCCGCGCGCAGTCGGGCGCCGAATGGGCGCTGCTCACCGATGCCGCCGGCGTGCTGCAGGCCGACACGCACCGCCGCGACGTCGCGGGTGATTCGCTCGGCGGCGGCGCGCTCGTCGGGCTCGCGCTCGAGGGGCGCACCGCCGAGGGCGCGTGGGTGGAGCCGGGCCCGCAGGGCGACCGGCTCTTCCAGGCGGTCGCCGTCCCCGTGCGCGGCGATGCGGGCCTCGCGGGCGTGCTCGTGGTGGCGCTCCCCGTCGACTCCGCGCTCGCCGCCGGCATCCGCCGCACCACCGGCAGCGAGGTCGTCTTCTTCGCGCGCGATTCGCTCGACCGGGCGCACCCCGTGGCGGGAACGCTCCCGGCCGCGGTGCTCGCCGCGCCGCTGGCCGCGGCGACCGCCGACACGGGGGCGCGCCGCATCCGCCTCGACGCCGGCGAGGCGTGGGTCGGCACCGTCGGCGCGCTGCGCACCGCCGGCGGCTACCCCGTCGCCGGCTACACCGGCCTCCGCAACCGCGACGCCGAGCTCGCCCGCTACCGCGACCTCGAGCGCACGGTGCTGCTGGTCGGCCTCGGCGGGCTGCTGCTCGGCTCGGCGGCGTCGCTCGCGCTCGCGCGCCAGCTCGCCGCCCCCGTGAACCGGCTCGCCGCGCTCACGCGCGCCCTCGCCGAGGGGCGCGAGACCGGCACCATCACCCGCACGCGTGGCGACGAGATCGGCGACCTCGAGGAGCAGTTCGGCCGCCTGCTCGCCGAGCTGCGCGAGCAGGAGCGGCTCGTGGCGTTCCTCACGACGGGCACCGGGCGCACCGTCGCGTCGCCCGCGGAGGCGCCGACGATGGTGACGAGCAGCATGATGGTGCCCGGCGGCACCTTCGCCGGGCGCTACCGCATCGAGGCGCTGCTCGGCATGGGGGGCATGGGGATCGTCTACCGCGCCACCGACCTCGAGCTCGGCGAGCGCGTCGCCATCAAGACGCTGAAGGCCGAGGCGATGGCCGATCCGGCGCTGCTCGAGCGGTTCAAGCAGGAGATCCGGCTGGCGCGGCGCATCAGCCACCGCAACGTCGTGCGGACGCACGACCTGGGCGAGCACGACGGCCTGTACTTCATCACCATGGAGTACGTGGAGGGCACGACGCTCAGCGACCTCATCCGGCGCCGGGGCCGCCTGCCGGTGGACGTCACGCTCACCGTGGGCAAGCAGCTGCTCCGCGCGCTCGAGGTGGCGCACGAGGAAGGCGTCGTGCACCGCGACATCAAGCCGCAGAACCTCGTCGTCGACCCCTCGGGCCTGCTCAAGGTGATGGACTTCGGCATCGCGCGGCTCTCGCAGGCCGCGCCCGCGGGGCAGAGCGGCCTCACCGCGATGGGCACCATCATCGGCACGCCCGAGTACATGGCGCCCGAGCAGCTGATGGCCGAGGAGGTGGACGGCCGCGCCGACCTGTACGCGGCGGGGTGCGTGCTCTACGAATGCCTCACGGGGGCGCAGGTCTTCCAGGCGCCGACCGTGCTCGCGCTCGCCAACAAGGTGCTGACCGAACCGCCGCCCGACCCGCGGCTCGTCGACCCGACGATCCCCGAGGCGCTCGCGGGTACCATCCGAAGGGCGCTCGCGAAGGATCGCGCCCAGCGGTACCAGACGGCCACCGAGATGCGGGAGGCGCTGTGAGGGGCGGACGGGCGGACGGGCGGACGGGCAGACGGTGGGTGCGCATGACGGCGCGCGTGCTCGTGCTGGCGCTGCTCGCGTCCGCCTCTCCGCTCGTCCGCCCGCCCGTCCTCGCGGCGCAGGCCTCCGCCCCCGCACTGCAAGGCGCCCTGCGCGGCCTCCTCGGCGCGCACACCGCCGCGCTCGCCTCGGCGACGGGCCTGCTGCTGGCGGGCGATGACGCCGGCTTCCGCCGCGCCGCCGACAGCGTCGACGCGAACGCGCGCGCGCTCGCGGGCGCGATCGGCGGGATCTACGGCGCGGCGGGAGGCGAGCAGTTCCTCGAACTGTGGCGCGCGCACATCGGCTTCCTCCTCGACTACGCGCAGGCGTACCGCCGCCGCGACCGCCGCGCCTACGAGCGGGGCGTGGTGCAGCTCGTCGGCTACGCGGGCGACCTCGCCGACTTCCTCCGCGCCGCCAACCCCACCGTCGACCGCACGGCGCTCGCCGAGCTGGTCTCGACCCACATCCTCGGGCTCATGCGCGTCGTCGATGCGCAGGCCGGACGCCAGCCCGCGCCGGTGACGGCGGAGCGGATCGCCGCCGCCAGCGCCCATATGCCGATGATCGCGGACGCCATCGCCGCCGCCATCGCCCGCCAGTTCCCGGAGAAGTTCCCCGCGAAGTGATGCGGCCGTGACGGGCGCTGGCCCGCCACTTGCCACTCCCTCCGATCGCCTTCTCATCCCGTGTCCGCAACAGCAGGCCGGACAAGGGGTTACGGCGCCCGGCGCAGGGACGCGCCCCCGAGGCTCCGCCGCAGCCGCGACACAGGCTGTTGTGCGCGGTCGACACCGGAGATGACGCGTCCGATCGATGGTTGCCTGCTTCACCTGTCCGGAGTCCGCATGTCCCGCCTTCCCGTCCGGTCGACCCTCGTGGCCGGCCTCGTGATCCTCGCCGCCGCGCCCGCCTCGGCGCAGTGGCTCCCCGGCACCTACGGCAACACGGCCGTGCTGGGCGCGCCGTACAACCCCGAGGGCGCCACCGACCTCGACGTCTGGTTCCGCAACCGGCTCGGCGGCGGGTCGCCGTCGGTCTACAACTTCGTGGAGCGCCCGGTCGGCGAGCTCCGCATCGGCCGCGGCAACGCGGATCGCCAGCTCGGCATCAACGCGCCGGTGACGTGCGTGCCGGTGCAGAGCTGCGCCGGCGGCGCGCCGTACACACCGGGCTTCCGCGCCTGGACGAACGGGGCCACGGTGGCGTTCACGTACAGCCGCACGGGGAACGTCTTCTCCCTGCAGCTCGGCAGCACCACGATCTCGACCGGCCAGGTCGGCGGCCCGTCGGCCAACGCGGTGCTGTTCCGCACGCGGTCGGCCGGTGGCGCCACCACCTCGAGCTTCGCCTTCTCGAACCTGTTCGTGAACGGCACCGCGGTGGGAAGCGGCGTGGGCTCATCGTCGGCCGGTGCCGACGACACCGACGTGCTGCTCTGGGTCGGCGCGTCGTCGTTCAGCAACTTCTCCATCACCGGCAACGTGACGATGGCGTGGACGGGAACGGTGCCGACCGGCTCGGCGCTGGCGGGGCAGATCAAGCTGCTCGACGTGCCGACGTCGGTCGTGCCGGAGCCGTCGACGTACGCGCTGCTCGCCTCAGGGCTCGGGCTCATCGGGCTGGTGGCGCGTCGCCGCCGCGCCTGAGTTCGGCGGAGACGATGACGCCGAGGGGCCGCGATGCACCGGCATCCCGGCCCCTCGTGCGCCGGCCCCCCGCGGGTGTGCGCGGCGTCAGCCGTCGAGCAGCCGCCGGACCTCGCTCGCGAGCGCGGACGGCGTGAACGGCTTGGCGAGGAAGCGGGAGCCCGGCGCGAGCGCCGTCGCGCGGCGCACGCGGACGTCGTCCACGTAGCCCGAGGTGAGGAGCAGGCGCGTCTCCGGCCGCGCGCCCGAGATCTGCGCCCAGAGCGTGCCGACACCGGCGCCGGGCAGGATCACGTCGCTCACGACGGCGGCGATCGGGCCCGAGTGCGTGCGCGCCACGCCGATCGCCGCCTCCGCGTCCCCCGCCTCGAGGACGGCGTAGCCGCGCTGCCGCAGGCCCTCCGCACACACGGCGCGCAGGTCGGCGTCGTCCTCCACGATCAGCAGCGTCTCGTGGCCGCGCACGGACAGGGCCTCGGGCGCACCGGCCGCGGCGGCGACCGGCAGGTCGTCCACGAGCGGCAGGAGCGCGGTGAGCGTGGCTCCCTGCCCGGGCGACGACTCGGCACGGAGGTCGCCGCCCGCCTGCCGGCAGATGCCGTAACAGGTGGCGAGGCCGAGACCGGTGCCGCCGGTCTCCGCCTTGGTGGTGAAGAACGGCTCGAACAGCCTGGCCAGCGTCGCCGCATCCATCCCGCGTCCCGTGTCCTGCACCACCAGCGCCACGTACGGCCCTGCCGGGAGGGGGCCGCCCTCGGGCATCTCGCGATGCTCCAGCGCCAGCATGAGCCGCCCCCCGTCGGGCATGGCGTCGCGCGCATTGGCGGCGAGGTTCACCACGACCTGCTCGAACTGCGCCGCGTCGAGCCGGACGCGCGGCGGCGGCGCCTCGGGGCGGCGGACCTCGAGCAGGACGTCCTCGCCGAGCACGCGCCCGAGGATCGGCACGAGGTCGTCGAGCGCCTGGGCCAGGTCGAGCGCGCCGACGGGACCGGCCTCGCGCCGCGCGAACTGCAGCAGCTGCCGGACCAGCGCGGTGCCCCGCGTGGCGGCATCGCGCATGTGCGAGAGCGCCCGGCGGACCGGCGGCTCGGCGGTCGCCGCCTCCGCGACTTCCGCGAAGCCGAGCACGATGCCGAGGAGGTTGTTGAAGTCGTGGGCGATGCCGCCCGCCAGCCGGCCGACCGAGTCGAGCCGCTGCACGCGCGCGAGCTGCTGCTCCAGCGCGCGCTGGGCGCGGAGGTCGATCAGCACCGAGAGGATCTCGTCCTCGCCGGCGCGCACGCACGCCATGAGCACGAGCACCTCCTCGCCATCGGGGCGCCGCAGGTGCTGCTCGTGCGGATGGCAGTGGCCGTGCTCCACGAGTTCGCGCGTGACGCGCTCGTGGAGCGCCTCCTGCCCCGGGGCGTTGATGTCGTGCCAGCGGAGGCCGGCGGCCAGGTCCGCCTCGGCGCGTCCCAGCAGGCCGAGCGCGAACGGGTTCGCGGCCACGATGTGCGTCCAATGGCGCGTCAGGAGCACGCCGACGTGATCGGCGCCGAAGAGCGCCCGGAAGCGCGCCTCTCCCTCGCGCACCTCGGCCTCGAGGCGCCGCAGCGTCGTGAGGTCCTGCAGGGCGCCGGTGATGCGCCGCGGCCGGCCGTCCGACAGCTCGCACCGGCCGGTCGCGCGCGCGGGGAAGCGGCTGCCATCGTCGCGCACCATCTCGACGTCGAACGCGAAATCCCCCCCCTCCGCCATCACGCGGCGCATGACCGGTGCCACGGTCGGGCGATCCTCGGGCGCGATGAGGCCGACGACCCCATCGGTCGGCACCGGCCCCGCCCCGGGCGCACGACCGAGGAGCCGGAACATCTCGGCCGACCACGTCTCCTGGCCGGTGACCAGGTCGCGCTCCCAGCTGCCGATGCGCGCCACCTCCTGCGAGAGCGTCAACAGCCGCTCCTGCTGGCGCGCCTCCGACTGGTCGAGCACGATGGCGCAGATGCGCGGCGGCGCCTCCGCCACGCGCGCCGCCGCGACGGCGACCGGCACCGCGCGCCCGTCGCGGTGGCGATACGCCTTCGCGTACGGGCGGCACACGCCGTCACGCAGGAGCTCGGCGGTCGCGCGAGCGTCCGCCGCCTCGGTGCCCGGCATCGTGATGTCCTGCCAGCGCAGGCGACCGATGAGCTCCTCGCGCGCGTAGCCGAGGAGCCGGAGGGTGTAGCCGTTGGCGTCGGTGATGAGGCCGTCGTACGCGGTGAGCAGCAGGCCGAAGATCTCGGCGTCGCCCAGCGCGGAGAGCGCCAGCGCGTGGGCGCCGCGCGCCGCGTCCTCGCGGCTCGGCGGCGCCGCGAGCAGCTCGGTGAGCAGGGCGTCGGCCGCCGCGCCCGCGGCGGCGGGCACCGCGGCGAGCAGCACATCGGGATCGTCGCTGCCGAGCGGATACGCTCGAACGATGCAGGGCAGGGGGCCGTCTGGCCCCGGCAGCGGCATTGCCGCGTCGCGCGCGCACGCCTCGGCGCGCGCCCGAGCGACGAGCGCCGCCGCACTGGCCGACACGCCGACCAGCAGGTCGCCGTCCCGGATCATGGCACCAGGACGCCCGAGCGCGCGGGCGGCATGGATGACGCCTTCGGGCGTCACACGAGCGATCAGCAAGGAACGACAGCGCTGTGCATCTCGCCTGATTCGTCGAAGGATTTCGTCACGAACATTGAACAGCAACGGTCAATATCGCGTTGTGGGGCGAAGAGGAAAAGACCGACCAGGTGTCGGGATTGTGACCAAATCAGGCCGTCCGGACCCGCAGGTCGGCCAGCACCTCCCGCACCTGCCGCTCCAGCGTCTCGGCCGTGAACGGCTTCGCAAGGAACGCCGAGCCACCGGGGCCGTCGCGCTCGGCGACGAGTTCCGGGACGTCGGTGTAGCCCGAGATCAGCACCACGCGCAGGCCCGTCCAGCGCGCGCGCAGCCGGCGCGCGAGCTCGAAGCCGCCGAGCCGGGGCATCACGAGGTCGCAGACGAGCAGGTCGAACGGGCGCTCCGCGTACTCGGCCAGCGCGAGCGCCTCGGTGCCGTCGGACGCGGCGGTGACGCGATGGCCCGCCCGGCGCAGCACGCGTTCGGCGAATGCGCGCACCAGCGGATCGTCCTCCACCAGCAGGATCCGCGCGCCGCTCCCCGCCGCCGCGCGCTCGATGGCGGGGGCGACCACGGTCGGCTCCATGTCGTCCGCGCGCGGCAGCAGGATGGTGAACCGGCTGCCGAGGCCCGGCGTGCTGTCGACGCTGATGGCGCCGCCGCTCTGCTGCACCACGCCGTAGCACACCGCGAGGCCCAGGCCGGTGCCCGCCCCGAGCGGCTTGGTGGTGAAGAACGGCTCGAAGATGTGCGCCTGCGTCGCCTCGTCCATGCCGGTGCCCGTGTCGGCGACCTCGAGGCGGACATAGTCTCCCGCGGGAATGCCGAGCGCGGCGGCCTCGCGCTCCGCCAGCGACTGGTTGGCGGTCGTGATGCGCAGGCGGCCGCCGGTCGGCATCGCGTCGCGCGCGTTCACGGCGAGGTTGAGCAGCACCTGCTCCAGCTGCGCCGGGTCGGCGCGGAGGGGCCAGCAGCCGGGCTGGAGCTCGGCGATGACCTCGATCGGCTCGCCAAGGAGCGGGCGCAGGAGCCGCTCCATGCCGCGGATCCGCGCGTTCACGTCGACGGCGCGCGGCTGGATCATCTGGCGCCGCGCGAAGGCGAGCAGCTGCCGCGTGAGCTGCGCCGCGCGCTCGGCGGCCTCGCGGATCTGCTGCAGCTGCTCGCGCAGCGGGTCGTCGGGCCAGGTGTCGGCGAGGGTCAGGTCGGTGACGCCGAGGATCACCGTGAGCAGGTTGTTGAAGTCGTGCGCGATGCCGCCGGCGAGCCGCCCGATCCCCTCCATCTTCTGCGCCTGCAGCAGGGCCGCCTCGAGCCGCTTGCGGTCGGTGATGTCCTGGAACGAGCCGTACAGCCGCCGGAGGACGGTGCCGTCGCGGTCCACGTGGCCGACCACGCGCACGTCCACCGTGCGGCCGCCGGCGGTCACGATCTGGGCCTCGAGGTCCCACGGCGCGCCGGACTCGAGCGATGCCTGCACCGCGGCCGCCACCACCGCGCGCGAGGCCGGGGTGTAGAAGTCGAGCGCGCGGTCGAGCGTCGGCTCGAACGTGGCCGGCGACACCTCGTGGATGCGGTACGTCTCGAGCGTCCAGCGCACGGCGTTGGTGGCGATGTCGAGCTCCCACCCGCCGACGTGCGCCGTGGCGTGCGTCTGCTCCATCAGCGCCGCCTGCCGGTCGACGTCCGAGCGGTCGAGGAAGACGCAGACGTACTCGCCGGGACGGTCGGCGAGCGCGGCCGCGGCCACCATCACGTGCACGCGCGTGCCGTCCGGGCGGAGGAACTCCTTCTCGTACGGCGGGCACGCGCCCCGCGCCCGCGCGGTCGCGAGCGCGCGCGCGTCGGCCTCGGCCCATTCGGGGGGCGTGATCTCCTGCCAGCGGAGGCGGCCGAACGCGACGTCTTCGCGGTCCCGCCCGAGCAGGCGGAGCAGGTAGTCGTTCGCCTCGAGGTAGCGGCCGCTCTCGTCGGTGAAGGCGATGCCGAGGAGGTCGGCATCGGCGACGGCGCGCAGCTTCGCGTCGGCGCGGCGGCGCTCGGCCTGCGCGGCCCGCTCCGCGGTGATGTCGATGGCGCAGACGAGCGTCTGGCTGAGCGTGCCGTCCGGCGCGCGGCGGAACGGGGTGCGGCGCGTGCGGTACCAGCGCCAGCTGCCGTCGCGGTGGCGCAGCCGCACGTCCGCGTCGAGCCAGGCGCCGTCGGCCAGGCGGCGCGACTCGTCGCCGAGGCGCCGGACGCGCGCGTGGTCGTCCGGATGGAGCATGCGGCGGAACACCTCGTTGCCGAGCGCGAGCAGTTCCTCCGGCGCGTAGCCGAGCAGCGTCTCCACCTCGCGGTTCACGAAGAGCAGCCGGCGCTCGACCTCGTCGACGACGTAGAGCAGCCCCGGCATGACGCCGACCACGCGCTCGAGCAGCTCGTCGTCCGGCGCGCCCGGCGCGCCCGCGAGCGCCGAGTACCGCACCACGCGCAGCGTGCGGCCGGCATGGCTGCTCGGCACCAGCAGCCCCGCGGCGCGGACGTGCGCGCCGTCCGCGCGGACGTGCACCACGTCGAACGGCGCCACGCCGAAGGCGATCGCGGCGCGCTGCTGCTCGACCATCGCGATCGCCGCGTCGGGATGCAGCCACGACGCGAAGGCGCGACCCGTCAGGCGGCCGGGCTCCGTGGCGAGGAGCGTGGCGTAGGCGGCGTTGACCGCCTCCACGCGGCCGGCCGCGTCCACGCGGCAGACCGGGGGCCGCGACTCGTCGAGCAGGTCGACGAGCGCGGCGAGGGCCTCCGCGCTGCCGACCCGCGGCCGGACGATGCCGCGCACCCACGGCGCCTCGTCGGGCAGCGGCGACTCCGCCTCCAGCCGCACGTGGCATTCCTCGGGGCCGTGCGACATCGGCACGCGCACGGTGAGCGTGAGCGGGTCGCCCCGGCGCAGCACCTGCGCCTTCGCCACCGCGAGGCGCGCGGCGGTCTCGGGGTCGAAGAGCTCGTCGTCGCGTCGCCCGAACCAGGCGCTGGCCTCCGCGAGGCGGCCGACGGTCTGCACCCACGTGACGCGCAGCGTGGCGTCCTGCCGGAAGAGGATCACGCGAACGGCGCCGCCCCCGGCACGGCGAGCACGGCGTCCCGTTCGGCGGGGGGCACGTCGTCCAGCAGCGCGAAGCCGCGGAACTCGAAGCCGGGCCCGACCGCGCACGAGGCGAGCGCGTGCGCGCCAAGCGGCGCCGCAGCCTGCCACCAGCCCGCAGGCACCACCTGCACCGGCGCCTGGTCCGCGCCCACGGGCCCGAGCACCCGCCGCTCGAGCGACGTCGCGCCCGGCGCCAGCAGCAGCAGCTCCAGCGGATCGCCCTCCAGGTGCAGCCACGCCTCGTCCGCATCGACGCGGTGCCAGCGGCTCCGCTGGCCCCGCGCCAGCAGGAAGTAGATCACCGTGAGGGCCGCTCGTGCGCCCGGCCCGGCGGCGGCGGGCGGCGACGGCGAGCGGAAGAGTTCGCGATACCATCCGCCCTCCGGATGCGGCGCGAGGCCGAGCGCCCGCACGAGGGACTCCGCCCGCGCGTCGTCAGCCATCCAGCGGGAAGCGGGCGACGACGTGGTAGCGGGCCGGGCCCAGGGAACGCTCGCTGCGGTACAGCACCACCTCCGGCACCTCCAGCGGGACGACGACCGGCGGCGCGCGCCGCACGAGCGCCTCCACCGAGGTGGGCTCGCCGAAGCGCGCGAGCGTCAGGTGCGGCTCGAAGCGGTCGGCCGCGGCGAAGCCGGCATCGAGCGCCGCCGCCGATGCCTCGCGCGCGAGCGCGGCGAGCTCGGCCGTCCCCTCGTCGACGCCGAGCCAGAGCACGCGCGCGCGCGCCGGCGAGGGGAACGCACCCAGCGACCCGAAGCGGAGCGTGAACGGCGCGGGCCACGCGACGTCGTCGAGGACGTCGAGCAGGCGTTCGCGGCGGAAGCGCGAGGTGTCGCCGAGGAAGCGGAGGGTGAGGTGCCAGCCGGCGGGGTCGGTGCGGCGGCCCGGCAGCGCGCGCGGCAGGCGGGCGGCCACCGCGCGGCGCGTGGCGGGATCGAGCGGCACGGCGAGGAAGAGCCGCTCGGGCAGCGGCTCGGGCTCCTCGCGCGACCGCCAGTCGGGCACCACGCCGCTCGCCATGCTCCGCTCCGTGCGCGAGGAACCATGAAGTATACCCCGCACCGCGCGCGCCCTGCGCGGGCCTCAGAGCGTGAGCTGGATCCCCGTCGTCAGCAGGCGGTCGCTGCGCTGGAACGTGCCGGGCGGGCGGTTGTCGTAGCGGATCACGTAGCTCGCCTTGAGCGCCAGCGCCCTGGAGAGCGGCGCCACGAGCGCGCTCTCGCTGTTCAGGCGCCACGCCGCCGCCGTGCGCAGGTTCGGCAGGAACTCCACCACCTGCTGGGCATACGTGTCCTTCCGGAAGGTGTACCGGTAGGTGCCGGCCACGCGCGCGATCGGTGAGCGCTCGTCGGCCGCGGCGCCGACGTTCTGCTGCCAGAGGTGGCCGCCGCCCGCCTCGAGGAGCAGCGCGTGCGGCGCGGTGCGGAGCGCCTGCCAGCCGAGCCCCGCCGTCACGGTGACGCGGCTGGAGAAGCCGCCGAGCGTGTTCCGGTCGAAGGTGCTGATGGCGTAGCCCGCGAGGTGCGGCCGCAGGAGCCGGTCGGCCCGCACGCCGGCGCGCCAGATCTCCGTGTTGCGCTGTCCGCGATCCTCGCCGTAGATGAAGCCGAACGACTGGTTGAGCGTCCACGCCCCGCGCCGGAGCCGGAGCCTGTTGCCGAGGCTCAGCGTGGTGATCTGCGTGTTGCCGGCGGTGTTCACGAAGCTCAGGTCGCCCGTGAACTCCTCCCGCTTCGCCGGCGGCTCCGGGGCCGGCGCCGCCACCGGCAGCGCGGCCCGCGGCATCTCCACGTTGCGCCAGGCCGGCGCCTCCTGCGCGCCGGCCGGTGCCGCGGCACCGAGCACCGCGCAGGCCATGAGGACCTCCCGCGTCACTTCTTCGAGACCTCCTCCTCCTTCAGCACCTTCTTGGAGAAGACGAACACCAGCCACGCCACGATGAGGAAGTCGATGCCCGCGCCCAGCACCAGGCCGGGCTTCAGGTGGATGCCGCCCAGCACCACCTCGGCCTCGCGCCAGTTGCCGCCGGGCGTGAGCGCGCCGACCACCGGCATGATGAGCCCGTCGACGATGGACGTCACGAACGTGTTCGCCTTGCCGCCGATGATGACGGCGATGGCGAGGCCGATGACGCCGTACTGCTTGAGGAACTTCAGGAACTCGGACATGCTCGCTCCTCCCCGGTGCACGGGGCCCTGCGTGATGGGGCGCATGCTCCTGGCACCCGCGAATCAATCCGGCCCCGGGAGGCCCGGCAAGGGGGCCGGGGGATGCGCGCCCAACCCGTGCTCGAGCGCGCGCGCCACCGCGAGCAGCCGCGGCTCGTCCCAACGGTGGCCGAGCAGCTGGACGCCGACGGGAAGGCCGTCGGGCCCGAAGCCCACGGGCACGCTGAGCGCCGGATGCCCGGTGAGCGACGCCAGCGCCACGTGCACCGCGCACGCGACGTCGTAGGGCACGCGCGCGCCGTCCACGTCGACCGGCGCGCCGGTCGGCGCGTGCGGGAACGCCGTGCGCGCCTGCACCGGCAGCAGCCATGCCGCCGCGTCCCCCAGTCGGGCATCCACCCCGGCGATGCACGCGTCGCGCCGGTCGAGCGCGGCGAGCGCCGCGCGCGGGCCGGCGGCGAGTCCGCGCGCCACGCCACGTGCCAGGCGGCCGCTACGCAGCCGTGCGAGCTGCGCCACGCCCCAGAGCGCGCGCAC
>JANRIU010000025.1:0-83424 GCA_033764615.1 Gemmatimonadales bacterium | reverse complement strand
CCGCCAGCGCGAGGCCGAGGAGGCCGCCGAGCGCGAGCCCGGCGCCGGCCGGCAGCCCCGCGGCGAGCGCCGCGCCGGCGACGGCGGCGGGGCCGTAGTCGGGGTAGCGCGACGCGCCGACGGGGAGCACGTCGAGCGCGTAGAGCTCGAGCAGCGCGCCGACCCGCGCCCCCGCCGCGACGTCGCCCGCGAGCGCGCCGGCGACGGTGCCCGCGACGAGCGGGCGCGCGAGCATCGCCTGCGGCACCGAGACGAGGTCGAGCGCCGTCACGGCGCCCCACCCCGCCAGCGCGAGCGCGGAGGCGAGCGGCGTCATCCCAGGTGGAGCACGTCCACGGGGGCGGCGCTCGGCACGTCCTGGGCCGTGACCACGCAGCCCCCGTCCCGCAGGCCGCGCAGCCGGGCGACCTCGGCCTCGGCGAGGAACAGGTACGGCAGGTAGCGGGTGCGCCCCTCGCGCTGGTGCACCGCGCCGAGGTTGATCCGCGTCACCACGCCGGGCGCCGCCTCGCGCAGGCGCGCCATCACCTCGATGTCCCCCGTGAGGAGGATGGCGGGCGCGGGGTCGGCGTGCCACGCCGCGAGCTGCGCCGCCGCCTCGGCCGGCGACGCGACGACCACCTCCATGTCGTCCGGCACGGCCATGCGGTAGAGCTCCTGCTCCCACGGGCTCGCGGCCACCTGCTCGTCCACGAGGACGATGCGCTGCACGCGGAGGGGCTGGCCCCAGCCCACGACCACCTGGCCGTGGATGAGGCGGTCATCGATGCGGCACAGCACGAACGGCATCAGGCCACCGTGATCGCGGCCTCGCCGGTGCGGCGCGCGGCGACCGCCGCGTCCGCCGGCGAGCGCCCGCGATGGAAGACGAAGTCGAGGAGCATCGCGAGGTTCACGCCGGTCACCACCCGCACGTCCTCGCGCGCACGCAGGCGGCGGAGCACGGCGAACATGCACGAGCCGCTCGCCATGTCCACGAAGACGACGCACGGCCCCGTCCCCACGGCGGCGAGGACGCGCGCCTCCAGCTGGTCGCGGTCGCAGCCGGTGTTGCTGACCGGGATCAGCGCGCCGCGCAGCCCCGTGATGCCGTCCACGGATCCCACCAGCGCCGCGGCGAGCTCGCCGTGCGCCACCACCACGCCGGTCAGCTCCGCCGGCGGCGCGTCACTCATAGTCCTCCTGCAGGTACGCCGCCACGCCGACCTTCTCCTTCATGCGGGCGATCAGCTTCTCGTTGAACTGCTGCGCCACGTCGATGCCGGCGTAGCGCAGCAGGTGGTTCATCGCCACCACCTCGGAGATCACCGTGAGGTTCTTCCCCGGGTTGAGCGGCACCACGACCTTCGGCAGCATCACCCCGAGCACCTCCGTCTCCTGCCGCGCCAGGCCGGTGCGGTCGGCGTCGTTGGTCTCGGTCCAGTCCTCCAGCTGCACCACCACCTCGATGCGCTTCTGCTGGCGCACGGAGCGGATGCCGAACAGCTGCGGGATGTCGATGAGGCCGATGCCGCGGATCTCCATGTGGTGCCCCGCCAGCTCGTGCCCGCGGCCGATGAGCACGTCCGTGCCACGCCGGGTGACGCGCACCACGTCGTCGGCCACGAGGCGGTGGCCGCGCTCCACCAGGTCCAGCACGCACTCGCTCTTGCCGATGCCGCTGCGCCCGACGAACAGGAGCCCCACGCCGTAGACGTCGGCGAGCGAGCCGTGCAGCGTCGTCGTCGGGGCGAACGCGGCCTCGACGATCGGCTTGATGCGGCGGTAGAAGTCGGCGGTCTTGAGCCGGCTGCGCAGGAGGGGCACGCCGTGCTCGCGCGCCAGCGCCACCAGCTCGGACGGCACCTCCAGCCCCTTGGTGACGAAGACGCACGGCACGTCGAAGGCGAAGAATGCGCGGAGGCGCTCGTGCCGCGCGGCCGCATCGAGCGAACGGAGGTAGGTGATCTCCGTCTCGCCGAGGACGTGGATCCGCTGCGGCGCGAAGCGCCCCGTGTAGCCGGCCAGCGCGAGGCCGGGACTCGCGACCTCCGGGTCGGGCAGCTGCCGGTCGAGCCCCGCATCGCCCGTGAGGGCCTCGAGCTCGAGCGGATCGCCGCGGCCCAGGAAGTCGCGCGGCCGGAGCATCAGGCCTCGGTCGCCTCCGACGCGCGGCGGCTCCGCGCGGCCCGAGGCCGCTTCGCGCGCTTGTCCAGCTGCCGGCGGAGCTTCTCCTCCGCCCGGTCGAGCGCCGTCCGGTGGTCCGGCCCGTCGCCCTTCGCCACGAACACCTCGCCCGACGCGCGCAGCCGCACCTCGGCCACGTGCGCGAGCCCGTCGGTGTCGAACACCACCGCCGAATCCATCGGCCGCGGCGCGAACTGGCCGAGCCGCTCGCACACCGAGACCGCGCGCTCGCGCAGGCTCTCGGGGATCTCGCAGTGCCGCGCCGTGACGATCGTCTGCATGGGCTACTCCCGTGAGGGGAGCCCGCGGCTTCCCGCCGCCGCGAGCTCGGTGAGATGTGCCTCCGTCGCCGCCGCCGCCCGGTCCCACCCGTGGGCCTCCGCGTGCCGTCGCGCCGCCTGTCCCAGGCGCGCCACCCACGCCGGATCTCCCGCGAGCGCCAGGAGGCGCCCGGCCATCGCCGCCGCGTCACCGTGGGGCACGAGACAGCCCGTCTCCCCGTCCACCACCGAGTCCCGGAGGCCGGGACTGTCGGAGGCGACGGTCGGGGTCCCGCACGCCGCGGCTTCCATCACCGTGATCCCCCACCCCTCCTTCGGGCTCGGGAACACGTTCGCCCACGCCGCCCGCAGCAACGCGAGCTTCTCCGCCTCGCTCACCCGGCCGAGGAACCGCACCGCCTCGCCCTGGCCGGTCTCCGCCACCAGCGCCTCCAGCCCCGGTCGGTGATCCCCGCTGCCGGCCACGAGCAGCCGCAGCTCCGGTCGGGCCTGACGGGCCAGTGCCAGCGCCCGGATCGCCACCTCGACGCCCTTGTACCGCTTGAGGCGACCTATGTACAGGAAAGTGGGGGGACCGTCGCGCCGCCAGTCCGCCGACGGGGTGAACTTGTGAGTATCCACTCCCGGTCGGATGACGCGAATCCGGTCGGTGGGCACGCCCCGCGCCACCAGGTCGTCCCGGGTGCTCTCGCTGATCGCCTCCCACCCCGCCCGCGCGTAGGCGCGGGGCAGCCGCCGCTCGGCGAGCCAGACGGCGGCCGCGAGCGGCCACGGCGCCTCCTGGAAGACGGTCTCGCCGAAGAGGTGGGGCACGAGGACGCAGAGCGGCACCGGCGCCAGCCCGGCGAGGTAGAGCGGCACCTTGTTGACGTCCTCAACCAGCACGTCCGGCCGCTCGGCGGCGAGCGCGCGCCGCACCGCGCCCCGGCCGAGCAGCGCGAACGAGTGCCGCCCGCCCGTGCGCTCCACCGCGATGCCGTCCACCTCCGCGCGCGCGGGCGCGCCGGGCCACCCCGAACAGACGAGGCGCACCCGGTGTCCGCGTGCCGCGAGGCGGCCGAAGATCTCGTGCAGGTGGATCTCCGCCCCGCCGGCCTGCGGGTTGAGGCGGTCCTGCCAGTTGACGACGAGGAGGGAGAGGGACACGCCGCGGGGCGCCGCCGCGCGGGTCAGAGGCGGCCGCGGTCGCGGGCGATGCGGTCGAGCACGCCGTTCACGAAGCCGCCCGCCTTCGCCCCGGCGAACCACTGCGCGAGCCGGACGGCGCGGTCGATCGCGAGCTTGGGGGCCACGTCGGCGTCGCCGAGGTCGCGCGCGCCGACGCGCAGGATGCACCGCTCGAGGAGGCCGAGCCGCTCGAGGCGCCAGTGCTCGGCGGCCGCGGCGGTCTCGCGGTCGAGGCGCACGACGTCGGCGACGATCGCCTCGGCGAGGTCGGCGGCGGCGTCGAGCTCGGTGGCGCGCGCACCCACGAGGCGCGCGAGCCCCGCGACCACGCCGCCGAGCGGCGGCCGGCCCTGCACCTCCCAGGCGTACAGCAGCTGGCACGCCCGGGCGCGGGCGCGCGTGTCAGGCTTGACGGCCATGCGCCTCCCGCAGCTGCCGGAGCCCGTCGGCGAGCCGGAGCGCCGCCATCGCGGCCTCATGGCCCTTGTTGCCGGCGTCGCCGCCCGCGCGCGCGAGCGCCTGCGGCAGCGTGTCGGTCGTCAGCACGCCGAACGCCACCGGGATGGCGTGCTGCACCGAGACCTGCGTGAGCCCCGCGGCCGCCTGCCCCGCGACGAAATCGAAGTGCGCGGTCTCCCCGCGGATCACGGCGCCGAGCGCCACGATCGCGACGTAGTGCCCCGTCTCCGCGGCCGCGGCCGCCGCCGCGGGCAGCTCGAACGCGCCCGCGACCCAGATCACGTCGACCCGCGCCTCCGGCAGCCCGGCCTCGCGGCACGCCGCGAGCGCGCCGTCCAGCAGGCGCGTCGTCACGAGCTCGTTGTACCGGCTCGCCACGATGCAGACCGGCCCGGTGGCGACGGGGCGTCCCTCGAAGGCGGGCATGCGTCAGCCGTGCAGGAAGTGGCCGAGCTTCTCGCGCTTGGCGGCGAGGTAGTCCCGGTTGAACTCGTTCGGGTCGGCCTCGAGGGGCACGCGCTCCGTGATGCGCAGGCCGTAGCCGTCGAGGCCGACGAGCTTGCGCGGGTTGTTCGTCATGATGCGGATGTCCGAGAGGCCGAGGTCCAGGAGGATCTGCGCGCCGATGCCGTAGCTGCGGAAGTCGACCGGCAGGCCGAGCCGCTGGTTGGCCTGCACCGTGTCGGCGCCGGCGTCCTGCAGGGCGTACGCGCGCAGCTTGTTGAGCAGGCCGATGCCGCGCCCCTCCTGGTCGAGGTAGACGACGACGCCCGCGCCCGCCTCGGCGATCTTCCGCATCGCGGCGTGCAGCTGGAACTGGCAGTCGCAGCGCTGCGAGCCGAAGACGTCGCCGGTCAGGCACTTGGAGTGCATGCGGACCAGCACGTCGGCGCGGCCCGCCACCTCGCCCATGACGAGCGCCACGTGCTCCGCGCCGTCCAGGTCGTTGCGGTAGCCGATGATCCGGAACTCGCCGGCCGCCGTGGGGAGCCGCGCCTCCGCGATGCGCTGCACGAGCCGCTCGTGCCGCAGCCGGTGCGCCACGAGCTGCGCGAGCGTGATGAAGGTGAGCCCGTGCTGCGCCGCGAGAGCGTGCAGCTCGGGCCGACGCGCCATGGTGCCGTCGGCGTTGAGGATCTCGCAGATGACGCCCGCGGGCGGCAGCCCCGCGAGCCGCGCGAGGTCGACCGCGGCCTCGGTGTGGCCCACGCGCTTCAGCACCCCGCCCGCGCGCGCGCGCAGCGGGAAGATGTGCCCGGGCCGCCGGAGGTCGGCGGGCACGGTGGCGGGGTCGAGGGCGACGCGGATGGTGGCGGCACGGTCGGCCGCGGAGATGCCGGTGGTCACGCCGAAGCGCCGGTCGGCGTCGATCGAGACGGTGAAGGCCGTCGCCTGCGCCTCGGTGTTCGTCTCCGTCATCGGCGGGAGGCCGAGCTGGTCGCACCGCTCGCCGGTGAGCGCGAGGCAGATGAGCCCGCGCCCGTGCACCGCCATGAAGTTGACGGCCTCGGGCGTCGCGTGCGCCGCGGCGCAGACGAAGTCCCCCTCGTCCTCGCGGTCCTCGTCGTCCGCGACGACGATGATCCTGCCCGCCCGCAGGTCCGCGATCGCCTGTTCCACCGACCCGAAGGTCATCGCGCGCGCTCCAGCTGGGCCCGGAGCTGCTGGGCGACGTACTTGCCGATGGTGTCACCCTCGAGATGCACCCGGTCGCCGGCCACGCGCGCTCCGAGCGTCGTGTGCTCCAAGGTAAACGGGATGAGCGAGAGCTGGATGACGCCGGGCGCCGGCATCGCGTTCACCGTGAGGCTCACGCCGTCCACCGTGATCGAGCCGAGCGGCACGCTCACCGCCCACACCGCCTCGGGCACGCGCACGTCCACCAGCCACGCGTCGCCGTGCGTCCGCGTCGCCTCCACCGTGCCGACGCCGTCGACGTGCCCCTGCACGAGGTGCCCGCCGAGCCGGTCGCCGACGCGGAGCGCGCGCTCCAGGTTCACGCGCCGCCCCGGCGCCGCGTCACCGAACGTGGTGCGCTCGAGCGAGGTGGTGATGACGTGCACCTCGAAGCCGCCGGGCAGGAGGCGCTGCACCGTGAGGCACGCGCCGTCCACGGCCACCGACTCACCGAGCGCGAGGTCGTCCCACGGGCACGCGATCGCGCACGTGAGCCCCTCCGCGGAGCGCGTCGCGGCGGTGATGGTGCCGATGGCGGTGACGAGGCCGGTGAACATGGACGGCGACACCTCGGGGGGAGCGGGGGCGCCCGCGCGCGGCGCGCTCAGGGCGCCGCGTCGCGGTCGGCGACGAGCAGGGAATCCGCGCCGAGGGGCCGGCGCTCCACCACGCGCCAGCGCGGCGCGTCGGCGATGGCGTACGACGGGTGCCCGGCGAACGCGGGGATCCCCTGCTCCCCGAGCCAGACCGGGGCGGTGACGAGGTGCAGGCGGTCGACGAGCCCGTCCGCGAGCAGCGCCCCCGCCAGCCGTCCGCCCCCCTCCACCAGCAGGCTGCCGATGCCGTGCTCCGCGTGCAGCAGCCGGAGCGCCTCGGGCAGCGTGGCCGCACGGAGCACCGTCACGCCCGCCTCGCCGAGCAGCCGCGCGCGCTCCGGGTCCGCATCGGGGACGCCGACCAGCAGCACCGGCGCCTGCGCCACCGACTGCACGAGGCGCGAGCCGCGCGCGAGCGCGAGGCCCCGGTCGAACACCACCCGCATGGGCGGCACCCGGGGGGTGACCTCCCCACGGACGGTGAGGAGCGGGTCGTCCGCCAGCGCGGTGCGGCTCCCGACCCCGATCGCATCGTACCCCGCGCGGAGCCATTGGGCCCATGCCCGCGCCTCGGGCCCCGAGAGCCACTGCGAGCGCAGCGTCGCGTCGGCGATGCGCCCGTCCAGCGACTGCGCCAGCTTGAGCGCCACGAACGGCCGCCCGGTGCCGCGCTGTGCGTGCAGGAACGGCGCGAGCTGCGCCCGCGCCGCCTCGGCCTCCACGCCGCCCACGACCTCGAGGCCCGCGGCGCGGAGCCGTGCGGCGCCGCCCGCGGCGAGGGGGTTCGGGTCGTCGACCGCGAAGACGACGCGGGCGATCCCGGCTGCGAGGATCGCCTCCGTGCAGGGCGGCTGCTTGCCGGTGTGCGCGCACGGCTCCAGCGTGCAGACGAGGGTGCCGCCGCGCGCGAGCTCACCGGCCCGGGCGAGCGCCATCCGCTCCGCGTGCGCCTCGCCGTACTCGGCGTGCCACCCCTCGCCCACCACCTCGTGGCGCTGCAGCACCACGGCGCCGACGAGCGGGTTGGGCGCCACCCGCCCCCAGCCGTGCTGCGCCAGGGCGAGCGCGCGCCGCATCGCGGTGGCGTCATCCACGGGCGGGGCCGCCGGTCAGGCGAAGGTGACGGTACGGGGGCCGGCCCGCACCGCGCCCATCTCCCAGCTGTCCACGCCGGCCGCGGCCGCCGACGCCCGCACCGCGGCGACGTCGCCCGGCGCGCAGGCGACGACCATCCCGCAGCCGAGGTTGAACACCTCGCGCATCTCGTCGGTGCCGACGCCGCCGCGCGCCTGGATGGTGCGGAAGAGCGCGGGCCACGTCCAGCTGTCGGCCTGCACCACCGCCTCGACGCCGTCGCGCAGCACGCGCACGAGGTTCCCGCCGATGCCGCCGCCGGTGATGTGCGCGAGCCCGTGCACCCGGCCGAAGACGGGGCGGAGCGCCGCGACGTAGCTGCGGTGCACCGCGAGCAGCGCGTCGCCGACGCTCGTCCCGGTGCCGGGCAGCTCGTCGTGCAGCGAGAGGCCCGCCACCTCGAGCAGCACGCGCCGGGCGAGCGTGTACCCGTTCGTGTGCAGCCCGGTCGACGCGAGGCCGACGAGCGCGTCGCCGGGGACGATCCGCTCGCCGTGGAGCGCCTCGTCCTCCTCCACGACGCCGATGATCGTGCCCGCGAGGTCGTAGTCGCCGTGGCGGTAGAGCCCCGGCATCTGCGCCGTCTCGCCGCCGGCGAGCGCCATGTCGTGCGCGCGGCAGCCGCGCGCGATCCCCTCCACGATCCCCGCCACCTGCGCCGTCGTGAGCCCCGCGCCGGCGATGTAGTCCATGAACGCGAGCGGCGCCGCGCCGTGGACGAGGATGTCGTTCACGGAGTGGTTGACGAGGTCCTCGCCCACCGTGTCCCACCGGTCGAGCTGGCGCGCCACCATCACCTTGGTGCCGACGCCGTCGGTGCTCATGACGATCACCGGCCGCCGCAGGCCGGCGGGGACGCGCACCATGCCGCCGAAGCCGCCGACGGCGCCCGTGGAGAGCGCCGTCCGCGTGGAGGCGACGAGCACGTCGATGCGCGCCTTCGCCGCCTCGGCCCCCTCGAGGTCCACGCCCGCCGCGGCGTACTGCCGCGCGGCCTGGCCGTCGCCGCTCACGGGAGCGGCTCGGCCATCGTGACGTGGGTGAGCTCGCGGAACTGCCGCGCGCGGCCGGTGACGTCGTTCACGGTGACGCCGTCGAACCCCTTGATGCCGAACGAGCTCACGGCGAACGAGCCCATCACCGAGCCGAAGACCATCGCGCGGCGCAGTCCCTCGCTGCTCGTGTCGCCGGTGCGCGCGAGGTAGCCCATGAAGCCGCCCGCGAACGAGTCGCCGGCGCCGGTCGGGTCGAACACCTCCTCCAGCGGGAACGCGGGCACGAAGAAGGTGCGGCCCGGCTCCACGAGGAGCGCGCCGTACTCGCCCTGCTTGATCACCACGCGCTTCGGTCCGTGCGCGAGGATCCAGCGGCCGGCGCGGTGGATGTTCCAGTCGCCCGAGAGCTCGCGCGCCTCGCCGTCGTTGACGAGCAGCACGTCGACGCGGGCGAGCAGCTTGAGCAGGGCGTCCTTCTTCCCCTGGATCCAGTAGTTCATCGTGTCGCACGCCACGAGCTGCGGCCGCGCGATCTGCTGGAGGACGCCGAGCTGGAGCTCGGGGTCGATGTTGCCGAGGAAGACGAACTGCGCCTGCTTCGCCGCCTCGGGCAGCTTCGGCTGGAACGCGGCGAAGACGCCGAGGCGCGTCTCGAGCGTCTCGCGGCTCTGGAGGTCGTAGGAGTACTTCCCCTTCCAGCGGAACGACTCGCCCGCCGCCTTCTCCACGCCCGACCAGTCGATGCCGCGCGCCGCGAGCGCGTCGAGCTCGTGCACCGGGTAGTCGTCGCCGACGACGCCGACGACCTTCACCGGCGCGAGGAGCGACGCGGCGATGCTGAAGTAGACGGCGGAGCCGCCGAGCGCATCGGCGGTCTCGCCGAACGGCGTGTGGATGGAATCGAGGGCGACGCTGCCGACGACGAGGAGGCTCATGGCTTACATCCGGTCCGGCGCGGAGACGCCGAGGAGGGTGAGCGCGTTCGCGAGCACGGTGCGCGCGGCGCGGGCCAGCAGGAGGCGCGACTGCTGCACGGGCTCGGGCTCGCCGACCGTGCGGGTGCGGTGGTACCAGCCGTGGACGAGCCCGGCCAGGTCGTGCGCGTAGGTGCACACGCGGTGCGGCTCGCGCTCGCGGGCGGCGCGCGCGACCAGCTCGGGGAAGGCGGCGAGCGTCCGGAGCAGCTCGCGGTCCTCCGGCGCGGGGAGCCCCGCGGGGTCGAGCGTCCCCGTCGCCGCCTCGGGCGGCTGGCCCCAGGTGCGGAAGATCCCCGAGAGGCGGGCGTGCGCCATCTGGACGTAGAAGACGGGGTTCTCGTCGGTCTGGCGGAGCGCGAGCTCGATGTCGAACACGAGCGGCGAGTCGCCGCGGCGCATGAGGAAGAAGTATCGCGCCGCGTCCACGCCCACCTCCTCGACGAGGTCGCGGAGCGTGACGAAGTCGCCGGCGCGCTTGCTCATGCGCACCTCCTCGCCCCCCTTCACGACCTTCACCAGCTGCACCAGCTCGACGTCGAAGAACGCCTCGCCGAGGCCGAGGGCGCGCAGCACCGAGCGCATGCGCGGGATGTAGCCGTGGTGGTCGGCACCCCAGACGTCGATCGCCCGGTCGAAGCCGCGGGCCGCCTTGTCGAGGTGGTACGCGATGTCGGGGACGAAGTACGTGTAGCTGCCGTCCGACTTCCGCAGCACGCGGTCCTTGTCGTCGCCGAAGTCGCTGGTGCGCAGGAAGAGGGCGCCGTCCTGCTCGTAGGTGAGCCCCGCCGCCGCGAGCCGCGCGAGCGTCGGCGCGATGCGCGCCTCGTCGTACAGCGACTGCTCGGAGAAGAGCACGTCGAAGCGGACGCCGAACGTCGCGAGGTCGCGGTCCTGGTCGACGCGCTGCATCGCCAGCGCGAGCGCGCGGCAGCGGCGGCGCCCCTCGTCGTCCGGCAGGTCCGCGAAGGCGCGGCCCTCGGTGGCGAGGAGCTCGCGCGCGTTCTCGGCGAGGTACTCCCCGTGGTAGCCGCCCTCGGGGATCGCGGCCTCGCGCCCCGCGGCCTGCTGCACCCGCGCCCAGAGCGACGCGGCGAGCTTGTCGATCTGGACGCCCGCGTCGTTGATGTAGAACTCGCGCACCACCTCGTGCCCCGTCCACTCGAGCAGCGTGGCGATGCCGTCGCCCAGCGCGGCGCCGCGGCCGTGGCCGACGTGGAGCGGGCCGGTCGGGTTGGCGGAGACGAACTCCATGTTGACGCGGAGGCCGCGGCCGGCGTCGCTGCGGCCGTAGCGCGGCCCCTCGTCGAGGATGCGCGCGAGGTCGGCGACGAGGGGGTCGGCGTCGAGCCAGAAGTTGATGAAGCCCGGCCCGGCGATCTCGCTCTTCTGCACGACGCCGGCCGGCAGCTCGAGCGCGTCGAGCACCCGCTGCGCGAGCGCGCGCGGGTTCGCGCGCTGCTTGCGCGCGACGACCATGGCGAGGTTCGTCGCGAGGTCGCCGTGGCCCGCGTCGCGCGGGCGCTCCAGCACGAACTCGATGCCGTCCTCGCCGAGCGTGGCGGCGACGCGGGCCAGCGCGGCGCGCAGGACGTCCGTCACGCCGCGGGCTTCTTCTTCGACGCCTTCGCCGGCTTCTCGGCGGGCGCCTCGGCCTTGGGCGCCGGCGCCTCCGCCTTCGCGTCACCGCCCGACGCCGGCGCCGCCTCGGCGGCCTCCGGCTTCCGGGCGCCCTTCCCGTCCTTGCCGTAGTCCGTGATGTAGAAGCCGGTGCCCTTGAACAGGAAGCCGGAGCCGCCGGAGATGCGGCGCTCCGCCTTCCGGCCGCAGGCGGGGCACTTGGACTTCGGCTTGTCGCTGATGCGCTGGAAGGCCTGGAACTCGTGGCCCGCCACGCAGACGTATTCGTAGGTCGGCATCGGTCCTTCCTCGGGTCAGCCTCGGCGCAACCCCAAGCGCCGCACAAACCTGCAAATCTACCCGTGGCGGCGGGGCGCCTCAACCGACACGGGCGCCGCCGCGACGGCAGGGCCCCGACGGCCCGCCCGACTCGACCCGGCCTTGTGCCCGTCCGCGCGAGGGGATGATGGCGTTCTGCAGATGGCACTACGTTTGCAATAGGCTAGTCCGGACCCGTTCAGCAAGGGATCTCATGACCCCCGCCTTGGGCAGTTCGATCGCCATCCTCGTCACCCTGGCCGGACCGCTCGCCGCCCAGCAGGCGGTCGAGCAGCCTGCCCCGCCGCCGCCGACCGGACTGGTCGTCGGGACGGTGATGGATCCGGCCGGCCGGCCAATCCCCGACGCCGAAGTGTTCATCCTCTCCTCGGGTAGCGTCCGACGCACGGACGCCTCGGGGCGCTTCGCGCTTCGCCTCCCCGCCGGCCTCGGCGCCCTGCTGCGCGTGCGCAAGATCGGCTACGCGCCGGCCCAGTTCTCCGTGACCCTCGCTCCCGGCGAGCGCCGCGACTACGGCTTCCGGCTCGACGCGTACACCGCGCGGGAGCTGCCCGACATCGACGTCGTGGCGCGGAGCGGATTCACGGACGGCCCGGCGATCCGGGAGATGGCCGCGCGGCTCCGTCGCGGTGAGAGCAAGCTGCTCTCGCGCGACGACCTCGAGCGCTTCCTCGACTGGGGCGCCGCGTTCGAGTTCCGGCTCCGGGGATTCCTGCCGTACACGCCGCGCTCCGGCCTGATCCTCGACCCCGTGGTGCAGCCGCATCCGTTCCCGCAGCGGCTGGACCCGTTCCGTCGCCCGGCGCCGGTGTCGACGGCCGTGACGCAGACTGACTGCTGGATGGTGTCGCTCCGGGGCGACTTCGCGATGCAGGGCGCACGGCTCGAGGAGTTCTCGCCGGCGCAGATGGAGGCGGTCGAGCTCATCCCGATGGGAGCGGCCACCACCGCGATCGCCGGGGTCCAGCATGATGGTTGCGGAGTGGCGGTGCTGTGGCCCCGAGAGGTGTCCCGATAGTCCACGACTGGAGACAGTCCATGCGCCGCCTGTCCTCGCTCCTGCTCGCCAGCCTGACCCTCACCGTCGCCGTCCCCGCCACCGCGCAGCTCGTGCCCGATGCGCCCTCCGCCCGCCGCGGCACCGGGACGGGGCGCATCATCGGGCTCGTGAAGGACATCGGCGGGCGTCCGCTGGTCAACGCGGAGGCGGTGCTGCTCGGCCGGGATCGCGCGGTGGCGAGCGCGGCCGACGGCCATTTCGCCTTCGACGGCATGGCCGCCGGCGACTACATGGTGCTCGTCCGCGCCATCGGGCACGCGCCGGTGCTCCTCTCGCTCACGCTCAACGAGGGCGAGGTCTACGACCTGCGGGCCGACCTCGAGCAGCTGCCCTACCAGCTGCCCGAGCTGGAGGCGCGCTCCCGCGCGGGCTTCGGCGCCGAGACGCGCTACGCCGACCTCGAGGCGCGGCTCCGTCGCGGCCAGAGCCGGGTCCTCACGAACGACTACCTGCGTCGCTTCCCCAACCTCGACCAGGCGGTGGCGCTGGCGGCGCAGGTGCGCTTCATCCGGAACACCGCGGCCGGCGTCGGCGGGTCGGCGGACCCGTGGCGGAACGCCCTCGCGGCCGCGACGCCGGACGCGCTGACCGCCGACCCGACGCAGCGCAACCAGCTGATGGTCTCGCTGAACGGCGGCATGCCGACCCCCGCAGTCACCCTCGCCGACTACCGCCCGGGCCAGATCGAAGCGCTCGAGTTCGTCGCCCCCGAGGCCGTGCAGCAGCAGTGGCCGTGGCTGCCGTTCGGCGCGGGGGTGATCGTGGTGTGGTTGTAGGGGCCGGGGACCAGGAGCCAGGTACCGGGCCCAGGAGTCCCGCGCTCCCGGCCGTTGGAACTTGGCGCCTGGCGCCTGGCTCCCGGCCCCCACCATTGCCATCCCGAGCGCATCGCCCCACCATTCCAGCATGCGCTCGCACATCCTGCGGGGGGCGTGTGTCGCTCTCCTCGTGGCCGCCCTGCCGGGCGGCGTCGCCCATGCCCAGGGGATCGTCGGCACGCTGCCGGGGAAGCCCGCCACCGGTGAGGTCGGACACGCGAAGGGTCGCGTGGTGGACCGCACGGGGCGCCCGATCCCGCAGGCCGAGGTGCGGATGCTCTCCGCGCCCAAGGCGTCGTTCACCGATGCCGACGGGCACTTCGCGGTGCCGAACCTCCCGGCCGGCGAGCACATCGCACTCATCCGCCGCATCGGCTTCCGCCCCGTCACCATCTCGTTCTCGATCGAGGACGGCTCGGTGCGCGAGTGGGAGGTGCAGCTCAACTCGGTCGGCCCCGACCTGCCGGAGCTCGTGACGATCGCCGAGCGGCTGGCGCCGCTCCGCCGCGAGCACCAGGAGATGAACGACCGGCTGCGTCGCGGCAGCAGCCGCATGATCAGCCGGGACGTGCTCCGCCGCTTCGCGAACATCGGCGACGCGATCGCGTACCAGGTCGGCCAGCGCATCAACCGCGGCTTCGGCACCATCGACCCGCGCCAGCTGCTCGACCAGAACGAGATCACGCAGGCGGCGCGCGCGCTGGCGCCGCGCGTCGGCGCGCGGCAGGTGACGCAGATGTCGATGGGGTTCGGCGAGGCGACGGTGATGGGCGGCTCGGTGCGGAGCTTCGGCAGCTCCGGCTGGACCGACATCCAGTGCGTCTACACGTCGGTGAACGGCGACCAGCCGAACAACATCGCCGACTTCCGCGAGATGAACGCGTTCCACATCGAGGCGGTGGAGGTGGTGCCCGTCTGGAACGTGGCCGACGAGTTCCCCGGCGTGCCGGTGAGCTGCATGGTGGTGATCATCTGGACGTAGGCGGCCGCGCGCAGGACGGCGCTACGGGCGTAACGTCACGCCCAGCTGCGCCACCAGCAGGTCGAGGCCGGGGTTCTGCAGCGCGGTACCGGCGTTGGACAGGTGGGTCCAGCCGAGGGAGGCGCCGAAGACGGCCTGCCCCAGCAGCACCTTCTCGAGACCGACCGACAGACGCCAGGCGAAGTTCACCTCCCGCCCGGAGATGGGCGGGAGCCGCACGTTGGCTGCGACGAGGCCGCCGAGCGCGCGGGCCGTCACGCGGGTCGCCGGATCGAACGGCAGCCGAAGTTCGACGCCGATGGGCATCACGCCCGCCGCGAACCGCTGGCCGTCCTCGGGCTGCGGCGCCGCGGTCGCCTGATTGGCGAGCCGAGGCGGCTCGGGCGGGGCGCCGAGGCGCACGACCGGCAGCACCTCCATGACGTAGTGCAGCGACACCGCACGCGTCATGATCGGCCATGAGGCGCGGAGCCCGACGCCCTGCCACTGGGGGGCGTCGTCCCGCGATCCGAGGCCGTATCGCGACGACAGCGCCGCCTCGGCGAACGGCGTGAGTTCGGGCGCCTGGGCAGAGAGCGGCGCCACCGCGCATGCGGCGCCAACCGCCGCGAGCACGAGGACGCGCATCACCAGGCCACCCGCGCGCCGACGGTCAGCGGCACCATCCCCCAGTCCCCCTCGCGCCGCGGCACGAGCACCGCGCGGAAGTCGCCGATGAGGGCGACGCGGCCGAGCGGCAGCGCGAGGCCCAGGCCGAGCGCTCCACCGAACGCCCACGCCTGCGAACCGAGCCGACCGGGCACCGCCGCCGACGCGCCGCCGAGCACGAAGCCGCCGTCCCGGAAGGCTACGGCGCCGAGCGTCAGCCGCGCGTCGAACGGCGGGAGGAGGCGACGCGCGGGCCGGAACTCCGCGCCGAGCGTGATGGCGGTGGTCGATCGGCGGGCGTCATCGACGAGCGTGGTCAGCGGGTCCGCTGCGAGCCGCGCATGCTCGATGCGCAACACGGCGCCTGGCCGGGACGCGGCGGGGCGCCATCCCGCTTCGGCGTACGCGAGTGGCCCCGCTGGCGCGAACTGTCCCGTCGCACCGAGGCCCGCGGCGAGGCCCCCACCCAGCGCGAGGTGGAACTGCTGGGCGGCGCACGGAGAGCCCGTCAGCACGGCGGCCACCGCGACCGACGCCACGCGGGATCTCATCGTGGGCCGACGAGCGGCGTCACGTAGGCAGCGCGGAACCGTCCCTCCGTGAGGCGCAGCGTGTCACCCAGCGCGCGGCAGCCGGGCGGCAGCGGCTGGGCACACACCTCCCGGTTGACGGCTCGCGCCTCGAACCGACCGAAGAGCACGCGACGGGTCGGGTCGAGCGAGTCCAGCCGTATCGTCGAACCACGGACCAGCGTGCCGGCCGCGGAGTTCCAGGCACCGTTCGGCGCCTGACGCGACACGCGGGCGAAGCCGCCGGGGAAATCCGGTCCGCCGACCTCCAACGGCTCACCGAGGCGCAGCGGAGTTCGGAGCGAGATCCAGAGGAGGAAGCCGAGCGAATCGCGCGGTGCGCCGAAGTCCGGTTCCCTCCGACTGATCTCCAGGTCGAACCCGCCTGGGCGGAGAACGCCGGAGACATCCGTCGCCAGGACGCGCCGCCCCTCAACCGTCGCGTCCCCGCGCGACAGCGGCCGCTGTTCATCGTTCGACGCCAGCGCGGTGACACACGCCGACGTCGCAGCGGCAAACGCCACCGCCCAAGCCGCCGAGCGGCCGAAGACTACGCACCTCACCGATGCGCCCTTCGACGGCTCCGGTGCTCCCGCTTCACCCCGCATGCCCCCCCTCCCTGAACGTCCCCCACGCCCGCCTGAGCGCGTCGCTCACCTCGCCGAGCGTGGCGCGCGCGCGCACCGCCTCGATGATCGGCTCCATCAACGCCCCCTCCCCCGCCGCCACGCGCTCCACCTCCGCCACCGTCGCCGCCACTGCCGCGGGATCGCGGCGCGCCTTCGCCTCGGCGAGGTGGGCCTTCTGCCGCGCTTCGAGGGCGGGATAGTCGGGCGCCGGGATCCGCGGCGGTGGGCTGTCGTCGGTGAAGCGGTTGACGCCGACCACCGTGAGCGTGCCCGCCTCCTGCCGCTGCTGGATCTCCCACGCGCTCGCCGCGATCCGCTCCTGGAACCACCCCGCCTCCACCGCCGCCGCCGAGCCGCCGAGCGCCTCCACCGCCTCGACGATCGCGCGCGCCTCGGCCTCGAGCCGGTCGGTGAGCGCCTCGACGTACCAGCTGCCGCCGAGCGGGTCGATCACGTCGGCCGTGCCGGACTCGAAGCCGAGCACCTGCTGGGTGCGGAGCGCGAGCGTCGCCGACTCGGCGGTGGGGAGCGCCAGCGCCTCGTCGAACGCGTTGGTGTGCAGCGACTGCGTGCCGCCGAGCACCGCGGCGAGCGCCTGCACCGTGACGCGCACGATGTTGTTCATCGGCTGCTGCGCCTGCAGCGTGACGCCGCCCGTCTGCGTGTGGAAGCGGAGGCGGCACGTCTCGTCGCCCGCGCCGAACCGCTCGCGCGCGAGCCGCGCCCAGAGCCGGCGCGCCGCGCGGAACTTGGCGACCTCCTCGAACAGGTCGTTGTGCGCGGCGAAGAAGAACGAGAGCCGGGGGCCGAAGCTGTCCACCGGCAGCCCCGCCGCGACGGCCACGCGAACGTACTCGCACGCGTTGGCGAGCGTGAAGCCGACCTCCTGCGCCGCGGTGCACCCTGCCTCGCGCACGTGGTAGCCCGAGATGGAGATCGGGTTGAAGCGCATGTGCTCGTGCGCGACGAAGCGGAACAGGTCCGCCGCCAGCCGGAGCGACGGGCGCGCCGGGTAGATGTACGTGCCGCGCGCGATGTACTCCTTGAGCACGTCGTTCTGCACGGTGCCCTGCAGCGCGGCGCGCGCCACGCCGGTCTCCTCGCCGACCACGACGTACATCGCGAGCAGGATCGCGGCGGTGGCGTTGATCGTCATCGAGGTCGAGACCTCGCCGAGCGGGATGGCGCGGAAGAGCGCGTGGAGGTCGTCCACCGTGTCGATGGCGACGCCGACGCGGCCGACCTCCCCCGCGGCCATCGGGTGGTCCGAGTCGAACCCCATCTGCGTCGGCAGGTCGAACGCGGTCGAGAGGCCGGTCTGCCCCGCGGCGAGCAGCTGGCGGAAGCGCGCGTTGGTCTCGTCGGCGGTGCCGAAGCCGGCGTACTGCCGCATCGTCCACAGCCGCTTCGTGTACATCTCGGGGTAGACGCCGCGCGTGAACGGCCAGTGGCCGGGCGCGCCGAGGGACGCCGCCCGCGCCTCCGGCCAGTCGGCCGGGCCCCACGCGCGACGCTCCGCGGTCACGCCTCGCCCGCCATCACGGCGCTGACGAACGCCACGTCGTCCTTCGAGCCGACGACGAACGGCGTGCGCTGGTGCAGCGACTCGGGCACCACGTCGAGGATGCGGCGCGTGCCGTCGGTGGCGGCGCCGCCCGCCTGCTCGGCGATGAACGCCATCGGCGCGCACTCGTACAGCAGCCGGAGCTTCCCCGCCGTGTTCTTCCGGTCGGCCGGGTACATGAAGATGCCGCCGGTGATGAGGTTCCGGTGGAAGTCGGCGACGAGCGAGCCGATGTAGCGGCTGTTCTTCCCCTTCATCCGCTCCGGGAAGTCGCCGTGGAAGCCGCGGACGGCGCGCTGCACCGGCGGCTCCCAGCGCCCGAAGTTGGACTCGTTCACCGAGTAGTACTTGCCGACGGGCGCCATGCGGATGTCGGGGTGCGACAGCACGAACTCGCCGATCGAGGGGTCGAGCGTGAAGCCGGCGACGCCGCGGCCGGTGGTGTAGACGAGCATGGTGCTGGAGCCGTAGATCACGTACCCCGCGGCCACCTGGGCGCTGCCGGGCTGCAGCACGTCGTCGTGCGTGCCGCGGCCGTTGAGCGACTTGCGGCGGTGGATGGAGAAGATGGTGCCGACGGCCTGGTTCACGTCGATGTTGGACGAGCCGTCCAGCGGGTCGAACAGCACGACGTACTTGCCGGCCCGCGAGCTCTCGGGCACGGGGATGATGTCGTCGTCCTCCTCGGAGCCCATCACGCAGACGCGGCCGGTGCTGCGGAGGCAGTTCTTGAGCGTCTCGTTGGCGAAGACGTCGAGCTTCTGCTGCTCCTCGCCCTGCACGTTGGTGTTGGAGGCGGAGCCGAGGATGTTGACGAGGCCGGCGCGGCGGATCGCGGCGGAGATGATCTTCGCGGCGATGCAGATGTCGTAGAGGAGGCTCGAGAGCTCGCCGGTCGCCTCGGGGAAGAGGCGCTCCTGCTCGATGATGAAGCGCTCGAGGGTGATGATGTTCGAATTGGGCAGCATGTCGGTGGGCGGCTCGGCGGGTCAGCGCGTCGGGGTGACCGTGCTGGTGCGGCCATCGGAGGTGAGGGTGATCGTGCCGTGGCGGTCGGTGCGCCAGGGGACGAGGCCGCGCGCGTGGAGGCGGTCGAGCACCTCCGCATGCGGGTGGCCGTAGCGGTTGCGGGCGGCGAGCGAGAGGATGACGTGCTCGGGGCGGAGCTCGTCGAGCCAGGCGTCGCCGGTGGCGGAGCGGCTGCCATGGTGCCCGGCCTTCAGCGCATCCACGTCGCCCACACGCCCGGCGAGCCGCCCCTCGGCGGGCAGCCCGGCATCGCCGGCGAGCAGGGCGCGGAAGGCGCCGTATTCCACGAGCAGGACCAGGGAGTCCTCGTTCAGGTCGGTGCCCCAGCCCGCCCACGCGGTGTCGGGATGGAGCACGGTGAAGCGCACGCTGTCGATCGTGAACTGCTGGCCGTCCCTGGCCGGGAGCCACCGGTCGCCGCCCGCCTGCACCTCGGCGAGGAACGCGCCGTAGCCGGGCTCGTCGACGAGCCGGGCGGGCTCCAGGACCGTGGTGGGCGGCAGGCGCTCCAGCACCGCGGCGGCGCCGCCCACGTGATCCTGATGCGCGTGGGAGAGCAGCAGCGCGTCGAGCCGCCGGACGCCATGCCTCGCGAGGAACGGCGCCACCACGCGGCGCCCCATGTCGAGCCGCGCATCCGCCGGCCCCGCATCGACCAGCAGCCAGCGGCCGCGCGGCGTGCGGATCGCCGTGGCATCGCCCTGCCCCACATCGAGGAAATGTAGCGCCAGCGTCCCGTCGGCCGCGCCGTCCGGCACGCGCGCACCGAGGAGCGCGGCCCACAGGACGACGCCGATGGCCCACCCCGCGCGGAGCACGGCGCGCGCCGCCGTGGCGCGCCCGTGCACGACCCAGAGCGCCAGCACGAGCAGCGCCACCCACGGTGCGGCCGACCGCGGCTCGGCGGCGAGCACGAGGTGCCCGTACGGCACCGCCGCGCCCCACGTCGCGAGCGCCTCGAGGCCGTGAAGCAGCAGCCCGCTGCCGGCCGCGAACGCCTGCGCGAGCGGCGGCAGCAGGCCGTCGGCGAGGAGTGCGGCAAGCACGCCCGGCACCGCGACGGCCGCGAGCGGGATCGCGGCGAAGTTGAGCGCGACGCCGACGGGCGCGACGGTGCCGAGCAGCGCCGCGGTGATCGGCGCCGTGGCCGCGAGCGCACCGACCGAGCCCGCGGCGGTGCGCACCAGCCAGCCCGTGCCGATGGCGCGGTCGGACCAGCGCGTGGCGACCGTCACGCCCCAGAGCGACGTGGCGGAGAGCCACGCGCCGAGGTCGAGCAGCGCCCACGGATCGGCGAGGAGCACCACCAGGCAGGTGGTCGCGAGCAGCGCATGCGGGCGCAGCACGCGCTGCCGCGCGCGCGCGACGGCGAGCGCCCACGCGAGCGCGAGCGCGCGGAGCGCGGGCGCGGGAAACCCGAGGAAGGCGACGTACAGCGTGCTCGCGCCCGACGCGACGAGCAGCGCGCGCACCGGCGGCTGCCCCGCCGCGCGAAGCAGCAGGCCGACCCAGGCGGTGACGAGCCCCACGTGGAAGCCGGAGATCGAGAGCAGGTGCACGAGCCCCGACTCGGCGAAGCGGTCCTGCAGGTCGCGATCGATGCCGCCGCGCCGCCCCGTGACGAGCGCCTCCACCATGCCGGCCCGCGTGCCGAAGAGCCGCCCCGCCCGCTCGGCGATCGTCGTGCGCAGCTGGTCGCCGAGGGACGGCGAGGCGGCCACGACGCGCGCCGACTCGACGGCCAGCGTGCCGCGCGCGCGACCGCCCCACGGCTCCTGGCGGCGCCAGCGCCCGGTCAGCGACAGCGTCACGCCCGCGGGATGCGCCGAGCGCGCGGACCAGCGCAGGCGGAGGGTGCCGATGCAGCCTGCGCCGAGCGGCTCCGCCTCCACGACACCGCCCTCGGGCGGCGACGGCTCGCGCAGGCGCACGGTGAGCGCGAGGCGGGCCTCCGGGAGCGCGGCGCGGCAGCTTCGCGCCTCGTCGGCACTGGCGAGTTCCGCCGCCGCGGCGCCGAGCAGCACGAGCAGCGCAGCGAGCGCGGCAGGCCCGCGCCGCCAGGCGGCGACGACGAGCAGGAGCGTACCGAAAAGCCACGGATCCGTACCCGGAAAACGCGCGAAGCCGGCTGCGAGGCCGGCTCCGAAGGACAGCGGAACGAGATAGGCGGGGTGCAGCATCACCCGGGGCGCCGAGGGCGCCCGGCCGCGGTCATGTCGCCCCGACGACCGCCAGGCGAGGCGTCACGATCTCGCCGGTGAAGGTGGAGCCGGTGGTGCCGGTGAAGCGCACGCGCCGGTAGGTGCCGAGCGCCTCCGGCCCGAGGTCGAGCAGGACCATGTGGTTGCGCCGCGTGCGGCCCAGCAGGTAGCCGCCGCGCTTCGCCGGCCGCTCCACGAGCACCTCGTGCTCCTCGCCGACGCGCGCGAGGTTCTTGCGCCGCGCCTGGTCGCGCACCACGTCGATGAGGCGCTGCAGCCGCGCGCCGGACAGCTCGTCGGGCACGTGGTCCTTCAGCTTCACCGCCGGCGTGCCGTCGCGCACCGAGTACTTGAACATGTAGGCGTCGTCGAAGGACGCCTCGCGGACGAGGGAGACCGTCTCCTCGAACTGCGCGTCGCTCTCGCCGGGGAAGCCGACGATGATGTCGGTGCTGAAGGTGATGCCGGGGATCGCGTCGCGCAGGCGTGCCACGACCTCGAGGTACTGCGCGCGGGTGTAGCGGCGCAGCATCCGCCGGAGCACCGCGTCCGAGCCCGACTGCACCGGGAGGTGCACGTGCTCGCAGACGGCGGGCGTGGTCGCCATCGCCTCGATGACGCGCTCGGTGAAGTCGGTCGGGTACGGCGAGGTGAAGCGCAGGCGCCGGATGCCGTCCACCGCCCCGACGGCGCGGAGCAGGTCCGCGAAGTCGTGCGTGCCGTCGTGGTAGCTGTTGACGGTCTGGCCAAGCAGCGTGACCTCGCTCGTGCCCTGCGCCGCGAGCTGGCGGACCTCGGCGACGACGTCGTCGAGGCGGCGGCTGCGCTCCGGGCCGCGGGTGGTGGGCACGATGCAGAAGGTGCAGCGGTAGTCGCAGCCGCGCTGGACCGTGACGAACTGCGCGGGCCCGGGCTCGCGGACGGCGGGGACGTCCTCGTAGTGCTCCCACGACCGGAAGTCGGTGTCCGTGACCCGGTCGCCCGCCTCGGCCTGCGCCACGAGCTCGCCGAGGCGGCGGTAGGCGTCGGGTCCGGCGACGATGTCGACGCGCGCGTCCTGCTCGAGGAGCTTCGGCCCGAGGCGCTGCGCCATGCAGCCGACGACGCCGAGCACCTGCCCCGCGCGCCGGTGGCGCTGCAGTTCGCCGACGCGGCCGATGACGCGCTGCTCGGCGTTGTCGCGCACGGCGCAGGTGTTGATGAGGACGAGGTCCGCGTCGGCCGCCGTGTCGGTGGCGCTGTACCCCTCGCGGCCGAGCACGCCGAGCATGAGCTCAGTGTCGGCCACGTTCATCTGGCAGCCGTAGGTCTCGATGTAGACGCGGCGGGGGGCGGACATGGAGGGCCAATATAGGCGGACGAGCGGAAGGGCGGACGGGCGGACGCCCCGGGCCGACAGGCGGATGGGCGGACGAGCCGACGCTCTCCCGACGCGCGTCTCCTTGCCGCCCTGGGACCCGAGTCCGCCCGTCCGCCAGTCCGCTCGTCCGCCCCCGGCGTCCGCCCCCTACGGCCGCACGCTGACGCCGGCCCCGATGAGCCAGCCCGACTCGCGGCGGCCGGTGCCGTCATCGCGCCAGACGCGCTCGAGCGAGAGGTCGATCCCACCGCGGCCGTTGGCGAAGCGGAAGCCGGTGCCGGCGCTCAGCGCGTATTCGCGCGGCTGCTGCCCGCGCGTGACGAAGAACGGCAGCGTGCCGTAGCGCGCGCCGAGGCGGAGCGGGCGCTGCCAGGGGAAGCGGGCATCGCGCAGCCACTCGAAGCCGAAGGCGGCGTCCCAGGTGTCGGTGGCGCCGGCGGCGCCCTGCGCCACGAGCGACGAGTCGGCGCGCCCCCAACTGCGGCGCTGCGCGAAGCCGGCGATGTCGAGCCGAGGCAGCGGCTGCCAGCGCAGGCCGACGCCGAAGGTGGCCGGCAGCGCGATGGTGCCGAGGGCGAGCTCGTCGCGGTACGTCTGCAGCGAGCCGTCCACGCGGGCCTGCGCCGCGGCGAAGAGGTTGCCGCGCACCCGCACCATCGCGCCGGCGCTCACGCCGATGCCGTTGTAGCTGATCTGGGCGCGCTGCGTCGTCGGCAGGAAGGCGCCGTTGTCGAAGCCGCGCCGCAGCTCCTGGCGGACCGAGCCCGTGATGAAGTGGAAGCCGACGCCGAGCGCGACCGAGCCGCCGCGCACCCAGGCGGCACGGAGGCCGACGTCGTTGAGGCCGCCGCGGGCGAGCACGGTGTCGGAGACGATCACCTGCTGGCCGCGGATGAGCGCCGTGTCCGCCGAGGTGAGCGCGAAGTCGCGGTCGGTGTAAGCGGAGACGCCGACGCTCACCGCCAGCGGCTTCCCCGGCACGGGGCCGACGATCATGATGTGCGGGAAGCGCGCGGTGCGCACGTCACCGGTGCCGCCGAGCGAGGTGCTGCTCCGGAACTCCTGCATGCCGGTGAAGACGGTGGTCAGGGTGCCGATGCCGCCGATCGCCGCCGGGTTCATGCCGGACTCGGCGTCGAAGTAGCCGTAGCCGCCGCCCGTCCCGGTGGCGCGGGCGGAGAGGGCGCGCGACGGGACGCCGAGCGCACGGATGCCGAAGATCGACGACTGCGCGGCGGCGGCGGCGGGCAGCACGGCGACCAGCGCCGCCACGACGAGGAGCGGGAGGCGGATCACGGCTGCTCGAAGGGGAAGCGGCGCAGGTACGTGATGCGGAGCCTGGGCGGCGAGCCGCTCACCGTGGAGCCGAACGCCGGCCACGTCCACGTCGAGCCCTCGCCCTGCATCTGGAGCGCGAGCACCGGCGGCACGCCGGCGGTGCCGAGCCAGAAGCGCGCGAAGTTGAACACCTCGATGCGCAGCGTGTCGGTGGCGGCCCCCGCCGTCGGCAGCACGGTGGCCACGACGGCGCCCTGCACGCCGGGCGACTTGGGCCCGAGGTCGCTGATGATCGGGCGCGTGTCCATCGTGTTGGGCTCGTTGCGGAGTCCGGTGATCGGGCGCACGGGGTAGAGCTCGAGCGTGGCACGGACGATCGTCGCGGAATCGCGGATGACCGGCGGCAGGCGGAAGCGGATGAACGCGCGCTGCGCCGGGAGCCCGCCCACGCCCAGCGTGCCCGGCGGGGCCGCGGCGCCGGGGGCGGCAACCCACCAGCCGAGCGCGCCGCTCACCGGGATCAGCTGCGAGCGCAGTGCGGCGTCGGTGACGCCGTTGGCGGTGACGAACCACGTGACCAGCGGCGCGAGCGTGCCGCCGATCGGCGGGGCGGCGAGGCTCACGCCGGTCGGCGCCGGCGCGGCGAGCGCGAAGGCGAGCGCGACGATGCCGGAGTCGGCCGGGGCGATGCCCATCGCGGCAAGCGCGGGGCCGCTCAGCGTGACCGAGGTGGTGCCGCGCCGGAGCGTGTCGGCCAGCGGGAGCGTCGCCACGAGGTTCGCGGGCTGGTCGGCGGCGGTCACCTCCGCGAACGTGGCCAGCGTCGTGGTCGTCCGCGGGATGCGGAACGCGCGCAGCTGGATGCCGCGCACCGCCGTGTCGCGCGCCGTGACGCCGACCTGGATGCGGACGGAGTCGACGACGTAGGTGCGCGCCGTGTCGCGCACGGTGACCGTGGCGGGGCGCGCGTTCAGCCGGAGCACTGCGCGGGCGTCGGCCGCCGGCATGCCGTTGGAGACGAGCATCGCGACGCCCTCGCCGCGCTCCACGTAACCGACGTAGCTCGAGTCGCGCTGGAACTGGGCGACGATGCTCGTGTCGCGGAGCTGCGGCTGGCCGCCCGGGCAGAGTGCCGGGCACTCGACCGGCGTCTCGAGCTGCTCGCTGCAGGCGCCGAGGAGCGCGGCGGCGGCGAGGGCGAGCAGGCGGCGGCGCGGCGTCATGCGAGGTCGGCCGGCCCGAAGGCGTCGGGCAGCAGCTCGGCGAGCGTCCAGGCGCGCGCGCCGCGCGGCCCCACCGCTTCCACCCGGAGCGCCGAGCCGAACTCGCTGAGCAGCTGCCGGCACAGCCCGCACGGTGCGGCCGGCGGATCGGCGTCGGTGACGATCACGCAGCGCCGGAACACGCGGTGCCCCGCGGCGACCGCCGCGCCGACCGCCATCCGCTCCGCGCAGATGGTGCCGCCGTACGAGGCGTTCTCGACGTTGCAGCCGACGTGGATCGAGCCATCGTCCGCCTCGAGGGCGGCGCCGACGGCGAAGCGGGAGTACGGCGCGTAGGCGCGGGCCTGCACGGCGCGGGCGGCGGCGAGCAACGGGTCAGCCAGTCCAGACCTCTCCGAGAAAGGACGTGCCGGCGGCGAGCGGCGGCACGCCGAAGAACTCCGCCAGCGTCTGGCCGACGTCGGCGAAGGTGGCCCGCACGCCCAGCGGAACGGGGCGCACCGACGGCCCGAGCACGAGCACCGGCACCACCTCGCGCGCATGGTCCGTGGAGGGGGTCGTCGGGTCGTTCCCGTGGTCGGCGGTAAGGATAACGAGGTCGTCGGGGCCGAGGGCGCCCCGGAGGCGCGGGATCCAGGCGTCGAGCTCGCGGAGGCCGGCGTGGAAGCCCGGCACGTCGTTGCGGTGCCCCCACGTCTGGTCGAACTCGATGACGTTGGCGAACAGGAGCCCCCGCTGCAGGCTCGCGAGCCCCTGCTCGATGAGCCGATACGCCTCCGCGTTGACCGGCGCATGGATCGACCGGATGCCGCGGCCCGCGAACAGGTCGTCCACCTTCCCCACCCCGAGCCGAGGCCAGTGCGCCGCCTCGAGCGCGTCGAGCAGCGTCCGGCCGTGCGGCGGCAGCGCGAAGTCCTTGCGCCCCGCCGTCCGCACCCAGGCGCCGGGCGTTCCCGTGAACGGGCGCGCGATCACGCGGGCGACGCCGGCCGCGCCGTGGCAGAGCTCCCGCGCGATGGCGCACGCAGCATACAGCTCGGCGAGCGGCACGACGTCCTCGTGCGCCGCGACCTGGAAGACGGAGTCGGCGGAGGTGTAGACGATCCAGTCGCCGGTGCGCACGTGCGCCTCGCCGAGCTCGTCGAGCACCCGCGTGCCCGACGCGGCGCGGTTGCCGAGCACGCCGCGGCCGGTGCGCGCCCGGAACGCGTCGAGCAGGCCGTCGGGGAAGCCGTGCGGGAAGGTGGGGAACGGCGCGTCGAGCACGAGGCCGCAGAGCTCCCAGTGGCCGGTCGTGCTGTCCTTGCCGTGCGAGGCGGGCGCGGCCACGCCCCACGCTGCCGCCGGCGCGTCGACGGCCGGGACGCCCGCGAGCCGGGCGCAGCGCCCGAGGCCGAGCGCCGCGAGGTGCGGCAGGTCGAGCCCGCCGACCGCGCGCGCCACGTTGCCGAGCGTGTCCGAGCCTGCGTCGCCGTAGGCCTCGGTGTCGGGCGCGGGACCGATGCCGAGGCCATCCAGCACGATCAGCGCGGCGCGCCGGCTCATGCGCCGCCCGCATGGTGCCGCGGGACGCGGGCACCGATGGCGGTGAGCAGTTCGTAGCTGATGGTGCCGGCGCGCGCGGCCTGCGCGTCGAGGGGCACCGCCTCGCTCCCCCAGAGCGTGGCGACGTCGCCCGGCGCGAGCGCATCGTCGTCGGTCGCGACCATGGTGAAGTCCATCGTCACGCGCCCGGCGATCGGCCACGCGTGCCCGCCGATGTCGACCACGCCGCGGCTCGAGAGCGAGCGCGGCACGCCGTCGGCATACCCCGCCGCGACGGTGGCGAGCACGGTCGGCGCGCGCGCGCGCCACGTGGCGCCGTAGCTCACGCTGTCGCCCGCCGTGAGGCGGCGGACGGCGACGACGCGCGCGCTGAAGCGCGCGACGGGCCGCGGCCGGTGCGGGCCGGCGGTGCCGCCGTAGAGGTAGATGCCGGGGCGCACGAGGTCGCCGGCATAGCGCGTCCCCGCGAGCGCGGCGGCCGAGTTGGCGGCGTGCACGAGCGGCGGGCGGCGGCCGAGCGCGGCGACGGCGCCCTGCAGCGCCTCCCACTGGCGCGCCGTCTCGGCATGGTCGCCATCGGAGGAATGGAAGTGCGTGAACGTGCCCTCGTGCCCGGCAGCGCCGTCGAGGCGGGCGCGCAGCGCGGCGAGGAGGGCGGCATCATCCACGGGGAAGCCGACCCGGCGCATCCCCGTGTCGAGCTCCACGTGGAACGGCCGGTCTCCGCGTGCGCGCCATGCGTCGAGCGCCACGAGGTCGCCGATGACGGGGCGCGTGCCGAGCGCCTCGTGGGCCGCGACCTGGTCGGGCTGGAGGGGGAGGAAGACGAGGAGCGGCAGGTCGAGGCCCGCCGCGCGCAGCTCGGCGGCCTCCTCCAGCGTGGCGACGCCGAGCCCCCACGCGAGCGGCGCGAGCGCGCGCGCGACGGGCACGGCGCCCAGGCCGTACGCGTTAGCTTTGACCATCGGCAGCACCGGCGCGCCGGCGGCCTGCTGCACCGCACGCGCATTCCCGACTACGGCATCGAGGTCGACGTCCACCCGGGCGCGGGCGCTGCGGGCCGCCAGCATCGTGGTCACCGGCGCGAAGGCTATCCCCCACGGAGAGGGCATGCAAGACGAACCCGGCGGCGCCGCGCTCGAGCGCGTGATGGCGCTCGTGCGCGACCTTCGGCAGCGCTGTCCGTGGGACCGCGTGCAGACGCGCGCGACGCTGCGTCCGTACCTCCTCGAGGAGGCGCACGAGCTCGACCACGCGCTCGCCGCGGGCGACCCGGCGCGCATCCGCGGCGAGCTCGGCGACCTGCTGCTCAACGTCGCCTACCAGATGGTGCTCCTCGAGGAGCTGGGCGAGGGGACGGCGGCGCTGGTGGCCGACCAGGTGATCCGCAAGATGGAGCGCCGCCACCCGCACCTCTTCGACCTCGGCCCGCCCGAGCCGTGGGAGGCGCTGAAGCGCCGCGAGGCCGACGCGCCCGGCGGCGCGCTCGACGGCGTGCCGCCCACGCTCCCCGCCCTGCTGCACGCCGAGCGCCTCCAGGCGCGCGCCGCCGCCGTCGGCTTCGACTGGGCCGACGCCGCGGGCCCGCTCGCGAAGGTGCGCGAGGAACTGGCCGAGGTGGAGCAGGCGATCGCCAGTGGCGACGAGGACGCGCTCGCCGACGAGATGGGCGACCTGTTCTTCAGCGCGGTGAACCTCTCGCGCAAGGCGGGTGTGCGCGGGGAACAGGCGCTGGAGCGCGCGAACGCGAAGTTCCGAGCGCGCTTCGCCGCGGTGGAGGCGCTCGCCCGCGCCCGCGGGCTGGACGTGGCGACCGCGGGGCTGGAGGTGCTGGACGGGCTGTGGGACGAGGTGAAGCGGGCGAGCCTGCGGGAGGGCGATCGGCAGGACTGAGCCGCGTCCGCCCGTGCGCTCGTCCGCCTGTCCGCCTGTCCGCCTAGGGATGCAGCCGGTGGATCTGCCGCGGGAACGCGATCGCCTCGCGGATGTGCGGGATGCCGCAGATCCACGCGACGGTGCGCTCGAGCCCGAGGCCGAAGCCCGAGTGCACGAAGGTGCCGTACTTCCGCAGGTCGAGGTACCAGCCGTAGGACGCGGGGTCGAGCCCCTGCTCGACGATGCGGGCGAGCAGGCGATCGTGGTCGTCCTCGCGCTGCGACCCGCCGATGATCTCGCCGTACCCCTCCGGCGCGAGGCAGTCGTTGTTGAGCACCGTCCGCGGGTCGTCCGGGTTCTCCTTCATGTAGAACGCCTTGACGCCCTTCGGATAGTTGTAGACGAGGACGGGGCGGTCGTACTCCTTCGCCAGCAGCGTCTCGTCGTCGCCCCCGAGGTCCTGCCCCCACTGCATGTCCGAGCCGAGCGTGTGCAGCTTCGCCACCGCGTCGGTGTAGGAGATGCGGGGGAACGGCGCCGTCACGCGCGCGAGCGGCGCGGTGTCGCGCTCCAGCTCCTTCAGCTCCTCGCCGGCGCGCTCGAGCGCGCGCTCGACGATGTACGACACCAGGCGCTCCTGCAGGCGCATGTTGTCGTTCGAGTCGTGGAACGCCACCTCGGGCTCGCACATCCAGAACTCGGTGAGGTGGCGGCGCGTCTTGCTCTTCTCGGCGCGGAACGTCGGGCCGAAGCAGTACACCTTGCCGAGCGCGGCGGCCGCGGCCTCGACGTAGAGCTGCCCCGTCTGCGCGAGGTACGCCTTGCCGAGGTCGAAGTAGTCGGTGGCGAAGAGCTCGCCGGCCTGCTCGCCGATGGCGCCGGTGAGGATCGGCGTGTCGACGAGCGTGAAGCCGTCGCGGTCGAAGAAGTCGCGGATCGCCATCGACACCTGGTGGCGCACCTTCGCGATCGCGACCTGCCGCCGGCTCCGGAGCCACAGGTGCCGGTGCTCGAACAGGAACTGGGTCGAGTGCTCCTTCGGCTGGATCGGGTACTCCGGGCTCTGACCCACCAGCTCGCACTCGGCGAGCTGCAACTCGACGCCGCCGGGCGAGCGGGCATCCTCGCGCACGGTGCCCGTGACGGTCACCGAGGCCTCGAGCACGAGGCCCGCGACCGTCGCCCACGTGGCCTCGGCCACGTCCCGCTTGCCGACCACGCACTGGAGCGTGCCGGTGCCGTCGCGGAGGACGAGGAAGGCGAGCTTGCCGCTCGTGCGGAGCGTGACGACCCAGCCCTGCACGCGAACGGACTGGCCCACGCGCTCCCGGAGCGCACGGATGCGGGCGGAGGTGGTGCGGGCGGCTTCGGTGGCGCTCATGGCGTCCTGCAGGGTCCGGTGGAAAGGGCATCGAAGCTACAGCGCGGGGCGGCGCGCCGGGAGCGGGAGGCGCCTCGAGGCCACCCCCACCGACGAGACCGCGCAACGGCTGTGGTGCTTTCCCTGCCACAGCCTGCCCCTCGGCCCGAGTGGCGTCGAGCGTCCGTGAGGGGGGGGCGTGTTGCCTTCTCGGCACGAGGGCAGCCTGCGTTCGGCGCACGCCCTGACTCAGCTCGTACGGTTGGTCGCCCTTCCCTCTTCCCTCGCGACTGGCTGCTCAGGCGTCGTTCGTTCGTGGCCGCGACTGCGGCCCTGACGCTCGCGCTTGCCATGCCGGCGGCCGCGCAGTCATCGTTCGACGTCGCGCGCGTCGGCATCGGAAACGTCGCCGCCGCGGGCACGCCGGCTCAGTCCGACTTTCAGGGTGCGTTCACGGGGCGGATCGACGCGCTGGACGTATCCTCCAACGTACTCGCCTCCTTCGGCTTCAGCGGCGACTCGGATCGCCGCGGCGACGGCAGCACGGTGTTCGCCGGCATCAGCAGCAGCCTCGGTGACATCCGCGGCATCCGCTTCGTCGGCCTCACCGCGTCCCGCCACCCGAACCAGTTCGCGATCAACCAGGTTTCGGTGAACAACGTCCCCACGAACGTCGTGCCGGAGCCGGGCACCTACGCGCTCATGGCCACCGGCCTGGTCGGGCTCGTGGCACTGCGCCGCCGCGCGCGCTGAGACGCCATCGCACGTCGCGGGTCCCGAAGGCCGGGCGGTCGCCCGGCCTTCGTCGTTCCGGGCGATGGCGCCTGCCCTGCCTCACGCCGCGAACAGCGGCAGCCGACGGAACGCCCCCGGCACGCGGGTTTCGCCGACCTGCTCCCACTCGGGCACGGGCTCCCCCGCGCGCACGAGCACCGGTACCCGCTCCAGCAGCACGTGCGGGAAGGGCCGCGCCTGCACCGGGGCCAGGTACGCGCCGAGGCAGCGGTGGGGGCCGCTGCCAAAGGCGAGGTGTCCGGTGGTGTCGCGGTCGAGCCGCAGCGCATTCGGCGCGTCGAGCACGGTGGCATCATGGTCCGCCGCGAGGAAGTCGCGCCGCACCAGTGCACCCGCGGGACACGCGGCCCCGACCACCTCGGCGGGGCCACGCAGCACGCGGACGCCGGGCGCCGCCCGGCTAGCCTTCCGGAGATGCGGCGCCCAGCGCCGCGCCCCGACACCGACCCCACTCCGGGAGCCCCCGATGCAGCGCACCGCCACCGCCACCTGGCTCGGCGACCTCAAGGTCGGCCATGGCACCTTCGCGACCGGCAGCGGCGCCTTCGCCGCCCAGCCCTACTCGTTCCGCACCCGCTTCGAGAGCGCCCCGGGCACGAATCCCGAGGAGCTCATCGCGGCCGCGCACGCCAGCTGCTTCTCGATGGCGCTCAGCGCCCAGCTCGGCGAGCGCGGCATCGTCCCGGCCGCCGTCGAGACGGCGTGCGCCGTGACGTTCGAGAACCTCACGCTCACGCGGAGCGTGCTGACCACGACGGTGCGCGCACCGGGGGCCGACGCCGCCACGGTGCAGGAAGCCGCGGCGGCGGCGAAGGCGGGCTGCCCCATCTCGAAGGTGCTGAACCTGCAAATCGAACTGCACCTGACGGTCGCCGCGTAGGGCCGGCGCGGTGCATGCGGCGCCGCGACGGTGGGCACTCGCTTGACGCCGCCCGCGACGGGGTCATCTTTGGACATGTCCTTCCCTTCCGGATTGCTCGACGCCTTGGCAGGCGGCGTGCTGGTGATCGCAAACACGGGCCGCTTCCGCGACGCGAACGCGGAGGCGGCCCGCCTGCTTGACTGCGATTCCGTCGCTGAACTGCTCTCGCTGGACATTGCCTCCGGCTGGGACGTCGTGGACGAGGCGGGGCGGCCGATAGCCGTTGGCGCCTGGCCCGTCACGCGCGTCCTGAGCGGGCGCGAGGCTCGCGCGACCTCGCTGCTGGGCCTCGCGCGCCGTGGCCGGCCGAGGCGCTGGCTGGAGGTGAGCTGCGCACCGCTCGGGCCGGCGTTGCCGTCGCCGCCCTTCGACGCGGTCGTCGCCTCCCTGCGCGACGTGACGGAGGCCGTCGAGGGCCGGCTTGCCCTCGAGGAATCCGAACTCCGGTTCACCGAGCTGGTGGAGAACATCGACGGTATCGTGTGGGAGGCGGATCCCGTCACCTTCGCGTTCCGCTATGTGAGCCCGGTGGCGGAGCGATTGCTCGGCTATCCGGTGGAGCGCTGGCTCCACGAGCCAGGCTTCTGGGCGGCGCACATCCATCCGGACGACCGGCAGCGCGCCACCGCCTTCTGCATGACCGCCACGGCGCGCGGCGAGTCCCACGACTTCGAGTACCGCATGCTCGCGGCCGACGGTCGCTACGTGTGGCTGCACGACCTGGCGACGGTGCGCGCCGAGGGGGGCCGGCCCGTGAGCCTGCGGGGGCTGATGGTGGACATCACCGCCCGCAAGCAGGTGGCCGAGCGACTGGAGATGCTCTCACTCGTCGCGCGCGAGACGACGAACGGCGTCGTGATCACGGATGCGGCTGGCCGGGTGACGTGGGCGAACGCCGCGTTCGAGCGCACGACCGGCTTCTCGCTCGCCGAGCTGACCGGGCGGACGCCCGGCAGCCTGCTGCAGGGCGCGGAGACGAGCACGCAGACGGTCGAGCGGATGCGTGCTGCGCTGGCGGCGCGCCAGCCGTTCACCGAGCAGCTGCTCAACTACCGCAAGGACGGCACGCCGTACTGGATCCACATCGCCTGCAATCCGCTGCTCGACGCCTCCGGGGCCTTCGCCGGATTCGTGGCGATCGAGGTGGACATCACCGACCAGCGCCGGGCCGCGGAGGCGCTCGAGACGCGCCAGCGGCTGCTCGAGCGGATGGGGGCGGTGGCGCACGTCGGGGCGTGGGAGCTGGAGCTGGCGACGGGCCTCGTGCTGTGGAGCGAGGAGGCGCGGCGCATCCACGAGGCGCCGCCCGGCTTCCAGAACACGCTTGACGTGGGCCTGCGGTTCTATCCCCCCGAGGGACGGGCCGTGCTGGAGGAAGCCATCGGCCGCGCCATCGCGGACGGCGTGCCCTTCGACCTCGAACTGCCGTTCATCACCTGGGCCGGCCGCCATCGGTGGGTGCGTGCCGCGGGCGAGGCGCAGCGGGTCGATGGGCGGGTGACGCGCCTGTATGGCGCCATCCAGGACATCACCGAGCGGCGAGTGGCCGAGCTCGAGCGGGAGCGCCTCGAGACGCGCCTGCGCGAGGCCGACAAGCTCGAGTCGATCGGCCGGCTGGCGGGCGGCATCGCGCACGACTTCAACAACATGCTGTCCGTGATCCTTGGCTACACGAACCTGCTGCTCGATGACGGGCCGGCGGACGCGACGACGGCGGCACGCCTGGCGGCGATCCGCGCCGCGGCAGAGCGCTCCGCCGAGGTGACGCGCCAGCTCCTGGGCTTCTCGCGGCAGCAGCCGGTGCAGCCGCGGGTGCTCGACCTCAACGAGAGCGTGGGGAGCCTGCTCGCCGTGCTGCGCCGCCTCATCGGCGAGGACATCCGGCTCACCTGGCAGCCCGGTGCGGCGCTCACGCCGGTGCGCATCGACCCGGCGCAGGTCACGCAGATCCTCACCAACCTCGCCGTGAACGCCCGGGATGCGATCGCCACGACGGGGGACGTCATCGTCTCCACCGCGAGCGTCCTGCTCGACGAGGCGTTCTGCCGCGACCGTGACGGGCTCGCTCCCGGGCCCGCGGTGCGGCTCTCGGTGCGCGACAGCGGGCGCGGCATGACGCCCGAGGTGCTCGCGCGCATCTTCGAGCCGTTCTTCACGACGAAGGCGATCGGCGCCGGCACCGGCCTCGGCCTCTCGACCGTGTACGGCATCGTGCGGCAGAACGGCGGCTGGGTGGACGTCGAGAGCGCCCCCGGCGCCGGTACCACGTTCCACCTCTACCTTCCCCGCTCGCCCGAGGCGGCGGCGCCCGAGGAGGAGCGCGCCCCCACCACGCCGACGGGCCACGCCGAGACCGTGCTGCTCGTGGAGGACGAACCCGCACTGGCGATGCTGGGCGCCCGCCTCCTCGAGTCGCTCGGGTATCGCGTGCGCGTGGCCACCTCGCCCGCCGACGCGCTCGAACTCGGAGCTCGGGGCGAACCGGTCGACCTGCTCCTCACCGACGTGGTGATGACGGGGATGAACGGGCGCGAGCTCGCGGAGCGGCTCGGCGCCTGCCATCCCGGGCTGCCCTGCCTCTACATGTCGGGCTATTCCGCCGACATCGTCGCCCAGCGCGGCGAGCTCGCGGACGGCACGGTGCTCCTGCAGAAGCCGTTCACGCGCCAGGAGCTGGCGCGCCGCGTCCGCGAGGCCCTCGACGGCCGGGCGCGAGCCACCGCCTGACGCGCGGCGCGGGGCCGCCCGGAGCTAGTTTCCACCCGGCTCCTTCCGCGAGCATCGCCTGCCGTTCGTGCCGCTCCTCCTCGGCGCCGTCCTCGGCGCCGCCGCCGCGCCCGCCTGCTGCACCGTCACCCTCTCCGTGCGCGTGCCCACCGGCACGGGCGCCGTCTACGTCGCGGGCAACCTCCCGTCGCTCGGCCCCTGGAAGGCGGATGCGCAGCGCCTCGACGGCACCGGCCGCGAGCGCCGCGTCAGCCTCGTGGTGCCGGCCGGCACCGCCCTCGAATACAAGTTCACGCTCGGCAGCTGGGAGCGCGAGGCGCTCACCTTCGCCGGCGTCGTGCCGCCCAACCACCGCCTCACCGTCGCAAGCGACACGACGGTGGCGCACGACATCGCCGACTTCAAGCGCCCGGTCTCCGCGTACCTCGACGACTGGCGCGGCTCCGGCGTGCGCGGCCGCCTCGTCCACTGGCGTGACGTGCGCTCCGCGCACCTCGGCCCAGCGCGGCACGTCTCCGTCTGGCTCCCGCCCGGCTACGACCGTGACACGACGCGGCGGTATCCCGTCCTCTACATGCACGACGGGCAGAACCTGTTCGACCCGCGCATCGCCAATACGGGCACCGACTGGGGTGTCGACGAGGCGGTGACGCGGCTCGTCGCGCGCGGCGAGATTCCGCCGGTCATCGTGGTCGGCGTGTGGAGCACGGCCGCGCGCGGCCCCGAGTACTCGCCCTGGCATGACGCGCCGCGTTACGCGCGCTTCCTCATCGAGGAGCTGATGCCGCGCGTGGAGGGCGGCTTCCGCGTCCGCCGCGGGCCGTCGTTCACGTTCGTGATGGGATCGTCGATGGGGGGCCTGCTGTCGATGTACCTGGTGCGCGAGCATCCGGACCGCTTCGGCGGCTGCGGCTGCCTCTCCACGCACTTCCCCCTCTCGCCAGCGTGGGCGGCACGCTTCCTGGGCGAGCCCGGCGCCCCCGCCGCCGACAGCACGCCGTACATCGACCGCGACATCGCCCGCGGCGTCACGCTGCCGCGGGGTCCGCGCTACTGGTTCGACCACGGGACGACCGGCCTCGACGCCTCGTACGCCCCCACGCACGCACGCGTCCGCGACTGGCTCCTGCGCACCGGGCTGGCCGAGGGGCGCGACTTCGTGGTGCGGCGCTACGACGGCGCCGACCACAACGAGGCGGCATGGCGCGCACGGCTCGACGACCCGCTGCGCTTCCTGCTCGCGCCGCTCGCCACGCGCGGTCGCACGCCCGCCGATGCCGCGCCGGCGTGGGCGGCCGATGCGCGCTGGTACCAGGTGTTCGTCGAGCGCTTCCGCAACGGCGACCCGCGCAACGACCCGACGCCCGACGACATGGTCGGCGTCACCGACGAGCCGACGCCGCCGGGCTGGCGGGTGACGCCGTGGGGCCACGACTGGTACGCGCAGGAGCCGTGGGCGCGCGCGACCGGCCGCCCGTTCCAGGGCACCGTGCAGTTCCGCCGCTACGGCGGCGACCTGCAGGGCCTGCTCGACCGGCTCGACACGCTCCGCGCTTTCGGCGTGAACGCGCTGTACGTCAACCCCGTCAACGACGCGCCGTCGCTGCACAAGTACGACGCGCGGAGCTACGTGCACATCGACCGCACCTTCGGCCCCGACCCCCGCGGCGACGCGGCGCGCATCGCCGCCGAGGACGCGGCCGACCCGCGCACCTGGACCTTCACGGCGGCCGACTCGCTCTTCCTCCGCCTCGTGCGCGAGGTGCACCGCCGCGGCATGCGCATCATCGTCGACTATTCGTGGAACCACACGGGGATCATGTTCCCCGCGTGGCGCGACGTGCTCTTGCAGCAGTCGCGCTCCGCGTACGCCGGCTGGTACGAGGTCGAGCGGCTGGACGACCCGGCCACCCCCGACACGAACGAGTTCCGCTACCGGGGCTGGGCCGGCGTGCCGTGGCTTCCCGAGTGGCGGAAGGTCGGCCGGCCCGAGGGGAAGGTGGCGGGCGCGATCGAGGGGACGCTCGCGCGCGGCCCGCGCGACATGATCATGGCGGTGACGCGCCGCTGGCTCGACCCCGACGGCGATGGAGATCCGTCGGATGGCGTGGACGGCTTCCGGCTCGACGTGGCCGACGTCGTCCCGCTCGGCTTCTGGCGCGACTATCGGGCCGTGGTGAAGGGCATCAACCCCGACGCCCTGCTCGTGGGCGAGGTCTGGTGGGAGCGCTGGCCCGATAGGCTGTACGACCCGGCACCGTGGCTGCAGGGTGACGTCTTCGACGCGGTGATGCACTACCAGTGGTTCACGCCGACGCGTGCGTTCTTCGCCCGCGCCCAGCCCGCGCTCTCGGCGACGCAGTTCGCGCGCGCGCTCGACAGCCTCGCCCGCGGGGTGCCGCCGACGTTCCGCACCGCGCTGATGAACCTCGCCGCGAGCCACGACACGCCCCGCTTCGCGACCGCGATGCTCAACCGCGGCGTGAACAAGTACCGGGCGACACCACGCGAGGACCCGGCGTACGACATCGGCCCGCCGGATGCCGCGACGCGACGGCGGATGGTGCAGCTCCTCGTGCAGCAGGTGACGTGGTGGGGCGCGCCGCACGTGTGGAACGGCGACGAGTACGGGATGTGGGGTGCCGACGACCCGGACGACCGCAAGCCGCTCGTCTGGCCCGACCTCGCCTACGACGACGAGGTCGCCGACCCGCTCGGGCGGCCGCGCACCCCCGTGCCCGTGCGCGCCGACACGGCGCTGCGCCGCACGTGGGCCGGCCTGCTGGCGCTCCGCGCCGCGCATCCGCGTCTCTTCGCCGACGGCACCGTGACGTGGCGCGTGACCGACGATGCGCGACGGCTCGTCGCGTACGAGCGGCGCCTGGGCGCCGAGCGGGCGTTCGTGGCGTTCAATGCGGGGGATGCGCCGGCGACGTTCACGCTGCCCGACGGGGTGCGCTGGCGCCGGGCGTGGCCGACGGACGCCGCGATGGCCGGGCGGACGGCGCGGCTCGACGCGGAATCCGCGGCGGTATGGGTGGCGGAGCCGCGTCGCGCCAGCCGCCGTGGAGGCGGCTGAGGGCTTCCGCGTCTCCGCCGACCGGCCCGCCTACCTCGGCGCCAGCAGCACGGTGCTCGCACCGGACGGCAGCCGGATCACGCCTCCCCGCACCGTGCCGGTCGCGCCGCTGTACGCGTCCTCGAGCGTGGTGCCATCGGGGAAGACGCCGAACACGGGCACCACCTTGGCGCCCTCCGGCTGGTCGAGCGCGATCAGCACCCGATCGGTCCGCGCATCCACGGTCACCTGCCGGCTGAAGATGTACGGCTGCGCCTGGTGCCGGCGGTGCTCGCCGGCGCCCACCGCCGGATGCGCCCTGCGGAAGCGGCCAAGCTTCCGCCAGTGCTCGAGGATGATGCGCGTGCGCGGCAGCGCGAGGTCGCCCCAGTTCATGGCGCCGCGCAGGTTCGCGTCGCCGGTGGCGCCGGGCACCTCGAGCGGCCGCGCGAGCTCATCGCCGTAGTAGACCTGCGCGCCGCCCGGCGCCAGCAGGAGCCGCGTGCCGGTCCCCATCGGGTCCTGCCGCCGCCGGTCGAAAGGGGCGCCATCGTCATGGCTCGCGAGGTAGTTGAGGAAGAGCCCCCCGCCGAGGCCGCCGCGCGCGAGCAGCGCGTACCGCGTGAAGACGTCGTCGAGCCTCGCCGTGTCGGCCTTGAAGGCGAAGTTGATGAGCGCCTGGTAGCCATGGGCGAAGTAGTCGACGCGGCGGTCGCCGAAGTCGTAGGCGCGGCCGCCCTGCGGCGCCCAGCCGTACACCTCGCCGAGCGTCAGGAAGCCGAGGCCGTCGACCGCCTTGCCCGGGTTCGCCGCCTTCCACGCGTCGAAGGCGCGCCGTGCCTCCGCGAACAGCTCGGCGCTCACGCCTTCGCCGAAGTGCTTCGCGGTGTCCATCCGGTACCCGTCGATGCCGTACCGGCGGACCCAGTCGGTCAGCCACTTGATCAAGTGGTGGCGCGGCGTGCGCGGGAAGCCGGTGCGGGCGAAGAACGTCTCCAGCTCGGCCCGCTCGCGCTCGAGCCGCCCCTCCGCGCGCCACTTGTCCACGAGGAACGGCGGCAGCGCCGCCGGCGTGTCGCGCTCGGTGAGTACGTCGGGCAGGTTCGCGACGAGCGTGCAGGCCGTGGTGGTGAGGTACGTGGTGTAGGTGCATGTCGGGCTCGTGCGCACCCAGTCGGCGGGCCACGCCGGGTCCGTCGCGGTGGCGGGGCCGGTGTGGTTGATCACCGCGTCCATCAGCACGCGGATCCCGCGGCGGTGCGCGGCGTCCACGACGGCGCGCAGGTCGTCGCCGGTGCCGAACGCCGGGTCGACCGCGGTCCAGTCGCGGGCCCAGTAGCCGTGGAAGCCGTACGTCTTCCCCGTCCCCTCGTCGACCGGCCCGCGGACCTGCTCGACGAACGGCGTCATCCAGATCGCGGTGACCCCGAGCGAGTCGAACCAGCCCGCCTCGAGGCGCTGCAGCACGCCCTTGAGGTCGCCGCCCTCGAAGCCGCGCCCGGGCGCCGCGTCGCGCGCGCGGCCGAGCGCATCGTCGTTGGTCGGGTCGCCGTTGGCGAAGCGGTCGAGCAGCAGGAAGTACACCGTGCCGCCATGCCACGCGCGCTCGACCGGCGTCGCCATGGGGGCCGGCGGCAGGGTCTCCACGGGCGACGGCCCCGCGAGCCCGGTCGCGGTCGTGCCGCCGCAGCCCAGCAGCAGCGCCGCGAGGGCGCTCAGTCCGTGGCGGGGAAGCCGGGATGCCATGTGCCCTGCACCGCCTCGTCGCGGTCGTCCACGCGGAGCGTGAGCGCGGCGGCCACGAGCAGCGACACGCCGCCGATGCCGAGCGCCGCCATCGCATCGCCGCCGAAGAGGCTGCGCACCATGCCGCCGAGCAGCGCCGCCGCGACGAGCTGCGGGATGACGATGAAGAAGTTGAAGACGCCCATGTAGTACCCGAGCTTCGCCGGCGGCAGCGCGCCCGTGAGGATCGCGTACGGCATGGCGAGGATGCTCGCCCAGGCGACGCCGACGCCGACCATCGAGACGAGGAGGAGCCGCGGGTCCTGCAGCACGGTGATGGAGAGGAGGCCGAGGGCGCCGCAGGCGAGGCAGGTGGCATGCGCCGCGCGCCGGCTCGTGCGCGCCGCGAGCGCGGGGATGAGGAACGCGACGATGGCCGCGACGCCGTTGTAGGCGCCGAACGACACGCCGACCCAGTTCGCCCCCTCGTTGTACGCCGCCGAGCCGGGGTCGGTGGCGGCGTAGAGGTGCTGCGTCACCGCGCGCGTCGTGTAGATCCACATCGCGAAGAGCGCGAACCACGAGAAGAACTGCACCGCCGCCAGCTGCCGCATCGTGGGCGGCATGTCGTGGCAGTCGTTCAGGATGGTGACGAACGCGCTCCCCGTGCGGCCGGCCCGCTGCAGCAGGCCGCTCAGCACCAGCAGCGCGCCGAACACGGCGATCGCCACGGCGAGGATCAGCACGTCCCGCGCCTCCGTGCTGCGGATCAGCACCGCCAGCGTGCCGAGGCCGCCGACGAGCAGCAGGACGCCGGTCCGGACGTGGCGGGCGCCGTTCGCCGCGAACTCCGCCGGCGTCCGCTCCGCGCCGGCGCCGGTCGCGTCGTGCCCCGCCTCGCCGAAGCTCTCCAGCTCCGCGGGCGAGTACTCCTTCGAGCGGAAGACGGTCCACAGCACCGCCGCGAGGTAGACGGCGGCGCCGAAGTAGAACGACCAGCGCACGGAATCGGGGATCTGCCCCGGGGGCGCCTCGTTGCGCACCCCGAAGCGCGTGGTGAGGAGCCATGGCAGCACCGACGCGGTCACCGCGCCCGTGCCGATGAGGAAGCTCTGCATCGCGAAGCCGGTCGTGCGCTGCTCGGACGGCAGGTTGTCGCCGACGAAGGCGCGGAACGGCTCCATCGAGACGTTGATCGACGCGTCCATCAGCCAGAGCGTCCCCGCGGCGACCCAGAGCACGGGCGCGTTCGGCATCAGCCAGAGCGCCAGCGACGCGAGGATCGCGCCCGCGAGGAAGTACGGGCGACGGCGGCCGAGGCGGTTCCAGGTGCGGTCGCTCAGGTAGCCGATGATCGGCTGGACCACGAGGCCCGTGACGGGTGCGGCGATCCAGAGCAGCGGGATCTCGTCCACCCTGGCGCCGAGCGTCTCGAAGATCCGGCTGACGTTCGCGTTCTGGAGCGCGAAGCCGATCTGGATGCCGAGGAAGCCGAAGCTCATGTTCCAGATCTGCCAGAACGAGAGCCGCGGCTTCGCCCGCGCGGCCCGGCGCGGGGCGGTGGCGGTGGTGGCGGCGACGGCCATGCGGGCGGCCCCTCAGGTGGTGGGTGCGGGGGCGGCGCGGCGCGCGCGCTCCAGGCGCGCGAGCAGTGCGGAGATGCCGTCATCGGCGAACACGTCGTCCAGCAGGCGCCGCATCGGACGCTGCCAGTTCGGCCGCTCGGACGAGCGCGTGCCGGGCAGGTTCACCCCTTCGTCCTCCAGCCAGAGGTCCTCGACCCACGGGATGACGAGCGGGCTCGGCGAACGCCCGAGCCAGTCGAGCAGCCGGCCGAGCAGCGCGGGGCCGTCATCGGCCGTGGTGCCGAGGAACGTCGCGAGCGTGGCGGCGGCCGCCGCGCGCTCCTCGCGCACCGCCTGCTCCTGCGAGGGGGCGAGCAGCCGGTGCCGCACGCGCTCGCCGATGTCGGTGCCGGTGAGCCATCCCTGCAGCGGCGGCGTGTCGTGCGACCCGATGAGCGCGACGTGCGCCGCCGTCGGCGGCGGCACCGGCAGGCCGTCGCCGGCCATGAACTCCGCGAGGTAGAGCCCGCGGATCCGGTGGCGCGGCAGCGCCTCGTCGATCTCGGGCGGCACCGTGCCGAGGTTCTCGCCCACCATCTCGCACTCGTGCCGGTGCGACTCGAGCACCAGCACCGCCAGCAGCTCCTCCACCGGGTACGACACGTACGTCCCCTCGTGGAGCCCCATGCCGTGCGGGATCCAGTAGAGCCGCGTGAGCGCCATGATGTGGTCGACGCGCAGCACGCCGGCGAGCGACGCCTGGTGCGCGATCGACGCCGCGAGGTACCGGTGCCCCTCGGCGCGCGAGGCGCGCGGGAGCACCGGGGTGAAGCCCCAGTCCTGCCCCGACGGGAAGCCCTGGTCGGGCGGCGCGCCGACCGACATGCCGTCGCAGAAGAGGTGCTGCCGCGACCACGGGTCGAAGCCGTCGGGATGCACGCCGACCGCGAGGTCGAGCCCCACGCGCATGCCGTCGCGCGCGAGGTCCGTGCGCAGGTCGTGCAGCTGCTCGCGCGCGCGCAGCTGCGCCACCACGTGGAAGCGCAGCTCCTCGGGGTCGACATGCCCGTCGCCGAGCTGTCCCGCGCGCGCCGGCGCCGGCCAGTCGCGCCAGTTGCGGCCGAGGCGCGCCTGCGCGCCGCGGAAGCGCGCGTAGGCCACCAGCTCCTCGTCGAGCCCCTCGAGCGGCGGCAGCGGCACGTCGGCGAGGGCGGCACGCACCTCCGCGTCCGCCAGGCGGACGTCGAGCGCCGCGGGCGCGGGCGCCGGCCGGTGCGCGGCGCCGAGGTCGAGGATCAGTTCCGACCAGAAGAGCCGGCTCACCGGCGAGTACGGACTGCACTCGGGCGGCTCGTGGTTGAAGGTCGGCAGCAGCGGGAGCACCGTGACGAGGTCGCCGCCATGGCGCCCGACCCACGCGCACGTCGCGCGGAGGTCGGCAAGGTCGCCGACATGGCGGCTCCGCCGCGAGCGGAGGGCCGCGAGCTGCGTGCCGACGCCCCAGCTCTGCCGGGCCTCCGGCCGGCGCCACGCCTCCACCGGCGCCGAGATGACGGTCGCGACGTGGTGCCGGCCTGCGTGCTCGAGCACGAGCTCGTGGTAGCCCCACGGCAGCCGACCCGGCGCCTCCAGCCCCCGGGGCGACCGCACGAGCGGCACCGTGCCGCCGACCGCGAGGTGCAGCCACGCCTCCGACGCCCCGGACACCGGGGGCGTCACGGGCAGCAGCCGCCCCTCCCACGCCACGAGCACCGGCGGCAGCACCTCGGCGGCGCGGTACGCCTGCAGCGCGCGGAGCCCATCGAACGCGTCGCCCACGCGCGTCACCGGCGCGCCCAGCGCGCGGCAGACGGCGAGCAGCGTCTCGGGCGACGGCGCGATCGGCCGCTTGAGGCCGTCGCGGAACTGCAGCGCGACGCCGAGCTCGCTCGCCAGCGCCCGCAGGGCGGTCAGTTCATCCATGCGGCCTCCTCAGCGCGCGGGGCGCAGGCGGATCGCCTGCCCACCACCCGGCGCGAGCCGCACCGGGAGGCGCGTCGCCGAGGTGACGGGGCGGCTCGTGATCGCGAGCGGGAACGGGTCGTCCTGCCAGTGCGCGCCCGGGCCATCGGCGTAGATCTCGGCGACGTAGCGCTTCCCTGCCGGCAGGAAGTCGAGCGGCAGCTCCAGCGTCCGCCCCTCCTCGTCCGTGACCGCGCCGACGAACCAGTCGTCGCTCCCCTTCGCCTTCCGCGCCACGAGCACGTAGTCGCCGATGCGCCCGTCGACCACGCGCGTCGTGTCCCAGTCGACCGCGACGTCCCGGATGAAGCGGAACGCGGGCTGGCCCTCGTAGTGCTCGGGCAGGTCGGCGGCCATCTGCATCGGCGAGTAGAGCACCACGTAGAGCGCGAGCTGCTTGGCGAGCGTCGTGTTGACCCGCGGCTCGGGCGGCAGCCGCTTGCGGCCGGTGGCACGCTCCAGCAGCAGGTCGAAGACGCCGGGCGTGTAGTCCATCGGGCCGGCGAGCATGCGCGTGAAGAAGAGCGTCGGCTCGTGCGCGGGCGGGTTGCCGCCGTCGCCCGACCAGGCGTTGTACTCCATGCCGCGGGCGCCCTCGCGCGTCATCATGTTCGGCCACGTGCGCCGCTCGCCGGTGTCGTGCAGCGGCTCGTGCACGTCGACCATGATCCCCCGCCTCGCGGCCGCCTCGATCACGCGGCGGTAATGCCGCACCATCGGCTGCGACCAGTGCGAGTGTCCCTCGCCCGTCGTGTCGGTGACGTAGCCGGTCTTGATGGCGTGCAGGCCGAGGCGCTGGTAGAGGTCGAAGGCGGCGTCGAGCTGGCGTTCGTAGTTGGCGATGCCGCCCGACGTCTCGTTGTGCACGATGAGCGTGACGCCCTTCTCCTTCGCGTAGGCGGCGAGCGCGGGGAGGTCGTAGTCCGGGTACGCCTCGGTGAACGAGAACGCCTCGCGGTTCCGGATCCAGTCGCCGTCCCAGCCGGTGTTCCACCCCTCCACGAGCACGCCGCCGAGCCCGTTGCGCGCCGCGAAGTCGATGTGCGCCTTCGTGCGCTCGGTGGTGGCGCCGTGCGCCGGCCCCGAGCTCCACGTGTAGCGGTTGACGTGCATCCCCCACCAGATGCCGACGTACTTCATCGGGCGGATCCAGCCGGTGTTCGCGATCGCGCTCGGCGGGTTGAGCTTCAGGCCGAGCAGAGAGGGGACGAGGTCGGCGGCGCGGTCGGCGAGCTGCACCGTGCGCCACGGGGTCACGAGCGGCGTCGCACCGATCACCTTGAGCCCGCCGGCCATCGGCGCCAGGTCGGCCCGGAGCGTACGGTCCTCGAGCCGGTCCTTGCGGAGGTTCATCCGCGCGTAGTCGACGAGGTCCGCCTCGTGGATGACGAGGAAGGTGCGCCGGTCGGTGGTGCGGAGCGTGAGCGGCGTCTGCACGGCCGCCGGCACCGAGACCGGCCCCTCCGTGTACAGCATCTCCGAGCGGTCCATGCGCGGGCGGTCGGACGGGATCCACCACGCCGTGGCGTTGTCGACGAGGGCGAACTCCGTGAGCTCGTCGGCGAGCTCGTACCCGCCGAGGGCGGGCTGCGCCGGCACCTCGTAGCGGAACGCGACGCCGTCGTCGAACGCGCGGACGCGCAGGGTGAACCGGCGGCCGGTGGCGGCGGTGTCCCGCAGGGTCACGGCGAGCTCGTGGTGCCGGTCCCGCACGCGCGCGACCTCGCCCCACGGCAGGGTGAACGTCTCGTCCCGGCTCGCGCGCGCCACCTCCACCTGCCGCACGCCCTGCCCGAGCACCGGCTGGCCGCGGAAGGCGAGGCCGAGCGCGCCGGGCTGCATGAGCACGCGGCCGTCCCGGGTCAGGCGCCATGTCAGGCGCCCCTCCCGCACCTCCAGCGTCACGGCGTTCCGCCCGTCGGGCGAGGCGACCGTCTCCTGCGCCACGAGCGGCCACGCGCCCGCGCCGAGCGCGAGCAGCGCCACCCACCCCCTTGCACTCGCGGGCGAAAACCCCGAACGTGCGCACAGCCGCGGGCGCGCCCGCGCTCCCTCAGTCATCCTGTTCTCGTTCTCCCTCCGGACGGCCGACCTTGCACCAGATCGAACTGGGCGCGATCGACTACCTGATCCTCGGAACCTACTTCGCGTTCGTGCTCGGCATCGGCTGGATGCTGCGCCGCTCCGTCCGCTCCAGCGAGGACTTCTTCCTGTCGGGCCGCGCGATGCCCACCTGGATCGCCGGCCTCGCCTTCCTCTCGGCCAACCTCGGCGCGCAGGAGGTGATCGGGATGGCCGCGTCGGGCGCGAAGTACGGCCTGATGACGAGCCACTTCTACTGGATCGGCGCCATCCCGGCGATGGTCTTCCTCGGCGTCTTCATGATGCCGTTCTACTACGGCTCGCGCGTCCGCTCGGTGCCGGAGTACCTGCGCCTCCGCTTCGACGAGAAGACCCGCGCCCTCAACGCCATCACCTTCGCGGTGATGACCGTCTTCTCCTCCGGGATCTCGATGTACGCGCTCGCCAGCCTACTGGAGCTCGTGCTCGGCTGGAACTTCCACGCGAGCGTGCTGCTCTCGGCCGCCATCGTGCTCGTCTACATCTTCCTCGGCGGCCTCACCTCGGCGATCTACAACGAGGTGCTGCAGTTCTTCCTCATCGTGCTCGGCTTCCTGCCGCTCGTGCTGCTCGGCCTGCGCGACGCCGGCGGGATCGACGGCCTCGGCGCGTCGCTCGGCGGCGTCGCGACCGGGGCCGGCTTCGCGCCCGACGCCTGGACCCGGACCTGGCGCCACCTCGGCGACGCCGGCGCCAACCCGATGGGCGTCGAGTGGTTCGGCCTCGCCATGGGCCTCGGCTTCGTGCTCTCCTTCGGCTACTGGTGCACCGACTTCCTCGTCATCCAGCGCGCCATGGCCGCCGACTCGATGGCCGCGGCGCGCCGCACCCCGCTCCTCGCCGCGCTGCCCAAGATGCTCTTCCCCGGCCTCGTGATCCTCCCGGGGATGCTCGCCATCGCGCTGCACCAGCGCGCCGGCGGCTTCCTGCCGCTCGCCGCCGACGGCACGCCGAACTACAACCTCGCCGTCCCCGCCCTGCTCGCGCACTACCTGCCGAGCGGGCTCCTCGGCCTCGGCCTGACGGCGCTCATGGCCTCGTTCATGTCCGGCATGGCCGGCAACGTGACCGCCTTCAACACCGTCTGGACGTACGACATCTACCAGGCGTACGTGGCGCCGGGCCGCGACGAGCGGCACTACCTGCGGGTGGGCCAGGCCGCCACGGTGTTCGGCATCCTCGGCTCCGTCGCGGCGGCCTACGCGACGACGAAGTTCAACAACATCATGGACATGCTGCAGCTGGTGTTCGCCTTCGTGAACGCGCCGCTCTTCGCGACGTTCCTGCTCGGCATGTTCTGGCGCCGCGCGACCGGCCACGGCGCGTTCTGGGGCCTGCTCACCGGCACCCTCGCCGCCGCCGCGCACCACGGCCTCACGCTGCCGGCCGGCGCCGCGCCCGGGCTGAAGGGCGCCTTCCTCGGCGCGCAGCTCACCACCTACCCGAGCGAGATGGCGCAGAACTTCTCCACGGCGATCATCGCGTGGACCGCCTGCTTCATCGCCACGATCGCCATCTCGCTCGCGACGGTCCGCCGCCAGAGCGACGCCGAGCTGCGCGGCCTCGTCTACGCCCTCACCCCGCGGGAGCCCGACGTCGCCGCCCGCTGGTACGCGCGCCCCGCGGTGCTCGGCGGCGGCGTGCTGGCGCTCACCCTCCTCCTCAACCTGCTCGTCTGGTGACCGGTCCCATGCCGCTCGACCTCCGCCTGCCGATGGGCATGATGTTCACCATCTTCGGCGTCCTGCTCACCGGCTACGGCCTCGTCTCGGGTGCCGCCATCTACGCGCGCTCGCTCGGCGTCAACGTGAACCTCTGGTGGGGCCTGGTGCTGCTCGCCTTCGGCCTCCTCCTGCTCGCGCTCGCGCGCCGGGGCCGTGCATGAACGCCGCGGCCGCGCTGGTCGCCGGCCTCGTCGTCGCGGCCTGCGCGCAGGCGCCCCGTCGCGCGGTCCCGGTGGTCACGAGCGCGCCACCGGTGGCCGGGGCGGCGGTGCGGCAGGGCGACGTGGTGCTGGAGGCGCTCAACCAGTTCGCGCTGCCGGTGGACGTGGTGGCGTCCGGCTCCGGCATCCAGCAGCGCCTCGGCACGGTCGATCCGGGGATGCGCGCCCGCTGGCGCATCCCGCCAGGCATCGTCGCCGGGCGCTCGCTCCAGCTGCAGGTGAACGCCGGCACCGCGGCGCCGCCCTGGCGCTCCGAGGCCCTCCTCGTGGCGCCCGGCAACGGCGTGTCGCTCACGATCGGGGCGCAACTCTTCAACAGCGTGGCCGTCGTCGGCTCCTGAGGGCTCACGGCCGGGCCAGCCGAAGCACGACGGCCCCGTGGGAAGCGAGCGCGACGGAGGTCCCCACGGGCGGCGGGCCGCCCAGCAGGTCGGTCGCGCCGGCGAGCGCGATCCCCTGCGGCGTCACCGACACCGGCCGCGGGCGCGCGTTCACCAGCACCAGCAGGTCGCCGCGGCGGTACGCGATCACGTCTTGCTCGGCGTCGGTGGCGACGTCCTCGATCGCGGGCGCCCGGAGCGCGGGCTCGGTGCGCGCGAGGTCCATCACGCGCGCGTAGTGCGCGCGCGCCGCCGCGGAGTCGGGCTGGCCCCACGCCACCGCGGTCCGCTCGAAGAGGCCGAGCCGCTGCGGGCTCTCCACCTCTTGGCCGTTGTAGAGCAGCGGTCGTCCCGGCAGCAGCGCCATCGCGACGAATGCCGTGCGCGCGCCGGCGGCGCCGCCGAAGAGCGTCACCGGCGGGCGATCCCACGCCGTCTCGTCGTGGTTCGTCGTGAAGCGGAGGCGCCCGCCGCCGGCGGGCATCGCCGCGGCATCGGCCATCACCTGCTCGACGAACACGGAGGCCGGCGCCCCCTTCCAGACCTCCTTGAGCTTCGCGTAGCCGTCCCAGCCGTACGTCAGGTCGAAGCCGGCGTCATGCAGTGCGAGGTCGCCCCACTCGGCGAGGAGCAGCAGCCGGCGCGGCACGGCCGCGCGCAGCGCGGGGATCGCCTCGCGCCAGAAGGCGATCGGCACGAAGCCCGCCACATCCACGCGGAAGCCGTCGAGGCCGTAGGTCTCGAGCCAGAAGCGCATGGCGTCCACCATCTCGCGACGGACGGCCGGGTTCGCGAAGTCCAGCTGCGCGACGTCGGTCCAGTCGGTCGGCTTGCCGTCAGGAGCGATCGGGACGCTGATCGCGCCCCGGGCATCCTTCACGTAGTAGTCGGGGCGCTCGGTGATCCACGGGTGGTCCCAGGCCGTGTGGTCGGGGACCCAATCGAGGATCACCTTGAGGCCGCGCGCATGCGCCGAGTCGACGAGCGCGCGGAGGTCTGCGGCGGAGCCGAGGGCGGGGTCGATGGCGCGGTAGTCGCGGATGCTGTAGCGGGAGCCGAGGGGCCCCTTCCGCCGCTCGACGCCGACCGGCTGCAGCGGCATCAGCCAGATCACGTCGGCGCCGCTCGTGCTGATGCGGTCGAGCCCCGCGAGGACGCCGCGGAGCGTCCCCTCGGGCGAGAAGTCCTGCACGAACACCTCGTACAGCGCCGCCGAGCGCACCCACGCCGAGTCCGCCGTCGCCGGGGTGGCGGCGGCAGGCCCGGCGCGGGGGGCCGGCGTGCACGCGCCGCCGGCCAGGAGGCCGGCGGCGAGTGCGGCCGCGCGCGTCAGGCGCACGCGGAACGACCGGGCCGGGCTCAGTAGCCCGGGTTCTGCGTCAGGTTCGGGTTGGCCACGAGCTCGGAAGCCGGGAGCGGGTACAGGTTGCGGAACGCGGCCGTCGCCACGCCCGCCTGCGTGCCGCCCTTCCACGACCACAGGTAGGTGCCGCCGGTGAAGAGGCCGAAGCGGACCAGGTCCTGCCGCCGGTGCCCCTCCCAGAGGAGCTCGCGGCTCCGCTCGTCGAGGATGAAGTCGAGCGTCAGCTGCGGGGCGGTGATGTTGTTCGCGTTGTTCCCGAACGCGCGCTCGCGCAGCGCGTTCACGTACTGCAGCGCGAGCGCCGGGTTGCCGCCGCCGCCACGCACCACCGCCTCCGCGTACATGAGGTAGGCGTCGGCGAGGCGGAACATCGGGAAATCGGTGTCGACGTGCGTCGGATCGGAGCCCGCAGCGCCGCCGCTGGTGCGGTTGGAGAACTTGGCGGCCGGGATCCCGGCGAACCAGTCGCCGATGCTCGCGACGGCCACGGTCTGCCCGGACGTGAAGAAGGTGGCGGCGCGCCCATCGCCGGCGCTGAAGCGGCTGAACGCCTGGGGCTTCATGCGCAGGCCCCACCAGCAGCCGCTGATGCCGAAGTTGCTGTCCTGCATCTGGTTGCCGCCGCACGACGCATGGATGATGAACGTCATGCCGCCCCAGGTGCGGGTGCGCACGCCGTCCTGGATCACCGGGAAGATGATCTCCGGCGACGTGTGGTTGTCGGCCATGAACGGCCGCCGCGGGTTCGGGTCGAGCGTGTGCGGGCTGGCGATCACCTGCTCCACCGCCTGCCGCGCCTCGCTCCAGCGCGGCGTGCCCGTGTAGACCTGCGCGTTCAGGTAGACCTTGGCCAGCAGCATCTGCCCCGCGGCGCGCGTGGCGCGCCCGTAATTCTGCGGCGTCGACGCCGGCAGGTTCGGGATGATCGCGGTCAGCTCGCTCACGACGAAATCGTAGATCTGCTGGCGCGTCGCCTGCTGCGGCGGCGTGGAGCCGACGGGGAACGTCTCGTCGACGAGCGGGATGCTGCCGAAGAGGTCCATGCCATGGTAGTACGAGAGCGCCCGGAGGAAGCGCGCCTCGGCGCGGTACGTCTGGATCTCGGCCTGGAGCCCCGCCGCGACGCCGCGCTCGGCGAGCCGGGCGTCCGCGGTCTGGCGGAGGAACTCGTTCGCCATCGAGACCTGGAAGAAGACGCGGTAGTAGAGCGCCACCAGGAACGGGTTGGCCGAGCCCCAGAGCTGCGTGTTCAGCTCGGGGAGGCCGACGTCGCCCCAGCCGAGCACCGTCTCGTCGCTCGGCAGCTGCTGCGCCGACCAGAGGAGGCGGACGTACTGCGAGAAACCCTCGTCGATGCCCTGGATGTCGCCCCGGCCGGCCGGACCCTGCTGGCCGCTGATGGCGAGGCCCGAGTAGACGCGGGCGAGGAACTGCTGGTAGGCGAGCGGGCTGGTGAAGGCGTTGGCCTCCGTCACCGCGCTCTTCGGCTCCACCGTCGTGTCGGTGCACGCGGTGGCCCCGAGCGCGGTGAGCGCGAGCGTGCCGGCGATCGCCCGGCGCATGCGGCGGTTCATCATGTGGTTCACTCCCTCAGGTGACGAGCAGTCGGTTCGCGATCAGAGCCGGAGGCTCAGCCCGCCGGTGAAGGTGCGCGCGCGCGGGAAGATGTTGTTGTCGATCCCGCGGAGGCCGGCGGTCGGGTCCACGCCACTGTACCCCGTGATCGTGAACACGTTCTGCGCCGTGATGAAGAAGCGCGCCGGCTTGCGGTTCAGGTCGAACGAATAACCGAGCGTCAGGTTGTCCATCCGCAGGAACGAGCCGTCCTCGACGTAGAAGTCCGACAGGTACTGCGGCCCCGCGAAGCCGGTCTGGAGCACCGACGTGTGCAGGTTGTACGGCGACGCGCGTCCGACCTCGGCGTAGGTGCCCAGGTTGGACGCCACGTTGTTGTACACGTAGTTGCCGAGCCACGCGCGGAGCGTGAAGCCGAGGTCGAACTTGCGGTAGGTCAGGTACGACGAGTGGCCGATGATCCAGCGCGGCGCCGGGTCGCGGAAGGCGCGGCGGTCGTCCACGTTGATCCGGTTGTCGCCGTTCTGGTCCACGTAGAGCGCGCTGTCGCTCGCCACGTTGGCGCCGGCCGGGTTGTTCACGCGGATCGGCAGCCCGTCCGGGCCGCGGCGCGTCTGGTACACGAAGAACGAGTTCACCGGCGAGCCCGGCTGCAGCACCTGGATCGTGGTGCCGACGCCACCCGCCACCTCGCCCGTCAGGATCCGCTGCGCCGCGGCGCCGACCGCCGCCGGGTTGATGCTCAGCAGCTCGTTCTGGTTGCGCGCGGCGTTGAAGTCCGCGGTCCAGCCAAGGCCTCCGTTCCGGCCCTCGAGCGCGCGGATGCTGAGGCCGAGCTCGACGCCGCGGTTGCGCATGCTGCCGATGTTGGTGGTGACGAAGTTGGAGAGGTTCGTCCCCGCCGCGACCGGCACCGTGAAGATCAGGTCCGACGTCTCCTTGTCGTACACGTCGATCGTGCCCGTCACCGGCAGCCCCTTGAACGCGAAGTCGAGGCCGACGTTGACCGTCCGCGTCGCCTCCCACTTGATGTTCGGGTCGACCGCGTTCGGGCGGATCGTCGGGATGAACTGCCCGTTGAAGAAGTACGACGTCCCCTGGTCGCTGGGGAGGAAGGCGACGTACTGCTGGTAGTTCGCGAATGCCTGGTTGCCCGTGCGCGCCCAGGAGGCGCGGAGCTTCAGGTCGCTGAAGGCGCCGCCCTTCAGGAACGACTCCTCGGAGAGGCGCCAGCCGAGCGACGCCGAGGGGAACATGCCCCACGCGTTGGCCGGGCCGAACCGCGACGAGCCGTCGCGACGGAGGCTGAAGGCCAGGAGGTACTTGTCGTCGATGTTGTAGTTCGCGCGGCCGAAGAAGGAGATCAGCTTGCTCTCCTGGATGTCCTGGAAGTTCTGCGCGACGCGCGCCGCCGGCACGCCGTTGATGCCCAGGAAGTCGGTCGCGAGGCCGTTGGCCTCGAGGCGCAGCTCGTTGCTGCTCGAGCGCGTGTACGAGTAGCCGCCGGTCAGCTCCAGCGCGCCCGGGCCGACCTTGCCCGGCGCGTTGTACGTGAGGTACGTCTCGACGACGGCGTTGACGAGGCTCTGGTTGCGCCGGGTGGTGCTGCCGCCGTTGCCCGTCTTCCGCTGCGCATGCAGCGTGCTCGGGTCGAACGTGGCGCGGTCGACGTCGGTGACGTCGAAGCCGAGGTTGGCGTTGGCCGTCAGGCCCTCGATCCCAGGCACGCTGTACTGCGCCTGCACGTTGCCGAAGCCGCGGAAGGTGATGCCGCGGTCGACCGCGAGCTGCGAGATCGCCACGGGGTTGTCGGGCGAGGTGAGCGCGTTGCCCGGCCAGTCGTAGAAGCCGCCCACCCCGGCCGCGTCGAACACCGGCTGCGTCGGGCCCATCTGCGCCGTGTTGCCGAGCAGCCCGCCCGGCAGGAACTGGTCGCTGTTGCGCGCCCCGCGCAGGTTCAGCTTCACGTTCAGCCGGTCGTTCAGGAGCCGCTGCGACAGGTTGATGCCGATGCCGATCCGCTCGACCCCGGCCGGCTGGATCACGCCGTCCTGGTTGAGGTAGTTCAGCGAGAGGCGGTAGGTGGTGCGGTCGCTCGAGCCGGAGACGGCGAGCGTGTGCTCCTGGCCGAACGCCGTGCGCCCGACCTGGCCGAACCAGTTCGTGTTCTCGTTGCGCAGCTGCGCCGCGTTGTTCGGCGCGAAGGTCGTGACGGCCGCCCGGAACTGGTCGGCGTTGAGCATCGTCGGCAGCCGCGTCACCTCGGACGCCGACGTGGTCACCGTGTACTCGACCTGCGGCGCCTGCCGCGCCTTCCCCGCCTTCGTGGTCACGAGCACGACGCCGTTGGCGCCGTTGGCGCCGTAGATCGCCGCCGCCGAGGCGTCACGGAGGACCGTGATCGTCTCGATCTCGTTCGGGTTCAGGAAGTTCAGCGCGTCCCGGCCGGCGGAGGTGCCGCCGCCGTTGCTCGTGCCGATCGGCATGCCGTCGATCACGATCAGCGGCTCGCTGCTCGCGTTGATCGACGTGGCGCCGCGGATGCGGATCGCGAGGCCGCCGCCCGGCTCGTTGTTGTCCACGATCTGGACGCCCGGCACCTTCGCCGCGATCAGCTCCGCGGGCGACACGATGCGACCCTTGTTGAACTCCTCCGTCGACACCTGCGAGACCGCGCCCGTCACCGACCCGGCGGTCTGCTCGCCGTAGCCCGTCGTCACGATCTCGGCGAGCTGCACCTCCTGGATCGTCATGACCAGCTCGAGGTCGAGCGTCTGGCCGGCCAGCAGCGTCACGTCCTGCGAGACCGGCGCGAAGCCGAGCCGACGGGCCTTCACCGCCTGCGGCCCAGCCGGCACCTCCGTCAGCACGAATCGGCCGCTGGCGCTGGAGAGGACCGTCTTGCCGGCGACGCTGACGGTGACGCCCTGCAGCGGGCGCTGACCGTCGTCCACCACGCGGCCACGGACCGTGCCGGTACCTCCCTGGGCCGCCAGCGGGGCGGCGCCGAGGAGCCCGGCGGCGAGAGCGAGGTACGACCCGAATCGCCTCATCAACATGCGAGCGGGGCCTTTCTGGAAACGGACAGGACAACAAAAAGGCCCCGACGCGCGCGCGTCGGAGCCGGGGAACACATCAGCGCATCGGGACGGCCTCCAAGGGCCGTCACTCCGATGTTCATGCAGCATCGATTCGTGGCTCGACAACCGGGGCTACCGCTCGACAGCATCTGCACCCGCCGCAAAGTGCGGACTTTACCGGCCGATCGAGGCGCTTCGCCCGACCGGAGCCCGCTGACCATGACCTGTTGGGAATGGATGACACAAGAATCTGTGAGGACTTATCGCGTCATCGGCATTCATGATGACGCCATCACGCATCCATGTCAAGTCATCGTGACATCGGATGTCAGTCCGGATTGACGCCGCACACCCGCCAGTCGCAGGATCGCCCGCAGCCCGTCGTCGCCAACATCGATACTGTGGGCGTTCACGTACAGCCGGATGTGCTGGTCACACACATCATCGGAGAGCTCCTGCGCGTGCGCGCGCACGTAGGCGCGGCTCGCCTCGCGATGGGCGAACGCATGCTCCACCGAGGCGCGGATCGCCGACTCGGCGGCGCGCGCCGTCTCCGCGTCGAGGTCCGCACGGGCGCAGATCCCGGCGAGCGGCACCGGGAGGCCGGTCTGCCCTGCCCACCAGTCGCCCAGGTCGGCGAGGGCGACGAGCCCGTGGTCGGCGTAGGTGAAGCGGCTTTCGTGGATGATGAGCCCCGCGTCCACCTCGCCCCGCTCCACCGCGCCGAGGATCCGGTCGTACCGCATCGGCGCCACCTCGCCGGTTGGCGGTGCAGCGAGGGAGAGGAGCCGGAACGCCGTGGTCGAGCGCCCGGGGATGGCGACGCGGCCGCGCATCGCCTCGGCGAGCGGCATCGCGGCGCGCGCCACGACGAGCGGCCCGACGCCGTGGCCCAGGGCCGCCCCGCTCCGCAGCAGGCGGTACCGGTCGCCGACCTCCGCGAACGCGCCGACCGAGAGCTTCGTCAGGTCGAACGCGCCGTCCAGCGCGCGGCGGTTCAGCTCCTCGATGTCGAGGAGCACGGGGCGCACGCGGAACGGTGCCGGGACGAGCCCGTGCACGAGCGCGTGGAACGCGAAGGTGTCGTTCGGGCACGGCGAGAAGCCGAAGGTCAGCTCGCGCACCGCGCCACCTCCTCGACGAGCCGCGCCGTCGCCGCGTGCACGGCGGCGAACGCCTCGGCGAAGCGCCAGCGCGCGCGATCCGGCTCGTCGACGACGTTGCTGATGGCGCGGACCTCGATGGCGGGGACGCCGGCGCGCGCTGCGGCCCGGAGCACCGCGAACCCCTCCATTGCCTCGACGTCGGCGCCGCGGCTCGCGCCGACGCGGGCGCTCGTCGCGATGGCGAGCACGTGCGCCTCGGGCAGCGCCCGGCGTGCCGCGTCGACCAGCCATGCGGGCGGGGCGAGCACGCGCGGCGCCCAATCGGCGGGGACGCCGAGGTCGCTGTAGACGGCCTCGGCCCCGATCACGAGCGCGGGCGGCACCAGTCCCGGGCGCCGCGTCCCCGCGATGCCGACATGCACGATGGCGACGGGCCGCCGCTCGGCGATCGCCGCCGCCGTCGCGGCCGCGGCGTCGACCGGCCCGACGCCGCACACGAGCGCGCGCCAGCCCGCGGCGGACGCGAGCTCGCGCGCGGTCGCGGCGACGACGAGGATGTCGGCCCCCATCCGCGAACGATACGCCGTCCGGCAAGGGCGGCGAGCCCCGCGCTTGACCCGCGCCACCGCCTCGCGCTCCCTTCGGCATGCACGCAGATCTGGATGACGGGGGCCGGGCCGCGCTCGCGCGCGCGGTGGCCGCGCTGGACGCGGGGGACGCGCGCGCGCTCGCCGACGAGCTCGACCGGCACCCGGCCCTCGCCCGCGACCGCTCGCCCGACGGCGACGGGTACTTCGCACGGCCGTTCCTCCTCTGGTACGTCGCGGAGAACCCGGTGCGGCGCGGCACGCTGCCGACGACGATCGTCGCGTGCGCCGCGCGCATCGTCGCCGCCGCGCAGGCGCAGGGGGCGCCGACGCTCCCGGCCCAGCTCGACGGCGCCCTGGGGCTGGTCTGCTCGGGCCGGGTACCCCGCGAGTGCGGCGTCCAGCGCGAACTCATCGACCTGCTCTGGCGCGCGGGCGCCGACCTCCGCGGTGCGCTGCTTCCCGCGCTCGCGCACGCCGAACTCGACGCAGTGCGGCACCTCCTCCGCCGCGGCGCACCGCAGACGCTGCCGGTGGCGGCCGGCCTCGGCGACGTGGCCGCGGTGCAGGCACTGGTGCGCCTCGCCAGCGACGCCGAGCGCCACCTCGCCGTCGTCGCGGCCGCCATGCTGGGCGAGGCGTCGGCACTCCGCGCGCTGCTCGCGCACGGCGCGCCGGTCGACGGCTTCGGGCCGGCGGGGTTCCACGCGCACGCCACGGCGCTCCACCAGGCGGTCGCGAGCGGGAACGCGGACGTGGTGCGACTGCTCGTGGACGCGGGCGCGGCCCCCGGCGTGCGCGACCGCGTGCATGACGGCCGCCCGCTCGACTGGGCGACGCACCTCGGCGCGCGTGCCGCGGCCGCCCTGCTGCGCGCCGCCGAGGCTCCTGCGTGAGGGACGGCTGCGCGACGCACGGGCCGGCGTTAGCCTCCGGGGCATGCCGCCCATCGACATCGCCACGGTGCCCGAGCGCGAGATCTGGCCGGGCTACCACGCGCGCCCGATCCACGGGGATGCGCTCTCGCTCATGCGCGTGCGCATCGAGGCGGGCGCGCCCCTCCCCCGACACCAGCATCATCACGAGCAGGCGACCACCGTGCTGACCGGACGGCTCCGGCTGGTGGTGAACGGCGAGACCGTCGAGCTCGGCCCGGGCATGACGGCGTTCATCCCGGCGAACATGCCGCACGAGGGCATCGCGCTCGAGGCGACCGACGTGCTCGACGTGTTCACGCCGGTGCGCGAGGACTTCCGCTAGGCCCGCCTCACCCCCGCGCCGCGAGCGTGCGGAGCGCGGCCGCCAGCCGGTCGCAGTCGGCGGGGCCCGAATGGAGCGCGGGCGTGACGCGCACGCAGTCGCCGCCCGCGGGGCCGCTGCGCCAGACGGTGAACACCCCGAACTCGTCCAGCAGCGCCTTCGCCACCGCCTGGTTGGCGGCGCGGTCACCGCGCCCGTGCAGCCGGAACGACGTGATCGCGCCGACCATCCCCGGCGCGTCGGGCGTGAGGATGTCGACGCCCGGGACGCCGCGCACCGCGGCCACCCACCGGTCGCGCAGGTAGCGCAGCCGCGCCGCCTTCCGCTCGACGCCGATCGCGGCCTGGAAGGCGAGCGCGTCCGGGATTGCCATCACGGTGGCGAAGTGCGTCGTGCCGGTGTGGATCCGGCTCTCGATCCGGTCGGCGGGGGCGCTCGTGTCGCCGTGGGCGACGCCGATGCGCCCGAGGGCGCCGCGCCGGATAACCATCACCCCCGCCCCGACCGGGGCGCCGACCCACTTGTGCAGGTTGAGCCCGACCAGCTCGGCATCGAGGTCGGCGACCGACAGCGGCACCTGGCCGAACGAGTGCGCCGCATCGACGACGACGTCCGCGCCCCGGGCGCGGGCCGCGGCCGCGATGGCGGCGACGGGGAGGATGAGCCCGGTCTTGTTGCTGCAGTGCGTGAGCAGCAGCAGCTTCGTGCGCGGATGCGCCTCGAGCGCCGCGGTGTAGGCGGCGAGGACGGCGTCGGCGTCGCCCGGCTCGGGGAGGCGCACGCGCGCCACAGTGGCGCCGGCGCGCGCCGCGAGGCCGCCCATCGCGTCGATCATCGCGTCGTAGTCGAGGTCGGCCACCATCACGGTGTCGCCCGGGCCCACGCCGCGGTACTGCCCGATCAGCGCCTGCAACGCCTCCGTCGCTCCGCGCGTGAGCGCCACCTCCTCCGGTGCCACGCCGAGGAAGCCGGCGACGCCGGCGCGCGCCGCCTCGGCGAGCCTCGGGTACTCGCGGCGCGCGAACCACGCGCCCTCGCGGTTCACGCGGTCGATGTGCCGGTGGTACGCCTCGAGCACGGGCCGCGGCATGAGGCCGAAGAAGCCGGCCTCGAGGTTGGTCACGCGGTCGGTGACGCCGAACTGCCGGGCGATGCCGCGCCAGTACGCCTCGTCGGTCGCGACGTCGGTCGGCGGGCCGGGCGGCGGCGGCGGGAGCGGCGGGACCGTGGCCTGCGCCCCGTGGCGGGGCGTGAGGGCGGCCGCGCCGAGCAGCGCGGCGGCGCGGAGCAACTGGCGGCGGGGAGGCATCCGGAGAGTGTAGTCCATCCCGCGGCCCGTCACCATTAGCCTTCGCCGGTCCCCGCCACGCCCACGCCGCACCCCACGGGTCCCATGCCTGAAGCCCCGCGTCCCGCGCTCGCGCGCGCGATCGGCCGCTGGACGCTGACCGCCATCGTCATCAACTCGGTGATCGGCAGCGGCGTGTTCGGCCTGCCCGGCACGCTGACGGGGCTCGTCGGCGCCGCGAGCCCGCTGGCCGTGCTCGCGGCCGGCGCCGGCATCCTGCTGGTGGTGCTCTGCTTCGCCGAGGTGGCGAGCCGCTTCGACGAGACCGGGGGCCCGTACCGCTACGCGCGCGAGGCGTTCGGCCCGGCGTCCGGGTTCCTCGTCGGCTGGCTCCAGGTGGTCATGTGGCACCTGTCCGCCGCGGCCGTCATCAATGTCTTCGCCTCGTACTCGGCGGGCGCCCTGCCGGCGCTCGGCACGCCCGCCGGTCGCGCGGCGCTGATGGCCGCCGCGATGGTGGCGGTGGCGGCGGTCAACGTGCTCGGTGTCCGGCAGGCCTCGTGGACGGTGACGGCGCTCACGCTCGCCAAGGTGCTCCCGCTCGTCGCCACCATCGCGCTCGGCATCTGGCGACTCGACCCTGGCGTGCGCGCCGCGCAGGCGGCGACGACGCCCGACTGGACGCAGGCGCTGCTGCTGCTCGCGTTCGCCTACGCCGGCTTCGAGGGCGCGGTGGTGAACGCCGCGGAGACGCGCGACCCGACGCGCGATACGGCGTTCGCACTGCTGGCCGGGATGCTCGGCATCGGCGCGATCTACGCGCTCATGCAGGTGGTGGTCGTCGGCGTGCTGCCGGACGCGCGCCAGTCGACGGCGGCGGTGGCCGACACGCTGCGGGTCCTGGCCGGGGAGCCGGGCGCGCTGCTCGCCGCGGTGGCGGTCGCGTTCTCGGCGCTGGGCTGGCTGCTGGGGTTCGGGCTCTCCGTGCCGCGCATCGTCTTCGCGATGGCCGAGCGGGGGGAGTTGCCGGCGCCGCTCGGCGTGGTGCACCCGCGGCTCCGCACGCCGCACGTGGCGGTGCTGCTCACCTGCACGTCGGCGCTGGGGCTGGGCCTGCTCGGCAGCTTCGGCCAGATGGCGACCTTCGCCGCCATCGCGGCACTCGGCATCTACACCGCGACCTGCGCGGCGATGCTCCGGCTCCGCGCCACCGCCGAGCCGGCGCCGTTCCGGGCGCCAGGCGGCGCGGCGACCGGCGTGGGCGCGATCCTCTTCTGCGGGTGGCTGCTGACGACGCTGGAGCTGGCGCAGGCGTGGCTGCTGCCCGTGGTGCTGCTCAGCGGCTGGGGGCTCTGGGCGCTCCGGGCCCGCCGCTGAGCGCGCGGCGGTTCAGAGCGCGCGGAACGCCTTCGAGAACGACCCCTGCTCGACGAGGTTCGCCTCGGTCGTCGTCTCGTCCACCGCGCCGTGCTCCCGGGCGAACTCGACGAAGCCCGCGGGCGGGCGGCGGACCCCCTCGATGCTCGCGTGGCTCCACGAGCGCGCGTCCTGCCAGCCGACGAGGTCGTGGAGGTCGGCACCGTCGAGGATGGCGGCGGAGAGGCGCGCGCCGGTGACGTTGGCGCCCCGGAGCATCGCGCCGCGCAGGTCGGCGCCGAAGAGGTCGGCCGCGCGGAGGTCCGCCCCCTCGAGGTTGGCACCCTGCAGGTCGGCGCGCGTGAGGTTCGCGCGCTGCAGGCTCGCGCGCACGAACACCGCGCGCTGCAGCTTCGCCTCCTCCAGCCACGCATCGTCGAGGTTGATGCCGGCCAGCGAGACGTCGTTGCGCAGCAGCGCCGCGAGCGCCTCGATCCGGCCGCCGCTCCCGCCCTTCCCCTGCGCGCTGTTGATGACCTGCCACGCCTGGTAGTTGGAGTCGATGCGCGCCCGCTCGGCGGCCTCGGCATCCGCGCTCCGACGCTCCTTCCGGCCCGCCCAGAACTGGTACGCGCCGAAGCCGAAGGTGCCGAGCTCCAGCACCTTCATGAGGTTCACGGCGTTCTGGAGCCACTGGCTCCAGGTGAGCGCGGGCGCGGCGGCCTGCGCGGCCTGGGCCGCATCGGCGGCGGTGGTGAGCAGCAGGAGCAGGGCGCCGCACGCGAACGCGACGACGGCGAGGCGCCATCGGGTGGGGGAGCGCAACACGCGGATCCGGGTCGGGCGTCAGGTCGGGGGCGGCGACGCGGGCACGGCGCCGCCATGATCAATCGGCCGGAAATGTCGGAGGGGACGCGACGTCCCGCCACGTCACAGCGGTAACGTTCTCGTGACGGGGCGCCGCGCTCAGGTGCCGGGCGCGCCGTCGTCGTCGGGCGCCTGCTCCGCGAGCCGGCGCTCGCGGGAGGCCTGCGCGGCCGCGGTGTGGATGTACTTCTGGAAGAACTGGTACTCGGTCTCCGCCTGGAAGAGCGGCCGCGGGCGGCGCGCCTCGCGGAGCTTGTAGGCGGTGTAGCTGCCGATGGCCAGGATCAGCGTCACGAGGAACGAGACGAGGATCACCAGCGCGAGGATGGTCCCGACGGTCACAGGCGCCCCTGGCGTTGCAGCTTGCCCCACGTCATCTCGACGTTCTGCAGCTCGTCCACCGTTGCCATGAGCTTCGTCACGTCGATGAGCGGAAAGTAGAAGAACCGCATCGCGGCCGCGTACGGCACGAGCAGCAGCGACTCCTGCTCCGCCGAGCAGCAGTACATCGCCGCGATCACGTCGAGCAGGCTGAACAGCGCGAACCAGTACACGATGAAGACGCTGTACTCCTGGTTGGCGAGGGCGGTCATCGTGAACATCCCGTTGACGACCACGTTCGCCGCGGGCATCACGATCCCCTCGAACAGCATCAGCACCAGCGACAGCCACACCCACAGGCTGATCGGGTTGAGGAGCGCGAACTTGCGCTTCCGCACCGCCTGGAGGATGCCGCGCGTCCAGCGGTAGCGCTGCTTGATGAGGTCGAGCACGCCCTCGGGCGCCTCGGTCCACGCGATGGCGCGGTCCTCGTAGACGATGTGGTAGCCCGCCGAGAGGATCTTGAGCGTGAGGTCGGCGTCCTCGGCGAAGGTGTCCCGGTCGTAGCCGCCGACCTCGGCGAGCACCTGGCGGCGGAAGAGGCCGATCGGCCCCGGGATGATGTTCACCACGCGCACGAAGCCCTGCGCGCGGCGCGCCATGTTGAGCCCCTCGATGTACTCGAGCGCCTGGAAGCGGGCGAGGTGCGTCTGGCGGTTGATCACCTTCACGTTCCCGGCCACCGCCGCCACGTGCGCCTGGGCGAAGTGGGGCATGGAGACGCGGAGCACCTGCGGCTCCAGCTTCGAGTCGCCGTCCATGCAGAGCACGTAGTCGTGTCGCGCGAGCGCGATGCCGGTGTTGAGCGCGCTCGCCTTGCCGCCGTTCCGCTTGGAGACGAGGCGCACGGTCACGTCGCCGTGGCGGCCCTCCATGGGCGCCACGCGCGCTGCGGTGTCGTCGCTCGACCCGTCGTCGACGACGAGGATCTCGTACGCCGGGTAGTCGAGCTGCAGCAGCGAGCGCACCGACTGCTCGATGACCGGCCCCTCGTTGTACGCCGGCACGATGATCGTCACCGGTGGCCAGTGCACCTGTCCCTTCGCGTCGACCTGCGCCGTCTGCTCCACCTGGTGCAGGTAGCCGAGCCACATGAACGCGACGTAGCGCGCCACGAGGCCCATCAGCATGAACACGCTGAGGATGAACGTCCCGGCGTAGAGCAGGCTGTCGGTCTGGCCCAGGATGCGCCATGCGAGGTAGACGCCGCCCACCACGGCCGTGATGAGGGTCCCCAGCCCGAGGCCGAGGCGGAGCGTGTCCCGCAGGGAGCTGCCGATCACCAGGTCGCCCGCACGCGGAGGCCGCCGTTGCCGGCGGCGTAGGTGCCCGACCGGTCCTGCCCGTAGCCGGCGAACGCGCCGACCTCCCACCCCTCGCGCCGCCAGACCGCCTCGAACGAGAGGTTCACCTGCAGCGAGGTGGTGGTGCCGGGCGGCTTCCCGGGCGCATCCTCGCGGATCCACGCGTACGCCGGCACCACGCGCGCGCCGATCGACAGTCCGGCCGGGCGCGCGTGCCGCACGTCGAGCCCCAGCCCCTGGGTCGCGAAGAGGCTCGGCGACCAGTACGCGAGCGTCCCCTGGCCGAACGTCGCGACGCCGGCCGCATACAGCACGCCGACGGGGCCGGCGAGGGCGTAGCGCGCGGTGCCCTGGAGCACCGAGCGGCTGTTGCCGTCGCCGAGGCGCACGTGGTCGGCCTGTGCGTAGGCCTCCATGCGCGGCGTGAGCGCGGCGCTGATGCTGCCCAGCGCCGAGGTGCCGCCGAGCACGCTGTCGGGGCGCACGGCGGTCGCGGCGCGGAGGGTCTCGTAGGCCGGCTCCTGCGCGAGCACGCCGCGCGCGGTGAACCCGGCGCTCCGGTGCACCGCCTCGAGCCGTGCCGCGAGCTTCGGGCCGCTCCCCTCGAACTGCACGGCGCCGGCCCGTGCCTCGAGCGCGAGCCGGCCCGACAGCCAGGCGACGCCGACGTCGCCACCCCACCCCTGTCGCGTCGGCACGCCGCGCCCCTGCACCCAGCGCGACTCCGCGCCGACCGTGACGATCGCCTCCCCGGCGAACGGCGCCTCGCCATGCTGGCCACGCACGGTGAACGCGCCGTAGCCGTCGGAGTCGCCGAGGCCGCCGGCGCGCGCCACGCTGCCGTACGCCGGCACGGAGGCGAGCGCCCGCCGGCGCTGCACCGCGAGCAGGCGCCACCCCTCGGCGACGCGCGGGTCGGCGGGGGCGAGGCGGCGCGCGCGGCCGTACGCATCGCGCGCGAGGGCGCGCTCGTCGCGCCAGCGGTGGATGTCGGCCTGGAGCAGCGCGGCGTCCACGGTCGGCTCGCGCGCCTCGGAGGCCGCGGCGTCCGCGAGCGCCCCCGCGAGGTCGCCGCGCGTCGAGCGGACGCGGGCGCGTGCCAGCTGCGTCGGCGCCGACGGCGAGCGGGCGAGCAGCGTGTCGTACTGCGCCTCCGACTCGCCGAACGCCTGCGTGCGCTCCAGGTCCTGCGCGAAGCGGAGCCGCAGCACGTCGTCGAGCGGCCGCCACGCCACGAGCCGCCGCAGCAGCGGGAGCGTGCTCGCGGGGTCGTCCACCTCGAAGAGCACGCCGCGCGCCTCCGCGAACCGCGATTCGTCCGGCGCGAGCGCGAGCACCCGCTCGAACGCGTCCACGGCGCCGCGCCCGTCGCCCAGCCGCGCCCGCGCGCGGCCCAGCGCGAGCAGCGCGCCGACGCGCGTCGAGTCCTCCGCCAGGACCCCGCGGAGCAGCGCCGACGCCACCTCGAGCGAGTCGGCCATCAGCGCGGCGTCGGCCATCTCCTCGCGCACCTGCGCGGACGAGTCGGCGAGCACGCCGCGGCGGTACTCCGCCAGCGCCTCGACCCCGCGCCGCTCCCGCAGCAGCGCGCGCGCGAGCGCGAGCCGGTACACCGGCTCCTCCGGGTACTCGGCCACCCACCGCTCGGCCTCGGGCAGCGACGCGACGAGCGCGCGGCGCGCCTGCAGGCGCATCGCGTCGACGTCCGGGTCGAAGCGCGGCGGCACCGGGCGGAGCAGCCGCTCCACCGCCTCCGCATCACCGGCCTGCAGCGTGGCGCGCGCGAGCGCGATGCGGACCACGAAGTCGTCGCCGTCGACGTCCATGAGCGTCGCGAGCGCGGCCCGGACCTGGTCGGCCGGCATCTCGCGCACGATGCGCTCCACCGCCTCCCGCGTGACGGTGCGGTCGGGGACGCGCGTGAGGTACAGCTTGTAGTGGCCGATGCCGCGCGGCCGCTCCGGCACCTCGAACGCCAGCCGCGCGGCCGAGAGGCGGAACGGGCTGTCAGCCGGGTAGCGCGCGAGCCACCGCTCGAGCGCCTGCAGCGCCTCGGCGAGGCGTCCCTGGCTCCGCAGCATGAAGACGGTGTCGGCGAGCGCGGCGGCGGGGTCGGGCTGCCACGTCGGCGTCGTGTCGGGCTCGACGACCACGACGGGCGGCGGCGGCGGCACCACGACGCGCGGCGCACGCTTCGCCTTGTACTCGGCGGCGCTGCGGCGCACCTCGCCCGCGGTCACGCGCCAGAACGCCCAGCTCGTCGCGGCCGTCAGCAGCACGAGCCCGCCGACGAACGTGACGAGGTAGCTCGAGCCGCCGCCGGTGCTCGCCACTCATCCCTCGCCGAGGAAGGCGGGGAGGCGCGCGGCCTCGAGCGGCACGCCGAGCGTCTCGGCGCGCAGCGGCGCCCCGCCCTCCGCGGCCCACGCGGTATCGATGCGCTGCAGCAGCCCGTCCACGTCGCTCGGACGCGCGCCCTCGAGGTACGCCACCACGCCGTCGTCGCGCAGGCCCACGAAGTCGCCGCTGTCGACGCGGAGCGTGCGGATGAGGAGGCCGGCCAGCGCCGCGGGGTCGCCGCCCGGCACCTCGAGGCGGAGCAGCGTGAAGAACGGGTCACGCACCGCCCCCGCCACGCCCTGCACCGTCTGCGCGAAGCCGGGGCCGTCGAAGAGCTGGTAGCGGCCGGCGTCGTCGAGCGGCTGCAGGACGAGCGGGATCCCCTGGTCGCGCGAGCCCTGCGCCTTGGAGCGGCCGCGCCGGACGATGGCGCGCAGCCGCTCGATGAACTCCGGCTCGGCGATCTTCGTCCCGAGGAAGTCGTCCGCGCCGGCGCGGAGCGCGCGCGTGCGGTCGCTCGCGCGGAGGTGGAACGGCGTGACGAGGATGATCGGCGTGCGGACGTCCCCGGCGCGCAGCTGGCGGACCACCTGCAGCCCGTCCTCCATCGTCTCGCGCTGCACGCACAGGATCAGCGCGCCGATGCCGTCGCGCACCGACTCGGCGAATTGCGGCGGCGCGGCCCCGCGCACCGTCACGGCGAAGCGCGCCTGCAGCGCGGCGAGCAGGTCGTCGGGGAACGGGGCGCCGAGCCGCACGAGCAGCAGGCGGCGCCGCAGCTCCTCGACGAGCGTCTCCTCCTTGACGTTCGGCTCGCCGTCCTGCGCGTAGCCGAAGCCCGCCTCGATCCGGTACCGCACGGGCGCGATCGACGGCGCCTGGTGGCGGAGCTTGCGGATCTGCATCGCCCCGCGCCGGCGCCCGTGCTCGGACGCCGAGAGGTGGAAGACGCCGCCCGCGCGCTGCAGCAGCGGTTCGAGCCGCTGGTCGTAGAGGCCGGCGAGGTCGCCCGGGTAGGTGATGAGCGCGGTGGCGCCGAGCGCGTCGAGGAACTCGACGAGCGCGAAGATCGACTGCGTCCCCGCGCCGCCCCCCTCGAGGAAGGGCACGATCGAGTCGATGGCGATCCGCTGCACCGGCGTCTCGCCCATGCAGCGCACCAGCTCGTCGAAGGCGAGCGACGGCGTCGCGGCGCGCATGAAGCGGCGGACGAAGTCGAGCTGGTAGGTGACGATGACCAGCTTGTCGGCGAGGAGCGACTCGCCGAGGTCGATGCCCAGGAACTCGGCCGAGTCGAGCAGGTCGGCCGGGTCGTCGTGGGTGAGGAGCAGCGCGCGCTCGCCCGACTGCACGCCCGCGTCCAGGAATTCGAGGCACGCGCAGCTCTTGCCGGTGCCGGGGTTCCCCGAGACGAGGTACGGCCGCCCCTGGAGGAAGCCGCCGATCTGGCGGTCGAGCGGCGCGAGCCCGCTGGGGACGAGGGTGCTCACCGGAGGCCGAGCGCGCCCCAGACCGCGGGATCCTCGAGGCCGAGCCGCCAGACGGCGAGCACGGGGACGCGGAGCGCGCGCGCGTCCCGCGCCATGGCGCCCGCGAGCGACGCGTCGGCGACCCAGGCCTCGCGCCCGTCGGCGAGGCGCAGCCGCACGCCGCCGGACGCCGTGTCACGCGTGGCCGCGACGCCGGCAGCCCGGCCGAGCGCCTGCACCTCGCCCCAGCCGACCACGGCGGTCGCGCTGTCGGCGCGCCAGAGGTAGCCGTAGGCGGGGAGCGCCGCGGCGAGCCGCCCGGGCCCCGCCGCGCGCGCCCAGCGCGCGAGCGCCGCCTGCGCCCAGCCGCGGCTCGCCACCGGTCCCGGCGCCGACCCCGCCCAGTGCTCGTCGTAGAGCATGACGAGGAATCTGTCGACATGGGGGGCCAGCGCGCTCACCGGGTAGGGAAGCGTGTCGGTCGCGGGCACCGCGAGGGCCACCTCGCGGGCGCCGCCCCGGCGAGCCGCCGCGCCGAGCGCGCCGACCACGGGCGGCAGCGCGAGCGAGTCGGCCGGCTCCAGCGCCTCCAGGTCGAGCACCACGCCGGCGTAGCCCCCGGCGCGCACCAGGGCCTCCACGCCGTCGGCGGCGCGGGCGCGTGCCACAGGGTCGGCCGCGAGCGCGCGCACGGCCTGCGGATGGAAGCGGTCGGCGCGATAGCTGGTGACGAGCGCGAAGGGACGGGTCGAGCGGGGCTTCGGGAGGGCGCGGGGCGGGTAGAGCGCGACCGGCGGGCCGCCGAGCGAATCCAGCGCGATCCATCCGGAGACGATGGTGGCGGCCGGCGCGACGCCGGCGTCCAGGGCGGCATCGCTCCGCGCATCCCACGGTGCCGTGAACACCCACACCGCCGTGCGGGCGGCGCATCCCACCAGCCCCGCGGTCAGCAGCACCGCGAGGAAGGCACGCCTCACGATGTCGGGCGCGGGGTGCTGTCCGGGACGAACGCGCCGGGGATGGCGACCGGTTCGCCACCGAGGCGCCGGAGCAGCAGCGCCTGGCGCTGCTTCATCCGTGCGGGCTCGGTCGTCGGCGTGGAGCTGCGCGGCGTCGCGAGCGTCGCGGCGAGGGCCGCGGCGTCCGGCTTCCTGAGCTTCCGCGCCGAGGTCCCGAAATAGTGCTGCGCCGCGGCCTCGACGCCGTAGAGCCCGGGGCCGAACTCCGCGGTGTTGAGGTACAGCTCGAGCACGCGGTCGCGCGGGAGCGCGCGGTCCAGCCGGCCCGCGACGATGATCTCGCGCAGCTTGCGGAACATGCCGTCATCCGGCGGGAGGAAGAGCGCCTGCGCGAGGCGCTGCGAGAGCGAGCCCGCCACGCCGACGGTCGCCATGCGCTGCGGCAGCTTCGCGAGCGCCGTCAGCAGGTCGGCGCGGTCGACGGCGTTCCCCCACTCGAACGCCTCGCGCGGGTATCCGGCGGCGCGGCGCATCGCGTTCCAGTCGGCCCCCTGGCGCGCGCGGAACAGCGTGTCCTCGGCGAGCAGCACCGCCGAGACGAGCGCGGTGTCGATCTCGGCGAGCGGGAGCGGCACGTGCTTGCGACATGCCGGGAGGTCCATGCGGATCCCCTCGCAGCTGCCGTCGGCGCCGGGCGCGGTGCCGCGCCGCACCGCGGCCTCCGCCGCCGTGCGCCGCTCCACCATGAGCGCCGTCTCGGCGGGGATGGTGGTGGCGAGGTCGCCGAGCGACGGCGAGACGAAGAGCCACGCGGCGAAGCCGGCGAGCGCGATCGTCAGGAGGCCGGGCGTGCGGAAGCGGAGCCCGAGGCCCGCGCGCTGCTTCTTCACCGCCTCGGCGGGCTTGAGCATCGTGCGCGGCCACGGCGTCTCGACGCCGGGGCCGGCGGCGACCGACGGGCCGGCGGCGGCGCCGACGGCGGCCCGCTCCATCGTGACGCGCGTCGCGTTCGCCGTCGTCCGCGCCACCTCGCGCGTCACCGGCCGCGCGACGGGGCGCGGCGTCTCGGGGCCGGAGCCGGTGATGCGCGCGAGCCCGCCCGTCGGCGTGCGCAAGCGGGCGCCCTCCGCGCCGGTGGCGGTCCCCGTGGCGTACGCCTGCAGGAGGAGGCGGAACTCCTCCTCGTCGCCCGAGGCGGCCTCGCGGAAGAGCTGCGCCACCTCGGCCATGCTCGGGAAGCGGTCCTCCGGCGCCTTCGCGAGCATGCGCTCGATCACCGCGACGAGCGACGGCGGGCAGTCGGGCCGCCGGTCGCGGAGCGGCGGCGGCGGCTCGGTGTGGTGCTTCCACAGCAGCGCCATCACGTTGTTGCCGGTGAACGGCGGCTCCCCCGCGAGCATCTCGTACGCCACGCAGCCGAGTGAATACTGGTCGGAGGCGCCGGTCGTCTCCTTGGCGGCGCTCCCCTGCTCCGGCGACATGTACGTCGGCGTCCCGATCGACGAGCCGGTCGCCGTCATCTTCGACTCCTGCACCTTCGCGATGCCAAGGTCGGTGAGGACGACCCAGCCCTCGCGGTCCAGCATCATGTTGCCGGGCTTGATGTCGCGGTGCACGACGCCGCTGCGGTGCGCGTACGCGAGCGCATCGGCTACCTGCGCCATGATGCGCGCGACGAGCGCCACGGGGAGCTGCCCGTGCGCGGCGATGACGTCATCGAGCGGCTTGCCGTCGATGAACTTCATCACGAAGTAGATGAGCTGCGGATACTCCCGGACCGCGTAGACCGGGATGATGTGCGGATGGTTGAGCCGCGCGCCCGTGCGCGCCTCGCGCATGAAGCGGTCGACGAGGTCCTGGCTTGACGCGAGGAGCTCGGCGGCCATCACCTTGATCGCGACCTTGCGGTCGAGCGAGGTGTCGTGCGCCAGGTACACGGTCGCCATGCCGCCGCGACCGAGCTCCTTCTCGATGGTGTACTCGCCCTTCGTCGCCTCGCGCAGCCGCTCCAGCATCGGGTCCGGCGCGCGCGACTCGGTCGACGCTCCGGTCGTGGCAACGTCGGTTTCCTCCGACGGTACGGCTTCAGGAAGTTCGTCGGCGGCCATGGGTGCCTGCACGCGAGTGTTGCGGAATGCGGAATCGGACACCAAACGTCCAAAAATATACCGAAAGAGCGCGTCACACAACGATTCTACCGGCCGAGCCGTCAGCTTCCGGACGGTGTGTTCACGGGCTCTTGAACAGTAGTGGCCGGATGGAGTGCCGGAAGAACAGCGTCACTCCGGGCCTAACCTCTTCAACGACCGCGGGAGCCGTGCGAGTATCGCCCTACTCCACGATCACCTTGATGCGGGCAAGCGGCTGGTGGTGCCGCCACGTTCGCGGCGGGCCGTTCCTGACGCCATACGATGAGGCGCTGTCGAGGTACGGCCACAACGGGACCTGCCCCAGCGAGTCGGCCTGACGCAGCTGCGCCTCGGTCATGTCGACCAGGTCGTTGCCGTCACGCCAGATGTCCCGCCCGATGCTCCAGTTCGTCTGCGAGAAGACGTTGGACGTCCGGTCCTCGGCGCCGAAGGCGAAGATGATGTTGTACGTCCCCGGCTCCATCGGCGCGGCAAGCTCGATCGGATAGGAGTGCAGGTCCTCCTCCACCGGCGTCGGGAGGGGGCCCAGCACCACCATGTCCCGCGCGCGATCGCCCCACGTCGGGCTCATGCCGATCATGATGGCGGCGGCGACGAAGTCGACGCTGTAGCGCAGCGTCACGGAGCCGACGATGGCGCTGCCGCGCGCGACGCGGAGCACGTTGTGCTGCCGGTCGAGCACCTGACCTTCCAGCACGGCTCGCTCGAGGAACAGCGATGAGCCCCAGCCCCCGTGCCTCCCTCCCATGCCCAGCGCCTTGACGGCGGGGCGCAAGCCGGGAGCCTCGAAGCGGAGCGTCATGCCCTGCGGATACGAGCCCAGCAGCTGCAGGCCGAGGAAGCGAGCCTGCCCGTCGCGCACTTGCACGATGCTGTCACCCCTGAGCGGCGGGGCATCCGCGGGCAGGCGCAGCACGACGTTCCCCACATGGTCGCGCACCGGACGCCCGAGCCGGTCCCGCACCTCGAGCACGGGCGGCGGCACGAACGCGGTGCCCGCGGCGATCGGCTCGCGCACGAACACGAGCTCGACGGGGCGACCGAGCCACCAGCGGATCCCCATCACCGCCGCGAGCAGCGCCGCGGCCGCGCCGATGCCGACGACCCACTGCCGCGGCAGGCGCTCAAGGCTGCCGATGCCGCGCGCCAGTTCCGCCGCGGCCGAGCCGTCGCCCAGCCACGAGCGGGCGAGCGCCTCGGGCTCCACGCGCTCGCCGGCGGCGCGGCGCTGGCGCCAGCCGCGCACGAAGGCGCCGCGCGCCGCGGCCAACTCACCCGCCGTGACGAGGAGGCGCACCCCGAGCCGTTCGTGCGTCTCGCCGCTGCCGGGGGCGGCGAGCGCCCGGCCGAGCACCGCCTGCAGCGCGCGCGGCTCCGCGTCGGCCGCGGCGAGCACGTCGGCGGCCAGTTCGGCGTGCGCGAGGCGCCACCCGCCGAACGCGGCCTGCGCGAGGCCGCGCGCCTCGAGCTCCCGCAGCGTCGCCGCGAGCGCCTCGGGCCCGAGCCCGGCGGCGGCCGCCAGCGTCGACTCCCGCAGTTCGATGCCGGCGATGGCGAGGAGCACGGCGACGCGGCGCGCCCCCGCGTCCAGGCTCGCGACACGGTGGCGCGTCGGTGCCTCGGCGCGGAGCAGCGTGAAGAGCGCCGCCATGTCGGGCGTGTCCCACTGGGGCGTCGCCGTGAGCAGGCCCGCGCCAAGGGCGTGCTGCAGCAGCTCGAGCAGGCGCAGCGGCGATCCCTCGCTCGCCGCGTGCAGCTCGGCGCCGAGCCGCGCGGCCCAGTCCCCGTCGATCGGCGCCACGCCCACGAGGAGCGCCAGCACGTCGTCGGGCGCGAACGGCGGCAGCGTGAGGGCCGCGAGCGGCGCGAGCCCGAGGTCGGGCACCGGCATCCGGCTCGCCGCGATGACGCAGAGCGGCGCCGTGGCGCGGACGCGGCGCACCGCCGCCGCGAGCAGCGCGAGCGAATCGGCGTCCGCCCACTGCAGGTCGTCGAGCAGGAGGACCACCGGCTGCTCGAACGCGACCGCGTCCAGCAGGTCGGCGAGGGCGAGCGCGCGCTGGCGCGCGAGGTCGGCCTCGGGCACGGGCAGCACGGCGGTGCCGAAGACGGCGGTGAGGGCAGGCGCGAGCCCGCAGAGCACGCGCGCCGATCCCTCGGCGATGCCGCGGGCGCCGGGGCGGCCGGCGAGCGCGAGGGCGAGGTCGGCGGCGAACGCACCCGAGACGGCGCGGTCCCCCTCGTGGCCGTTGAGCAGCAGCGGCGCGACGCGCTCCGCGTGGAGGCGGCGCGCGAACTCGTCGAGCAGGCGCGTCTTGCCGAGGCCGGGCGGCGCGGTGAGCGTGACGAGCCCGTGGCGCCCCTTCGCGGCGAGGCGCCAGGCGCGCTGCAGCTCGGCGAACTCGCGCTCGCGGCCGACGAGGTCCACCCGGAGGCCCTGGCCCGTCTCGGCCGGCGCCGCCGCCTGCGCCACCGCGACCGGCCGCTCGGCGGCCTCGAGCAGCGCCGCCAGCTCGGGCGTGACCGGCTCCTCCTCCTCGGCGAGCCACGCCCGCAGGTCGAGCGCGGCGAGCCGCGCCTCGGCCGACTGCCCCTGGTCGAGCAGGGCGCGCAGCAGGGCCGCGTGCGGCTCCACCCGCTGCGGGACGAGGCCGATGGCGGCGCGGGCCAGCGCCGTGGCGCGGTCGCTGGCCCCGATGTCGAGCTGCCGCTGCACCTCGGCCTCGAGCGCCATCAGGAACGACTCCTCGAGCCGGAGCCGCTCGCCATCGCACCACCGCTCGAAGTCGCCCGCGCCGGGGGACGAGAAGTCGGGCACGAACGCGCCGCCGTACGCGGCCACCGCGTCGGCGAACTGGCGGCGCTGCATCGCATGGAGGAAGCGGTCGCGATCCGCCGGGAGCCACGGGGCGAGGGTCACCTGCTCGTCGTCGGCGTCGATGGCGTCCCGGCCGAGGCGTGAGCGGACGATCTGCAGCGCCTGGCGGAGCGAGTGGCGCCCGCGGGCGGGGTCGCGGTCGCCCCAGAGGAGCGTCACGAGCCGTTCGCGCGGGGCCCGCCGGGCGGGCTGGCATGCGAGGTATGCCAGCATCCCCAGCGGCTTGCCCGACACGCCGTCAGCGCCGGCCAGCGCGAGGCGGCCGAGGAGGGTGAGGGCGGCGCGGGGGGCGCCGTCAGCTACGGGGATGGCGAGGGCGGGTGGTACGGCTTGGGTCATGGCGTCAACTATAAGGGGGGCGCGCACTTGGGAGGTCTGACGGGCCGGTGGGCGATGCGGCTCACGGCGGGAGCGCGGAGCACGAAGATTGAGGGGGTGATTGCGGGCTGACGGGCGCGATGCACATTTCTAATGCGGAGTCGCGGCCGGTGGCATTCCGCGCCGCGCCGGCCCCACTTGTCCGGCGCCGGTGTCACAGGGCGAGGAGAGACTTGAGTCATGACTCACGGAAACCGAAACCATGCGGAGGGGCGATGCGCTTTCGCCTCGCGGGGGCGCGTCGGTCAGCGCGGCGTCCCCACAGGTGTCGTGTCCCACGCCGAGGGCCATCGGCGCACCACGATGGGCACGGTGGTCCATCGGAGCCGAGGAGAGCGATGCGCAAAGAGGACCGCGGAGCCGCCGACGCGACGACCGTGCGCGGAACTTCCGGCCTTGCGAGGAGCGCCGCGCCGGCCCGCCCGCGGCGCTGGGCCGCTCGCCCTGCCGTATCCGTGGCCACGTCGGGTGTCGGCGTGACGCCGAAGCGCCCCCAGCACCCGCCCGCACCGCGCTGGGCCGCGTATCTGCTCCGCGTCGCCCTCTTCGCCGCGGCGCTCGTGGCGCTCGCGTACGCGCTGGGCGTCGATGCGTCGATCGGCGCCGTCCCTACCCCACCCTGAACAGCTCCACCGCCCGCGGGAAGCGCGCGAGCGCGCGCGCCGATGGCCCGCATTGACGGCAGTTGGCGGAGACGTGACGGCCGCGGTCGAGCTTGCCGTCATGCCGCCGACACCCCGCTCGTCCCATCGCACGGCATGGGCATTGCACAGCGAGCGCGAAGACCCCATCCGCCTTCGCTCGCAAGGAGCGCCTCGTCGACTTCGCGCCGGCGCAGGCGTCGCCGCTCTCACCTGCTTGGTGGCGACGGGCGCCGCGGCACAGTCCCAGTCGCCCGCGCAGTGGGCAGGGGCCGGGTACCTGACGCGCGCCGCCGACATCCACGCCGACTTCCCCCTGCTGGTCGCCGCGGACAGCCTCGCGCGCGGCAGCGGCGGCGCCCCGCAGGCCACCTTCGCGGCGGCGCTCGCGCGCCGCGGCGTCCCGCTCTCGGGCGACCTCGGCGCGCGTCCGGGGCCGGCACTCGCGCTGGCGTTCGACGCCGAGCGGCGCATCCGCATGGCGGTGGCGGGCGGCGAGCGCGCGTCCGTGCTCGTCACCGGGCAGGTGCTGCGCTTCGACTTCGCCACGGCGCTGGTCGAGCATGCCTACCCCTTCTCACTCGAGTACATCGACGTGCCGGCGCCCGGAAGCGACGGGCGCGCCGAGCTGGTCCGCGGCCTCGGCGCCCTGCTGGCCGCCGACGGCGACAACGGCGCGCTCGGGCGCCTGGCCGCCGAGTACGCCGCGCGTGCGGCGGGCGCGAGGAGCCGCTGCCGCGTGCGCTTCGACGCGGTGGATGGCCTCGCCGACGACGCGGCCGACGACACCCGCCGCCCGGAGGCACGCCGTCGCCTCGCGGAGCTCTTCGTCAAGCACTGGGTCTCGACCGTCGGCATGGCCGTCCTGCCGTCGGAGAACTCCGAGGTGCTCGGGGGCCGGATGGCGGCGCGCTTCGCGGACGGGCGCGTGCTCACGCTGGAGCTTCCGCCCCCCGACTTCGTGGTGCGCCTCGACTCCCTGCGCCACTCGCGCCGGGAGGTCGCGCGCAACCCTGCGGTCCGCGTGGAGGCGCTGGGCGCCTCCGTCCTGCTGCGCATCGCGCGGCCCGGCGCCGCGAAGCCCGTCTACGAGGACCGCCTGCGGCTGACCGTGGCCGACACGCTGGCCGTGCTCGCAGAGGATCGCGACGAGCGGCGGCTGCGCCTCCGGGCCGTGTCCGCGCTCGCCGCCGGCATCGCCCGCGCGGTCGCGCAGCGCGACCTCGGGTGGCTGCGCCGCCAGTCCTCGCGGGGCGGCGATGCCGGTCGTGACCTGCTCGACTGGGCTCACCAGGTATGCGGCGCCTGACCCCCTGGTGCGCGCTGCTCGCGACGGCCGCCCCGCTGCCGGCGCAGGTGGCGGTCGCGCGCGGCGAGGCGTCGGTGGTGATCGGGCCGCCCGAGTGCCGGGACGCCGCGGGCCGTAGCCGCCGGAAGGCGTGCCTCGAGCCCGCCCGCGCCGAGCTGCTGGCGGCGCGCGACGCGGCGCGGCTCGCCGCCCTCGCGAACTACGCGCAGGGGATCAGCCCGGCGATGGCGGCGGCGTTCGACCGCGCCCGCTCGGAGGTGGCCGGGCGACTCGACCAGGTCATCATGGCCGAGCTCGAGCTGGAGCGCGCGGTCGACTCCGCCGCCGGCCTGCTGCGCGTGGTGCTGCGCGTCGACGTCTCCGACGCGGGGCTGCGCCGGATCCTGTCGGCGGCGGCCGCCACCGCCGACGCCGAGGCACGCGCGGGCCGGGGCCTCGCCCTGATGGTGATGGCCCGCGCCGTGGCGGCCGTCGAGCGCCCGCCGGACCCCGGCGGCGCCGCGACGGTCGAGCGCGCGGACCTCGTGCGCTACGACGTCACGACGGCCGAGGACCTCGCCGCCACCCTGGGCAGCGTGCTGGCGCGGAAGGGCATCACGCTGGTGGACGCCGCGTTCCTTGAGGAGGGGGACGCCATCGGCCTGCTCGACGACATCCGCTTCGACTACGCGTTCGCGCCCGACGTGCGCCCGCAGACGCTGCGCCGCGCCGTCGCGGCGGCGCGCGCGGCGCAAGTCCCGCTGCTCGCGCTCGGCACCGTGGACGTTGGCCTGCCGCGGCGGGACGACGTCACGGGGCACGTGCGGCGCAGCGTGATCGTCAACGCCCGGGTGCTCGACGTCACGTCGCCGGTGCCGCGCACGGTGGCCACTGTGCTGCCGACCGAGCGCAGCGCGCTCGGCCTCGACGCACGGGCCTCGCGCACGGCCGCCATGACCCTCGCCGCCACGCTGCTCGGTGAAGAGCTCGTGCTGCAACTCGGCCTGAAGGACCTGCAGTGACCCGCCGGCGCCGGTCGCGCCGATCCCGTTCGACCCCCACCCCACGGAGACACACCATGACCCGCACTCCCCGTCGCCTCGCCCTCCTCCTCGCCCTGGCCCTCGGCGCCAGCGTGCCGGCGCAGGCCCAGTCCGTCGACGCCTACGAGGCCAGGCTCCGGGACGTCTGGCGGCGCACGATGCAGGAGGCCCTGCCCCGCCTGCTGGACGCGCAGGCCGCCATCCTGCAGGCGCGCGGCCTCGCGGAGCAGGCCGACCGGCTGCGCGCCGCCGCCGGCGCCGCGCGCGCGCCCTCCGACAAGCCCGACCCCAAGGCGCTCCAGACCACCATCGCCGCCGTCGGCGAGGGCGCCGGCGCGCTCGCCACCGCGCTCGCCGACTCGGCGGCCCCGCTCAGCGACGGCGCGCGCGCATCGCTCACGGACGGCCTCGTCAACTTCGCGGCGGGCGCCGTCGCCACCGGCAGGATCGCGTCCGACGCCGTCGCCCTCGCGAAGGACGGCCCGGACACCATGAAGGGGGTGAGCCCCCTCAAGCTCGGCAAGGTGCGCTCCCTCGTCGAGACGGGGGCCGTGCTCGGCAGCAGCCTGCCGCAGCTGGCGAAGGAGAACGTGACCACGGCCAGCCGCCTCGTCAGCTACGCCCGGCGCAACAACATCCCCGTCCCGGGCGATCTCGCCAGCATGGAGGTGAACTGAACCATGGGGCGTGGCCGGCCCCCGCGGCCGGCCGCGCGCCGCCTACCCCACCCTGAACAGCTCCACCGCCCGCGGGAAGCGCGCGAGCGCGCGCGCCCGGAGCGCCGCATGCTCGCGGCGCTGCAGCGTCGGGTCACGGTCGAGCAGGGCGCGCGCCTCGGCGCGCGCCGCCTCCAGCAGCGGCAGGTCATCCGGCAGCCGCGCGAGCCGCACGTCGGCGTCGCCCGACTGCCGCGCGCCGATGAGGTTCCCCATGCCGCGTGCCTTGAGGTCCAGCTCGGCGATGCGGAAGCCGTCCTCCGTCCGCGCGAACGCCTGCAGCCGCCGGACGCCGTCCCCGCCGAGCAGGATGCAGTAGCTCTGCGCCGCGCCGCGGCCGACGCGGCCGCGGAGCTGGTGCAGTTGCGCGAGCCCGAAGCGCTCCGGATGCTCCACCACCATCACGCTCGCGTTCGGCACGTCGATGCCGACCTCGATCACCGTCGTGGCGACGAGCACGTTCACCGCGCCCGCACGGAAGTCGCGCATCACCGCCTCGCGCTCGGGCGCCTTGAGCCTCCCGTGCACGAGCCCCACGCGCAGCTCGGGCCACCGCCCCTCCAGCTCCTTCTGCATCGTCGCGGCGGCGCGCAGGTCGGCCGTCGCCGACTCCTCGATCACCGGCAGCACCACGTACGCCTGCCGCCCCGCCCCGCACTCCGCGCGCACGAAGTCGAGCACGCGCTGGCGCTGCGGCTCGGTGCGCACGGCGGTGCGGATCGGCGTGCGCCCCGGCGGCCGCTCGCGCAGCGTGGAGACGTCGAGGTCGCCGTAGAGCGTGAGCGCGAGCGAGCGGGGGATCGGCGTGGCGCTGAGCAGCAGCGTGTCGGGCGCGCTCCCCTTCTGCAGCAGCGCCGCGCGCTGCTCCACGCCGAAGCGGTGCTGCTCGTCGATCACGACCAGGCCGAGCCGGTGGAACGCCGTCGCCTCCTGCACGAGCGCGTGCGTCCCCACCACGAGCCGCGCGGCGCCGCTCGCCACGCGCCGCCGCGCGTCGGCCTTCTCGGCCGCCGTGAGCCGACCCACGAGCAGCAGCGGCTGCACGCCCACCGCCTCGCCGAAGCGGCCGAGCGCCGCCGCGTGCTGCTCGGCGAGCAGCTCGGTCGGCGCCATGAGCGCCGCCTGCCAGCCGTGCTCGATGGCGCGGAGCATCGCGGCGAACGCGACGATCGTCTTCCCCGTGCCGACGTCGCCCATGAGGAGCCGGTGCATGCGCGCGGGTGCGCCCATGTCGGCGCCGATCTGCTCGAGCGCGGTGCGCTGGTCGCCGGTGAGCGGCCACGGGAGCGAGGCGAGGAGCCGCTCGCTCAGTTCGCCCGCCGGCGGGAACGCGATTCCCGCCTGCCCGCGCTTCGCGACCCAGCGGGCGCGCGCGAGCATGAGCTGGAGGTCGAGCAGCTCGTCGAACGCGAGCCGCCGGCGCCCGTCCTCCGCCTCCTCCAGCGAGACGGGCCGGTGCACGGCGCGCAGCGCGTCGCGCACGCGCATGAGCGCCCGCCCGCGCCGCTCCGCGTCCGGCATCGGGTCGTCGACCAGCTCGAGCAGCGCATCGAGGTGTTGGTCCACGAGGGCGCGCACCTGCCGGTGCGTGAGGCCGTCGGTGGCAGGGTAGATGGGGATGATGCGGGGGGGGCTCGGGGCCGCGGGCCGGGAGCCGGGGGCGCCAGGCCCGTCCCCCGGCCCCTGGCCCTCGGCCCCCGGCCCCTGCCCCTGCCCCTGCCCCACCACCAGGAACTCCTTCACCTGCAGCTGCCGCCCGTGGAAGAAGCGCACGGTTCCCTGCACCAGGAGCTGCTGCCCCACCTCGATCGTCCGGTCGAGGAACGGCTGCCCCGGCCACGTGCACTCGAGCAGCCCGCTGGCGTCCTGCAGCACGGCGTGGAAGATCCGCAGCCTCTGGCGCGTCGGCAGGATCCCCTTGGCGATGACGGTGCCGAGGCACGCGACGTCGGCGCCGGCGCGCGCGCGCGCGAGCGGCGTGACAGTGCTGGCGTCGAGGTAGCGGTGCGGGAGGTGGAAGAGGAGGTCGCGCGCGGTGTGGACGCCGAGCCGCGCGAGCGCCTCGGCGCGGCGCTCGCCGATCCCCTTGAGGAACTTGACCGGCTGGTCGAGCCGGGCGCCCGGGGGCGGACGGCGCGCGTCGCTACGCGTCGCCGCCAAGGAGGCGCTCCGCGAAGCGCCGCGCGTCGAACGGCTCGAGGTCGTCGGCCGTCTCGCCGAGGCCGAGGAAGCGGATCGGCACGCCGAGTTCGCGGCGCAACGCGACGACGGCGCCGCCCTTCGCCGTGCCGTCGAGCTTGGTGACGATGAGGCCGGTCGGCGGGATCACCTGGCGGAAGAGCTTCCCCTGCTGCAGCGCGTTCTGGCCCACGGTGCCGTCGAGCACGAGCAGCGCCTCGTGCGGCGCGCCGGGCGCCTTCCGCGCGACGACACGCCCCACTTTGCGAAGCTCCTCCATGAGGTTCTCCTGCGTGTGCAGGCGGCCGGCGGTGTCGATGATGACGGTGTCGAGGCCGCGAGTCTCGGCGGCGGTGATGGCGTCGAAGGCGACGGCGGCGGGGTCGCCACCCGAGGCGCCGGCGACGCACGCCACGCCGAGCCGCTCGGCCCAGGTCTCGAGCTGGTCGACGGCGCCGGCGCGCCACGTGTCGGCCGCGGCGAGGAGGACGCGGCGGCCCTCGCGCGTGAGGCGGCGGGCGAGCTTGGCGGTGCTCGTCGTCTTGCCGACGCCGTTCACGCCCATCATCAGGATGACGGTGGGGCCGGTCGCGGCGCGCGCGAGCGCGCCGGCCGGAAGCGCGCCGGCCGGCGGCTCGAGCATCGCGGCCAGGCGCGTGGCGAGGGCGGCGCGCAGGTCGTCGGCCGACTTGAGCTTCCCCGAGCGGACGCCGTCCTCCACCTGCTGGACGAGTTCCACCGTCGCGCCGACGCCGAAGTCGGCCTCGATGAGGATGCGCTCCATCTCCTCCAGGTCCGCCGTCTTCATCCCCCGCAGGAGGACGCCGACGTCGGTGGTGGCGAGGCGCTTGAGCTTGCCCCAGAGCGAGAGCTTCTGTTCGGAGAGGCGGGAGGTCACGAGGGGCGGAAGGGCGGACGGGCGGACTGGCGGACGCGGCAGGGAATGGACGAAGGATAACCCGCCGGGGCTCAGGGCTCCGCTGCCAGCGCCGCGGCCAGCACCTTCCGGAGCGTGGCCTCGTTGCGCGTCGTGACGCCGCGGCGCGTGACGCGCTCGACCTCGGCCATGAGCGCGCTGTCGGCGACGCCGGCCGGGAGCCAGCACCAGGCGCCGCGGGCGTCGAGCGCGAACCGCTCCGGCGCCCACTCCCGCAGGGCGAGCGGCGCGAGCGCCGCACGGGCCGCGGCATCGAGCGCGAGGGCGTAGAGGTGGCGCGCGGCCCCGGTGGCCACGTTGGCGAGCGGCGGCGCTGCCAGCAGCGCCGCGAGCTCCGGCGCCTTCAGCATGGCCACCCGCGCGGGCCCGCCGAGAAAGCGCGCGAGCGCCGCTTCGAGCGCCGGACCGGGATCGGGCCGGGCAGGCGCCGAGAACACCACGTTGCCGCTCGCGAGCACCGTCTTCACGTCCGTGCCGCCGAGCTCGGCGACGAGGGCGGCGAGCTCCGCCATCGGCAGCCGCCGGGCGCCGCCGACGTTGACGCCGCGGAGCAGCGCGATCCAGCGCGTGGTGGCCATACCGGAACGATAGAGGCCCCGCGTGCGCGGGGCCCCATCTCACCACACACCCCGCGAGGCTCAGCGCGCGCGGCGACGCGACGCCACGAGGCCGAGGAGCCCCGCGCCCACCAGCACCACCGTCGACGGCTCGGGCACCACCGTCTGGCCGCCGTTGAACGTCACGTTGTCGACCGCGGCGAAGAAGAAAGCCGGGTTCCGCGACTCCAGCTCGATCGCCGTGATGTCACCCGCCGCACGGCTGAAGCCCAGGAACTGCATGTCCAGCGCGTTCGCGATCGCGAACTCCTGCGACCACGATCCGCCGGTGAAGAAGACCGTCACGTTGAGCGGCGTCCCGGCGAGGATGTTGGTATCGAAGCCGATGAACGACGCAGAGCCCCAGAGCGCGAGCCGAAGCGGCGGGATGCTACCGTAGACCGGGGTGGCGGCGTCCAGGAAGGCACCGGAGAAGCCGCCACCGGCGTCGATGAGCAGCGGCCCACCGTTCGGCAGGCTGTAGGTGATGCCGGGCTGGAGGTAGCCGGGCGTGACGCAGTCGCCGGGCGTGAGCGTGCCGCACGCATTGGTGTTGGCGTTGATGCTGCTGGGCAACGCGAAGATCGCGCGGTCCCCGAACGTCTCCAGCGTCACGGGACCCGCGGAAGCCGTGAAGGCGGGGCGATCATTCCAGACCGTGACCTGCGCGACAGCCGGCTGGGCCGAGATGACGAGACCGGTGCCGAGCAACAGGAGTGCGACGTGACGCATGGGCGACCTCAAGGTGTGTTGGGCGTTAACCGTGGCACCTGGCCCTCGTGCAGGATTCGTACCATCATTTTCTACCCTGACGAGAAGCCCGCGGCCGGCGAAACCGTTGCACACCGCCAACAACGATGTGGCACGCTCACCGCAACCCCAGCCTGCGCCTGAGCGTCCACTCCGCCGCCAGCGCCGCCACCGCCATCGCGAACAGCCACAGCGCCTCGCGCGCGGAGCGCCGGGCCGCGGGCCCGCCTGACACGCGCCCCTCCTTCGCCGCGAGCGTCACCTCCCGCGGCAGGAACTCGTCGCTGAACGTCTCGACGCTGACGAGGCCCTCGCCGCCGCCCTGGAGCCGGTAGCGGTAGTCGCCCGGCGGGAGCCAGAGCGTGGCGCGCGCGGTGCCGTCGAAGCGCAACGTGTCGGCGCGCGGCGCCGCGGCGGGCGTGCCGCCGAGCGGCGCCAGCGCGACGGCGGTCGGCACGGGGGCGCCGGCGCCGGTCCACGCGAAGACGAGCGGCCGTCCCTGCTGCACGACCGGGCGCGCGGGGCGCGCCACCCCACCGACGCGATCCACCCCACCCAGCAGCCAGCTCACCGCGCTGCCGACCCACGCGCGGTAGGCGAGCTCGCTCGACCCGCCCCGGAACGCCCAGCGCCAGAGCCCGTCGACGCCGACGGTCAGCGTCCGTTGTCCGCCACCCTCCTCGCGCCCGACCACCGCGGGCCGCTCCGCGCCGCGCCGTCCCTCCTGCGCCGTGAGCGCGCTCCACGCGCCCTCCGGCGGGTCGAGCGGCACGAGCGCGCTGGCGGGCGGGAACGAGTCGACCGGCAGCCCCGCGAACGCGCCCGCGAGCGGCGATGCCGCCGGTGCGCGCAGGTACCAGTCGCCGGTCAGCAGCCCCTCGCCCTGCTCGCCGCTCGGCCACTTCCAGATCGCCGCGGCGCGCGTGAGCTGCGCGTACGCGGCCGTGGCGCCCTTGAGCACGAGCAGGTCGGCATCGCGCACGGTAGCGCGCAGCTCGCCGTCGGTGACGGGCGTGAGCGTGCCCATCGCGAACCAGCGCGTGGGGCCGAGGCGCACGAAGCCCTTCACCGGGAGCGCGGTGACGGCGGCGAGCGTGCGCTGCAGGAAGGTGGCGTCCCAGTCGGCGGGGGCGGCCAGGAGCACGATGCCCGGCGTCGGCACGACGGTGAGCACGAGCGTGCGCGCGTCCGTGCGCGGGTCGTCGCCCGCGGGTGCGCCCGCCGGTCGCGCGAGCGCGGCGGTGAGCACGTGCTGGCCGGGCGGGAGCTGCCCGGGCGGCACCACGAGCCGCACGCGCGCGCTGCCGTCGCGCGCCCGCACCGCCGCACGCGCGAGCCGGCGCGCGCCCAGCATCAGCTCCACGCGCGCGGAGTCGGGCGACGCGCCGCCGAACGCCGCGACGTCGGCCTCCACCACGAGCGTATCGCGCGCGGCGATGCGCTCCGGCGCCCGCACCGCGACGAGCGCCACGTCCGCGACCGGCCGCCGCGCCACGACGCGCACCTCCGCGGCGGCGAGCACGGCCGGATCGAGCTCGGCGGCGTCCTCCACCTCGCCGTCGGTGACGACGATCACGCGCCGCCCGCTCGCCACTGCCGCCTCGAGCGCGGGCGCGAGCCGCGTCCGGCCGCGCGCTGGCATGGTGTCCCCCTCGGCGCCGGGGCGCTCGTCGCCGACCGCGCGCACCTCACCCGCCGCGCGCGCGGCGGCGAGCGCCTCGGGCCAGCGGCCACCGGGGCCCGCGAGCGAGAGCGAGGCGTCGAGGAGCGCCAGCGGTCGTTCCGGGGCGCCGGCGACGGGGCACGAGACGTTGAGCAGGAGGAGGCCGAGGGCGGTCCAGGCGACGGCGCGCGCGGCGAGCAGCGGCCAGCCGCGGCGCCCGAGCCGTTCGAGGCCGAGGTAGGTGCCCGCGGCGAGGAGGAGTCCGGCGAGCGCTATGAGGAGGACGCGCAGGCCAGGGCCTCCCCGAGCGTGAAGCGCCCCTCGTACAGGGCGCGCCCCACGATGGCGCCGGCGAGGCCGGCGGCGCCGATCGCGCGGAGGTCGTCGAGCGAGGCGACGCCGCCGGAGGCGATCACGTCGCAGCCGAGCGCGGCGAGCCGGCCCGCGCCGTCGATGTCGGGCCCGGCGAGCATGCCGTCGCGCCCGATGTCGGTGTAGATCACCGTGCGGACGCCGAAGCCGAGGGCGCGCCGCGCCACCGAGTCGACGCGCTCGCCGCCACTCTCGCGCCAGCCGCGCAGCTGCACCACGCCGTCGCGCGCGTCGAGCGCCACCGCGAGCCGTGCCGCGCCGACGGCGCGGACCGCGCCATCGAGGAAGTCCGGATCGACGATCGCCTGCGTGCCGAGCACGATGCGCGCGATCCCGGCCTCGAGCGCGTCCGAGATGGCGGCCGCCGAGCGGAAGCCGCCCCCCGCCTGCACGCGCACTCCACCGACCGACGCCGCGATCCGGCGCAGCACCTCGAAGTTGTCGCCCTCGCCGAACGCGCGGTCGAGGTCGACGACGTGGATCCACGCGGCGCCCTCGGCGGCGAAGCGCTGCGCCTGCACGACGGGGTCGCTGGCGTACACGGTCTGCTGGTCGGCCTCGCCGCGCACGAGGCGCACGACGGAGCCGTGGCGGATGTCGATGGCGGGATAGAGCTGCATGGCGGTGGGGCCGGTCGTCTCGTGAGGCGCGGCGCCGGCCGTGGGGCCGGCGGGCGCCTCAGCCCGCGGTGCGGGCCGACTCCGGCGGAAGCTGGTCCAGGGTCTGGCGAAGCGCATCGCGCTGGCGGAGGAAGGCGGGGAGCACGGCGGCGGGCACGGGCTCGCCGGTGCCGAGGTCGTCAGCGGTCGGCTCCTTCGCCACGCCGTGCACGCGGAACTCGTAGTGCAGGTGCGGCCCGCTCGAGAGGCCCGACGAGCCGACGGCGCCGATCGGCTCGCCCTGCGCCACGCGCACGCCGGGTCGCAGCCGCGACGCGACGAACGAGAGATGGCCGTACCGCGTGATGATGCCGCCCGCGTGGCGCAGTTCCACCAGGCGGCCGAGCCCACCCGCCCAGCCGGCGCGGAGCACCACGCCGTCGCCGGCGGCGAGCACCGGCGTGCCGGGATCGGCGGCGTAGTCGGTCCCCTCGTGGCGGCGCAGCACGCCGAGGATCGGGTGGAGGCGGGCGCGCGAGACGCGCGACGAGATGCGGCGGAACTCCACGGGCGCGCGGAGGAACGCTCGGCGCAGCGAGGTGCCGTCGGCCTCGTACCAGCCCGCCGCCGTGCCGGCGGCGGAGTCGGCCTCGGCGCGCACGGCGGTGAAGGCGCGGCCGGCGACGGCGAGCTCGCCGAGGAGCACGCGGCCCGCGCGCACGTCGCCCTCGTCGGAGACGAGCCGCTCGACGAGCAGCCTCACGCGGTCGCCGCGCTGCACGTCGCGCGAGAAGTCGACCTGCCAGGCGAACACGTCGGCCAGCGCCCACGCGAGCCGCACCCGCTCGGCGCGCGGGAGCCGCGCATCGGCGACGGCGTCATCGAGCGCGTCGTAGAGCGACGTCGCGATGCGCGCCTCGACGCGGAGCAGCTCCGGCGTCCACGCGACGGGCTCGCGCCACGCGCGCCAGGCGCCCGCGCTCCGCACGAGGCGCACGCGCTCCTCGGCGGTGGTGCGGACGGTGATGTCGTGCGGGAGCGAGTCGTCCGCGTGGCGGGCGACGCGGAAGACGAGCCCGGCCCGGAGGCGGCGCGGGTCGAGCGCGGGGAGGAGGCGCTGCAGGTCGAGGTCGCGGAGCCCGTGCCGCGCGAGCAGGGCGCCGGGCGCCTCGCCGCGGCGCAGCGTGTCGCGCGTCTCGGTGACCGGCCGCGGCGCCGCGAGCGCGAGCGGCCGCGCCGGCGCGGCGACGCGTCGCCACGGCCACGCGTCGTGCGCCTCGGCCCACAGGGCGGCGCCAAGGATGCCCACCGCCCCGAGGCGGCGGGCCCACGTCCCGGCCGTCACCTCAATCCATCTGCCGGCGGATGAACGCCGGGATGTCGAGCTCGTTCAGGTCGCTCGGCGGCGTCTGCGGCCGGATCGGCTTCACGATCGGCGGCACCGGCGGCGGCGGCGCGGGCGTGGCGGCGGCCCCGCCCGCCGAGGGCGGCACGGCCGGCGGCGCCATCGGC
>JANRIU010000081.1:0-30751 GCA_033764615.1 Gemmatimonadales bacterium | reverse complement strand
GCGGAGCCGCGCGGCGGGGCAGTGGCGCCCTCGGGCGGCGCGGGCGGCCGTGCGGGAGGGCCCGGGCCGGTGCAATCGGCGCCGGCGCCTGCCAGCGCCCCTGCGGACGGCGGCTTCAGCCGCCCCGCGCCGCGGCCCGGCTCCGTCGGCGCGGCGAAGCAGCACGGCTTCAACGACTAGCGGTCAGCCCTGCGCGCGGCCTCGCGCGTAGGCGAGGCCCCAGTGCAGCAGGTCGGCCATCCGGAGGCCAGCCCGCATCGCCGCCTGCAGCGCGTCCTCCTCCGTCATCCCCTGCTCCTGCATCAGGTACGGCAGCGCCGTCGCGCCCACGCGATTGCCGGACGCGCAGTGGAACAGCACCGAGCGCCCCTCGTGCTCCCGCAGCCAGCTCGTGATGCGCTCGAGCGTCTCGTCGGTCATCGTGAGCGGCCCCACCGGGATGCTCGTGTACTCCAGGCCGAGCGACGCCGCGAGCGCGGGCTCGTCGAACGGGCGCGCCTCCGTCGGCTCCCGCAGGTCGAGCACGGCCTCGCCCCCCGCCGCGCGGAACGCCTCCAGCTGCGCGGGGCCCGGCTGGCCTCCCGTCACGACGTTGGGGAGAAGCTGGCAGGCGTTGGTCGTTCCGGCGATGGCGTCGAGCGGCGTGGTGGGCATGGTCGCTGGTGGCGGGCGTGATGGGTGGCGCGGGGGCGCGTGGTCGTCGGCTCATGCGGCCACCGCGCGGCCCAGCGCCGCGCCGAGTGCCGTGGCGCCGAGGCAGAGGAGCACCGAGGCGGCGGCATACCCCGCGGCGGGCGCCCAGAGGCCGCGTTCCAGCAGCTCGAACGTCTCGCCGCTGAAGCTGGAGAAGGTGGTGAAGCCGCCGCAGAAGCCGGCGAGGAGGCCGGTGCGCAGCACGGGGCTGAAGTCGGGACGGTCGAGTGCGTAGCGGAGGATGAGCCCGAGGAGGAACGACCCGGCCACGTTGATGGCGAGCGTGCCCCACGGGAGCAGCTCGCCGGGGCGGTTGAGGAGCCGGCTGAGCAGGTAGCGACAACACCCGCCCGCCGCGCTCCCGATGGCGACGGCCCAGAGCATGCCGGAAGTTAGCTTCCCGCCATGGCGCACCTTCCCCTCGCGCTCGCCCAGCTCCGCCCCCGCAAGGGCGCGCGGCGCGAGAACCTGACCCGGCTCGGCGCGATGATGCGGGAGGCGGCGGCCTGGCCCGAGCCGCCCCGGCTCATGGTGGCGCCCGAGTCCGCGCTCACGGGCTACTTCCTCGAGGGCGGCGTGCGCGAGCTGGCCGTCTCCGCCGAACGCCTCTTCGAGGAGCTGGCGGCGGAGCACGCCGCCACCGGCGTCCCGCCGCTCGACCTCGCCATCGGCTTCTACGAGCTGCACCGCGACCGCCTCCACAACAGCGCGCTCTACGCCACCCTCGGCGGGCCCGACGCCGGCATCCGCCACGTGCACCGCAAGGTCTTCCTGCCGACGTACGGCGTCTTCGACGAGGAGCGCTTCGTCGAGCCCGGCCGGAGCGTGCAGGCGTTCGACACGCCGATCGGCCGGGTGGCGAGCCTCGTCTGCGAGGATGCGTGGCACTCGATCACGCCGACGCTCGCCGCGCTCGATGGCGCGACGCTGCTCATCGTGCACGCGGCGAGCCCCGCGCGCGGGCTGCAGCCCGGCTTCGATGCGCGGCCGACGAGCCTGGAGCGCTGGGAGCGGCTCGCGCGCGACATCGCGGGCGAGCACGGCCTGCACGTCGTGCTGCTGCAGCTCGCCGGCTTCGAGGGGGGGAAGGCGTTCCCTGGCGGCTCGATCGTGGTGGGCCCGCGCGGCGACGTGCTCGCCGAGGCGCCGCTCTTCGACGAGGCGCTGGTGCCGGTCACGCTCGACCTCGCGGAGGTGACGCGCGCGCGCACGGAGATGCCGCTGCTCGCCGACCTCGAGAAGATGTGGCCGCACCTCGTGCGGGCCGACGCGCCGCGCGCCGAACGGGCGCCCGCGCCGCTGCCGAGTCCGCCCGCCCGCCCGTCCGCGCGTCCGCCCGCGGCGCGGGCGCCGGAGGCGCCGCTCGCCATCGACCCTGCGCTCGCCCGCGCGTGGCTCGTCGCCTTCCTGCGCGACGAGGTGGGGCGGCGCCGCGGCTTCCGCAAGGCGATCGTGGGGCTCTCCGGCGGCGTCGACAGCGCGCTGGTCGCGTTCCTCGCCGCCGAGGCGCTCGGCGCCGGCAACGTGCTCGGCGTGCGGATGCCGTACCGGACGTCGAGCGCGGAATCGCTGGACCATGCGCAGCTCGTGGTGGATGCGCTCGGCATCGAGTGCCGCACCGTGGACATCTCCGCGGGCGTCGACGGGCTCGCGGCCGCGGCCGGCGAGTCGCCGACGCCCGCGCGCCTCGGCAACATCATGGCGCGCATGCGGATGATCACGTTGTTCGACCTCTCGGCGGCGCGGCAGGCGCTGCCGCTCGGCACGGGGAACAAGACGGAGCGGCTGTTCGGCTACTTCACCTGGCACGCCGACGACTCGCCGCCGGTGAACCCGATCGGCGACCTCTTCAAGACGCAGGTGTGGGCGCTGGCCCGGCATGTCGGCGTGCCGTCGGTGATCGTGGACAAGCCGGCGACGGCCGACCTCATCCGCGGCCAGACCGACGAGGGCGACCTCGGCATCACCTACGCGCGGGCCGACCTGATCCTGCACTGGATGCTCTCGGGCCTCGTGGACGCCGAGATCGTGGCGCGCGGCTTCGCCGCCGACGAGGTCGCGCTCGTCCGGCGGCGCGTCGATGCAACGCACTGGAAGCGCCGCCTCCCCACCGTGGCGATGCTCAGCCAGACCGCGATCGGCGAGTTCTGGCTGCGGCCGGTGGACTACTGAGGGCGGACGAGCGGGATGGCGGACGGGCGGACGGGGCGTCGAGCCCAAGCACGCGCCGACGAGCGAGGGGCACGGTGGCGTCCGCCGGCCCGCCCGTCCGCGCGTCCGCCCGCGGCCGCGATGCGGCCGCGACTATGACCATCCCCCCCAGCCGCCCCATGTCGTACAGCCGCGGCGAGATCAGCACCTTCGTCATGCCGCACATGCAGAACGTGCTCGGCGACCTCTTCGGCGGGCACCTGATGGCGCTCGTCGACCAGGCCGCAGCGGTCGCCGCGATCCGGCATGCGGGCGGCCCCGCGGTCACGGCGTCGATCGAGCGGGTCGACTTCCGCGAGCGGATCCCGGTGGGGTCGCTCGTGACGTGCGTCGCGACCGTCGACTACGTCGGCACCAGCTCCATGGACATCTCGGTCGAGGTGTACTGCGAGAAGCCGAGCACGGGCGAGCGGCGCCACACGCACACCGCGCACGCGGTGTTCGTCGGCATCGGGCCGGACGGCAAGTCGAAGGCGGTGCCGAGGCTCGTGCCGGGGACGCCGGAGGAGCTGGAGCGCTACGAGCGGGCGCGCGCGTACCGCGAGCGGCGGAAGGCGGAGGCGGCCGGCGCGTGAGCGGCATCGCCGTCGTGCTCTCGGGCGGCGGGGCGAAGGCGGCGGCGCACCTGGGCGCGATGCGCGCGGTGGCCGCCGCCGGGCTGGTGCCGTCGCGCTACGTGGCGACGTCGATGGGCGCCGTCCTCGCGGTGGGCCTCGCGGCGGGGCTCGCGCCGGATGCGGTGCTCGAGCGGTGGCTCGGCCTCGGGGCGGCGGGGCTGCGGCGCCGGCGGTTCGCACCGCTGCAGGGGCTGTTCGCCCGCTCGCTGCTGGACCCCGGGCCGTTCCGCGATGCGCTCGCCGGCTTCCTCCCGGTGCAGCGCTTCGGCCAGTTGCGCGTGCCCGTGACGGTCACGACGTCGGACGTCGATCGCGGGACGCAGGTGCTCTTCGGCGACGGCGGCGAGGATGCGCCCCTCGTGGACGTGCTTGCTGCGGCGTGCGCCCTGCCGCTCTACCTGCCGCCGGTGCCGGTGGGGGGGCGGCGGCTGGCGGACGGCGGGTTGCACGGGGTGCTGCCGCTGGACGTGGTCGTGCGCTTCGCGCCCGAGCGGGTGATCGCGGTCAACGTGGGCACCGGCGAGGACGACGGTCCACCCGCCCGTGCGTCCGCCCGGCCGCCCCTCCTCGAGGCGCACGACGCCGCGACGGGCGCGCTGATGGGATCGCTCACCGCATCGCTCCTCGCGTGGTACCGGGCGGTGCCGGGGCATCCGCCGCTCGCCTACGTGCGGCCGAGGCTCGACCGGGACGGCACGTTCGCGCTCGACCGGGCGCGGGCCTTCTTCGCCGCGGGCGAGGCGGCGGCGTCCGCCGCGCTCGTATAGCTTTCGGTCTTCCCCCGAACCCGGGATCCGCAACGATGAAGGCCTCCGAGGTGATGGTCCCCGAGCCCCATGTCGCCGTCGCGGGCGCGATGGCGACGGAGGTGGCGATCATGTTCCGCACGCGGAACATCAGCGTCGTCCCCGTGGTGGACGACCACCGGTCGCGCCGCTTCCTCGGCACGATCAGCGACCGCGACCTCGTCACGCGCTGCATCTCCTTCGGCAAGGACCCGTTCAACACGCGGGCCGACAGCATCATGCGCACCGACTCGTGCACCGTGCGCGCCGACCAGGAGCTCGAGGGCTTCGAGCTGCGCATGAACACGGAGTCCAACGAGTCGCACCTCCGGGCGACGATCACCGTCGTGGACGCGGACCATCGCGTCGTCGGCTTCATCAGCCACCCCGAGCAGGTCGCGGGCCTCACGATCCACTGGAAGTAGCACGGCGTGGCGCTGTGGATCCTGCTGCACCTGCTGGGCATCATCCTCTGGCTCGGCGGCGCGGCGGCGAGCATGGCGGCGGGGCTCCGCGCCCGGCGCGAGGAGCGCGCGGGGCTCGGCGCCATCGCGCGCGCGCAGGCGGCGATCACCGGCTCGGTGATCGGGCCGGGCGCGCTGCTCTCGACGCTCTCCGGCCTCGTGCTCACCTTCCGGCTCTCGACCTATTCCGGCGGCATGGCCGCGGCGGTGACGCCGCTCTACCTGATGCAGGGGGCCGGGCTGGCCGGGGCGCTGGTGGTGCTTTTCGTGTCGGTGCCGACCGCCGCGAAGCTCGCCCGCATCGACCCGATGGGCCAGTACGCCGCTGCGTTCGACGAGCTGCGCCGGCGCCAGGCGCTCGCCGCCTCGATCGGCGGGGCGCTCGGGCTGGTGGCGCTGCTGGCGGGGGCGGCACTTCGGGGATAGGCGGACGGGCGGACCGGCGGGCTGGCGGACGGGAGTCAAGCGCACGGGCCGCCACGGCGTGGGGACGCAGTCCGCCTGCCCGCCCGACCGCCCTTCCGCCCCGTGCTGCACGCCGCCCGCACCGGGCACGCATCGCAGCGCATCGCCCGGGCCGTGCACACGAGTGCGCCCAGCTCCATGATCGCCTGGTTGAACGCCCACGCATCGGCGGCCTTCCGCGGCACGAGGCGGGCGGCGGTCGCCCAGAGGCGCTGCTCGCCCGCGCGGCCCGTGCTGCGGGGGTGGAAGGCGCGGCGCAGCACGCGCGCGACGTTCGTGTCGACGGCGGGGACCGGCTTCTCGAACGCGAACGTGGCGACGGCGCCGGCGGTGTAGGCGCCGACGCCGGGGAGGCGGCGGAGCGCGCCGGGGTCGTCGGGGATGCGGCCGTCGTGCTCGTCGCGCACCACCTGCGCGAGGCGGTGCAGGTTGGCGGCGCGGCGGTAGTAGCCGAGCCCCTGCCACTGCTCGCGCACCATCGCCGGCTCGGCGGCCGCGAGGTCGTGCAGCGTGGGGAAGGCGTCCAGGAAGCGGTGCCAGTACCCCTCCACGCGGCTCACCTGCGTCTGCTGCAGCATCACCTCGGAGACGAGGACGCGATACGGGTCGCGCGTACGACGCCACGGCAGGTCCCGCCCCTCGCGACGGAACCACGCCACCAACGCTCGGCGGAAGCGCGCGTCTCGGCGCGCGCGCTCGCTGGACTTCCGGGGCATGGGCGGGCAAGATAGAGGGCATCGTGCGCGCCGCCATGTCCCTCGATCCGCGCGTCGCCCTCGGGCGCTGGCTCCTCGACGCGACGTCGCATGTCGGCCGCCTCGGGCTCCTCGTCGCGGAGATGGGGCGCGCGCTCGGCGAGGGGCGCACCTGGTGGCCGCGCACGCTCGCCGAGATGTGGAACATCGGCGTCGGCTCCCTCCCGATCATCCTGCTCGTCTCCACGTTCGCCGGCGGCGTGACCGCGCTGCAGGCGGGCTACCAGTTCCAGGGCACGCTGCCGTACTACGTCGTCGGGTCGCTCGTGACCGAGTCGATCGTGCTCGAGTTGGGCCCGGTGCTCACGGGGCTCATCCTGGCCGGCCGCATCGGCGCGCGCTATGCCGCGGAGCTCGGCACGATGCGCGTCACCGAGCAGATCGACGCGCTGGAGTCGCTCGGCCGCTCGCCGGCGTCGCACCTGCTGCTCCCGCGCGTGCTGGCGGGTGCGGTGATGGTGCCGGTGCTCACCGTCTTCGCCGACGTGATCGGCATCGCCGCGGGCTGGTGGGCGTCGCGCCAGGTGCTGCCGATCACCAACGAGGACTTCCAGTACGGCGCGCAGGCGTTCTACCGCGCGTTCGACGGCTGGTACTCCGTCATCAAGGCGTTCTCGTTCGCGCTCGCGCTTACGATCATCCCGTGCTACGTCGGCTTCCACACGCGGCAGGGCGCGGAGGGGGTCGGCCGCTCCACCACGCAGGCCGTCGTCGCGAGCTCGGTGATGATCCTCCTGCTCGACCTCGTGCTCGCCAAGCTCCTGCTCTCCCAGTGATCGAGCTCACGGGGGTGCGCAAGGCGTTCGGCCGCCAGGTGGTGCTCGACGGCGTGGACTTCCGCGTGCAGGAGGGCCAGACGGTGGCGCTGCTCGGGCCGTCGGGGACGGGGAAGTCGGTGCTCCTCAAGCACATCAACGGCCTCATCCGGCCCGACGCCGGGCGCGTGGTGGTCGACGGGCGCGAGGTCGGGACGCTCGACCGCGCGGCGCTCCGCCAGCTGCGGCAGCGCATCGGCTACGTCTTCCAGTACGGCGCGCTCTTCGACTCGCTCGACGTGTTCGAGAACGTGCGGCTCGGCATCGCCGACGAGGCGAAGTTCCGCGACCTCGCGTACGCGCGCGAGCGCGTGCGCTGGGCGATCCTCAGCGTGAACCTCGCGCCCGAGGTGATCGACAAGATGCCGGCGGAGCTCTCGGGCGGGATGAAGAAGCGGGTCGGCATCGCGCGCGCGATCGCGGGCGAGCTCGACTACATCCTCTACGACGAGCCGACCAGCGGCCTCGACCCCGTGAATGCCGACATCATCGACCGCCTCGTGAGCCAGCTCGCCGGCGAGCTCGGCGTCACCAGCGTCATGGTGACGCACGACGTGCGCGGCGCGTTCCGCGTCGCCGACCGGATCGCGCTGCTCGCCGACGGGCGGCTGGTGCTGGAGGGGACGCCCGCCGAGTTCCGGGCGTCGGACGACCCGCGCGTGCGCGCGTTCCTCGCGCGCGACTTCGACGAGGCGCGCGCCGCATGAGCGGGGAGCGGACGGGGGTGCGCGAGGCGCTGATCGGCACGATGATCCTCTCGGCGGCCGCCGCGTTCGTGGTCGGCACCAACTGGCTGAAGGGCCGGGAGCTCGCGGCCCGCCGCTCGGTCGAGATCGAGTTCCGCGACGTCAACGGGATCAAGGTCGGCTCGCCCGTGCGCATCGCGGGCTTCACGGTGGGCCGCGTGTCGGGGATGCGGCTCGAGGGGCGCGGCCGGGTGGTGGTCGTCGCCACGCTGCCCGACACCCTGCAGCCGCGCGCCGACGCCTCCGCGACGATCACCTCGCAGGGGCTCGTGGGCGACGCCGCGGTGAGCTTCGACCCGGGCGCCGCCGCCCAGCCGCTGCCCGAGGGGACGCGGGTGATCGGCGGCGAGACGGGCGGCCTGCTCGACCGCGCGGCCAAGCTCGGCGACCGCGCCGACTCCCTGCTGCTCGGCGCGCAGCGCGTGCTCTCGCCCGGCGTCGCCGAGCGCCTCACGGCGTCGCTCGACCAGATGGAGCGCACGCTGCGCCAGGCGGAGCGCACCCTCGCGCTCTACGGAGACAGCACCCGCGGCCCCGCGCGCCAGCTCGCGGGCGCGCTCGCGAGCGTGCAGGCCGCGGCCAGCCGGCTCGACACGACGCTCGCCGACCCGTCGCTGCGCCGCGCCATCGGCCAGTCGGACTCGCTCGCGCGCGACCTCCGGACGGTCACCACCAGCCTCGGCGGCACCGCCGAGCGGATGGATACGCTGCTCGCGCGGATCGAGCGCGGCGAGGGAACGGCCGGCCGCCTCGTCACCGACACGATGCTGCATCACAACCTCCTCCGCACCACCGCCGCGCTCGACTCACTCCTCGCCGACCTGCGGAAGCACCCCGGCAAGCTGGGCATCACGGTCAAGATGTTCTGACGGGAGGGCAGGGGGCCGCGTCAGGCCGCCGGTCGCTGTTGTCACGGGGACATGGGTGAGTGCGCGCCTACAGGCGGCGGACCACCGGCCGATACTGTGGTCCATGAGCACACCTGACTCCGCCCTTGGCCGGCTCCGCCGCCACGGCGACCTCCTCTTCACGCGGCTCTCCTGGGCGCTCGCGATCCTCTGCACCGCGGTCGCCTTCGGCCTCGGCGGCCCGCCGCTCGACAGCGCGCTCGCCGCGGCGACCGCGATCGCGGCCTCGGCTGCCATCACCCTCGCCGCGCAGCGGGCGCCCGGCGCCCCGATCACCCGGCACGTCGTCGCGACCGCGATGCTGCTCTTCCCCGCGGTGCTGGTGCAGGAGACCGGCGGCGGCCTCGAGCAGCACTTCGGCTTCTTCGTCGTGCTGGCGTTCCTGGTCGTCTACCGGGACTGGCGGATCTACCGGACCGCCGTCGTGGTGGCCGCGGCGCACCACCTCGGGGTCGGCTTCCTCCAGGACATCGGCTGGCCGCTGGTGCTGATGGACCACGGCAACAGCCTGCCGAACGTTCTGCTGCACGCGGTGTTCGTCGTGGCGGAGTCGGCGGTGCTGGGCTGGGTGGCGCTGCGCGGCGAGCGCGAGTCGGAGGAGCTCCGGCAGGCGTCGGACCTGACGGAGGAGGCGCTGCGCGAGGCGAAGGTGATCAGCAGCATGCTCGAGCAGGTTGGGCACGCGAAGTCGGCGAACGACGCCGTGCGGATCGCGATGACGGCCGTGACCGAGGGGTTCGGCTGGGATGCCGGCGGCTGGTGGGCGCCGCGCAAGGAGGGGGGCGAGAAGGTGCTGGCGTGCGAGCTCGCGGTCGGCACCGTGTCGCCCGCGTTCGACGAGGTCTCGCGGACCGTCCGCTTCGGCAAGGGCGTCGGCGTGAACGGCCGCGTCTGGCAGGGGGGCGAGATGGAGGCGGTCGACGACCTCCGCGAGGTGCCGGACTCCCCGCGGCGCGACGCCGCGATCGCGGCGGGCGTGACGTCGATGGTGGCGCTGCCGGTCTTCGCCGAGGGGAAGGTGCTCGGCGTGCTCGACTTCCTCTCGCGCGCGCCGGTGGCGCTGAGCGAGGGACGGCGGCAGACGCTGACCGGCGTGTCCCAGATCATCTCCGACACCGTCGAGCGCCTGAACACGACGGCGGCGGCGGAGGAGGCGCAGCGCGAACTGTCGGCGAAGGTGGACCGGATCATGCGTGCGGTGTCGCAGGCCTCGACCGGCGACCTGGCGGCCGACGTCGGGGTCTCGGGCACCGACGCGATCGGCCGCGTGGGCGAGGGGCTCGCCTACTTCCTGAAGGACCTGGACATCCGCGTGGGCGGCATCGCCCGGCACGCCGAGCACGTGGCGGCAGCGGGGCAGCAGCTGGCCGGCGCGGCGGCGACGATGGAGGACGCGGTGGCGGCGACGACGAGCGAGGCGATCGCCGCGAGCACCGCGGCCGAGGAGATCTCGCGCGGCGCGCAGACGGTGGCGGCGGCGACCGACGAGATGATGGCCTCGATCCGCGAGATCGCCAAGAGCGCGTCGGATGCGGCGCAGGTGGCGGCGGAGGCGGTGCGCGAGGCGGAAGCGACGACGCGCTCGGTGGAGCAGCTCGGCGCGTCGAGCCGGCAGATCGGCGACGTGATCAAGGTCATCACGTCGATCGCCGAGCAGACGAACCTGCTCGCGCTGAACGCCACGATCGAGGCGGCGCGCGCGGGCGAGGCGGGGAAGGGATTCGCGGTGGTGGCGAGCGAGGTGAAGGAGCTTGCCAAGCAGACCGCGAAGGCGACCGAGGACATCGGCCACCGCATCGAGGCGATCCAGGGCGACACCGAGGGCGCGGTCGGCGCCATCGCGCGGATCCGCTCGGTGATCGGCCGGATCGCCGAGTTCCAGACGACGATCGCGAGCGCGGTGGAGGAGCAGGCGGCCACCACGACCGAGATGAGCCGGACCGTGGCGCAGGCGGCGGAGGGGAGCCGCGAGGTGGCCGAGCGGGTGAACCGCGTGGCCGAGCACGCCGAGGCGTCGTCGCGCGGCATCCAGGACGGGCGGCGCGCCGCCGAGTCGCTCTCGAGCGTGGCGAACGACCTGCAGGACACGGTCGGCCACTTCGTGCGGAGCGAGGCCGGCGTGGCCTGAGGCGGCCGGGGCGCCCCTCCGACCGCCCGCGACCCCGGGGCCCCGCTGCGCGGGGTCCCGGGGTCGGGCGCGTTGTACCTTTCGGCCACCATGACCACGAACGACCCCGCGGCGCGCGGCCAGCGCGCGCCGGAGCAGGCGACGGAGTTCCAGCAGGCGATCCGCCACATCCTCCAGGCCGTCGGCGAGGACGCCGACCGCGACGGCCTCCTGAAGACGCCCGAGCGCGTCGAGAACGCGATGCGGTTCCTCACGCGCGGCTACCGCATGCGCGCCGAGGACGTGATCGGCGACGCCGTGTTCGAGGAGTCCCACGACAACATGGTGCTGGTGCGCGACATCGAGTTCTACTCGCTGTGCGAGCACCACATGCTGCCGTTCTTCGGCGTGGCGCACGTCGCGTACATCCCCGGCGGGCGGATCGTCGGGCTCTCGAAGCTGGCGCGCGTGGTGGACGTCTTCGCGCGGCGGCTGCAGGTGCAGGAGCGGCTCACCGACGAGGTGGCGGACGCGATCGAGCGGACGCTCCGGCCCCGCGGCGTGGGCGTGGTGATCGAGGCGGCGCACTTCTGCATGCAGATGCGTGGCGTGGAGAAGCAGGGGAGCCGCACGATCACGAGCTCGCTGCGCGGCGTCTTCCGCGACGACCCGCGCACCCGCGAGGAGTTCCTGCGGCTGGCCCACGCCCGCTAGGGCCGGCCGCCGTCCCGCATGCTGACCGTCACCCTGCTCGGCACCGCGGCCGCCTGCCCGACGGTGGACCGGAACGTGGCCGCGCTGGCGGTGGCGCGCGAGGGGGAGACGCTGCTGTTCGACTGCGGCGAGGGGACGCAGCGGCAGATGATGCGCTACGGCGTCGGCTTCGCCTTCCGCGACCTCTACGTCACCCACTACCACGCCGACCACATCCTCGGCATCACCGGCCTGCTGCGCACGATGGGGCTGCAGGACCGGACCGCCCCCGTGGTGCTCCACGGCCCGAAGGGCGCGGCCCGCATCCTCGGCGCGTGCGCCTCGCTCGGGGTGGAGCGGTCGCGCTTCCCGGTGGAGGTGGTGGAGGTGCAGCCGGGCGACGTGCTGCGCCGCGACGGCTACGCCATCGAGGTCTTCGAGACCGAGCACCGCCCCGACACGGTGGGGTACGCGCTGCGCGAGGAGGTGCGGCTCGGCCGCTTCAACCCCGCGCGGGCGCGCGAGCTCGGCATCCCCGAGGGGCCGGCCTGGGGGCGCCTGCACCGCGGCGAGGCGGTCACGCTCGACGACGGCCGGGTCGTCACGGCCGACGACCTCGTCGGCCCCACGCGGCCCGGCCGCCTCGTGGTGTACGGCGGCGACACGCGGCCGTGCCGCGCCGTGATCGAGGCGTCGCGCGGCGCCGACCTGCTCGTGCACGAGGCGACGTTCGGCGACGACGAGCGCGAGCGCGCCCGCGAGACCGGGCACTCGACGGCGGCGGAGGCGGCGCAGGTGGCGCTCGAGGCGGGGGTGCGGCGGCTCGTGCTCACGCACATCAGCGCCCGCTACAGCCGCGAGGCGCCGGAGCTCCTCGCCGAGGCGCGCGCCGTCTTCCCCGAGACGAGCATCGGCCGAGACGGGATGGCGCTCGACGTGCCGTTCGCGCTGTGACGCGCGCGGGCGCGGCCGCCCTCGCCGTGATGGCCGCCGCGCTCGCCTGGTCCGGCTGGCGGCCGGCCGACCGCTTCACCTGGGTGCTCGAGACCGCGCCCGTCATGCTCGCCCTGCCCGGCCTCGCGCTCACCGCGCGCCGCTTCCCGCTCACCCCGCTGTCGTACTCGCTCGCCGCGCTGCACGCGATCGTCCTCTGCGTGGGGGGGCACTGGACGTACGCCGAGGTGCCGGCGGGGTTCTGGGTGCGGGACGCGCTCGGCCTCGAGCGGAACCACTACGACCGGCTCGGCCACTTCGTGCAGGGCTTCGTCCCGGCGATCATCGCGCGCGAGATCCTCGTGCGGCGCTCGCCGCTCACCGGCGGCTGGTGGCTGCCGTTCGGCATCGGCAGCTTCTGCCTCGCGTTCAGCGCGCTCTACGAGCTCATCGAGTGGTGGACCGCGCTCGCCACCGGCGAGGCCGCGACCGCGTTCCTCGGCACCCAGGGCGACCCGTGGGACACGCAGTGGGACATGTTCCTCGCGATGGTCGGCGCGATCGCGGCGCTGACGGCACTGTCGGGGTGGCATGATGCGCAGATGCGGAGGGGGCAGGGGGACGGGGGCCGGGGGCCTTAGGCATGTGGTCCCCGGCTCCCGACTCCCCGCCATCTACTTCCCCGCGATGTACCTCCGCACATCGAACTTCCCCTCCGCCGCCCGCAGCGACTGGTAGCGCACCGTGCCGTAGATCGGGCGCCGGTAGAAGGGGCGGTCGAACTTCCCGAACGTCCAGTGGATGCCGCCGTAGCTGTTCGCATCGCGGCCATCGAGCGCGTACTTGTTGTTGAGGTGCTCGAGGATGCGGAGGCAGCTCGCGGCGTCCGGCGTCCACGCGAGCACGGCCTTCCCCCACAGCATGCGCAGGTAATTGTGCATGTAGCCGTCGACGAGGTAGGCGCGCTGGCAGGCGTTCCAGAGCGGGTCGTCGGTGCGCGCGTGCTCCAGCTCCTCGTCGGTGTAGAGCGCCGGGCGCGGGTCGGCCTCGTGGCGCTGCAGCTGCTCGCGCGCCCACGCGGGGATGCCCTCGACGGTGCGGTGGCGCGGGTTCCAGTGGCAGAAGTTGTGCGAGATCTCCCGCCACACGAGCGCCTCGTCCTGGAACTTGTCGTACTGCGCCGCCGGGCCCGCGGCGCGCGCGGCGAGCAGCACCTCGTGGATCGAGACGTTGCCGAAGTGCAGGTACGGCGAGAGCCCGCTCACGGCCTCCGGCTCGTTCGGGTCGCTGCGCTCGTCCGCGTAGCGGTGGAGCCCGGCCTCGAGGAAGCGGGCGAGCCGAGCGCGCGCCGCGCGCGTGCCGCCGCGGATGGCGCGGGCGGGCGGCACGGCGTGGTCGATCGCGCACCCCGCGACGAGCGCCGGGATCGCCTCGGGTGACGGCACCAGCGGCTCGAAGGGGAGCGCGACGGCGCGCCGCACGCGCGGCTCCGGGTTCGCGACCGGCCAGAGGTGGTGGTCGAGCACCTTGAGCAGCGCGGTCCGCATCCCGCGCGCGGCGAGGTGCTCCTTCTGGTGCGCCGCCATCGGCACCAGACACGCCGAGTCGACGGCGACGACGGGCGTGGCGGTGCGCTCGCGCAGCCGGCGCGTCTGGCGCGGGTGGATGAACGTCGGCAGGTAGTCGGTGACCACCAGCGCCGCCCGGTCGGCGAGCTGGACGAGGGGGCTCTGGCTCGCGCCCGGCGGGGGCGGTGCCCCGCGCGCCTTCGCGCGCGCCGCGTCCGCCGCCACCTCCCCGGCGCCCCGCCGGTCGAGGTGGAAGGCGTACTGGATCCCCTTCTCCGCGAAGCCGGCCGCGAGGTCGACCACGGACTCGAGGATGAAGGTGTGCAGCCGGTCGCTCGCCCACGGGTAGTCGGCGCGGAGGCCGTGGTAGACGAGCACCGGGACGCCGAGCGCGTCGGCGTGGGCGATCGCCTCGTTCAGCGCGAAGTTGTCGTGCGCGCGGAAGGTGGCCTGCATCCAGTAGAGCACGAACTCGCCGCCGGGCCGCGGCACGATGCCGTCGGCGCCGGGCGGGAGGAAGCGGCGGGCGTCGAGGTGCGGGGCGTGCGTGGGCGCCATCGGTCAGCCCTGGTCGTGGTGGAAGCGCCAGCCGGTCGCGTCGGGTGCGAGCGCGTCGAGGAAGCGGCGCCGCTCGTCGTGCATCGCCGCGAGCGTCGCCGGGGCGAAGCGGTCGAGCCCCTTGAGCGGGATCGCCATCCGCTGGCCGACGTCCAGCTTGCGGCGGCGGATGTCGTCGAGGAACGTCCAGTAGAGGTAGTTGAACGGGCACGCGTCGGGGCCGGTGCGCTGCTTCGGGTCGTACCGGCAGCCGGCGCAGTAGTCGCTCATGCGGTCGATGTAGGCGGCGCCGGAGACGTACGGCTTGGAGGCGAGCACGCCGCCGTCGCCGAACGTCGCCATCCCCACCACGTTCGGCAGCTCCACCCACTCGAATGCGTCGCTGAAGCCGGCCCAGAACCACTCGCTGAGGCGGAGCGGGTGCACGCCGGCCAGCGTGGCGAAGTTGGCGAGCACCATGAGCCGGTGGATGTGGTGCGCGAAGGCGTGGTCGCGCACCATGCGGACCGAGTCGGCGAGGCACGCGAGGTCGGTCGCGTCCGGGTCCCAGTACGCCTGCGGCAGCGGGCGCGCGAAGCCGAAGTAGTTCTCGTCGCGGTAGGCGGGCATCCGCAGCCAGTAGATGCCGTTCACGTACTCCCGCCAGCCGATCACCTGCCGCACGAACCCCTCGAGCGACGGCAGCGGCACGCCGGGCACCGCGAGCGCGCGCTCGACGACCTCGCGGGGGTGGAGCAGGCCGACGTTCATCGCGGCGCTGAGGCGCGAGTGGTACAGCACCAGCTCGCCGCGGAGCATCGCGTCCTCGAACGGGCCGAACGCGGCGAAGCGCGCGGCGAGGAAGTCATCGAGCGCGCGGAGCGCGTCGGCGCGCGTGACGGGGAGGTCGAAGCCCGCGGTGGTGCCCCACTTCCCGGGCATGCCGTCGACGAGCGCCATCACCTTCCGCGTCACGGCGTCGGGCGGGAACGCGAGCGGGGCGGGAGGGAGGCCGTGCGTGCGCAGCTGGCGCGCGGTCTTCCGGTTCTCGGCGTCCAGGTTCCAGCGGCCGCCCGCCGGCTGGCCGTCGGCGTCCAGCAGGATGGCGAGCCGCTTCCGCTGCCACCGGTAGAAGTCCTCCATGCGGAAGAGCTTCCGTCCGTCGGCCCAGCGCGCGAAGTCGGCGCGCGGGGTGAGGAAGCGGCGGTCGGGGAGGAGGCGGACGGGCGGCAGGGCGGCCGGGCCGCCGTGCGCATCGGCGAGCGCCGCGATCGACCGCGCGATCCCCCACTCGGCGGGCGCCTGCACGAGCACCTCGCTCACGTCGCCGGCGTGCCCGGCACAGTGCTCGCGGATGCCGTCGGCGTAGGAGGCGGCGGCGCGGTGGTCGACCTCGAAGCCGGCGGCGCGGAGCTCGTCGCGGAAGTGGCGCAGCGCGGCGAGCACCAGCACGAGCTTGTGCCGGTGCCACGGCAGCGCCGAGCCCTTCGACGTCGAGTCGACGAAGAGGACGCGCCCGTCGCGCGGGGTCGGCGGCAGGATGGCGGTGGCGGTGGAGAGCTCCCACGGCCCGATGAGGTACGTCGGACGCACGGAGGGAGTGTACCCCGGAAACGCGCGAGCCGCCCCCGTGGGGGAGCGGCTCGGCGTCCGGCGGGGCCCCTCGCGGGGCCCCCCCGGGGCGGGTCAGTTGAAGGTGTAGCGGAACGACAGCTGCATGCGCCAGACGTCGCCCAGCGTCGCCGTGCGCTCGAACGTGGTGTTCATCAGCTGCGGGTTCGTGGCGCCGATCGCGCGGAGGCGGTACTGCAGCGCCCCGTTGGCGTCGACGGGGCCGCCCTGCGCCGCCGTCGGGATGACGAGCGGCTGGTTGGAGATCAGGCGGTCGCCCACGCCCCAGCCGCTGTTCACGAAGTTCGTGAAGTTCAGCACGTCGAGGCGGACGGAGAGCGTGTTCTTCTTCCGGCCGAAGTTCTGGAAGATCTCCTGCTGCACGCTGAGGTCCGCGCGCCAGAGCATCGGGAGGAAGATCGCGCCGCGCTCGGCGTACTGGCCGCGGCGCGTGCTGAGGTACGGGTCCTGGCTGATGTACGCGTCCCACGCCTGCGCCTGCTGGTCGCGCGTGAACGTCACGCCCGACTGCGTGTACGTCTGGAAGTTCATCTCCGACGTGTTGCGCGGGACGTAGATCAGGTCGTTGCCGACGCCGCCGTCACGGTTCGCGTCGCCGCCGAACGTGTACTGCGTGTTGCCCTGCGTGCGGCCCTCGGCGAAGAGGGTGATCGTCGTCGCGCCGAACTTGAAGTACTCCTTGCGGTACGACAGCGCGAGGAACGCGCGGTGGCCCGGGGAGAAGTTCGAGAACGCCACCGGGGCGTTGTTCGGGTCGTTCGGGATCGCGTTGCCCGTCCACGAGCCGAGCGCGATGGAGCCCGGGTCGACGATGTTGCGCGCGACGCCGTAGTTGTAGGCGACCTTCGCGAAGAAGCCGTTGCTGAACGCCTTCTCGAGCGAGCCGGCGATCGAGTACGAGTAGCCCTCGTTCTGGTTCTTGAGGACGATGGCGCTCGTGATGTTGGAGTTCACGCGGTTCGCGGTGCCGGCGCCGTAGAGGAAGCGGTTGTCCGCCCCGGTGAAGCGGCCGGTCGGCTGCGCGAGGTTCGCGTTGATGTAGTACGTGCCGTTCACGTCGCGGCTGTACAGGAACTCGCCCGTGAAGACGACGCCCCAGGGGAGCTTCTGGTCGAGGGCGATGTTCGTGCGCCACAGCTGCGGGAACCGGTACCCCGGCTCCGTGAACGCGAGCGCGTACGACGCGGCCGGCTGGCCCGTGACCGTGGCCGGGGCGTACGTGGCCGGGTTCGGGTTGAACGGGAACGCGTTCGTGTTGTCGCGCTCGATGAAGCCGGTCAGCGTGCCGTTGTTGCCGACCTGGTTGCTGATCCAGACGTACGGCGGCGAGCCGGTGAAGATGCCGCTGCCGCCGCGGATCTGCGTCGAGCGGTCACCCGTCACGTCGAGGTTGAAGCCGACGCGCGGCGACCAGAGCAGGTTGGCCCCCGGCAGCTGGTCGGTGCGGTACTGCGCGGGCAGGCCGCGCTCGTCGCGGAAGAAGAGCCCGTCGACCTGCCGGTTGGCGAAGCCGGTCGGCGCGAAGTTGGGCACGTCGACGCGGACGCCGGCGGTCACCTTCAGGCGGCTGCTCGGGCGCCACTCGTCCTGCGCGTAGAAGCCGCTGTAGAGCACCTCGAGCGGCTGCAGCGGCTCGGCGAGGCCCGGGATGTTGTTGAAGCGCAGCTGGAAGCGGCGCAGGCTCACCGGCGAGTTCCCCGTGCGGTTGGGGTTCGCGATGAAGCTGTTCATGTCCGTGTAGAAGTCCTGCAGCGAGTTGTACGTGTACACCGACTGGGAGCCGTCGAAGAACACGTTGTCGCTGTTGTACTTCTGCAGCGCCACGCCGAAGGTGAGCTCGTGCTTGTCGGCGTAGAGGGTCAGGTTGTTCTGGAACTGCCAGGTGCGGTAGCGCAGCTGGTTCAGGTTCGTGAACGGCTCGAACCCGGTGCCGATGTACGTCAGGCCGTCGCGCAGGATGTCGATCGTCGGGAAGAGCGCCGACTTGGGCTCGCGGCTCTCGTCGTTGGTCGTGTACCCGAGGATCATCTGGTTCGACAGGTTCGGCGCGAGCTGGCTGTTCCACTCGCCGACGATCGACCGGATGTTCTCGAGGATGCCGTACGCCGAGTTGGCGAAGCTCATCGAGTTCAGGTTGTCGCGGCGGTTGCCGAAGCCGAGGGACGCCGAGTTGGAGACCGGGATGTCGGCGCGCGAGTCGAGGTGCTGGTACCGGATGGAGACCTTGTTCCGGTCGTTCACGTTGAAGTCGAGCTTGCCGAGCCAGCGGCGCGACGGCGTCTGGAGGTTCCACCCCTCGTACGGGCCGGTCACGAAGCCGAGCGCCGGGTTGGCGAGCAGGCGGCTGACCGAGTCGAGGTCGGCGCGCAGCACGCGCGTGGTGTTGCCGCTGACCGGCTCGCCGCCGTTGTTCGCGCGGAACAGCGTGGCGGGCTCGTTGAAGCCGTCGTCCTCGAAGTTGAAGAAGAAGAACAGCTTGTCCTTGACGATCGGGCCGCCGACGCGGGCGCCCCAGAGGCCGTAGTTGAACGTGCCCGGGTTCACCGCGACGCCGTTCGCGTCCGTGCCGACGAGGCCCTGGCTGCGCTGGATGCGGTAGAACGACGCCTCGAAATCGTTGGTGCCGGACTTGGTCACGGCGTTGATGCCGGCGCCGGTGAAGTTGCCCTGGCGCACGTCGTACGGCGCGATGTTCACCTGGATCTGGTCGATCGCGTCGAGCGAGATCGGCGAGACGCCGGTGCGGCCGCCGGGCTGGCCGGCGAGGCCGAACGAGTTGTTGAAGAACGACCCGTCGACCGTGATGTTGTTGAAGCGCGTGTCCTGGCCGGCGAAGGAGGCGCCCGACGCCTGCGGCGTGAGGCGCGTCACGTCGTTGAGCGAGCGCGCGATGGTCGGCAGCGCCTCGATGACCTCGGACTTGATGCGCGTCGCGGCGCCGGTGCGGTTCGAGCTGAGCTCGCCGGGCTCCGTCACCGTGATCTCGGTGAGCTGGATGACGGCCTGCTCGAGCCTGAAGGAGACGTCGGCCGCGACGCCGAGGCTCAGGACGATGTTCTTCTGGCTCTGCGGCGTGTACCCGATGGCGCGGACGGTGACCTCGTACGGGCCGCCGACGCGCATGCCGGGGATGGTGTACCGGCCGTCGCCGCGCGTCGTGGCGGCATAGCCGGTGCCCGACGGCGTGTGCACGGCGCGGACCGACGCGCCGACGACGGGGTTGCCGCTCGCGGTGACGACGCCGGTCATCGACGAGGTCGTGACGCCCTGGGCGGCGAGCCCGGCCGGCATCACGACGGCGGATGCGAGGACCGCGCAAACGACTGCAAACCTCTTCATGGAGGCCTCCTGCGGGTGACGAGCGCTAGGGTAGTGGTGGTTCGGCGCCTATTGTAACGCCGGGGCCGGAATCCGGGAGTCACGTCCGATGCTTGTGACCGAATTGTCACGGCAATCTCGGGCCCCCCGGATGAAGGGGTGTCGCGACTCGGTGGAAGGTTGCTTCGCACTCGCGTCGATTGACCGGCGGTGCGCGATCCGCTATCCTTCGAGTCTTTCCCGGGTCTGAAGGCCCGGGAAGCGGGGCTGTAGCTCAGCTGGGAGAGCGCTGCAATCGCACTGCAGAGGTCACCGGTTCGATCCCGGTCAGCTCCATGTGCAGGTCTGACAAGGTGTTACGCTGCCCCTTGGTGTAACTGGCAACACGCCTGACTCTGGATCAGGAGAGTCCTGGTTCGATCCCAGGAGGGGCAATGCCCGGAGCAACCGCTCCGGGCCTTTTGTTTGGGAGTCGGCCTGCGCCGGCTGTGCCGGCTCCGGCTCGATCCCAGGAGGGGCAATTCGGTCGCCTGACGGCGACCGTTTTGTTTTCGGGGGCTCGTCCTCCGGCCGCCGCTGGGCGACCACCGGCTCCGCGCCGCAGCGCGCCTCAGGCCGCCGCGGCGCGCACCTCGGCGACCGGCGCTGCGCCGGCCGACCAGCCATCCAGGATCGCCGCGATCCGCTCCGCGGTATCGCCCTCGCCGTAGAGCGGCGGCCGCTCGGCCGGCCGCACCTCGAAGCGGCGCAACGCGTCGCGGAGCCGGTCCGAGTCGGCATCCACGAGCACGTTCCAGCCGGTCGCCACCGTCTCCACCCACTCCGTCTCGCCGCGCAGGGTGATGCACGGCGTGCCCACGAAGTACGCCTCCTTCTGCAGGCCCCCCGAGTCGGTCAGCACCACGTGCGCGTCCCGCGCGAGCCCCAGCAGCTCGGCGTGGCCGAGCGGCGCCACGGCACGGACGGCTGGGGGCAGCGTGAGCCCGCACCGGGCGAGTGCCCCGGCCGTGCGCGGATGCAGTGGGAGCAGCACGGGCAGGCCGAGGTCGCCGAGCGCGCGGACGAGGCGCGACAGCCGGCCGGCGTCGTCGGTGTTCTCGGCGCGGTGGATCGTCGCGACCGCGAAGCGCGCCGGCCGCGCGCCGGCCTCCGCCGGCCATGCGGCTCGGCCGCGCGGGAGCTGCCGGCGCGCCACGTCGAGCATGATGTCGCCCACCTCGTGCACGCCGGCCGTGATCCCCTCACGCGCGAGCTGCGCCACCGCGGAGGGCGCCGGCGCGAACAGGAGCGTCGCGAGATGGTCGGTGAGGACGCGGTTGACCTCTTCCGGCATGCGCCGGTTGAAGCTGCGGAGCCCCGCCTCCACGTGCGCGATCGGCAGGTGGAGCTTGGCGGCGGCGAGCGCGCCCGCCAGGGTCGAGTTGGTGTCGCCGTAGACGAGCACGAGGTCCGGCCGCTCGGCCAGGAGCACGTCCTCGATCGCCGCGAGCATCGCGCCCGTCTGGTGGCCGTGGGACCCGCCGTGCACCGCGAGCTGGTGCGCCGGGCGCGGCAGGCCGAGCTCCTCGAAGAACCGGCCCGACATCGCGTGGTCGTGGTGCTGTCCCGTGTGGACGATCAGCTCGTCGTGCCGCCCCGCGAGCGCGCTCGACAGCGCCGCCGCCTTGATGAACTGCGGCCGGGCCCCCACCACCGTCACGATGCGCATGCGCCGCGCCTCAGCCGGCGATCGCGGCCGGCGCCAGCTCGGCGGCGGCGAGCCGCTCGCGCACGCGGCGGCACACGCGCTCGATCCCCTCATCCAGCGACACCGCCGGCACGATGCCGAGCAGGTCGCGCTGGCGCGCGAGCGTCGGGCGCTTCACCAGCGTCATCCGGTCCGGCAGGCTCCGGCGCGTCACGAGCGCCGGGTCGGCGTCGAGCCGCGCGCGGATCCGCTCGGCGAGGTCGGCGATCGGCACGATGTCGGGGTGGCCGATGTTGATGGCGGCGTAGCGATCGACGTGCGCCGCGGCCTCGATGGCGCGCACGGCGTCGGAGACGTGGAGCCAGCCGCGCGCGCTCCCCTCGTGCACCTCGATCGGCTTCCCGAGCGCGAGGTTGGTGGCGAAGCGGATCATCGCCGAGCGGTGGTCGCCCAGGTCCTCGTCCTCGTCGTACATCATGAACGGCCGCAGCGTGACGGCGCGCAGGCCGTGGCGCCGCACCTCGTACTCCACCAGCTGCTCGCCGAGGAGCTTGGAGAGGCCGTACCGGTTGTTGGGGCGCGGGTCGGAGATCGCCTCGTCCATCGGGTCGCACTCGGGGCCGTACACCTCGCTGGTGGAGAAGAACACCACCTGCGCGCCCGCGCGCCGGCAGAGCTGCAGGACGTTGTTGATGCCCGACAGGTTGGTGGCGATCGCGAGCGAGCCCGCCTGCTCGCAGGTGACGCGGCTCACCATCGCCGAGAGCAGGAAGACGACGTCCGGCTTCCAGTCGAACGCCGGCAGCAGGTCGACGGGGTGGTTGATGTCGGCCATCAGGTAGCCCGGACGCCAGCCGGGGCGCACGTCGGACTCGAGCACCTCGTAGCCGAGGCTCCGGAGGTGCGTCACGAGCGGGACGCCGACGTTCCCCTCGGAACCGAGGACCAGGGCGCGCGGGGCATGGATCATGGGGTTCTCCGTCGGGGGTGGCCGGGGGGTCAGGCGGCGGCGAGCGCCCGGCCGCTCGCGGCGAGGATCCGCAGCAGCTCGGCGGCGCGATGCCTCCACGTGTGCCGGTCGGCGATCGCGGCATGGGCTCGGGCGCCCATCTCCGCGAGGCGCGCCGGGTCGGCGAGGAGCGTCGCGAAGCGGTCGCCCAGGTCGTCCGCGCCGACCGGGAACGTGGCGAGCGCCCCCGCCGCCGCGAACTCGCTTTCGAGGTACGGCGTCGAGTCGGAGAGGACCGGTGTCGCGGCGCCAAGCGCCTGCAGGACGCGGTCGTGCGCGGTCCGGACGATCGGCGGGTTGACGTTGAGCAGCAGCGGCGCGCGCGCGATGCGCTCGCGCATCCGCTCGATCGGCAGCACGGGGCAGAGGCGCGCGCGCGTGGCGTCGGCGGCGACCGCGTCCCACCCCTCGCCATGGATGTCCACGGGGAGCGCAAGGAGCTGCGGCACCATCGCCCAGCGCCGGCGCGCGTGGGCGAGGCTGTAGGTGAGGCGCATGATCCGCGTCAGCGTAAGGCGCGCATCCGCCGACTCCGCGATGGAGGGCTCGCCGAGCGGGCCGTTCCACGCCTGCAGCAGGGCATCGTGGAGCACGAAGCCGCCGTCCCGCGCCGCCGCGTCGACGACGTCCTCGACGACGCGGCGACGCGCGGTCGGCAGCTCCGCCAGCTGCGCCTCGAGCGGGGCGAGCGGGGCGAGCGACATCGAGACGACCGGCCGCTCCGCGCCGCGCGCGTCCGCCGGCACGGGCCGCGAGGCCAGCTCGCCGCCCACGGGCAGCCACGCCCACGGCGCCGCCGAGGGGCCGAGCGCCTCCAGCAGCGAGCCATACGTCTCGTCGTGGAGGAGGGCAACGCCACGGGTGAATTCGGAGACCTGCAGGTTGGTGGAGAAGTACGGTGGGTCGCCGATCCAGCCGAGGAAAGGGATGTCGACGGCGTTCCAGAGCCGGCGTCCATCGGGGAGCATGATGAGCGATCCCCAGCCGGCGAGCGAGACGGCGAACGCAGCGCGCCCGGAGAGCAGGAGCGCGCTCAGGCGGGCGTGCTCGGCGGCCTCCGGCGCCGTCGTGTCGAAGATGAACACGCGGAGGCCGCATGCGCGGAGTCCCTCGGCGAGGTCGTCGAGCAGTCGGCGCAGCACGCCGTAGCGGCTCTCGCCCTTGATGACGATTGCCGTGTCGCGACCGCGACCGTGGACCTGCGGCGTGGCGAACATGACGCACAGCAGGTCAAGTCGCATGCCAGTGGCAGGCATGACTGTAAGTTGTAATTTGGCAAAGCGATACGTCACTGCGTGCGGCTGCGGCCGGCGAAAGCTGCCGGGCAGGCACCCCGGTACGGCACCCGCGACATGAGCACTTCCTGCCGCCGGTCCGCGCCCCGTCCCCGAATCCCCGGCCCGTGGCCTCCTAGCAGATCCTCGGCAGCTGCTCCCCGATCGGCAGCGGCACCACGCGGGTCATGCCGATCGGCGTCCGCGCCACGAGCATGCCGGGGTGGTCGGCGACGACCCGGCCGATGCGTGCGGCGTCGGCGCCGAGCGGGTCGGCGCGGAGGGCCGCGAGCGCGGCGTCGGCCTCCTCGGCGGGGACGATCGCCACGAACTTCCCCTCGTTCGCCACGAAGAGCGGGTCGAGGCCGAGCAGCTCGCAGGCGCCCTGCACGGCGGGGCGCACGGGGATCCGCGCCTCCTCGAGCACCACGCCGACGCGCGACTGGCCGGCGATCTCGCTCAGCACCGCCGCGGCGCCGCCCCTCGTGGCGTCGCGCATGACGCGCGTCCCCGGGGCGGCAGCGAGGAGCGCGGCGGCGAGGCCGTGCAGCGGCGCGCAGTCGGAGGCGATCACCGTCTCGAACTCGAGCCCCTCGCGCACGCTGAGGATCGCCGTGCCGTGGTCGCCGAGGGTGCCGGAGACGAGCACGGCGTCGCCGGGGCGCGCTGCCGCCGGCGAGAGGCTCCGTCCGTCGGGCACCACGCCGATGCCCGCCGTCGTGATGTAGCAGCCGTCGCCGTGTCCGCGGTCGACCACCTTCGTGTCGCCCGCGACGATGCGCACGCCCGCGCGCCGGGCCGCGTCGCGCATGCGCGCGACGACGCCGGCGAGCGTCGCCATCGGCAGCCCCTCCTCGAGGATGAACGCCGCCGTGAGGCAGAGCGGCGTCGCGCCCACCATCGCGAGGTCGTTCACGGTGCCGTTGACCGCGAGGTCGCCGATGGAGCCGCCGGGGAAGAAGAGCGGCCGCACGACGAAGCTGTCGGTGGTCATGGCGAGCCGCCCGGCGGGCGGCGCGAAGACCGCCGCGTCGGCGAGCTGCGCCAGCGTGGGGTCGTCGAACGCCGGCAGGAACAGGTGCTCGACCAGTTCGGCCGAGAGCTTCCCGCCGCCGCCGTGCCCCATGACGATCGCGGGCGAGTCGCGGAGCGGGAGCGGGCAGGTCCATGCGTCCGCGTCGATGTGCGCCGCGGTGGTCATGCGCGCTGCAGCTGGTGGAGCCGCCCGTAGTTGTGGTACGCGGCGCACGCGCCCTCGCTCGACACCATCGTGGCGCCGAGCGGCGTGCGCGGGGTGCAGGCGTTGCCGAACGCGGGGCACTCGTTCGGCTTCAGGTTCCCCTGCAGCACCTCGCCGGCGTGGCAGAGCGGCGACTCGTCGGCTGCGATGCCGCCGACGTCGAAGCGCACCTCGGCGTCGAAGTCGCGGTACGCCTCGCGGAGCCGCCACCCCGACTGCGGGATGACGCCGATGCCGCGCCAGGCGCGGTCGGTCGTCTCGAAGACCTCCTCGAGCAGCGCCTGCGCCGGCCGGTTGCCGTCGAAGGTGACGGCGCGCTCGTACGCGTTCTCCACGGTCGCCTGGCCCGCCTCGAGCTGCCGCACGGCGCGGCGGATCCCCTCGAGGATGTCGAGCGGCTCGAAGCCGGTGACGACGATCGGCGCGCCGTGGCGCGCGGCGAGCGGCGGGTACTGCCAGAAGCCCATCACGCAGCAGACGTGGCCCGCGGCGAGGAACGCGCGCACGCGGTTCCGCGGCGCCGACATGATCGCGGCGATGGCGGGGGGCACGAGCACGTGCGAGACGAGCATCGAGAAGTTGCGCAGTCCCTCGCGCTTCGCGAGGTGCACGGCCATCGCGTTCGCGGGCGCCGTCGTCTCGAAGCCGATGCCGAAGAACACGACCTCGCGGTCGGGGTGGCGACGCGCGAGCGCGACGGCGTCGAGCGGCGAGTAGACGACGCGCACGTCGCCCCCCTCGCTCTTCACGCGGAAGAGGTCCTTCGCGCTGCCGGGGACGCGGAGCATGTCGCCGAAGGAGCAGAAGATCACGCCCGGGCGCGCCGCGATGGCGAGCGCGCGGTCGATGAGCTCGAGCGGCGTCACGCAGACCGGGCAGCCGGGGCCGTGGATGAGCTCGATCGCGTCGGGCAGGAGCTGGTCGATGCCGTTGCGGATGATGGAGTGCGTCTGCCCGCCGCACACCTCCATGATCGGCCAGCGCTGCGTGGCGGTCTCGCGGATCTCGCGCGCGAGCGCGCGCGCGGCCGCGCCGTCCCGGAACTCGCTGAGGTACTTCACGGGGCGGGCTCGCGCCACGCGGCCGGCGACGGGCACGCCTCGGGGGTGCGCGCCTCCTCGCCGAACTCCTCCTCCAGCAGGCCGAGCTCGCGGAAGGTCCGCAGCGTCTCCTGCGCCGACGCCTCGTCGATGCGCGTGATCGCGAAGCCGACGTGCACGATCGTGTAGTCGCCGACCTCGATGTCGGGGAGGTACGCGAGGCAGACCTGCTTGCGGATTCCCGCGAAGTCGACGATCCCCATCCGCGTCCCCGACTCCGGGAAGATCTCGACCACCTTGCCGGGCACTCCAAGGCACATGTTCCCTCCTCAGCGGCCCGCGGCCGCGAGCGTCCAGACGAGGACGCGGTTGTTCCCCGAGTCGGCGATGGCGAGCCGGTCGCCATGCCACGAGAGGCCGTACGGCCAGCAGAGCGTGTCGTCGGCGACGGCGGTCCAGCGGTTCTCGCCGCAGGCGCCGAAGTCGGCCTGGCCCAGCACGCGCTGCGCGGGCGCGCCGGCGGCCTCGGCCGGCGCGCCGTCCCAGCAGAGGATGCGGTTGTTCGACGTGTCGGCCACCGCCAGCGTGTCGCCCTGGGCGGCGACGGCGTACGGGAAGCGGAGCGCCGCCGGTCCCTGCGGGCGGTGCGGCACCTCGAGCGTCGCCGCGAAGTCGCGCTGGCCGAGCACCACGTCGGCGTCGCGGCCGGCGCCGGGCACGCCGCGCCAGCCGAGGACGCGGTGGTTGCCGGCGTCGGCGACCCAGAGGTGCGTCGCCGTCCGCGCGAAGCCGTGCGGCCAGCGGAAGCTCCGCGCCGAGGGCGCGCCGCCGCCGTTCTCCTCGCCGCTGCCGCCGTGGGGCTGGCCGAGCACGAGGTCGGCGGGGCGCCCGTCGTCCGGCAGGCCGTCCCACGCGAGCACACGGCGGTTCCCCGTGTCGGCGACCCACAGCCGGCCGTCGATCCACGCGACGCCGTACGGCCAGTAGAAGCCGCGCGGCGACACGTCGCCGCCGCGGTTCGGCTCGATCGCCACGGGGCCGGGCTGGCCGATGACGCGGTCGGGCGGGACGTCCGAGGTGCGCGGCACCTCGTCCCAGACGAGGAGGCGATGGTGCCATGCGTCGGCGAGCACGAGGCGGCCGTCGCACAGCGCCACGCCGGTCGGCAGGTGGAAGCCGTTCGCGGCGCCGCGCCCCGCAGCCCTCGGCCCCTCGCGCTCCCACGACGCCTGGCCGAGCACGACGTCGGCGGGCTGGTGGTCGGCGGGGAAGGGGTCGTGCCAGATGAGCACGCGGTGGTTGCCCGAGTCGACCACGATGAGGCGCGCGTCGTCCAGGTGCACGCCGCGCGGGCCGTACATCGTGGACGGCGTGGGCAGCGCGCTCGGCAGGAGCAGGCCGCCGGGCGCGGGGGCGCCGAGCCAGGTGCGCGCGGCTACCGCGGCCGTACCCACACCCGTCCCTCCTGCACGCGGAGCGGGAACGGCTCGAGCTGCGCCTGCGGCGCCGTGAGGCACTCGCCGGTGGCGGCGTCGTAGCGCCAGCCGTGCCAGGGGCAGGTGATGGTGCCCGCGGCCAGGTCGACCATGCCGCGGTCGAGCGGGAGGCCGAGGTGCGCGCAGGCGTTGCGGTACGCATGCAGCGCGTCACCGAGCCGCACGATGAGCACCTTGTGCTCGCCGGCGTCGAGCGCCACCGGGCGCCCGGCCTGCACGTCCTCCACCAGCGGCCCCTCGAGCCAGCCGTCATGCGCGACGCGGCTCTCCAGCGTCACGAGCGCCGGGCCCGGCTCGGCGGGCGCCACCTCGATGGTGCGCACCTCGGGCACGTGCTCGCGCAGCGCCTCCTCGACCGTGCCGCGCAGCGTCTCGGCGGACATCGAGCAGCCGCGGCAGGCGCCGTGCAGGCGGACGACGACGCGGTCGCCGTCGACCTCCACGAGCTCGACGTCGCCGCCGTGCGACTGCATGTACGGCCGCACGAGGTCCAGCACGCGCGCGACGCGCGCGCGCAGGTCGGGGCGCAGCAGCCCGTGCATGCTGCACAGGGCGAAGACGGCCGGGTCCTGCACCAGCTCGGCGAGGCGGGCGCGCGCCTCGGGCTGCTCGCGCAGGCCCCTGATGAGCTGCCGGAGCGCGTGCGCGTGGAACGCCTCGATGGCCTGGCGCAGCGCGTGCGCCTTCTCGCGCGCCGGCGCGTCGAGCGCCTCGACGCCGGCGGCGGCCTCGTCGACGGCGCGGGCGAGCCGCTCGAACGGGTCGGCGGACGGCTCGGGGGCGGGGGCGCGGAGCGTCGCGCCGAGGAGGTCGGTCATGCGGGCGGACTCCCGGCATCGGCGTGGACGAGCTCGCGCTCGAGCAGCTCGAGCGTGCGGTCGCGGAGGAGGGCGGCGAAGACGTCGCGCGCGAGCTGCTGCAGCATGCTGCCGACCGGCCCCGCGGCGACGGCCGCGCCGGGCCGCCGCGCCAGCACCGCCGCCACCCACGCGGCGCCCTCGGGATTGTCGAGCAGCTGGTCGGCGAAGAACGCCTCGGTGAAGCGGCCGAGCCAGATCCCCTCGCCCTCGGGCGCGTCGCGCAGGCGCGCGTGCGCCTCGGCGGCGCCGCCGGCGCGGTGCTCGATCCGCTCGACGAACTGCGCGACGGCCTGCGTGAGGAGCAGGTCGAACTGCTGGCGGAGGTGCGCGTCCATCGCCGTCAGTCCCGGGCGACGAGCGTCGCGCGATGGGCGTTGATCGCCTCCACCTGCTCCAGCATCGCGGCGGCCTCGTCGGGCCGGCCGTGCAGGTGGAAGAGGTCGTACGCCTTGCGCAGGCCGTCGAGCGAGGGCTGGAAGAGCCCGAGGTGCGCGAGCGCGTTGGCCCGGTTGGCCAGCACCAGCGCGTGGCCGACCGGGTCGGCGTCGATGCGTCGCACCTCGAGCAGCTCGTCGTACAGCTGCACCGCCTGCTGGAGGTTCTGCTCCGGGTGCGTGGACGGCAGGTACTGCAGCGCGTTGGCGAGGTTCCCCTGCGCCGAGGCCCACTCGGCGGGATGCGTCTCGCGGCCGTACACCTGCAGCGCCTCGCGCAGCGCCTGGATGGCGACGCCGAGGCGGAGCTGGTCGCTCGCGGCGGCGGCGGGGATCGCGAGGTAGGCGAGCGCGAGGTTGTTCTGCGCGAGGGCCCACGCCTCGGGGGTGCGCTCGCGGGTGAGGCCGTCGCGCACGGCGGCCTGGTAGCAGCGCGCGGCCTCGAGCAGCAGCGAGCGGTCGCCGTCGGCGCGCTGGTGGAGCCAGGTGCCGGCCTCGAGCCAGGTCTCGCCCGCGAGCACGGCGGCGCCGGCGCCCGAGCCACCCGCGGCCTCCGCGGCGAAGGTGAACGACGCGCCGCCGGCCGAGCCGCGCCCGGCCGCGATCGAGAGCACCCCGCCTGCCGCGCCGCGGCCGGCGCCCCCCGTCGAACGCGAAAGCGACGAGGCCGGCGTCCGCCGGGCGCTCCGCGTCTACGAGCAGGCGATCGAGAACAAGGACCTCGCGCTCTTCCGCACGGTGCGTCCGGATCTGTCGCAGGACGAAGAGAAGCGGCTCAGAGCGAGCTTCCAGCAGGTCGAACGGCAGCACGTCGAGCTGCGCGTCGAGGGCGTGACGGTGACCGGCGACCGCGCCGACGTGCGCGTGTCGCGCGAAGACACGATCCAGAGCGGCGGACGCGCGCAGACGTCGCGCTCCACGCAAACCATCCGGATGGCCCGCCGGGGCGACGCCTGGATCATCGTGAGCCTGGGCCGCTAAGTCGGAGGAACCACGCGTGCGCATCTCTCTTCTCGCCACCGCCGCGCTCACGGTGTCGACACTGCTGGCCGCGCCGGCGGCCGCACAGCAGCCGTACAACGTCGCCGTGCGCGTCGATCAGCTCGCGCGCATCTTCGCCGATCTCTACGGCCCGAGCGGGCTCGTCGTCGACAGCACGGCCGCCCTCTCGGGCGGCGAGTCGCACTCGGGCCACTTCAACGGCGGCTTCCGCAGCGAGTTCTCGCAGTTCGGCGTGGCGCTCACGAGCCAGCTCGTGTCGCTGCCGTACCCGACCCCGGCGGCCGGGTTCACGTTCGAGTTCGATCCGGCGCTCGGCGTGTTCACGCGCTCGTCGAACGGCTTCGGCCCGATTCTCTCGGAACGGGCCGAGACGATCGGCGCCCGCCGCTTCGCCTTCGGCGTCGCCACGCAGCGCCTGACCTTCGACTCGATCGAGGGCGTGGATCTCGCGCGCATTCCGGCCGTGTTCCAGCACGATGACGCGGCGCTGCTCGGCGGACGCGAAGACGTCATCACGACGATGAACTCGATTGACGCGACGGTCACGCGCTCGACGGCGTTCCTGTCGTTCGGCGTCACGAGCCGCTTCGATCTGTCGGTCTCGATTCCCGTGGTCACGACCGACATCGTCGTCACGTCGCGGGCGACGATGGTGCGCGTCGGCACGACGATTCCCGAGCAGCACTTCTTCCGTCAGGCCGACGACACCGTCGGCGACACGCGCGTCTACACCGCCTTCGGCGAGGCGACCGGGCTCGGCGACATCAACGTGCGCGGCAAGCTCGCGCTGCACAAGTCGCGGCGCATGGGCCTCGCGCTCGGCGTCGACGTAAAGCTGCCGACGGGCGACGAGATGAACCTGCTCGGCACCGGGTCGACGGCCGTGCAGCCGTTCGGCGTCTGGTCCGCCACCCTCGGGCCTTTTTCCCCGCACGTGAATGCCGGCTATCGCTGGAACGGCCCGAGCGTGCTCGGCGGCGCGCCGGGCGCCGGCCAGCAGGACGACCTGCCCGACGTCGTCGTCTACAGCGCCGGCGGGGCGCTCGAAGTGCACCGCCGGCTGACGCTCGCCGTCGACGTGCTCGGCCGCGCGGTGCTCGACTCGCCCCGGCTCGTGCGCGAGACCTTCCGGGCGCTGAACACCGCCCGCACGCCCTACGAGAACATCGGGTTCCGGCGTCAGACGCTGCACGAGCTCAGCGCCGCCACCGGCCTCAAGCTGAACGTCGCCGAGCGGCTGCTGCTCAATGCGAACCTGCTGTTCAGACTGAACAATCAGGGGCTGCGCGACAAGATCTCACCGCTCATCGGGCTGGAATACGCGTTCTAGCCCGCGGCTCGGGCCCGCACGAGCTGGGCGGGCCGCTCTTGACCGCGTTCGGTGGTCGTCCGGAAGTAACAGATGGGACGCGACTTGTGTCTATAATGACGACGGCCGCCGTGTCCCCAGCACCCCGGCCAC
>JANRIU010000075.1:0-98043 GCA_033764615.1 Gemmatimonadales bacterium | reverse complement strand
CCAAGCCGCGCCGGCGCCACGACGAACGCCGCCGCGGCGGCCGCGGCGAGGTCGGCGGGGGACGCACCCGCGGGGGCGAAGGCCGGGGCGGTCACGCAGCGGCGCCGTACAGCTCGTCGAGCGCGCGCCGGACGCGCGTCGACCCGCTCGCCTCGTCGAGTGGGTTCTTGCGCAGCCGGTGCCGGAGCGCGAGCGGCGCCACGCGGCGGACGTGCGCGTCGCCCGCCTCCCGGTCGCCGTCGAGCGCCGCGAGCGCCCGCGCGGCGCGGAGCAGCGTCAGCTCGCCGCGGAGCCCGTCCGTCCCCAGCTTCGCGCAGAGGGCGCTCGCCTTCCGCAGCACCGCGTCGGGCACCGCGACGTCCGGCAGGCGCCGCCGTGCCGCCTCGAGCCGGCGCCGCACCTTGAGGTCGTGCGCGTGCCAGTGCGCGAGGAACGCCTCGGCATCGCGCTCGAACGCGTCGCGCCGCTTCACGATCTCCACGCGCTCGTCCAGGTCGGTCGGCGTCGTGACCTCCACCGAGAGGCCGAACCGGTCGAGCAGCTGCGGCCGCAGCTCCCCCTCCTCCGGGTTCCCCGACCCGACGAGCACGAAGCGCGCCGGATGCCGGATCGACACCCCCTCGCGCTCGACCAGGTTCTCCCCCGACGCCGCCACGTCCAGCAGCAGGTCGACGAGGTGGTCCTCCAGCAGGTTCACCTCGTCCACGTAGAGGAAGCCGCGGTGCGCGCGCGCGAGGAGCCCGGGCTCGAACGCCTTCTCGCCGCGCGTCAGCGCCCGCTCCAGGTCGAGCGAGCCGACCACCCGATCCTCCGTGGCGCCGAGCGGCAGGTCCACCACCGGCACGACCGCCTTCCCCGCATGCAACTTCTCGCCGCCCGCCTCCCGACCCCGGCACTCGGCGCACCTGGCACCATTCGCCACGGGGTCGCAGCCGTAGCGGCACCCCTTCACGACCTTCATCTCCGGCAGCAGCGCCGGCATGGCGCGCACCGCCGTCGACTTCCCCGTCCCGCGATCGCCGAAGATCATCACCCCGCCCACCGACGGATCGGTGGCCGCGATGAGCAGGGCGAGCTTCATCTCGTCCTGACCGACGATGGCAGAAAACGGGTAGACAGGGCGCATTGTCAACTTGGATTGACAGAGGGAAGTATGAATATCGCGTGAAGCACGGGGTCACAAGGCGCGTCCCGCGCGCGAGGCCGGTGCGCCGCACCGGCCTCATCGTCCCGATATCTACCCCTGGAACGCGCGCACGACGGCGCGGCGGAGCAGGTCGAGCTCCCGCTCCCCGTGGGCCGCCGACGTGAAGGCGGCCTCGAACTGGGAGGCGGGGAGGTAGATGCCGTGGTCGAGCAGCGCGTGGAACCAGCGGTTGAACGCCGCCTTGTCACTTCCCTTCGCCGACGCGTAGTCGGTGACGGGCTGCCCGGTGAAGAAGGCGGTGAACATCGTCCCCTCGCGCTGCACCGTGAGCGGGACGCCGGCCGCGGCGGCCGCCTCGGCGAGGATGCCGCACGCCGCGGCCGCCCACCGCTCGGCGCGGCCCCACGCGTCCTCGCGCTCGAGCACCTCGAGCGTGGCGAGGCCGGCGGCCATCGCGAGCGGGTTGCCCGAGAGCGTGCCCGCCTGGTACATCGGGCCGGCAGGGGCCACCATCCGCATGAGCTCCGCGCGCCCGCCGTACGCCGCCGCCGGCAGGCCGCCACCGATCACCTTGCCGAGGCAGGTCAGGTCGGGCGCGATGCCGAACTTCACCTGCGCGCCGGCGGGGTGGACGCGCCAGCCGGTCATCACCTCGTCGAAGACGAGCAGCGCGCCGTGCCGCGTGCAGAGGGCGCGCAGCCCCTCGAGGAAGCCGGGCGCCGGCGGCACGAGGCCCATGTTGCCCGCCACGGGCTCCACCATCACCGCCGCCACCTGCCCCGCGCGCGCCTCGAGCAGGCGCTCCACGGCGGCGAGGTCGTTGTACGGGGCGATCAGCGTGTCGGCGACGGTCGCCGGCGTGACGCCGGGCGAGTCGGGGAGGCCGAGCGTCGCGACGCCGGAGCCGGCGGAGGCGAGCAGCGCGTCGGCGTGGCCGTGGTAGCAGCCGTCGAACTTGATGATGGCGCTCCGGCCCGTCGCCGCCCGCGCGAGGCGGAGCGCGCTCATCGCGGCCTCCGTCCCCGAGCTCACGAAGCGCACCATCTCCATCGCCGGGAACGTCGCGATCACGCGCTCGGCGAGCTGGATCTCGCGCTCCGTCGGCGCGCCGTAGGTCGTGCCGTCGGCCGCGGCACGCGCGATCGCCTCGAGCACGGCGGGGTGCGCGTGGCCGAGGATCAGCGGCCCCCACGAGCAGACGAGGTCGACGAGGCGGTTGCCGTCGGCGTCGATGAGGTACGCCCCCTCGCCGCGGCGGATGAAGCGCGGGGTGCCGCCGACGGAGCGGAACGCGCGCACCGGCGAGTTGACGCCGCCGGGGAGCACGCGCTGCGCGCGGTCGAAGAGCGCCTCGGAGGCGGCGGTGGACGACCCCTGCGGGGGACGGGCGGTCGCGGTCATGGTGTCAGCCCTCCGAGAGCCAGCGCGCGGCCTCGCGCGCGTAGTAGGTGAGGATGAGGTCGGCGCCGGCGCGGCGCATCGCGAGCAGGTGCTCGAGCGCCGCCTTCCGCTCGTCGATCCACCCGTTCGCGCCCGCCGCCTTGAGCATCGCGTACTCGCCGCTCACGTGGTACGCGGCGACGGGGAGCGTCGTGTGGTCGCGCAGCAGCGCGATGACGTCGAGGTACGCGAGGGCGGGCTTCACCATGACGATGTCGGCCCCCTCCTGCTCGTCGAGCGCGAGCTCGCGCAGCGCCTCGCGCGCGTTGGCCGGGTCCATCTGGTACGTCTTCTTGTCGCCGAAGCGCGGCGCCGAGGCGAGCGCGTCGCGGAACGGCCCGTAGAGCGCCGACGCGTACTTGGCGGTGTAGCTGAGGATCGAGACGTCGGTGAAGCCCGCGTCGTCGAGCGCCTCGCGGATGGCGCCGACGCGGCCGTCCATCATGTCGCTCGGTGCGACGATGTCGGCCCCCGCCCGCGCGTGCGTGAGCGCCTGGCGCTGCAGCACCTCGACGGTCTCGTCGTTGAGGATGCGGCCGTCGGGGCCGACGATGCCGTCGTGCCCGTCGCTCGAGTACGGATCGAGCGCGATGTCGGTCAGCACCATCATGTCGGGCCAGCGCGCCTTGATCGCGGCGATCGTCCGCGGCACGAGGCCGTCGGGGTTGGTCGCCTCGTCGCCGCGGGGCGACTTGAGCGCGTCCTCGATGGCGGGGAAGAGCACCACGAGCCGCAGCCCCTCGGCGTGCGCGCCCTCCACCTCCGCCAGCAGCTCGGCGGGGCCGAGGCGGGCGCAGCCGGGCATCGAGGCGATCGGCTGGCGACCGGGGGTCTCGGTGATGAAGACGGGGAGGACGAGGTGCGCGACGCCGAGGTGCGTCTCGCGGGCGAGCGCACGGACGGCGGCCGACTTGCGGTTCCGCCGGGGGCGCTGGGGCAGGTCGAGCATGCCCGACAAGGTAGCGGGGGCCGGGCGCTGTGAGCGCGCCGGCTCCCGGCGCGGCGTCAGCCGCCGCGCGCCACCCGGCGCCCCGCGCGGAGCGGGAGCGCCCGCACCGGCTCGCCCGTGAGCGCGCGCACCGCGTTCGCCACCGCGGGCGCCGCGGGCGGGAGGCCCGGCTCGCCGACACCGCCGGGCGGCGCGCCCGAGTCGACGAGGTGGACGTCCACGCGCGGCGCCTCGTGCATGCGCAGCAGCTGGTACTCGTGGAAGTTCCGCTGCACGGGGCGCCCGCCCTCGATCGTCACCTCGCCGTAGAGCGCGGCCGAGATGCCGTCGGTGACGGCGCCCTCGGTCTGCGCGCGGACGAGGTCCGGGTGCACGGCGATGCCGCAGTCGACCACGCTCGTCACGCGGTGCACGCGCGGCCGCCCGTCGTCGAGCGACACCTCCGCCACCTCGCACACGATGCTCTGGAAGCTCTCGTGCACGGCGATGCCGCGGGCGCGCCCCGGCGGCAGCGCCGAGCCCCAGCCCGCGCGCTCCGCCGCGAGCTCCACCACGCGCCGGTGTCGCGGGGCGTCGCCGAGCAGCGCGAGCCGGAAGGCGACGGGATCCTGGCCGAGCGCCGCCGCGCACTCGTCGGCGAAGCACTCGTTGGCGAACGCGTGCTGGCTCGCCCACACCGACCGCCACCAGCCCACCGGCACCGGCACCGCGACGTCGGCATGCTCGACGCGCATCGCGGCGAACGCGTACGGCACGTTGTCCGCGCCGTCGAACGCCGCGGCGTCGTAGCCGTTGCGCAGGTTCTGCGGGAACTGCTGCGCCGTGATGCTCGGCCCCGCGAAGCGGTGGAACCAGGCGCGGGCCCGGCCACTCGCGTCGAACGCGGCGCGGAGCCAGTGATGGCTCATCGGGCGGTAGAAGTCGTGGGCGAGGTCGTCCTCGCGCGACCAGACGACCTGCACCGGCGTCCCCGGCGCGAGCGCCGCGGCGCGGGCGGCGTCGGCCGCGAAGTCGCCGAAGAGCCGGCGGCCGAAGCCGCCGCCCATGAAGGTGACGTGGACCGTGACGTCCTTCGTCGCGAGCCCGAGCGCCTGCGCCGCCTCCTGCGCGGCGCGCGCCGGGTTCTGCGTCGGCGCCCACAGCTCGCACCGCCCGCCCTGCACCATCGCGGTGCAGTTCTGCGGCTCGAGCGGCACGTGCGCGAGGAACGGCAGGTCGTAGCGCGCCTCCACCACGCGCGCCGCGCCGGCGAGCGCGGCCGCCGCATCGCCGTCGTTGCGGCCGATGACGCCGGCCTGCGCGACGCGGTCGGTCATGCGGCGGCGGAGCGCGTCCGAGCTCAGCGCGCGGTGCGGCCCGTCGTCCCACCGCACGGCGAGCCGCCGCCGCCCCTCGAACGCCGCCCACGTGTTCGTCGCGAGCACCACCACCGCGCCCTGCACCAGGCGCACGTCGAGCACGCCGGGCACGCGAAGCGCGTCGGCGGCGTCCACGTCGAGCGCGCGGCCGCCGAGCACCGGCGCCTTCGCGATCGCGGCGAAGCGCATGCCGGGCCGCCGGACGTCGATCCCGAACGTGCTCCGCCCCGTCACCTTGTCCGGCACCTCGCGGCGCGGCGGGCTCGTGCCGATGAGCGTGAACGCCGAGCGCGGCTTGAGCGTCACCTCGGCGGGCACGGGGAGCGCCGCGGCGCGCGCAGCGAACGCGCCGAACGTGCCGCTCCGCCCGGTGCGCGCATGCGCCAGCGCGCCCTTCGCCACCGTGATCTCGCCCCCCGGCACGCCCCACGCCTCGGCGGCGGCCGCCACGAGCATCGCGCGGGCCTGCGCCCCCGCGCGCCGCAGCGGCTCCCAGCCGCGCCGGATGCTGCCGCTGCCGCCCGTCGTCTGGCTGCCGAAGCGCGCGTCGAGGTCCGCCTGCCGGATGGTGACGCGCGCCCAGTCGGCGTCGAGCTCCTCGGCGATGAGCATCGGCAGGCCGGTGTAGGTGCCCTGCCCCATCTCCGACTTCGCGAACCAGATCGTCACGCCGTCGTCCGGCGCGATCTCGAGCCACGCGCCGAACGCGGCCACCGCCTCCGCGGGCGCCGCCTCCTCCGCCGCGAGGTCGCGCCAGCGCACGCCGAGCACCAGGCTCCCCGCGGCCGCGCCGAGGCCCATGAACGCGCGCCGATCCATCGTCCCGGTCATCATGCCACCCCTTCCAGCCTGAGCGGCAGCCGCCGGAGGCGCTGCCCCGTGAGCGCGAAGAGCGCGTTCGCCACCGCCGGCGCGATCGGGGGGAGCCCCGGCTCCCCGGCGCCCGACGGCGTGTCCCCGCCCGGCACCAGGTGCACGTCCACCACCGGCGCCTCCGCCATGCGCAGCGGCGCGTAGTCGTGGAAGTTCGATTGCCGCACGCGCCCGCGTTCGATGGTGATCTCGCCGGCGAGCGCGGCGGAGAGGCCGTAGAGCACCGACGACTCCATCTGCGCGCGCACCGCGTCCGGCAGCACGGCGAGGCCGCAGTCGGCCGCGACCGTCACGCGATGCACCCGCGGCCGCCCGCCCTCCAGCGACACCTCGGCCACCTGCGCCACCACCGAGCCGAACGACTCGTGCACCGCCACCCCCCGCGCGCGGCCGGGCGGCGGCGGGCTCCCCCAGCCCGAGCGCTCGGCGACGAGCGTGAGCACCGCCACGTGCGGCGCCTGCCGCGCCAGCAGCGCGAGCCGGTAGGCGAGCGGGTCCTGCCCCGCGGCGTGGGCGAGCTCGTCCACGAAGCTCTCGAGGAAGAAGGCGTTGCCGCTGTGCCCCACCGAGCGCCACCAGCCGATCGGCACCGTCGGCGGCGCGAGCACGAGCCCCAGCTCGAACGCCCCGAACGCATGGCGCCGCTCGACGATCCCCTCCACGGTGCTCGCGTGCAGCCCGCCCCCCTCGCCGCCGGGCGGGTTCGCGCGGAGCGCGACCCAGTCGGGCACCCAGCCGGGCAGCAGCTTGTCGAAGATCGACGCGCTGACCACCCGCGCGATGCAGCCGACCGGCAGGCCGTCGGGCCCGAGGCCCGCCTCGAAGCCGGCGACGGCCGCGGGGCGGTACCAGTCGTGCCGCATGTCGTCCTCCCGCGTCCACACGACCTGCACGGCGGCGCCGGTCGCCTTCGCCGTCTCCACCGCGTCGACCACGAAGTCGACCTCGGCGCGCCGCCCGAAGCCGCCGCCGAGGTGCATCGTATGGACGAAGACCTGCTCCTTCGAGAGGCCGGCCACGCGCGCCGCGGTGCGGCGCGCGCCGCCACGGAAGACGACGCGCGCATCCTGCAGCTGCGTCGGCGCCCAGACGTCGCAGCGGTCGGCCGTGACGCGCGCGGTGGCGTTCATCGGCTCCATCGTCGCGTGCGCGAGGTACGGCACCTCGTACTGCGCCGAGACCCGCCGCGCCGCACCCGCGACCGCGGCGCGCGCGTCGCCGTCGCGCCGAAGGACGCGCGCCTCGCCCGACGCAAGCAGCGCGCGATACGCCTCGAGCTGCGCCGCCGTGGAGAAGCCGGCCATCGGCCCGTCATCGAACGTCACCTGCAGCGCCTTCCGCCCCTCGAGCGCGGCCCACGTGGTGTCGGCGACCACCGCCACCCCGGACGACACCTGCACGACGTGCTTCACGCCGGGCACGCGGAGCGCCTTCGATGCGTCGAACGAGACGACGCTGCCGCCCGCGACGACCGGCGGCCGCGCGATCACCGCGACCAGCGCGTCCTTCGGCCGCGCATCGAGCCCGAAGACCGACGCGCCGCGCGCATGCGCCGCGGCGTCGATCCGCCGGACGCCCTCCTTGCCGATCCACCGCCACCGCGCCGGCGGCTTGAGCGTCACGCGCTCCGGCGGCGGCTCGGCGGCGGCCGCCGTGGCGAGCGCGCCATAGCCGAGCACGCGGCCCGAGGGCGGATGGCGCACCGCGCCGTCGGCCGTCTCGCACGTCGCGGGATCGACGCCCCAGCGGCGCGCAGCGGCCGCGACCAGCATCGCGCGCGCGGTGGCCGCCGCCGCCCGCACGGGCTGCCAGGCGCCGGTCATGCCGGTGCTGCCGCCCGTCATCTGCGCGATCATCACGGCGCGGTTGTAGTACGCCTCGTGCGCCGGTGCGAACTCGTAGCGGATCGTCGACGGGTCGACGTCGAGCTCCTCGCCGATCAGCACCGCGTAGCCGGTGGTGATCCCCTGCCCCATCTCGGCGCGGTCGCCGACGATGCGCACCGAGCCGTCGGGCAGGACGCGCAGCCACGGGTTCGGCGCGAACGGCACGCCCGGAGGCGCGTCGAGCGCGGGCGCGCCGCAGCCCTGGATCGCCACCGCGAGGCCGAGCCCGCCCGCGCCCACGGCGCCAGCGCGCAGGAACGCGCGCCGATCCATCGCGCTCACGCCTGCCCCGCCGCCTTGTGGATCGCCCCGCGGATCCGCTGGTAGGTGCCGCAGCGGCAGAGGTTCCCGCTCATCGCGGCGTCGATGTCGGCGTCGGTCGGCTTCGGCGTCTTCCGGAGCAGCGCGGCGGCGGACATGATCTGTCCGCTCTGGCAGTAGCCGCACTGCGGCACCTGCGCCTCCACCCACGCCACCTGCAACGGATGCGTGCCGTCCGGCGAGAGCCCCTCGATCGTCGTGACCGCCTTCCCCTCCGCCGCCGACACCGGGAGCTGGCACGAGCGGACGGGCTCGCCGTCCAGGTGCACGGTGCAGGCGCCGCACATGCCGATGCCGCAGCCGAACTTGGTGCCGGTGAGCCCCGCCACGTCGCGCAGCGCCCAGAGCAGCGGCATCTCGGGCGGGATGGCGAGGTCGAGGCGGCGGCCGTTGACGAGGAGGGTGGGCATGGGATCGGGTCGCAGGTCGCGGGTCGTGGGTCGTGGGTCGTGGGCCAGGGGCCGGGAGCTTGGGGCCGACGACAACATCCGGACGATACCCTGCGGTCCGCCCGTCCGCCCGTCCGCTCGTCCGCCTTTCCGCCTACCGCTCCCCCGTCGCCACCGGCAGCTCCGCTACCGACGCCCACTCGGTCCAGCTCGGCACGTACACCCGCACGTCCGGATAGCCGAGCAGCGCGGCGAGGACGACCCAGTTGTGGCTCGCCTCGGTGGCGGAGTTGCAGTACACGATGATCGGTCGGTCGGGCGTGATCCCCTGCGCCTCGTAGCTCGCGCGCAGCGCGTCGAGCGGCTTGAAGACGCGGCCGAAGCCGCGCGTCTCGAGGTCGTCCTGCCAGTAGTGGCTGATCGCGCCGGGGATGTGCCCCCGCCGCATCTGCGCGCCCGCCTCGCCGCGGTACTGCTCGGGCGGGCGCGCATCGACCAGCAGCGTGCGCCCGTCCTGCATCGCGCGTCGTACGTCGGCGAGGCGCGCCATGCGCGGCGCGAACGGGCGCGCAGCCCACCCCGGCGCGCGCGGGAAGCGCGGGTACGCGCGCGCGATCTCGCGCTGCTCCAGCTTCCACGCGCTGAAGCCGCCGTCGAGCAGGTACACCTGTGGATGGCCGAAGCCGGCCAGCAGCCAGGCGATGAATGTCGCGTCGATGTTCTTCGTCTCGCCGGCGCCGTGGATCACCACCGGCTGGTCGAGCCGCACGCCGAGCCGCGCCCAGAGCGTGCGGTACGTCGCCGCGTCGAGCAGCTCGACCGGCATCCCGCCGTCGACCATCCGCGCGGTCTCGACGTTGAGATACGCCGCGCCCGGCAGGTGCCCCTCGAGGTACGTGAACACGTCGCCGCGCACGTCGAGCAGCCGGTGCGGCCGTCCGCGCGCGATCCACGCGGCCAGGGAATCGGTGGACAGCAGGCCGACGGGCGGCGCGGGCGGACGAGCGGACGGGCGGCCGAGCGGACCGAGGGAGCGGCGCGGCCGCCACGCTCCCGGATCGCGGGGCCGCCCCGCGGCCGAAAAGATCTGCGCCGCCCCCGCCCAGCGCCGACCCTCCCACGCCACCGTCCGCCCGTCCGCCCGTCCGCCCGTCCGCCGGTGTCCCGTCCGTCCCAGCAGCATCTCCTTCTCCACCTCCACCCACACGCGCGCCGCGTTGCGCCGGCGGCGGCTGTTCACCGACACGGGATGGTCGTCGTCCGCCGGCGGCAGGCCGCGCATCCAGCGATGCATCGGCTGCCCCGCCTCCATCGCGGCGCGCACCTCGGCGCGGAGCCCGGTCACGTACGCGCGCGTCGTCGCGACGAGCGCCGACGGCGCCTCGGGGAGGCGCCCGTGCCCCGGCACCAGCACGCGGGGGGCGATGCTGTCGATCGCATCGAGCGCGCGGAGCAGCGCGCGGCTCTCGCCGTCCACCACCATCGTGAGCCCGTCCTCGACCACGACGTCGCCCGCGAAGAGCACGCCGGCGTCCGGCACCCAGAGCATGAGGTCCCCCGCGGAGTGCGCGGGGCCGGGATGCCAGAGCACGAGCCGGCGCCCGCCGAGCTCCAGCGTGTCGATCCCCGTGACGGGCCGGTCGGGCACGTTGGCGTACGCGAAGCCGAGCATCTCCCGCACGCCGACGACGGGGAGCCAGCCCGCGAGCATCGCCTCGGGCCCGGCTTCGCCCGCGAGCACGCGCGTGTCCGGGTGCGCGATCACGCGCGCGCCCGCGCGCCGGAACTCGATCGCGCCGAACTGCATGTCGGGATGGTGCGCGTAGAGCACGAGCCACCGCACCGGCGCGCGCGTGACGGTGCGGATGGTGCGGAGCACCGCGCGCGCCTGCGCCGGGCTCGCGAGCCCGCCGACGGCGACGACGCCCGCCTTCGTCACCACGAAGCCGGCGTTCGGCCGCCCCTCCACCCCTTGCCCCGAGTCGCCGAGCACGGCGAACACGCCCTCGCCAAGCTGGCGGAGCGGATAGATGGTGCGCTCGGTGGTGGGGGAGAACGCGCGCGCACGGAAGCGCGGGTTCACGGCATCCTGCGCCCGGCCGGGCGCCACGAAACAGAGGGCCGCCGCGGCAGACGCCGCGACGGCCCGGAGACCTGCGCAGCGCACGCTCAGGCCGCGCCGAAGGCGACCGGCACCTGCTGCGTGAACGTGCTCCCCTGCGAGTCCGTCCACGTGACCTCCAGCGTCCCCTCCCGGTCGGCGAGGAGCGGGAAGCTCACCACCGGGTCCCGGCTGATGCCGGAGGTCCACTCGAAGCGCGCCACCTCCGCGCCGCCGAAGCGCACCACCACGTCCTTCACGAAGAACGCCGGGATCGGCTGCCCCTCCGGCGTACGGAAGAAGCCGGTGTCCATGGGGTGCGTCACGATGGCGTTCACCATGATGACGTCACCCTTCGCGATGCGCGCCGGCAGCCGCAGGCGCGCCTCCCCGATCGTGGTCCGCATCAGCCGCACCCGTTGAGCGAGACGGAGACCCGCGCGTAGTCGGCCCAGACCTCGCCCGTGTTCATCTCGGCGAGGCAGCGCACCCACGACAGCCGCTTCATCTTGATGCGCGTCTGGATCTCGAGCCGGCCGAGCTGGGGCGAGAGGTGGAACGCGCCGACCAGCGGGTCCGGATTGTGGTCGACGATGAGGTAGACCGACTTCACGTGCTGCGCCGGCGTCATCGGCAGCTCCAGCCCCTCGATGATCACCGGCACGATGCGCCCGTCCTCGGCGGCGGCCGGCATGTCCAGGGTCACCTTGCCGCGCACCGGCTTCCGGTCGCCGATGCGAGCGCGGATGAGCTGCGCCACGATCTCGTTGGGGATCTCGGGATCGGGCTCGCCGGCGGCGAGGCGCTCGATGCGAAGCAGCGGCGCGGAGGCCATCGCGACCGCCGCGGCGCGCACCAGCGCACGGCGGCCGATCGGCAGGGCCATCGAGGAATCGGGCATGCGGTCAATAGTGGGGGGCGGGGGGGAGGGGGGCAAGGGGGCGGGGGGACGCGGGTCGTGTCGCTTCCGTCCCGCCCCGGGCCCCGGGCCCCCGGCCCCCCAATGGCCCTCTCCTTGCAACGCTCCCCTGCCATGCGCCGTTTCTGCCGCCTCCTCCTCATGCTTTGCCTCGTGCCGCTGGCGTCCGCCGAGGCCCAGGGGGCGGCACTGATGCCCTCCACGCGGGACACGCCGCCGCTCGGCAACCCGCCCGCGACCGACCAGGACGACGGCCTCTCCCCGCGCGAGCGGGCCCGCCTCGCCGACCGGGAAGCGGCCCGGCGCGTGCGGCGCGGGGCCGTCAACGGCCCGAACGGTCCGGCCGGGCCGGCGCGTCCCGCCTTCGTCCCCGCCGACGGCGGCTTCGAGGTCTCCGTCGAGACCGATGCCGTGGAGTACCGCGTGGATGAGGACGGCGTGGGCGAGTCGATCTTCCTCCGCATCACGAGCGCGCGCGACGGCTTCCTCACCCTGCTCTCGGGCGGCACGGGCCCCGGCTACACCGTGCTCGTGCCGAGCACGACGATCGCCCAGCTCCCGGTCCGTGCAGGACAGCCGCTGCAGTTCCCGCTGCCGGGGCTCTTCTGGCAGGGCATCGAGCTCAAGCCGCGCCTCCTGCCGGGGCAGGAGCAGGCGCAGCAGAGCCTCATCGCCGTCGTGACGGCCCGGCCGGTCCCGCTGCCCCTGTTCGACCCGGTCGCCCCCGTGGCCGACCCGAACGACCCGACCCTCTCGCTCCGCCTCTTCCAGAATTGGCTCGGCAGGATCCCGGTGGCGGATCGGGGCGTCGGTCAGGCGTTCTATCTCGTAACGCGCCAATGACTTACGCCGCTCCCTGACGCTCTCGCTCCCGCTTGTCCGGGGGGGCGTAACGGGGTATCTTGGTTCGAATAGGGTGGAGCGAGGATCGCCCCACCTGCCGGACGACCCCCAGGAAGCGAGGCCCCGTGGATACCCAGACCCTCCAGCACGTCGCGCTGTTCGACAAGGTGCGGGAGTGGACCAAGGCGGACGAGTTCCGTGCCGCCGGGCTCTATCCGTACTTCAAGGCGATCTCGGAGTCGGAGGACACGGTCGTCTGCATCGAGGGGCAGAAGCGCATCATGCTGGGGTCGAACAACTACCTCGGCCTGACGCACCATCCCAAGGTGCTCGAGGCGGCCCAGCGCGCGCTGCATCGCTACGGCTCCGGCTGCACCGGCAGCCGCTTCCTGAACGGCACGCTCGACCTGCACCACCAGCTCGAGCACGAGCTCGCCTCGTTCATCGGCAAGGAAGCGTGCCTCGTATACTCGACGGGCTACCAGGCGAACCTCGGCCTCGTCTCGGCGCTCGTCGGCCGCGGCGACGTCGTGTACCTCGACAAGCTCGACCACGCCTGCATCGTCGACGGCGCGAAGATGTCGTTCGGCGAGACGGAGCGGTTCAACCACCAGGACTACGCGCAGCTCGAGCGGAAGCTCCAGCGCGAGGACGGCCGCGGCATCCTCATCGCGGTGGACGGCGTGTACTCCATGGAGGGCGACATCTGCGAGCTGCCGACGCTGCTCGAGCTCGCGAAGCGACACGGCGCCGCCGTCATGGTGGACGACGCGCACTCGCTCGGCGTGCTCGGGCCCCGGGGCGAGGGCACGGCCGCGCACTTCGGCCTGACGGACGAGACGGACATCATCTCCGGCACCTTCTCGAAGTCGCTCGCCTCCATCGGCGGCTACGTCTGCGGCACCGCGCGGATGATCGACTTCCTCCAGCACCACAGCCGGCCGCTCATCTTCACGGCGGCGCTGCCGCCGTCGAACACCGCGGGCGTGCTCGCGGCGCTCGAGGTGCTGCGCTCGGAGCCGGAGCGGCGCGACACGCTGTGGGCCAACGCGAAGCGGCTGCAGGACGGCCTCCGCGGCCTGGGCTACGACATCGGGCCCACGGTCACGCCGATCGTCCCCGTGCTCATCGGCCCGATGGACCAGACGTTCGTGTTCTGGCGCAAGCTGTTCGACGCCGGCGTGTTCACGAACCCGGTCACCCCGCCCGCCGTGCCGCCGGCGCAGTGCCGCCTCCGCACGAGCGTCATGGCGACGCACACGCCGGAGCAGATCGACACCGCGATCGAGGCGTTCGCGCGCATCGGCCGCGAGATGGGCCTGATCTCCTGAGCGGTCCGGTCACGGTCCGGCCCGTCGCCGGCACGGCCGACCTCGCGCGCTTCATCGACCTGCCGTACCGGCTGCATCAGCGGGACCCCGTGTGGGTCCCGCCGTTGCGTCGGGAGGTCGCCGGCATGCTCGACCGCGCGAAGAACCCCTTCTTCGACCATGGCACGGCCGAGTACTTCGTGGCCGAGCGCGGCGGGCGGGTCGTCGGCCGCATCGCCGGCGTCACCAATCGCCTCCACAACGAGACGCACGCGGACCGCGTCGGCTTCTGGGGCTGGTTCGAGTGCGAGGACGACCCCGCCGCCGCGCGCGCCCTGTTCGACGCCGCGGGCGACTGGCTCCGTGCGCAACCCGGCGGCTACGACACGATGCGCGGTCCGGCGTCATTCTCCGTGTGGGACGAGTTCGGCCTGCTCGTGGAGGGGAACGAGCACCCGGCCACGCTCATGATGGCGCAGAACCCGGCGTACTACCAGCCGCTCGTGGAGGGCGCCGGCTTCGTGAAGGCGAAGGACCTCGTCTGCTACGAGGGCGTCGAGCCGCCGCCCGAGGTCGCCGAGCGGATCGAGCGTGGCGTCGCGATGGTGCAGAAGCGCTACGGCCTGCGCACGCGCTACCTCGACAAGTCGCGCATGCGCGAGGAGCTCGACCTCGTGATGGAGCTGCTGGAGGCGGGCTGGGAGAAGAACTGGGGCGCCATCCCCATCACGCCGCGCGAGGTGCAGTTCATCGCCGACAACCTCTCGGCGGTGATCGTCCCCTCGCTGGTGGCGTTCATCTACCGGGAGGAGCAGCCGATCGGCTTCTGCTGGTCGATGCCCGACCTCTACGCGGCGCTCCGCCCCAACCGCTCGGGCGCGTTCCTCCCGGGCCTGCTGCGGGTGCTGTGGGGCGTGAAGATGAAGCGCATCAGCCGCTGCCGCACCCTGCTCCTCGGCACGCGGCCGGAGTGGCGCGGCAAGGGGCTCGACGCGGTGCTCATCCACGAGGTGTGGAAGCGCGGCATCGAGCAGGGGTTGCACTGGGGCGAGGCCGGCTGGATCCTCGAGGACAACACCGCCATGCGCACGGCGCTCGAGAAGTTCAACTGGCGGAAGTACAAGACCTACCGCGTGTACGACCGCCCGCTCTGAGCGGGCGCCCTCCCGTCATCGCATGAAGGCACTCGTCACGGGCGGCACCGGCTTCGTCGGCAGCCACCTCGTGGAGGCGCTCCGCCGCGCCGGCCACGAGGTGACGGCGCTCGTGCGCTCCCCCGCGCGCGCGCAGGGGATCCAGCGCGCCGGCGCGCGGCTCGTGCGCGGCGACCTCGACGACCACGCCGCGCTCGCCGAGGCGGCGCGCGGCCAGGACGTCGTGTTCCACTCCGCGGCGCTCCTCGGTGCCGTCGACGAGGCCGAGATCCTCCACGCCAACCGCGACGGCACCGCGCACCTCGTCCGGGCCGTCGAGGCGGAGGCGCCGGGCGCGCGCCTCGTGCTGGTGAGCTCCATGGCGGCGGGAGGTGCGGCGCGGCGGGGCGTCCCCTGCACCGGTGCGGAGCCGCCGCGGCCCGTGACGATGTACGGGCGCAGCAAGCTCGCGTCCGAGGAGGTCGTGCGCGCCTCCGCGCTCGCGTGGACGATCGTGCGGCCGCCCGCCGTCTACGGCCCGCGCGACCGCGACAACTTCCTCGCCCTCTACCGCGCCGCGCGCCTCGGCCTCTGCCCCGTCTTCGGGGACGGCTCGATGGAGCTCTCGCTCGTCTACGTCACCGACCTCGCGGACGCGCTGCTCGCCGCGGCCACCGCGGACGCGACGCGGGGCGGCACCTACTACGCGAACCACCCCGAGGTGCTGACGCAGCGCGAGCTGGTGAGGGCGATCGGGCGCACGCTCGGGCGCGACGTGCGCGTGCTCGGCATCCCGGAAGCCGTGGCGCGACCGCTGTTCTCGCTGGTCGGCGGCGTCGCCGGGGTGCTGCGGCGCCGCACGATCCTGCGCGCCGACAAGGCGAACGAGTTCTACCAGGAGGCGTGGACGGGCGACCCGTCGCCGCTCGCGCGCGACGCCGGCTGGCGCGCCGCCACCGACGCGGCCACCGGGCTCGCGGCGACGCTCCGCTGGTACCGGGAAGCGGGCTGGCTGCCCGGCTGATGCGCGCGCTGGACCGGATCGTGGCGGCGTTCGCCGCCGTGCTGGGCCTCGCGGCCCTCGCCCGCGCGCCCGGACAGCCCGGGGCCCGCTGGATCGTCGTCGCCGCCCTGCTGCTCGCGCTCCTCGCGTGGCTGATGCCGCGCCTCGGCCACGCCTCGGCGCCGCTCCGCACCCTGCGCGAGCTGTATCCGCTCGTCCTGCTGAGCGGCCTCTACAGCGCGCTGGACGTGCTCATCCCGCCGGGCGCGGTGCTGCACGACGCCACCGTGCTGGGATGGGAGCAGGCGCTCTTCGGCGGCCAGCCGAGCCGCGACTGGTGGCGCGCCGCGCCGAGCATCCCGTGGTCGGTCACGCTCCACGCCGCCTACCTCGCGTACTACCCGCTGCTCGTGCTGCCGCCCGCGTGGTTCGCGCTGCGGCGCGACCTCCCGGCGCTCCGCCGCGCCGCGCTCGCCATCACCGCGGCGTTCCTGCTCTGCTACGTCGTCTTCCTGCTCTTCCCGGTCGCGGGGCCGTACTACGTCTTCCCGCAGCCGACCGGTCCGTTCGTGGCGCACTGGGCGGCGCGCGCCGTGTACGGGCTGCTGGCGACCGGCAGCTCCTACGGCGCGGCGTTCCCGTCGTCGCACGTGGCGGCGGCGGTGGTGGCGTGCTGGGCGACGTGGCGCGGCGCGCCGCGGCTGGGCGCGCTCACGCTCCCCCCGACGATGCTGCTCGTCGTGGCGACCGTGTACTGCCAGATGCATTATGCGGTGGATGCGGCGGCGGGACTGCTCGTGGCCCTGCTGGTGGCGGCCGCCGTCCACGCATGGGAGCGGCGGCCGCACACCGGGCCGGTCCTTACTGGACCGTGATCTTGCCCTTCATGCCCATCGCCTGGTGCGGCAGGCAGAAGTACTCGTACGCGCCCGCCGGGGCGTTCGCGAACGACACCTTGTAGGACGCGTTCGGCTCGGCGATGAGCGCGCCGGCGAGCGGGCCCATCTTCTCGCCCATGCCCGCATCGAGGACCTTGTCCGCGCCGGCCGGGATCTTGGCCGCGTCGAACTGCACGTTGTGCGGGCCACCCGACACGTTCACGAACTCGACCACGTCACCCGCCTTGATCGCGAGCTCGGCCGGCTTGTACAGGTACTTGCCGCCATCGAGCACCATCTCGACCTTGTGCGTCGTGCCGGTCGCCGCGGGCGCCGGAGCCGCCGCCTCGGGGGCCGGAGCCGCCGCCGGGGCCTCCTCCGCCTTCTTCTCACCACCGCACGCCGCGAGGACCGCGGCGAGACCCACCAGCAGGGACTTGCGAAGCATCTGGAACAACCCTCCGTAGAGTGACGTCCTTGTCGGACCATGGCGCCGGACGCACCCTTCGGTGACCGGCTGCTCACACGAGCGGCGCGAAGATAGCACCATTGCTCACAAGGGGGGAGAGGCTACCTTCACGGGTCGAAAACCCTCCACAAGGCCGGCTCGTGGCATCGGCATTCCCCCCGCCTCCCTGCACCGCCCTCGGCGCCCAGTGCCGCGCCCTCCGTGTCACGCTCCGCGTCTCCTCCCTCGAGGAGCAGGGCGAGTCCGCCGACCACGAGGCGACCTGGCTCCTCGGCCACACCGAGCGCATCACTTTCCTCGAGCTGTGGGCCGACGAGGAGGACCTCTACGCCGAGGCAGTGCTCCACGTTCCGTGCCGGCACCTGAAGGAGGCAGGGGACGGCGGCGCCCGCTGCGCCGCGCACGGCTTCACGGGGCCCGCGCCGCGCGAACCGCGCCGCCGCCCGCAGCCGCGCCAGCTCGGCGGCGACCGCTTCACCGTGGTGGAGCAGGCGCGCATGGCGACGCTCACGTTGCCGCACCCGAAGCGCCGGCTGCCGGTGCTCGCCAACGGCGCCGCGGGCGGCGAGAACCCGTGCGCCACGGCGCCGTGCCGCACGTCCGACCACACCGTCGGCGCGGCCTGCTGCCGAGACCTGCAGGTCGAGGTCATGTGCACGAAGCGCGAGCGGAAGCTGGAGGCGCTGCTGCGACACCGGCAGGCGCCGTACCTCTGCAAGGTGAGCCGCGGTGGCGACTGGTCGGTCGATGCGGAGATGATCTCGGCGTGCACCTACCTCGAGCCCGGCACCGCCAACTGCACGCTGCACGGCCGCGTGCGGCCCGACGGCCGCTCCGCCAAGCCCGACCTCTGCTGGACCTGGCCCGACGACCTCGGCAAGGACGAGGTGACGCACACCGGCTGCGTGTTCGCGCGGACGCGGCGGAAGAAGGTGAATGGCGTCCTCAAGGCTCCGCCGCGCCAGCGGCGCGGCCACGCCACCGGGCAGGGCCACGCCGACCACGCGGGGCACCCGGCGGGCCGCAGGGCCTAGTCGGCGACGGCGGCCTTCAGGACGATCTTGGAGACGGGCGCGGGCGCGCCGACCTCGAGGCCCGGCATGTGGGCATCCTCGGGCCAGAGCACCATCACCTCGCCGGCGCGGAAGCGCAGCTCGTCGCCGGTCCCCTCGAGCGAGACGAAGTCCTTCGCCTCGTCGAAGCCGGTCTCGCGGAGGCGCTCCTTGAGCGCGATGCCGACGCACTCCTCGCCCGCGACGACATACTGCACGTCGATGTACTTCCGGTGCGCCTCCCAGTGGGCGGCGGCGCGGGGCTTGGTGTCGTAGCGCTGCACGATGGCGAAGAGCCGGTCCCCATCGAGGTCGATGCGGCCCGGCTCCAGCGTCGTCAGGTCGGTGCGCCGCAGCCAGTCGAGCGCGGCGGCAAGGCGGGGCGGGAGCGCGCCGAGGCGGCCGGCGCGCTCCAGGCGCTCGTGGATCAACGCCGCGCGCGGCGGCCGGCGAGCGCGAGGCCCAGCAGGCTCGTGCCGGTGAGCACGAGCGTCGAGGGCTCGGGGACGACCGTGGACGGCAGGAACGACGCCGTCCAGTTCGACACGAACGAGTTCTCGCTCGCGCCCCCGGAGCCGGCGGTGAAGCCGACACGGAAGTTGGACATCACCGGAAGGCTGATGAACGCGCCGCTGCGGAACAGCTCGGAGTTGTCCGAGACGCGAACCACACGGACGTCGAAACTGCCGCCGCCGGAATGACTGAGCGTGAGATCGAAGCTGTCGGTGAACGGGCCGGTGAGCGGCCGGCTGTCGATGAATTCGCCGTTCCTGCCCAGCTGGATGTCACTCCAGAAGGTCCGGAAGACGAACGCGCCGCTCTGGACGAACGCGCCACTGCTGTTGCCGTACCCGACGAACCCGCCGATGTCACCCAGGTCGGTCGCCGGCCCGCCCGTGAACACGAAGCCGATGCCATCGCCGGTGCACCCGATGACGACGTTGTCGCAGTTGAACGTCATCCGGAAGCTCGTCGTCCACGCCCCGGAGAGGTCGAACGTGTTGAGCGTGAGCACGCTGCGCGCCGCGGTGCCGGTGCCATCCATCATCTGCAGACGGTTGAGGCCGTCGATCGAGACGGAGCCACCGCCCGTCCGGTTGACCTGCATGACCTGACCACCGAACGTGATCGTCGCGGCCGACGCCGTCGACGCGGCACCCATGATGACAGACACCGCCAGGGCGGCGACCGGGAAGAGGCGCATATTGTTGTCCAGACACAGGTTACCGTAGGGTACAGCAGTCGTGCCGGACTCTGCAAGTGCATCGGTCGTATCGCCAACGTAAACGGGGTGCCCGCATGGGCACCCCGCCACGAGTCTCGCGCCCTGCCCGGCGCCTACGCCTTGGCCGTTCCGGGGGCGTGGAAGTAATCCTCGTCCTCGTCCGTCGCGTCGTAGTGCTCCTCGGCGAAGTGGTGGATCTCCCGCTTCAGGGTGATCTCGGCCAGCCGCGGCGACACGATCGGGTACGTCCGGGCGAACAGCGCATGCATCACAAGGAACAGCCCGAGGAAGAGCGCCGTGGGTCCGATCTCGGGCAGGCCGAACTGCGGCGCGGCGCCCTTCGAGACGGTCGGCACGATCATCAGGTACCGCTCGGTGAAGAGCGCGGTGAGGCTGATGGTGGCGACCAGCATCGCCCACGGGCGCGTCTTCTTCGGCTCGACGCCGAGGAAGCCGAAGAACGGGATCACGAACATGCCGAGGAAGACGGCCTGTCCGACCGGGAGCCAGTCGCCGTAGAGCCGGGCGAAGACGAAGCCCGTCTCCTCGGGGAGGTTGGCGTACCAGATGACCTGGAACTGGGCCCACATGAGGTAGGTCCAGAAGATCGTGAAGCCGAAGCAGAGCTTGCCGAGGTCGTGCCGCTGCTTGCCGGTGATCAGGTCGCTGATGCCGAGCGTGTTGCCGCCGTACATCTGCATCAGGTTGAGCAGCATGTGGGCGCCGAGGAAGGAGCCCATGAAGTACCAGCCGCCGAACAGGTTCGAGAACCAGTGCGGCTGGAGCGACATCATGCCGTCGAACGCGATGCACGTCATGCCGAGCGCGTACACCACGACGTAGAGGCAGCCCGAGATGATCTGGCGCCCCGTGAGGGCCTCCTGCGCGGCGGCCGAGTGGTCGTAGTCGCCGGCCAGCGCCTCCCACTTCGCCCGCCGACCCGCGTCCACCTTCCCCTTGCTGAGGAAGGCGTCGGCCGCGATGTCGGTCCGGACGATCTTCCAGCCGAACCAGCTCATGAGCGCGAGGCTCAGGAAGAGGCGGCCGAACATCACCGGATGGCTGAGCCACACTTCCTTGCCGTGCGGGAGCGTGTGCAGCTCCTCATGCATGTGGCCCCAGACGGGCTCGTAGCCGACCGTCATGAGGAGCAGGAAGAAGACCCACACCACCGGCAGGAACAGCACGTTCGCCTGGGCGAAGCGCAGGATCACGCCCGACCACTTCGCGTTCACCACCTTGTGCACGGCGGAGAGCGCGAGCGAGCCGAAGGTGAGGCCCGTGAAGTAGATCCAGTTGACGTGGATCAGGTGCCAGACGCGCTCGGCGTTCTCGCCCGTGAGGTTGAGCCCGGCGAGGATGGCGCCGAGGGCCGCCAGGCCGCCGCCGACGCCGAGCATCATCGAGTACTTGCCGCCGTCGACGGCGGCCTGGGCGAGGCGCCCGCGAACCTCGGCGAGCGAGCCGGCCGGGATGTCGGACGCCATCAGTTCTGCCCTCCCGTCGCGACGGTGGCCGGCGCGGCCGCCTGGAGCTTCCGCAGGTGGTTGACGACGGCCCAGCGGGACGTCGGGTCGTAGATCTTGTCGCCGTACTTCGGCATGACGCCGCGGCCGTACTTGATGATCGAGTAGAGGTAGCCGTCGGTGTACTTGCGCGCGCGGTCGGTCATGAGCGACGGGGCGCCGAGCTTCGCGCCCACGAGCCCGTCGCCGGCGCCGGTGAAGCCGTGGCAGGCCGAGCAGTACGTCTGGTAGAGCGTGTCGCCGCGGGCCTCGAGCGTCGCGGGGATGCGCGGCGCCTCGGGCCCCATCGGCGCGCCCTTCCCGCCGGCGAGCGTCGGGTTCACGAGCTTGTCGGCGTAGGCGACGTCGAACGCATACTGCAGGTTGTCGCTGTCGCTCTGGGCCCAGTTGCGCTCGGTGCCGGAGAGGGGCACGGAGCCCTTCGGCGTCTGGCGCGGGATGTCGGCGCGCGAGTACGGGTTCACCGCGCGCGAGTAGATCATGTGGTCGAACCACGGCACGTTGTGCCAGATCGTGTCCGGCGACGGGACCTCGTTGTACCAGGTGTGGCAGCCGCCCAGCGCGAGCGCGGCGACGGCGGCGAGGAGCGACTTACGCACGCGTGACCTCCACGGCCCCGATCTCGGTCATGAGCGACGCCACCTTGTCCTGCTCGGCCCCGGCGCTCGGCACGAAGATGCCGATCCGGTCGTCGGTGAAGCGCTCGTCGTACAGCACGCCCTTGCGATGCTGCAGGAAGGAGAACGCGATCACCGCGAACACGGTGCTGAGCGCGCCGATGAGCACCGTGAGCTCGAAGCCGAGCACCACGAACGCCTGCGGCGAGATCGGCGCCTTGCCGCCGACGAGCAGCGGCCAGTCGAGCCCGTTGGTGTAGATCGCGAGCGAGAAGCCCGCGGTCGTCCCCGTCAGGCCCGCCACGAGCGTCACCCGGCGGACCGGGCTGATCGGCTCGTGCAGCGCGTGCTCGATCTCGTGGTTCGGGTGGGACACGTACACCACCAGGTCCTTCCGGCCCTGCGTCCGGAACGCCTCGATCGTCTCGAGCGCCGCGTCCATGTGCTCGTAGTGGCCGAGGACGCCCGGCACCATCCGCTCCGCCATCGTCAGTGCGCCCCCGCCGCGGCCTTCGCGCCCGCGCGCTTCCCGCGCATGGGCATCGGGACGAACTCCTTGATCTCCTGGATCGCGACCACCGGGAAGCTCCGCGAGAACAGGAAGAACCACATGCCGAACCACCCGAACGACCCGACGAGCATGCCCCAGTCCGCCCACGTCGGGTTCATCTGGTCCCACGCCCACGGGATGTAGTCGTTGCCGAGCGCGTTGGCGATCACGTAGCGCTCGAACCACATCCCCACGTTGATGAAGATCGAGATCACCCACAGCGCGGTCAGGTTCGTCCGGATCTTCCGGAACCAGAGCAGCTGCGAGAGGAACGCGTTCGGGATCACCATCGACCAGCCCGCCCACCACGCCGGCCCGAAGAGGCGGCGCCAGAAGGTCGTCTGCTCGAAGGTGTTGGCCGAGTACCAGGCGACGAAGTACTCCATGCCGTACGCGTAGAAGAGGATCGTCCCCGTCAGCAGCGTCAGCTTCGCCAGGTTGTCGAAGTGGTACTCCGTGAGCATCCGCTCCAGCTTCAGGTGCTTGCGGAGCGGGATCAGCAGCGTCAGCACCATCCCGACGCCCGAGTAGATGGCGCCCGCGACGAAGTACGGCGCGAAGATCGTCCCGTGCCAGCCGGGGATGAGCGACGCCGCGAAGTCCCACGACACGACCGAGTGCACCGAGAGCACCAGCGGCGTGCAGAACGCCGCGAGGTACAGGTAGGCGCGCGAGTAGTGGCGCCACTGCGTGTTGGTGCCCTGCCAGCCGAGCGAGAGCTTCCCGTAGACGAACTTCCGCCAGCCCGTCACCTTGTCGCGCACCGCCGCGACGTCGGGGACGAGGCCGTAGATCAGGAACGTCGTGGAGACCGTGAAGTACGTCGAGATCGCGAACACGTCCCACGCGAGCGGCGACTTGAAGTTCGGCCAGAGGTACCGCTGGTTCGGGTACGGCAGCAGCCAGTAGAAGATCCACTGGCGGCCGATGTGGATGATCGGGAAGAGCGCGGCCGTCATGACCGCGAACACCGTCATCGCCTCCGTCGACCGGTAGACCGCCGTGCGCCACGGCGCCCGGAACAGGAACAGGATCGCCGAGATGAGCGTCCCCGCGTGCCCGATGCCGACCCAGAACACGAAGTTGGTGATGTACACCGACCACATGATCGGCGGCTGGTAGCCGGCGAGGCCGAGGCCCTCCTTCAGCAGCGCGATGAAGGTCGCGACGCCGACGAGGAAGCAGCCGACGCACGCGAAGATCAGGTAGTAGTAGCCGCGCGGCGCGGTGTCGAGCGTCGCCACGACGTCGCGGGTGATCTCCGCGTGCGTCTGGTCGGTCGGCGGCCCGTACTTCGGCGACGCCTGCGTGATCACGGCGGTGCCCATCAGGCGTGCCCTCCCTCGGCCAGGTGCGCGGGGTCGACGTTCACGACCTTCGCCAGGTACGTGACGGCCGGCTTGACGTTGATCTCCTCGAGGATGTGGTAGCGGCGGGCGTTGGTCGCCTTGATCTTCCGCACCCGGCTCTCGGGGTCGTTCATGTCGCCGAAGACGATGGCATCGGCCGGGCACGCCTGGGCGCACGCGGTCACGACGTCCCCGTCCTTCAGCTTCCGGTCCTCCAGCCTGGCGTCATGCTGCGCCTGCCGGATGCGCTGGATGCAGAAGGTGCACTTCTCCATCACGCCGCGGCCGCGGACCGTCACCTCCGGGTTGAGCTGGAGCTGCATCGGCTCCGGCCACGCCCAGCGGTTGTACGCCCGCCAGTTGAAGTACCGCACCTTGTACGGGCAGTTGTTGCTGCAGTAGCGCGTGCCGACGCAGCGGTTGTACACCTGGCCGTTCAGGCCGTCGGTGGTGTGGTACGCCGCGTACACGGGGCAGACGGGCTCGCACGGCGCGTTCTCGCAGTGCTGGCACATCACCGGCACGAAGCGCGCCTCGAGCGCCTTGCCGCCCTCCCCGCCCTCCCAGTACCGCTCGATCCGCATCCAGCTCATCTCGCGGCCGCGGAGCACCTGCTCCTCGCCGACCCACGGGAGGTTGTTCTCGGCGTAGCACGCCGTCACGCAGCTGGAGCAGCCGGTGCACTTCGACAGGTCGACCGCCATGCCCCACGCCGGATGCTCCCCGGCGTAGTTGTTCCCCTCGCCGTAGACGCGCATCTCCTTCTGCGTCTCGTACCACCCCTCGATGGCCTTGTCTTCCCACTCGGGGTTGATGTCGTGCGTGTGGCCGCCGAGCTCGAGGTAGCTCTCCTTCACCGAGAGCCCCTTCGCGGCGTGCGCGGCCGGCATCGCCTCGGCGATGTGGCGGCCGAGCTGGCGCGGCGTGCCCTCCGTGCGCGCCAGCTTCTGGTAGCCGCGCGTCTTGATCACCTTCACCGACTGGCCCGCATACGCGACGAACTTCGCGTCCTTCGCCACCGCGAGCACGTCCGTGGCGTTGGCGCCGCGGTCCTTCGCGAACTCGCCGTACGCCGTGTGCCCCCAGCCGAGCGGCATGCTCAGCACGCCGGGCGCGATGCCCGGGTACAGGACCACCGGCGCCTCGATGGCGCCCGCGGCCGTCTCGACGCGGATGATCTCGCCGTTGCGCGCGTCGAACAGCTTCGCCGTGTCGGGATGCACCTCGATCGCCGGGCGCCACGTCATCTTGGTGACGGGGTCCGGGTTCTCCAGCAGCCACGGCTTGTTGGTGCCGCGCCCGTCGTGCAGGAGCGACGACGGCGTCGCCAGCAGCACGTACTCGCCCTCGGCCGCCTTCGCCGGTGCCGTGTACTTGATCGCGGCCGGGTTCGCGCGGAGCGCCGGCGACGCGGGCGCGGCCGCGTACCGGCCGCCCTTCGCCAGCGCCTCGCGCCAGGCGCCCTCGGGGTCGCCGCCACCGAGCCGCGCCTTCCACGTCTTCTCGAGGTGCGCGTGGAAGTCCGCCGCGTCCGGCAGCGCGTAGCCCGCCGCCTTGCCCGCGGCGAGCAGCACGTCGCCCGTGTGCCGCGTCTTGAAGACCGGCTCCATGACCGGCTGCAGCAGGCCCTGCACGCCCGCGCGCGGCTCGACGTCGTCCCACCGCTCGAGCGCGTGGTGGTTCGGGAGGAGCAGGTCGCAGGCGGCGGCCGTCTCGTCCATGAACTGGCCGGTGTAGACCTTGAACGGCACCTTCGCGAACGCGGCCGCGAAGCCCGTCGACTTCGGCAGCGCGTAGACCGGGTTGGCCTCGTGGACGAGCGCCACCTTCACGCCGCCCGACGCCATCTTCGCGCCGAGCGCGAGGATCGCCGCCGCGCCGTCACCCTGCACCGCGTCCTGGCCGAAGCGCACCGTCGTGCCGATCGCGCCGGCGACGGCGTTGAGCACCGCGACCGCCGAGCAGAGCTCGACCGCGTTCGCGTACTGCGCGCCGATGCCGCCGGCGACGGCCACGGGCGCCTTCGCCTTCGCGAAGCCCTCGGCCACCTCGTCGACCTGCTTCGCCGTGAGCCCCGACTCCTTCGCGGCCCACTCGGCGGTGTACGTCGCGAGCGCCGAGCGGATCCCCGCGTCGGCGCCCTTCGCCTCGGCGACGTGCCGCGCGACGGCGAGCGCCACCGCGGCCTCCGCGCCGGGCGTCGTGCTCAGCCACTCGTCCGCGTTCGCCGCGGTGAGCGAGAGGCGCGGGCCGACGTAGACGTGCTTCGCCATCCCCTTCGCCGCGTCGTCGAAGCCGTGGCTCGCCGCGAAGCCGCGCTGCTGCTCCAGCGGGGAGCCCCACGTCTCGAGGAAGTCGGCGCCGAAGGAGAGGATGTAGTTCGCCTTCGCGAAGTCGACGACCGGCACCTCGTCGCGGCCGAACACGGCCTGGTGCGCGAGCCGCACCGGCTCGTGGTCGAACGGCTCGTACTTCGTGACGCTGCCGCCCGCCTGCTGGGCGAAGGCGCGGAGCAGCTGCTCGAAGGTGCCGCGCGGCCCACCCGAGACGACGGCGAACGCGCCACCCGCCGCCTTCACCTGGTCCGCGAGGAGCTTGATCCCCTCGTCCCACGTGATCTCGGCGAAGCCCGCGCCGCTCTTCTTCATCGGGCCCTTGATGCGGGCCGGGTTGTAGAGGCCCTGGAGGCCGGCCTGGCCGCGGTGGCAGAGCTTCCCCGCGTTCACCGGGTGGTCCGGGTTCCCCTCGAGCTTGATCGCGCGGCCCTCGCGCGTCTTCACATGGAGGCCGCAGCCGGCGCTGCACTCCGTGCAGGTCGAGGCGTACCACGTCGGGATGCCGGGGACCTGGTCCTCGGTCTGCGTCCCGTACGGGATCAGCTTCGCCACGCGGTCCGTGGAGCAGCCCGTGAGCGCCGCGCCCGCGCCCGTCGCGCCCAGCACGGTCAGGAACTTCCGCCGGTCGAGGCCGGTGCCGGTGGTCATGGTCGTGTTCTCCGCCATCCTCAGCGCCCCCGCCTCAGTAATGGCACGCGGAACAGTCACGCGTGACCTTCCGCTCGAGATGGCACGAGATGCACCACCCCATGTTCTGGATGTTGTTCACCTTGTAGACCTGCACCATCCGCGACACGTCGCCATGGCACGTCGCGCACGCGTTCGGCCCCATCGCCTTGATGTGGCGCTGGTGCGGGAAGTGCGCATGCTTGGCGAGGTAGTGGATCCGGACCCACTGGATCGGCTCCTTCTTCTGCCAGCTGTCGCGGACCTTCTTGATCTCGGCCTTGGCCGACTCGTCGCTGCCGCCGATGACGAGGTGGCAGCCCATGCACGTCTGCGTGCTGGGGAGGCCCGGCTCCGAGGCGACCGCCACGGAGTAGTGGCAGTACTGGCACTGGATCTTGTACTGCGAGGCGTGGATGTCGTGCCGGAAGAAGACCGGCTGACGCGGCCCCTTGAGGTTGGCGGTGTCCGCCGCGGCGAGCTTCACCGCCGCATTCGGGTCCGCCTTCGCCTGGGCCGTCGCGGCCGTCGGCCGACCGATGACCGCCGCCACGGCGATCACCGCCGTCGCGACGCCGCCCAGCAGCATGACGAGCTTGCGCATCGTGGTTCCGTTCTCGGGTTGTGCCAGCACAACGGGGCCGGCCCGGTCATTCGGGCGCATAAGGTTACACTCGTGCACCTTGTTCACAAGCCCGGCGAAAAGCCTCCCCAATACTTCGCATAAAGCCTTGCAGGGAAGCAGCTTGCACCGTCTAGCCGGTCCCCGGCGACTGGCCGGTGGTATCGGGGTCGTACCCCGGAGTCTCCGGACGGTGCGCTCCGGACAAATCCGGATCCCGCTCGACGTCGAACGGCTCGCCGGTGCGGCGACGCACGTAATGGCGCACCTCGAACGAGATGGCGCGGAGCAGCTTCGCCTCCCGCTCGTCGAGGTCCGCCCGGAAGAGCAGCTCGCGCATCGAGCGCATGACGTGCTCCTCCTTGCGGGTCTTGAAGAAGTCGATCGCGTCGAGGAGGCGGCGCCAGTCGGCGAAGAGGCGCTCGTGCAGCTCGCCGGTGGCGGGTCCGGCGGGCCGGCGCGGCGCCTTGCGGGCCACGCGCTCGCCGCCGCGCGCGACCCAGCTCTCGTAGGCGAGCACGTTGACCGCCTGCGCGAGGTTGAGCGAGGAGTGCGACGGGTCGGTGGCGATCGTCACCAGCACGTTGCAGTGGTCGATCTCCTCGTTGGTGAGTCCCTTGTCCTCCCGCCCCGCCACGATGGCGACGCGTCCCTCGGCGGCCCGCGCCGTGAGCTCGGCCGCGGCCTCGCGCGGGCGGAGCACGGTGCGCTTCGCCGCGCGCTCGCGGCCGGTGAGCACCGCGCTCCACGCGCAGTCGGCGATCGCCTCGGGGAGCGTGTCGAACATGCGGATCCGCGCGATGAATTCGGCGGTGTTGTGCGCGATCCCCTCGATGCGGTAGGCGTCGAACTCCCACGGCTGCACCAGCCGCAGTTCGGGGATGCCGAAGTTGCGGCACAGGCGGACGCAGCTCGCGATGTTGACGAGGTCCTGCGGCTCGACGAGCACCAGCACGGGCCCGGCCGCGATCGCCTCGGCCGTGCGGCTCCCCTCGCTCACGCGCGGAGCAGCGCCCCCGCCCGCGCCTCGACCAGCCGGATGAGGTGCAGGTAGTCGGCGTCCTCGCCGAGGGCTGCGCGCGCCTCGGCGAAGCGGGCCTTCACCGCCGCGAGCACCGGCCCGTCGAGCCCGGCCTCGCGCAGCACGTCGAGGCCGATGCCGACGTCCTTGTCGAGCAGCGCGAGGCGGAACGTGACCGGGTACGTCCCCGTCAGCACCCGCTCGGGCACCAGCACCTCGCTCACGAACGAGCGGCCGGACGACGCGTTGAGCACCGCGACCGCCTGCGCGGCGGGCACGCCGGCCTTCGCGAGCGCCACCATCCCCTCCGCGAAGCCGGCGATGTTGAGCGCGAGGAGCGTGTTGTTCACCGCCTTCATGGCGTCGCCCGCGCCGACCGGCCCCATGTGCTCGATCCGCCTGCCGAACGCGCGCAGCACGGGCTCGGCGCGCGCGAAGGTGTCGGCGTCGGCGCCGACCATGACGGTGAGCGTCCCGGCCGCGGCGCCGTTCGTGCCGCCGCTCACCGGGCAGTCGGCGTAGGCGACGCCGAGCGCGGCGAGGCGCGCGTGCAGTGCGCGGCTCGTGGCCGGGTCGCCCGAGGTGCAGTCGAGGAAGAGGGCGCCCGGCGCGAGGCCGGCCGCCACGCCGTCCGGCCCGTCGAGCAGCGCCATGACCTCGTGGCTCGTCGGCAGGCAGGTGAGCACCACGTCGGCGCCCGCGACGGCCTCGCGCGGGGTCGCCGCCGCGCGCGCGGCGGGGTGCGCCGCGACGAACGCCTGGGCGCGCGCCGCGGTGCGGTTCCACACCGTGAGCGCATACGCGGACGCGAGGTGCCCCGCCATCGGCGCACCGATCGCGCCGAGGCCGAGGAACGCCGCCCGGCGCGGGGCGGCTGCCTCGGCGCTCAGTCGGCCGCCTCGCCGCCCGCGGCCTCGGGCTGGCGCGAGGCGAACTCGCGGTCGAGCAGCAGGATCGCCGAGCGGTCGTCGCCCGCCATGCGCAGCTGTTCCACGGCGAGCCCGGCGCTCTTCTCCTCCTCCACCTGCTCCGTGACGAACCAGCCGAGGAAGACCTGGCTCGCGTAGTCCGCGTCCTCCACCGCCTGGCGGTAGATCGCGTGGATCGACTGCGTGACGCCCTGCTCGTGGTGCAGCGCGTACTCGAACACCTCGAGCGGCGAGGTGAACTGCACCGGCGGCTGCGGGATCGTCTGCAGCACGACGGGCGCCCCGCGGTCGAGCAGGTGCTCGTAGATCTTGAGCGCGTGCGCGTGCTCCTCGCCCGCCTGCACGCGCATCCAGTTGGCCATGCCGGGCAGGTTCCGCGCGTCGAGCCAGGCGGCCATCGAGAGGTAGACGAACGACGCGTAGAATTCGTGCTTCACCTGGTCATTCAGCTTCTGCTGCATCGCCGCGCTGGGCATGTATCCTTCCGCGAGTGAGGGGCCGGGCCCGTTCGGGGCCCAAGTCTAAGGCCCCGGCCCACCCCGAGCCATGACGCCCGCCGCCCCCGCCGACCGCCCCGCCCTGCTGCCGCGCGCGCTCCTCGCGCTCGCCGTCGCCACGCTGATGCTGCTCGTGGTGGGGCCGCTGCTCCGGCTGCTGCTGGAGGCGTCCCCCGCGAGCCTCGGCGCCGCGCTGGCCGACGCCGAGGTGCGCGGCGCGATCGGCCTCACGGTGCTCACCGCCTCCGCCGCCACCCTCCTCGGCGTGCTGCTCGGCGTGCCCGTGGCGTGGCTCCTCGCGCGGCGGCCGTTCCCCGGCCGCACCCTCGTGGAGGGGGTGCTCCAGCTGCCGGTCGTCGTGCCGCACCCGGTCGGCGGCATCGCCCTGCTCCTGTTCTTCAGCCGCGGCTCCGCGCTGGGCGGCGCGCTCGCGCAGGCGGGGCTCGAGGTGGTGAGCCACGTGCCGGGGATCGTCGTCGCCATGCTGTTCGTCTCGGTGCCGCTCGTCATCTCGGGCGCGCGCGAGGCGTTCCGCGGCGTCGACCCGCGCCTCGAGCGCGTGGCGCGCACGCTCGGCGACTCGGGCTGGGACGCGGTGCGGCGCGTGACGCTGCCGCTCGCGGGCCGCGGCATCCTCGCGGCGGCGCTGCTCGCCTGGGCGCGCGCGGTGAGCGAGTTCGGCTCCATCGTCATCCTCACCTACCACCCGAAGGTGGCGCCGGTGCTCATCTTCGACCGCTTCACCGCCTACGGCCTCGAGGCCGCCGTGCCCGCGGCGGTGCTGCTGCTGCTCGTGGCGCTCGGCGTCTTCGCGCTCGTGCGGCTGGTGGAACGGCGCGAGGCGGCGCGCGCGTGATCCGCGTCGAGGGACTCCGCGTCCGGGCCGGCGGGTTCACGCTGCACGACGTCACGCTCGAGGTCCCGGCGGGCGGCTACGCCCTGGTCATCGGCCCCACCGGCTCGGGCAAGACCACGCTGCTCGAGGCGATCGCGGGCCACGCCCCCCCCGCCGCCGGCCGCGTCACCATCGGCGGCGCCGACGTGACGGCGCTCCCGCCCGAGCGGCGCGGCGTCGGCTTCGTGTACCAGCAGTACCACCTCTTCCCGCACCTCTCGGTGCGCGGGAACATCGGCTACGGGCTCCGCGGCGCGGCGGGCGCGGCCGCACGCGTGGACGAGCTCGCGCGGCTCCTCGCGATCGCGCCGCTGCTCGACCGGCGCATCGCGGGCCTCTCCGGCGGCGAGCAGCAGCGCGTGGCGCTCGCGCGCGCGCTCGCCCCGCGCCCGCGCGTGCTGCTGCTCGACGAACCGTTCGCCGCCGTCGACCCCGCCACGCGCCACCTGCTGCGCCGCGAGCTCCGCACGCTGCACGAGCGCGAGGGGATCACCACGCTGCAGGTGACGCACGACTTCGACGAGGCGCTCCGCCTCGGCGACCTCGTCGCCGTGCTCGCCGACGGCCGCATCGCGCAGCAGGGCCCCCCGGAGCAGGTGTTCCGCTTCCCCAACTCCGCGTTCGTCGCCCGCTTCGTCGGCGCGGGGAACGTGATCCAGGGCGTCGTCGAGCGGCTCGGCCCGTCCGAGGGCGCGGAGGGCCGCTTCCCCGCGCGCTTCTCCTCGCCCGGCCTCGCGCTCGATGTCGTCGCCGACCGCGAGGGCGCCGCGCACGCGGTGGTGCGCCCGGAGGACCTGCTCGTCACGCGCGGCCTGCTCCCGCCCTCGGCGCGCAACCGCCTGCCCGCGACCGTCGAGCGGCTGGAGCGCGCGGGGCCCGTCACCTGGGTGCACCTCGACGTCGGCCGCCCGCTCCTCGCCTCGCTGCTCAGCACCACCGCCGAGGAGCTGGCGCTCGCGCCGGGCCAGGCGGTGACGGTCGCCGTGAAGGCGACGGCGGTGCTGCTGGTGTAGCGCGTGCCGTGCCGCATCCTCCACGTCGACCTCGACGCCTTCTTCGTGGAGGTGTGCCGGCGCCAGCTGCCGGCGCTCCGCGACGTGGCGCAGGTGGTCGTCGGCGGACGCAAGGAGGGGCGCGGCGTGGTGCAGTCGGCGAGCTACGCCTGCCGCGCGTTCGGCGTGAAGGCGGGGATGCCGGTGCGCCAGGCGGCGCGCCTCTGCCCCGACGCCACGTTCGTGAAGGGGGAGTTCGCCTGGTACCGCGCCGCATCGCGCCAGGTGCGCGACGTGCTCGCGGCGCTCGCCCCCGCCGTGCAGATGGCCTCGCTCGACGAGGCGTACCTCGACTTCACCAACACGGAGCTGCTGCACCCGGTCTCGCTCCTCCCCGTGGCGCGCATGGTGCGCGACCGCGTGCGCGAGGCGGCCGGGCTCGACGTGTCGATCGGCATCGGCCCCAACCGCATGGTCGCGAAGCTCGCGTCCGACTACGCGAAGCCGCGCGGCCTCGTGGAGGTGCGCGCCGGCTGGGAGCGCGCGTTCATGGCGGGGCTCCCGCTCAAGGCGATCCCCGGCATCGGCCCGCACACCGCGGAGCGGCTCCGCGCGCGCGGCCTCGTCGACGTGGCACAGGTGCAGGCGCTGGCGCTCCCCGACCTCGAGCGGCTCGTCGGCGACGCCGCCGCCGACCTCAAGCTCCGGTGCGACGGCCACGGCGCCACGGTGCTCCGGCCCGACCGCGCGCCGAAGTCGGTGAGCCGCGAGACGACGCTGCCCGAGGACGAGGCGGCGCGCGCCCCCCTCGAGGCGCTGCTCGGCCGCCTCGTGGCCAAGGTGGCGTACGACCTCCGCTCGGCGGGGCTCGAGGCGCGCACCGTCGTGCTCAAGCTGCGCCACGGCGACTTCGTGACGGTGACGCGCCGCGTCACCCTCGCCCGCGCGACCGACCTCGACGCCGAGCTGGAGCGCGCCGCGCAGCCGCTCCTCGCCGCCGCCTTCGACGGCGCCCGCCGTCGCGGACAGGGGGTGCGCCTCCTCGGCGTGGCCGCCACCAACCTCGTCGCCGCCGCGACCGAAGAGCTGTTCGAGGACCCGGCGCGCACCCGCGCGCGCGACCTGGCGCGTGCGGTGGACCGCGTGCGCGCGAAGTTCGGCTATGGCGCGGTGGGCGACGCGCGCGCGTCCGGGCGGGAGGGGCGGCCGGAATAGCCCGTGTGCCACCGGAAGGCTATTATAGGCCAGCAAGCCTGTCATAGCCCCTTCGCATGCCGAGGCTATATGAGCGACTTCTGGGCCGCGTTCGGGCTCCAGCGCACGCCGTTCTTCCAGGAGCCGCTGGCCACGGAGGCGCCGGGCGCGGAGCTGGACCGCTTCTTCGTGGGGCGCGAGGCGGAGCTGCGGCAGGCGCTGCTGCAGCTCACGCACGACCGGCAGACGCGGGTGGTGGTCGTCGGCGCGCCGGGCGTGGGCAAGACGAGCTTCCTCAACCAGCTCGTCGCGCGGCTCCGGGCCGCGCCGTCGCCGGCGGGATGGCTGATCCCGGCGCTGCCGCCGATCAGCCTGCCGGGCGTCGCGACGCACGTGGACTTCTGCATCGAGGTGCTGCGGCGCGCGCTGGATGCGCGGCGCCAGCTGCCGGGGCGCGGGGCGACGGTGCGCCGCGCGGCCGGCGCGGCGCGGGCGGCGCTCGCGCCCGATGCCGACGACATCTGGGAGCGGGCGGCGCGCGCGGTGCATGGCGCGACGACGATGGCGCCCCAGGTGCTGGGCGTGGGGCTCGCGACGCACTTCATCCCGCCAGCGCCGAACGCGGCCTCGTGGGTGGGCCTCGCGATCGAGGTGCTCGACGACCTGGTGCGCCGCGCCGGTCGGGACGTGCTGATCACGCTCAACAACGCGGAGAACATGGCCGCCGGCGCGGCGGCGACGGCGCAGGGCGCGCTACGCGACGCGCGCGACGTGCTGCTGCGCCCCGGGGTCCACTGGCTGTTCGTGGGTACGCCAGATTTCCACGACACGGTGATCGCGGGCGAGCCGCGGCTGAGCGGGATCATGCAGCATCCGCTCACGCTCGCCCCCTTCGCGCCGCCTGATGTCGTGCGGCTCCTCGAGCGGCGCTACGGCGCGCTGCGCACGGGGCGCGGGCGCGCGCTGCCGCCGGTCGCCTCCTCCGCAGTCGCGGCCCTGGCCCGCGCCTTCAGCGGAGACCTTCGCGAGCTGCTCCGGGCGCTCGAGGCCGCGGTGCTCGCGCTGGCGCCCGTGCGCGGTGCGGCGTCGCTGGAACTGGCGGAGGTCGTCGGCGTCGTCAGCCGCCTCCAGCGCGAGCGGCTCGCCGCCTGGCTCCCCACCGCGGCGTGGCGGCACCTCGCCACCGTCGTGCTCGGCACGGCCCCGGACGGCCCGCTCGTGCAGCGCTTCCGCGAGGCTGACGCGGTGCGCCGACTCGCCCCGATGCGGCAACCGACGGTGCATGCGCACAAGCGGCGATGGATCGAGGGGGGCCTCGTCAGGGCGAGCGGCCACAGCGGCGCCGCCGAGTGGCTCACCGTCACGGGGCCGGCGCTGCTCGCGCTCTGGCCGGAGGTGCAGGCGAGCGGGCGGCAGGCGGAGGCGATCGTGCGCGCCATCGACCTGCAGCAGGCGGAGGCGACGGGCGCACCCGCCGCACCGGCGCGCCGCGACCGGCCGGCTCGGAGCCGTGGCCGGCGCTGACGCCGCGACGCCCCCACCGGCGCGGGAACCACCGCCTCCCGGGCGAGGTTCTACCTTCCGACCCTCCCGGACCAGGAGCCCCTCGCATGCACAGCCGCCGCGCCACCACCCTCCGCTTCCTCGCCGAGCCGACGCACGCGAACTACGCGGGCAACGTGCACGGCGGGCAGATGATGAAGTGGATCGACCACGTGGGCTACGCCTGCGCCACCGCCTGGAGCGGCAAGTACTGCGTGACGATCTACGTCGGCGGCATCCACTTCATGCGGCCGATCCGCGTGGGCTGGATCGTGGAGATGCGCGCCGAGGTCATCCACACCGGCTCCACCAGCATGCACATCATGGTGGACATCCATGCCGGCGACCCGCGCGAGCAGACCTCGGAGCGGTGCGGGCACTGCGTGATCGTCTTCGTGGCGCTCGACGACGACCGGAAGCCGGTCAAGGTCCCGTCGTGGACGCCCGATACGGAATACGACCGGGCGCTGCAGGGCTACGCGCTCCGGCTGATGGAGCTGCGGAAGGCGATGGAGGAGGAGATGGAGAAGTCGCTGCACCTGAAGCCGGATCCGACGGTGGCGGGGTGAGGGAGGTCGCGGGTCGCGGCCTCTGACAAACACACTTTGCACAGCAAAGTTACAGTGGGACCCCAGCCGTCACGCTCCGCGCGCACGGTCGGCCATTTTCGTTGACACGCTTGTGAAGGAACGGTACTTTTTCAGGGTCCCGTCGGCGCGCGTCCGCGCGCCGATTCGTTTATCTGACCCCCACGACTCGGGTACGGACCGATGACCGAACCCCAGATCTCCGGCGCCGACACCGCCTGGGTGCTCGTCTCCACCGCGCTGGTGATGCTGATGACGCCCGCGCTGGGCCTCTTCTATGGCGGCATGGTCCGCCAGAAGAACGCCCTGTCGACGATCATGCACAGCTTCTTCATCCTGGCGCTCGTGAGCGTGCAGTGGGTCCTCTTCGGCTACACGCTCGCCTTCGGGCCGACGCAGGGGGGCTGGATCGGCGGGCTCGACTACCTCGGCCTCCGCGGCGTCGGCGAGACCCCGAACGCGACGTACTCCGCCACGATCCCGCACGCGGCGTTCATGGCGTTCCAGATGACGTTCGCCATCATCACGCCGGCGCTCATCTCCGGGGCATTCGCCGAGCGGAAGAAGTTCGCCGCGTTCGCGCTGTTCTCGCTGCTGTGGACCACGCTCGTCTACGACCCGGTCGCCCACTGGGTCTGGGCCGATGGCGGCTGGCTCCGGAAGCTCGGCGCGCTCGACTTCGCCGGCGGCACGGTGGTCCACATCACGTCCGGCGTCTCCGCGCTCGTGTGCGCCCTCGTCCTCGGCCGCCGCATGGGCTACGGCTGGGAGCCGATGGAGCCGCACAACGCGACGATGACGATCCTCGGCACGGGCCTCCTCTGGTTCGGCTGGTTCGGCTTCAACGCGGGCAGCGCGCTCGCCGCCAACGGCCTCGCCGCCTCGGCGCTCGTCAACACGAACACCGCCGCCGGCGCCGCCGCGCTCGCCTGGCTCGCCGCCGCCTGGATGCGGCACGGGCACCCGTCGGTCCTCGGCGCGGCCGCCGGCGCCGTCGCCGGCCTGGTGGGCGTGACGCCCGCCGCCGGCTTCGTGACGCCGATCGGCGCACTCCTCATCGGGCTCGTCACCGGCCTCGTCTGCTTCACCGTCACCGAGCTCGTCGTGCGCGGCCGAGTGGACGACTCGCTCGACGTGTTCGGCGTGCACGGCATCGGCGGCATCACCGGCGCGCTGCTCACCGGCGTCTTCGCCACGAAGGCGGTCAACGGCGCGGGCGCCGACGGCCTCCTGTACGGCAACCCGTCGCTCGTCGGCATCCAGGCCATCGCGGTCCTGGCCTCGGCTGCGTATGCTGCAGGCATGACCTGGGGCCTGCTCAAGTTCGTCAACGCCGTGGTCGGCCTCCGCGTCTCGGCGCAGGAGGAAGTGGCCGGCCTTGACGCGTCGCAGCACGGCGAGATCGCGTACCGCTCGCCGGCGATCTGAGGAGGCGCACCATGAAGCTGATCACCTGCATCATCCGCCCGGAGAAGCTCCAGGACGTCAAGCTGGAGCTCTTCCGCGCGGGCGTCACCGGCATCACCGTGAGCCGCGTCAGCGGGCACGGCGGCGAGCGCGACATGATCGAGCTCTACAAGGCCGCCAACGTCGTCCCCGAGTTCCGCGAGAAGATCCGCATCGAGATGGCCGTCTCCGAGCCCTTCGTCGAGCCGACCATCAAGGCGATCCTGGCCGGCGCCCGCACGGGCAAGGTCGGCGACGGCAAGATCTTCGTGCAGCCGCTCGAGCGCGTGATCCGCATCCGCACCGGCGAGGCCGACGTCGATGCCGTCACCGCCATCACCGCCGACGAGGTGCAGCGCCTGGCGATCGAGGAGACGCTCAAGAAGTCCGAGAAGAAGGAGCCCGCCGGGCGCTGACCGCGCACGTCGGCTGCAGGCGCCCAAGGGGGCGGATCCTCGCGATCCGCCCCCGTTTTTCTTGCCACGCCGCGGCCGCGATGTCGGTACGTCGATTCCACTCCTCCGGCCACATGTTGGTGCGAAACCGGTCGCGGAGGACGGGATGGCGGTGGCCGCGATGGTTTTTGCGAATATGGTCGAGTCTGGTCAGATTGTTTCCATGACCGACTTCATCAATATCTACGATGCGAAGACGCAGCTCTCCCAGCTGGTGGACAAGGCGCTGGCGGGCGAGGAGGTGGTGATCGCACGCCACGGCCGCCCGCTGGTGAAGCTGGTGCCGTACGCGCCGGTGCCGCCGCCGATCCGTGTCGGGCTCTGTGCCGGCCAGTTCTGGATCGCGCCTGACTTCGACGCCGCCGAGGCGAACGACGAGATCTGGGGAGCGTGGGGCATGGGGGCCGACGTTGACGATCCGCTCGACGGCACGCGCCCGTGAAGGGGCTCCTGCTCGACACGCACTGCCTGCTCTGGCTGCTGGGCGACCCGGGCCGCTTCCGTGCCGGCGTCGTCGAGCGGATCGAGGCGGAGGCGGGGCGTGTGCACGTGAGCCTCGTGTCGTACTGGGAGATCGCGCTGAAGGCCGGCACCGGCAGGCTGCGGCTCGCGCCCGGATTCGAGGAGTGGCTGCCACGACGCGTGGCGGAGTCGGGCCTGCGCACGCTCGACATCCGCGCGCCGCACCTCTTCGCCTCCGCCGCGCTGCCGCGCCATCACGCCGACGCGTTCGACCGGCTGCTGCTCGCGCAGGCGCAGGCCGAGGGGCTCGCGCTGGTGACGGCCGACCCGGCGATGGCGGCGTACGCGGTGCCGGTGGTGGAGGCGGGATGAGGCAGGGGGCCGGCGGGCCGGGGGGCAGGAGGCCGAACGGCACGTCATCGACCGGCCACCGGCCCTCGGCCCCAACGCCCCTGCCCCCTTGCCCGCCGGCCCGCCTGCCCGCCTACTTCCCCCAATGCCCCTCCGCTCCCGCGAGATCACCGAGGGCGCCGCGCGCGCGCCCAACCGCGCCATGCTGCGCGCCGTCGGTTTCGGTGACGACGACTTCCGCAAGCCGATCATCGGCATCGCCTCCGGTTACAGCACCATCACCCCGTGCAACAGCGGGCTCGACGCGCTCGCGCGCGCCGCGGAGGACGCGACCCGGCGCGCGGGCGCGATGCCGCAGCTCTTCGGCACCATCACCGTCTCCGACGGCATCTCGATGGGCACCGAGGGCATGAAGTACTCGCTCGTCTCGCGCGAGGTGATCGCCGACGCGATCGAGACGGCGGCGCAGGCGCAGCGGATGGACGGCGTGGTGGCGATCGGCGGGTGCGACAAGAACATGCCCGGCGCCATGATCGCGCTCGCGCGGCTCGACGTGCCGTCCATCTTCGTCTACGGCGGCACGATCCGCCCCGGCCACCTCGACGGCGAGGACCTGACGGTCGTCTCCGTCTTCGAGGCGGTGGGCCAGCACGCGGCCGGACGCATCAGCGACGAGCGGCTCGCGCAGGTGGAGCGGCACGCCTGCCCCGGCGCCGGGAGCTGTGGCGGGATGTTCACGGCGAACACCATGAGCTCGGTGTTCGAGGTGATGGGGATGTCGCTGCCGGGCTCGAGCACGATGAGCGCGGTGGACGACGAGAAGCGCCTGAGCGCCGCCGCGAGCGCGGAGGCGGTCGTGCGCGCCATCGCGGCCGACCTGCGCCCGTCGCGCATCCTCACGCGCCAGGCGCTCGAGAACGGCATCGCGATGGTGATGGCGCTCGGCGGGTCGACCAACGCGGTGCTGCACCTGCTGGCCATCGCGCACGCCGCGCGGGTGCCGCTCTCGCTCGACGACTTCGAGGCGATCCGCGCCCGGACGCCGGTGCTGGCCGACCTCAAGCCGTCGGGCCGCTACGTGGCGACCGACCTGCACCGCGCCGGCGGCGTGCCGCAGGTGACGCGGCTCCTGCTCGACCTCGGGCTCCTCCACGGCGACTGCCTCACCATCACGGGACGCACGCTGGCGGAGAACGTGGCCGACGTGCCGCGGGAGCCGCCGGCGGGGCAGGACGTGATCCGCGGGCGCGACCGCGCGGTGTACGCGTCCGGCCACCTCGCCGTGCTGCGCGGGAACCTGGCGCCGGAGGGGTCGGTCGCGAAGATCAGCGGCGTGAAGGTGCCGGTGATGACGGGACGGGCGCGCGTCTTCGAGGGCGAGGAGGCGGCGCTCGCCGCGATCCTCGCGGGGGCGATCGTCGCGGGCGACGTGGTGGTCATCCGGCACGAGGGGCCGAAGGGCGGCCCCGGCATGCGCGAGATGCTCGCGCCGACGAGCGCCATCATCGGCGCCGGCCTCGGTGACGCGGTGGGGCTCATCACCGACGGCCGCTTCTCCGGCGGGACGTACGGCATGGTCGTGGGCCACGTGGCGCCCGAGGCCGCGGTCGGCGGGCCGATCGCACTGGTGCAGGAGGGGGACCGCATCACCATCGACGCGCCGCGAAGGCTGCTGCAGCTCGAGGTGGACGACGCCGAGCTCGCGCGCCGTCGCGCCGCGTGGTCGCCGCCGGCGCCGAGGTACACGCGCGGCGTGCTCGCGAAGTACGCGAAGCTGGTCGGGAGCGCGAGCGGGGGGGCGGTGACGGACTGAACGGGGGCGGACGGGCGGACGGGCGGTCAGGCGGACGGGGAAGCAGCATGGCTGTCATCGCGAGCGGCCGCAGTGCGCGACGCGCGCGTGTCCGCCGGGCTGTGAGGCGGCCACCGCGCGGCGAAGCCCGCCACCAGCACCGCACCGAAGGTCGCTTCGGGCGCTCCGCGCCCTCGCGATGACAGCGCACCTTGCGCCCCTGCCTCCTGGCCCGCCGTCCCTCCCGCCCCCCTCCCTCACATCCTCGCAATCACCGCATCCCCGCACTCCTGCGTCGTCGCGGTGCCGCCGAGGTCGTGGGGGAGCACGGCGTCGGCGATGGCGCGTTCCACCGCGCGCTCGACCTGCCGCGCGGCGTCCTCCAGCTCCAGCCCGTGCCGCAGCAGCATCGCCCCGCTCAGGATGGCGCCGTAGGGGTTCGCGATCCCCTGCCCCGCGATGTCGGGCGCGCTGCCGTGCACCGGCTCGAACAGCCCCACCCCGCCGCCCACGCTCGCCGACGGCAGGAGGCCGAGGGAGCCGGAGAGCACGCTCGCCTCGTCGCTCAGGATGTCGCCGAAGAGGTTCTCGGTGAGGAGCACGTCGAAGCGCGCGGGCTGCTCGATGAGCCGCATCGCCGCCGTGTCGACCAGCATGTGCTCCAGCTCGACATCCGGGAACTGCTTCGCCACCGTCGTCACCGTCTCGCGCCACAGGAGCGAGACCTCGAGCACGTTCGCCTTGTCGACGGAGGTGACCTTCTTCCGCCGCCCGCGCGCCGCCTGGAACGCCACGCGCGCGATCCGCTCGATCTCGTCGATCCCGTACTTCATCGTGTTGACGGCGCGGTCCGGGTCCTTGAAGCGCGGCTGGCCGAAGTAGAGCCCGCCCGTGAGCTCGCGCACGACCAGCAGGTCGACGTCGGCCAGCCGCTCGGGGCGCACCGGCGAGCGGAGCGCGAGCGACGGGTACGGCTTCACCGGCCGGAGGTTGGCGAACGCGCCGAGCGCCTTGCGGAGCGCGAGCAGCCCGGCCTCGGGGCGCTCCTCGTGCGGCGCGTCGGTGAGCGTGGGGTCGCCGACCGCTCCGAGGAAGACGGCGGCGGCGCGGGTCGCGGCCTGCAGCGTGGCGGGGGGGAGCGCCTTCTTCGTCTGGCGGTACGCCGCGGCGCCGATCGGGTGGGTCTCGAGGGTGAGCGAGTGGCCGTGCGCGTCGGCCGCGAACGCCATCACCCAGCGCGCCTGCTCGGTCACTTCCGGGCCGATGCCGTCGCCCGGAAGCAGGACCACGCGGAACGCGGTCACGCGGGCGTCTGCGCCAGCCGGGCCTCGTGGGCCGCGATGGCGGCCTCGTGTCGGAGCGTGAGCGCGATCTCGTCGAGCCCGTGCATGAGCATCTCCCGGCGGTAGTCATCGAGGGGGAACGCGGCGGCGAAGCCGGCGCCGTCCCGCACCGTCCGGGCGCCGAGGTCCACCGTGACCTCGTAGCCTACCCCGTCCGCCGCCCGCCGCGCCAGTTCGGCGACGGCCTCGGCGTCCAGCCGCACGGGCACGAGCCCGTTCCGCACGGCGTTGTCGAAGAAGATGTCCGCGAACGTCGTCCCGATGACGGCGCGGAAGCCGTACTGCGCGAGCGCCCACGCCGCGTGCTCGCGCGAGGAGCCGCAGCCGAAGTTGGGCCCCGCGAGCAGGAACGCGGCGCCGCGCGCCTCGGGGCGGTTGAGCTCGAACGCCGGGTCGTCGCTGCCGTCGGCGCGGTACCGCCAGTCGTGGAACAGCGCCGGCCCGAACCCCGTGCGGCCGATCGCCTTGAGGAACTGCTTCGGGATGATCTGGTCGGTGTCGACATTGGGCCGCAGCAGCACGGCGAGGCGCCCCGTCTCCGTGGTGAACGACCGCATCAGGCGAGCCACTCCCGCACGTCCACCAGCCGCCCCTCCACCGCCGCCGCCGCCGCCATCGCCGGGCTCATGAGGTGCGTGCGCCCCCCCTTTCCCTGCCGTCCCTCGAAGTTGCGGTTGCTCGTCGCGGCGCAGCGCTCGCCGCTTCCCAGGATGTCGTCGTTCATGCCGAGGCACATCGAGCAGCCCGCGTTCCGCCACTCGAAGCCGGCCTCGGTGAAGACGCGGTCGAGCCCCTCGCGCTCGGCCTCCGCGCGCACCTGCATCGAGCCGGGGACGACCATCGCGCGGACGCCGCTCGCCACGCGCCGCCCCTGCACGACGCGCGCGGCGATGCGGAGGTCGTCGAGCCGGGCGTTGGTGCAGCTGCCGATGAAGACGCGGTCGATGCGAAGCCCCTCGAGCGGCGTCCCCGCCGTGACGCCCATGTACTCGAGCGCCCGCTCGGCGGACTGGCGGTCGGCCTCGGTCGGCAGGTCGTCGGGGCGCGGCACGCGGCCGCCGATCCCGGTCACCATCCCGGGCGACGTCCCCCACGTCACCTGCGGCGCGAGCGCGGACGCGTCGAGCACGACCGTCCGGTCGTGCGTGGCACCCGGGTCGCCGGGGAGCGTCCGCCAGTCGGCCACGGCGGCGTCCCACGCGCTCCCCTGCGGCGCGCGCGGGCGGACGCGGAGCCACGCGTACGTCGTCTCGTCAGGCGCCACCATGCCGGCGCGCGCGCCCGCCTCGATCGACATGTTGCACACCGTCATCCGCCCCTCCATCGAGAGGGCGCGGATCGCCTCGCCCGTGTACTCGAGGGCGAAGCCGGTGGCGCCCGCCGTGCCGATGCGGCCGATGAGGGCGAGGATCAGGTCCTTGGCGAAGACGCCCGGCGCCGGCCGCCCGTCGAAGCGCGCCTCCATGGTGCGCGGCTTCGTCGCCACGACGGTCTGCGTGGCGAGCACGTGCTCCACCTCGCTCGTGCCGATGCCGAACGCGAAGGCGCCGAACGCGCCGTGGGTGCTGGTGTGCGAGTCCCCGCAGACGATCGTCATGCCGGGGCGGGTGACGCCGAGCTCGGGGCCGATGACGTGCACGATCCCCTGCCCCGGCGCGTCCAGGTCGAAGAACTCGATGCCGAACTCGCGCACGTTCCGGCGGAGCGCCTCCACCTGCGCGCGCGCCACCTCGTCGGCGATCGGGAGCGTGCGCGGCCCCGTCGGCACGTTGTGGTCGACCGTCGCGAGCGTGCGCTCGGGCCGCCGCACCCGCCGCCCCGCGAGCCGCAGGCCGTCGAACGCCTGCGGCGACGTCACCTCGTGCACGAGGTGCAGGTCCACGTAGAGCAGGGCGGGCGCGTCGGGCCCCTCCTGGTGCACGACGTGCCGGTCCCACAGCTTGTCGAACAGCGTGCGCGGCGCCACCGGCCCGCCGCCGCTCAGCGGGAGCCCGCCAGCTGCGGCGCCGGGCGGCGCGGCGGCGCGGCGGCGGCCTTCGCCTGCTCGCCCTCGACGCTCCACGGCATCATGGCGCGGAGCGCGCGGCCCGTCTCCTCCAGCGGGTGGTGCGCGTCCTCCTTCCGCATGCGCGTGAACTCCACGGCGCCCGTGCGGCACTCGGCGAGCCACTCCCGCGCGAACTGCCCGCTCCGCACCTCGGCGAGGATCTGCCGCATCCGATCGCGCGTCCCCTCGTCGATGACGCGCGGGCCGCGCGTGTAGTCGCCGTACTCCGCCGTGTCGGAGATCGAGTGCCGCATGAACTGGAGCCCGCCGCGGTACATGAGGTCCACGATCAGCTTGAGCTCGTGCAGGCACTCGAAGTACGCCATCTCGGGCGCGTACCCCGCCTCCACCAGCGTCTCGAAGCCCGTCTTCACGAGGGACGAGACGCCGCCGCACAGCACCGCCTGCTCGCCGAAGAGGTCGGTCTCGGTCTCCTCGCGGAAGCTCGTCTCGAGCACGCCCGCGCGCGTGCAGCCGATCGCCGCCGCGTACGCGAGCGCGTCCTCGCGCGCGCGGCCCGAGGCGTCCTGGTGGACGGCGATGAGCCCCGGCACGCCGCGCCCCGCGGCGTACTCGCTCCGCACGAGGTGGCCCGGCGACTTCGGCGCGACGAGCGCCACGTCGACGTCCGCCGGCGGGCGGATCTCGCCGAAGTGCACGTTGAAGCCATGCGCGAAGAGGAGCGTCTTCCCCGGGCGGAGCGCCGCGCGCACGCCGTCGTCGTAGATGACCCGCATCGACTGGTCGGGGACGAGCAGCATCACGACGTCCGCGACGGCGGCCGCCTCGGCGACCGGCCGCACGTCATGGCCGTCGGCCGTCGCCTGCGTCCACGCGGTGCCGCCCGCGCGCGCGCCGACGATCACGCGGACACCGCTGTCGCGCAGGTTGAGCGCGTGCGCGTGCCCCTGGCTGCCGTAGCCGATCACGGCCACCATGCGGCCGCTGAGCCGCCCCTGGTCCGCGTCCTGGTCGTGGTAGACCCGCATCCCGCTCATGCCGCCGCTCCTTCCGGGGCCGCGCCGGGCCCGAGGCTGATGGTCCCGCTCCGCACCACGTCCGTGATGCCGAAGCGCTCGAGCGCGCGCAGTGCCGACTGCACGAACGGCTCGCTGCCGACGAGCTCGAGCGTCACCTGCTCCCGCGTCTCCTCCATCACCGCCGCGTGGTACAGCTGGACCACGTCGAACAGCTCCGCGCGCTCGGCCGCGCCGGGCCGCAGCGCCACGAGCGCCACCTCGCGCGTCCCCTCCAGCGTCACCGGGTGCGCGCGCACCTCGGACACCCCCGGCACCTTCGCCAGCACCAGCACCAGCCGCTCGGCGGCCGGCGCGTCGATGTCGAGCACGGCGAGCAGCCGCCCCACGCCGTCGCGCAGCGGGCGCGCCGCGAGCGACCGCACGCCGATCCGTCGCCGGCGCAGCAGGCCGAGCATCCGGTCGAACGCCGTCGGATGCCCCGCCCACGTCACCGACAGCGCATGCACCGTCACGCGGCGGCCACGGTGCGGCGCGGCGCCGCCTTCCGTGCCGGCGCCGGCGCCGGGCGCGCCGGCACCTCCTCCAGCGCGTCGCTCAGCGAGCCGCCGGGCGGGATCATCGGGAGGACGTTCGCCTCCTCCTCGATCATGAACTCGACGAGGCACGGGCCATCGGTCGCATGGCTCTCGGCGAGCACCGCATCCAGGTCGTCGGCGTGCTCCACCCGCACGCCACGGATGCCGTACGCCTCTGCCAGCTTCGCGTAGTCGGGGCTCCAGATCGGCGTGCTCGAGTAGCGGCCGCCGTGGAACGCCTGCTGCCACTGCCGCACCATGCCGAGGTAGCCGTTGTTGAAGACGGCGAGCTTCACGGGGATCCGCTCCTGCACGAGCGTCGCCATCTCCTGCATGTTCATCTGGAAGCCGCCGTCGCCGCTGATCGCCCAGACCGGCTCGCCCGGCCGCGCGAGCGCCACGCCCATCGCCGCGGGCACGGCGAAGCCCATCGCGCCCAGGCCGCCGGACGAGAAGTGCGAGTTGGGCTGGGCCCACGGGTAGTGCTTCGCGACCCACATCTGGTGCTGCCCCACGTCGGCCACCACGTTCGCGCGGCCGCCCGACTGCGCGTGGATCGCCTGCAGGATCCGCTCGGGGGCGAGGCCGCCACGGAACTCCTCCTGCTTCGTGCGCCGCCACGCCTCGACCTGCGCGCGCCAGTGGTCGCAGCTGCGCGGCATCTGCCGTTGCAGGAGCGCGCCGAGGAACCGCTTCGCGTCGCACGCGATGCCGAGCGCCACGGGGACGTTCTTCCCGATCTCCGAGCGGTCGACGTCGACGTGGATGATCCGCGCGTGCTTCGCGAAGTGCGCGGTGGCGCCGGTGACGCGGTCGTCGAAGCGGAGGCCGACGCCCAGGATCACGTCGGCGTGCTGGATGGCGCGGTTCACGTGCACCTCGCCGTGCATCCCGGGCATGCCGAGCAGCTGCGGGTGTCCCTCGGGGAGCGCGGTGAGGCCGAGCAGCGTGCAGACCACCGGGATCTGCGTCCGCTCCGCGAGGCGCGCGAGCTCCGCCTCGGCGCCGGCCTGCAGCACGCCGCGCCCGGCGAGGATCAGCGGCCGCTCCGCCATGTCGAGCATCGCCGTGATGGCGCGCCACTGCTCGTCGGTGGGGAGGCCCGTGGTGACGGGCGCCGCGGGGGCGACGCGCGCGGCGGGCGGCACGTACGCGGCGCGCTGCTGCTGCACGTCCTTCGGGATGTCGACGAGGACGGGGCCGGGCCGGCCGTCGACGGCGATGCGGAACGCCTCGTGGAGGCGGTCGGCGAGCTCGCCGATGTCCTCCACGAGCACCGCGTGCTTGGTGATCGGCAGCGCGATGCCGACGATGTCCGTCTCCTGGAACGCGTCCTTGCCGAGGAGCGCGCGCGGCACCTGGCCGGTGATCGCCACGAGGGGCGAGCCGTCCATCATCGCGCAGGCGAGCCCCGTCACGAGGTTCGTGGCGCCCGGGCCCGACGTCGCGACGCACACGCCGGGACGGCCGGTGGCGCGGCCCCAGCCGTCGGCGGCGTGCGCCGCGGCCTGTTCGTGGCGCACGAGGATGTGCCGCAGCGCCGGGTGGTCGGGCAGCGCGTGGTAGAACGGCATGATGGCGCCGCCCGGGTAGCCGAACAGGTGCGTCACGCCCTCGGCCTCGAGGACGCGGCAGATGATGTCGGCGCCGGTCATCTGGTCGGGCACGTCACACCCCCCACAGGTAGTGGTGGGCGGTCGCCTCGGCCTCGAGGCGCTGCGCGTGCGCGGCCTTGTTGAGCGCGTGGATCAGCGCGCGCACGCACGCCTCCACGATGTCGGTGCTGGCGGCGTGCGCCGTGAACGTCCGCCCCTCGATCCGCACGGAGAGGAACGCCTGCCCGACCGAGTCGCGCCCCGGCGTCACCGAGCGGAGCGAGAGCTCCTGCACCTCGACCGTGTGCCCGACGATCTCGCTCACCGCGGCGAACGCGGCGTGGATCGGCCCGTCGCCGCGCGCCTCCGCGGCGCGCTCCTCGGGCCACGGCCCCGTGAGGCGGACGCGCGCCTCGGCGGGCGCCTCGCCGCAGCGGATCTCGCACGCGGCGAGCGCGTACTGCTCGGGCGCGTCGTCGAACCGCTCGTGCAGCAGGGCGAGCAGGTCCTCGTCGAGGATCGTGCGCTTCCGGTCGGCGAGCGCGGTGAAGTCGCGGTAGAGCGTCTCGAGGCGCTCGCCCTCCACGGGGAAGCCGAGCTCGGCGCACCGCTTCTGCAGCGCCGCGCGCCCCGAGTGCTTGCCGAGCACCAGCGTCGAGCTCGGGATGCCGACCGACGCGGGGGAGATGATCTCGTAGGTGAGCCCGTTCCGCATCACCCCGTGCTGGTGGATCCCCGCCTCGTGCGCGAACGCGTTGCGGCCGACGATCGCCTTGTTGGGCTGGGGGAAGACGCCCGTGAGGTGCGAGAGGAGCTGGCTCGTGCGGTAGATCTCCTCGGTGCGGATGCCGGTCGTGAAGTCGAGCATGGTGGGCCGCGTCCGCGCGAAGACGGCGATCTCCTCGAGCGCGGCGTTGCCCGCGCGCTCGCCGATGCCGTTGATGGTGCACTCCACCTGCGTGGCGCCCGCCTCGATCGCCGCGAGCGAGTTGGCGACGGCGAGGCCGAGGTCGTCGTGGCAGTGGGCGGAGAACGCCACGCGGTCGGCGCCGGGGACGCGCGCGCGCACGGCGCGGAACATCGCCGAGTACTCGCCGGGCGTCGTGTAGCCGACCGTGTCGGGGAGGTTGATCGTGGTGGCGCCGGCGCGGATGGCGGTCTCGACGGCGAGGCAGAGGAACTCGAGGTCGGAGCGGCTCGCGTCCTCGGCGCTCCACTCGACGTCGTCGGTGAAGGTGCGCGCGAGGGCCACGCACTCGGCGATGCGGTCGATCGCCTCCTCGCGCGTGATGCGGAGCTTCTCCTGCAGGTGGAGGTCGCTCGTGGCGAGGAACGTGTGGATCCGCGCGCGCTCGGCGCCGCGGAGGGCGTCGGCGGCGAGGCGGATGTCCTCGGGCTTGCAGCGGGCGAGCGCGCAGATGACGGGGCGCCGCACGGCGGCGGCGACGTCGCGCACGGAGCGGAAGTCGCCCTCGGACGCGGCGGGGAAGCCCGCCTCGATCACGTCCACGCCGAGCTGGTCGAGCTGCCGCGCGAGGCGGACCTTGTCGTCCGCCGTCATGGAGTTGCCGGGGGCCTGTTCCCCGTCGCGGAGCGTGGTGTCGAAGATCGTGATGCGACGCGTCATCCCGGCTCTCCCTGCCTGGTGTGGGGCCGCCGGGCGGTTCCGGGGGCCCTGAAAACCGAAGCGCCGCGAACCCTGGGGTCCGCGGCGCCGTGTCGTTGCTCGTGTGTGCTGCTACACTCGCTCGGCCAAGCCGCGGACCCCCGGCGTCCCAAGAAGGACGACGAGAAGGAGGGCAAGGACGAGGACGAGCGACAGCGCGGTCACGATGCGACGAGACTCCTGATGCTGGCTGGCTCCCGGCCCACCGTGGGCGGGGAAGGTAGGAGGGTATCAGGATGGGGCGGGGTTGTCAAGAAGGCGGAAGGACGGAAGGGCGGAAGGGCGGAAGGGCGGACGCGACGATAGCTGCGCCGAAGGCAGCTGTCATCGCGAGCCCGCGCAGCGGGCGACGCGACCTTGGTCGCCTGGCTGGTGGGCCACCCGCACCCGCGAGCAAGGTCGCGTCGGGCGCGGTGCGCCCTCGCGATGACGGGGCGAGAAAGCGCGGTACGCCCTCGCGATGACGACCGGAGTACCCGTCCGCCCGTCCGCTCGTCCGCGCCCCGCTTATGCTCCCCATCCACCCCCGAGCCATGAGGGCTCTCCCATGACACTCTGGCGTCCCGACCCGACGTTCTATCCGTCGGCGCGCATGGCGATGGAGGCCCCGCCGGAGCGGCTGGCCTACGTCGCGCTCCTGAACTACGGCCGCAACAGCCGCCCCGACGCGCTCGGCGTCGTCGATGTCGACCCGTCGTCGCCGCGCTACGGGCAGCTCGTGCACACGCTCGACCTGCCATTCGCCGGTGACGAGCTGCACCACTTCGGCTGGAGCGCGTGCAGCTCGGCGCTCTGCCCGCAGGCGCCGCATCCGCACCTCGAGCGGCGGTACCTCGTGGTGCCCGGCATCCGCAGCTCCCGGCTGTACATCATCGACACCAAGCCCGACCCGGCGGCGCCGAAGGTGGTGAAGGTGATCGAGCCGGAGGAGGTGTACCGGAAGACCGGCTACAGCCGTCCCCACACGATCCACTGCGCCCCGGACGCGATCTACGTGAGCGCGCTCGGCGCCGCCCCCGACCGCGGCACGCCGGGCCCGGGCGGCATCTTCATGCTCGACCACTTCACGTTCGAGGTGCTCGGACCGTGGGAGATCGACCGCGGGGACCAGGCGCTCGCGTACGACTTCTGGTGGCACTACGCGCACGACGTGATGGTGACGAGCGAGTGGGGACACCCGCACCAGTTCGAGGGCGGCCTCGTCCTCGACGACCTCGTGGGCAGGAAGTACGGCCACCGCCTCCACTTCTGGGACATCCGGCGCCGCCGCCTCGTGCAGACGGTCGACATCGGCGACCAGCACCAGATGCTCCTCGAGCTCCGCCCCGCGCACGACCCGCGCAAGACGCACGGCTTCTGCGGCGTCGTGGTGGACGTCACGGACCTGTCGGCCTCGATCTGGACCTGGTTCAACGACGGCGGCACGTGGAAGGCGGTGAAGACGATCACCATCCCCGCGCAGCCGGCCGACGAGGCGCTGCTGCCGCCCGCGCTGAAGCCGTTCAAGGCGGTGCCGCCGCTCGTCACCGACATCGACCTCTCGCTCGACGACCGCTTCCTGTACGTGAGCTGCTGGGGCACGGGCGAGCTCCACCAGTACGACGTCTCCGACCCGTTCCGGCCGGTGCTGGCCGGGAAGGTGGAGATCGGCGGGATCGCGAAGCGGACGCCGCACGCGAGCGGCCGGGCCTTCACGGGCGGGCCGCAGATGGTGGAGATCAGCCGCGACGGGCGGCGGGTCTACTTCACCAACTCGCTCTACAGCACGTGGGACGACCAGTTCTATCCCGACGGGCTGCGCGGGGCGATGGTGAAGTGCGACGCGGGCGCCGACGGCGGCCTCGCGCTCGACCCGCGCTTCTTCCTCGACACCGGCGAGACGCGGTCGCACCAGGTCCGGCTCGAGGGCGGCGACGCCTCCACCGACACGTTCTGCTATCCCTCATGACCACGCGGGCGTGAGCTGGCTCGCCCTCGCGGGGTTCGGCGCCTTCCACGGCCTGAACCCCGCGATGGGCTGGCTCTTCGCCGTCTCGCTCGCCCTGCAGCGGCAGGACGCGCGCGAAGTCTGGCGCGCGCTCGGGCCGATCGCCCTCGGCCACGCCGCCGCGCTCGCGGCCGCGGCCGCGCTCGTGCTGCTCCTCGGCGTCGCGCTTCCTGCGCGCACGCTCGCACTCGTCTGCGGCGGCGTGCTCCTCGCGTTCGGCGCGTGGAAGCTGGCGCGCTGGTACCGCCACCCGCGCTGGGTCGGCATGGACGTCGGCCGGCGCGACCTCGTGCTGTGGAGCTTTCTCATGGCGACGAGCCACGGGGCCGGGCTGATGGTCGCCCCGCAGTTCGCCGCGCTCGCCTCCCCGCTTCCCGTCCTTGCCGGCGTCGGCGTGCACACCGCCGCCATGCTCACGGTGATGGGCGGCACGGCGTGGCTCGTGCACCGGCACGTCGGGCTCCGCATCCTCCGCACGCACTGGGTGAACCTCGACCTCGTCTGGGCGGCGGCACTGCTGGTGGCGGGCGGGGTGGCGCTGTGGTAAGCGGGCAGGCGGGCAGGCGGGCAGGCGGGCAGGGCGCGACGATCGCTGTACCGAGAGGAGCCGTCATCGCGAGCCCGCGCAGCGGGCGACGCGACCTTGGTCGCTTCGCTGGTGGGCCACCCGCACCCGCGAGCAAGGTCGCTTCGGGCGCGGTGCGCCCTCGCGATGACGACGGAGCAATGGCTCGCGCCGACGGGCGCGACGATAGCCGCACGGAAGAGGAGCCGTCATCGCGAGCCCGCGCAGCGGGCGACGCGACCTTGGTCGCTTCGCTGGTGGGCCACCCGCACCCGCGAGCAAGGTCGCTTCGGGCGCTCCGCGCCCTCGCGATGACGACAGAGAAGTAGCTCGTGCGGACGGGCGCGACGATCGCCGTAACGAGAGAAGCCGTCATCGCGAGCCCGCGCAGCGGGCGACGCGACCTTGGTCGCTTCGCTGGTGGGCCACCCGCACCCGTGAGCACGGTGGCTTCGGGCGTGGTGCGCTGTCGCGAAGGCAGCGCCCCGCCCCCCGCCGGCTTACCCCCCTAGAAGAGCCCATCCACCGACAGATACCGCTCCCCCGTGTCGTAGCAGAACGTCAGCACGCGCGTCCCGTCCGGGAGGCTCGGGGCGAGCTGGTCAAGCGCGGCGAGCGACGCGCCGGACGACGGGCCGACGAAGATCCCCTCCTCGCGGGCGGAGCGGCGCGCCATGTCGAACGCGGCCTCCTCCGTCACCTGCAGCACGCCATCCAGCGTCTCGCGGTGCAGGTTGCCGGGGATGAAGCCGGCGCCGATCCCCTGCAGCTTGTGCGGGCTCGGGCTGCCCCCCGAGATGACCGGGCTCTTCGCGGGCTCCACCGCGTAGGTCCGGAGCGCGGGCCACATCGCCTTCAGCACCTCGCTGGCGCCCGTGATGTGCCCGCCCGTGCCGACGCCCGTGACCATCACGTCGAGCCCGCCCGGGAAGTCGTGCGCGATCTCGAGCGCCGTCGTCCGCTTGTGCACCGCGATGTTCGCCGTGTTGTCGAACTGCTGCGGCATCCACGCGCCGGGCGTCGCGGCAACGAGCTCGTGCGCGCGCTCGATCGCCCCCTTCATCCCCTTCTCGCGCGGCGTGAGGTCGAACGTCGCGCCGTACGCCGACATCACCTTCCGCCGCTCGATCGACATGCTCTCCGGCATCACCAGCACGAGCCGGTACCCCTTCACGGCGCACGCGAGCGCCAGGCCGATCCCGGTGTTCCCGGACGTCGGCTCGATGATCGTCATCCCCGCCTTGAGCACGCCGCGCTCCTCGGCGTCCTCGATCATCGCGACCGCGATCCGGTCCTTGATCGAGCCGCCGGGGTTCGCGCGCTCCAGCTTCATCCAGACCTCGAGCCCCGGCCGGAAGAGCCGGTGCAGGCGGACGTGCGGGGTGCGGCCGATGGTGTCCAGGATGGTGTTGGCGAGCATGGGGCCAGGGGGATGAGGGCTGAGGGATGCGGGCTGAGGGCCGGGAGCCGGGGGCTGGGGGCTGCGGGCCGGGAGCCTGTGGCAGGTCGTCCGGACCCCGATGCCCCGCCGGCCCGCCGGCCCCCTAAATGTGAAACTCCAGCTCCTCCATCACCTTCCCCTGCCGCGTCTCCACCGTGACGATGGAGCGCGCGGGGACGGAGTGGGTGAGCCAGACGTTGCCGCCGATGACGGAACCGCGGCCGACCACGGTCTCGCCGCCGAGGATGGTGGCGTTGGCGTAGATCACCACGTCGTCCTCGATGGTGGGGTGCCGCTTGGTGCGCGCCAGCTCCTTGCGCACCGAGAGCGCACCGAGCGTCACCCCCTGGTACAGCTTCACGCGGTCGCCGATGACCGTCGTCTCGCCGATGACGATGCCGGTGCCGTGGTCGATCGCGATGCCGCGGCCGAGCTGGGCGCCCGGATGGATGTCGATCCCGGTGGCGCGGTGCGCCGCCTCGCTCACGAGCCGCGGCAGCAGCGCCACGCCCTGCCGGTGCAGCGCATGCGCGAGCCGGTGGTGCGCGAGCGCCAGGAAGCCGGGGTAGGCGAGGATCACCTCGTCGCGGCTCTTCGCGGCCGGGTCGGCGGCGAGCGTGGCGTCGGCATCATGCTCGAGCGCGTCGCGCACCTCCGGCAGCAGGGCGCCGAGCGCGTCGCAGGCCGCGCGCGCGTGCGCGTCGGGGACGTGCTGCGCGCGGAGGAAGTCGTGCAGGATGGCCACCAGCCGCGCGTACTCGGCCTCCACCGCCCCACCCTCCGCTGCACCCCCGCGCGCGAAGTGCGGGAACAGGAGCGCCAGCGCGCCATCGATGAACGCGTCGGCCGCCTCGCGCGCGGCCGTCGGCAGGCGGTGCGCGCGGCGATCCGCGCCGATGCGGGCGAGGAAGTCGGGGGTGACGGTCACGGAGGCAGCATAATGGGACGGCGGCCGGGGGCCGGGAGGCCGGCACCCGGGCGCTGGGGGCTCGGGTCCAACCTGTTGCGGGCGAGGGGCTTGCGCATCCGCGCATTCCCGACCATATAGAACCCCATGCGGCGCAGCCTCGCGATCAATCCCAAGCGTGTCGTCCTTCCTGTCGTGCCCGCCGTCCTTGCGGGCCGGGCCGAGGGACGCGCGTAACGCTGTCGCCGCACACGCACGCACCCCGGCCCGCCCTGGCATGACGCCTCGGCGGGCCGGCCGGTTTTCGGGGGTGGGAAGCCTCACGCAGGCCCACGCAGGGGGAGGACCGCATGACGCCGTCCAGCCGGCACGCCGCCGTCACGCTCGCCGAGCACGACCCGTACGCCCAGCACGACGCCTGCGGCGTCGGCTTCGTCGCCCGCGTCTCGGGCGAGGCAGGGCACGACGTCGTCGCGCTCGCGCTCGAGGCCGTGGCACGCGTGCGGCATCGCGGCGCCGCGAGCACCGACCAGTCGGGCGACGGCGCCGGCGTCCTCACGCAGCTCCCCCGCCAGCTCTTCGTCGACGACGCCGCGCGCACCGGCCTCCGCCTCTTCCTCGACGAGGTCACGGGCGAGCCCGAGCCGTTCGCGGTCGGGATGTTCTTCCTCCCGGCCACGTGGGAGGCGCTGGCGCGCGCCACGCAGCTGGTGGAGATGGTGCTCGCGGAGGACGGCCTCCCCTTCCTCGGCTGGCGTGACGTGCCGGTGAACCTCGACGCGCTCGGCGCGAGCGCGCGCGCCGCCTGCCCCGTCATCAAGCAGTGCGTCATCGGCCGCCCCGCCGACGTCCGCGACGACGACGCGTGGGAGCGCCGCCTCTACCTCGCGCGCCGCGCGATGGAGGTGCGCGCGGAGCAGGCGGCGCTCGACCCGTTCTACGTCTGCTCGCTCTCGTGCCGCACCATCGTCTACAAGGCGCTGCTCTCGGGCTACCAGCTCGGCGCCTTCTATCCGGACCTGCTGCAGCCCGCGTTCGCGAGCGCCATCGCCGTCTTCCACCAGCGGTACTCCACCAACACGCTCCCGACGTGGGCGCTGGCGCAGCCGTTCCGCCTGCTCGCGCACAACGGCGAGATCAACACCGTGTGGGGGAACCGCAACGCCATGACGATGCGGGCGCCGCTGCTGCAGAGCCCGCTCTGGCCGAAGGAGAAGGCACCGCTGCTGAAGGACGTCATCTGGAAGCACGGCTCGGACTCCGCGTCGCTCGACAACGCGATGGAGCTGTTCGTGCGCTCCGGCCGCTCGCCGCTGCACGCGGCGATGATGATGATCCCGCAGGCGTGGGAGAAGTACCCGGACGTGCGGCCGCTGGTGCGGAGCTTCTACGAGTACCACCAGTGCTTCAACGAGCCGTGGGACGGCCCGGCGGCGATCGCCTACAGCGACGGCATCACGGTGTGCGCGAGCGTCGACCGGAACGGGCTCCGGCCGTGCCGCTTCAAGGTGACGCGCGACGGGCTCGTGGTGGCGGGCTCCGAGGTGGGGCTCGTGGACCTCGACCCGGCGGAGGTGGTGGAGTCGGGGCGCGTGGGGCCGGGCGAGGTGTTCATGGTCGACACCGCGCGCGGCCGCGTGCTGCACAGCGCGGAGGCGAAGCTGGAGGTCGCCACGCGGAAGCCGTACGCGAAGTGGGTCGCGAAGTACACCGCCACGCTCGCCCCGGCGGCGACGCCGGCGCCGGTGGACGGCGAGCCCGACCCGCAGGCGCTGGTGCGCGCGCAGCGGCAGTTCGGCTACGGCTTCGAGGACCTGCGGATGATCGTGGAGCCGATGGGCCAGGGGGGCGCCGATCCCGTCTGGTCGATGGGCGACGACACGCCGATCCCGCCGCTCAGCCGGATGGCGCCGCCGGTCTACGCCTACTTCCGCCAGCGCTTCGCGCAGGTCACCAATCCGCCGATCGACCCGCTGCGCGAGGCGATGGTGATGTCGCTGCGCATGCACCTCGGCCGCCGCGGCTCGCCGCTCGTGGAGCAGCCGACGCACGCGCGCATGCTGCGCGTGGAGCACCCGATCCTCCTCCCCGAGGAGATGGCGGCGCTCCGCAACGTGCCGGGGATGAGCACCGTCGTGCTCGACGCGCTGTGGCCCGCGGGCGAGGGGCCGCAGGCGCTCAAGCGCGCGCTGCTCGACCTCGCGAAGGCCGCCGAGAAGGCGACGCGCTCGGGCGCGGCGATCCTCGTCCTCTCGGACCGCCGCGCCGACCACGCGCGCGCGCCGATCCCGATGCTGCTGGCGACGGGGGCGGTGCGCCAGCACCTCGTCCGCAAGGGGCTCCGCGCGCGCGTCGGCCTCGTGGTGGAGGCGGGCGACGCCATCGACATCCACCACGTCGCGTGCCTCATCGGCTACGGCGCGGAGGCGGTGCATCCGTGGCTCGCGATGGCGTCGGTGCAGCAGCTCTTCCGCGAGCCGCCGCACGGGCGGAAGGAGCCCGCCGAGGCGCGGCCCACGCCGGCGCAGGCGCTGCTCCGGTACCGCGAGGCGGGCGAGAAGGGGCTGCTCAAGATCATGTCGAAGATGGGGATCTCGACGCTCGCCTCGTACTGCGGCGGGCAGAAGTTCGAGGTCCTCGGCCTCGGCGCGGAGGTGATCGCGACCTGCTTCACGGGGACGGTGTCGCCGCTCGGCGGCGTCGGCTTCGAGGAGCTGGCCGAGGACGCGCTCGCGCGGCACCACGCGGCGTGGGAGCAGCCCGTCGAGGGGACGGACGGGCACGCGCTGCCGGACCACGGCCGCGTGCGGTTCCGCAAGGAGGGGGAGGACCACGGCTGGTCGCCGCCGATCGTGGTGGCGCTGCAGCAGGCGGTGCGCGCGGCCGACGGCGCGGCGTACGCGGCGTTCCTCGCGAAGAACGGCGCGCGGCGCCCGGCGGGCCCGCGCGACCTGCTCGACCTCCGCCTCGCGCCGGTGCCGGTGCCGCTCGCGGAGGTGGAGCCCGCGGCCGCGATCATGCAGCGCTTCGTGAGCTCCGCGATGTCCCTCGGCGCCCTCTCGCCGGAGGCGCATGCGACGCTCACCATCGCCATGAACCGGATCGGCGCGCGTTCCAACTCGGGCGAGGGGGGCGAGGACCCGGCGCACTACCGGCCGCTCGCCAACGGCGACCGCGCCGACAACCGCATCAAGCAGGTGGCGAGCGCGCGCTTCGGCGTGACGACGGAGTACCTCGTGCGCGCGGAGGAGCTGGAGATCAAGATCGTGCAGGGTGCGAAGCCGGGCGAGGGCGGCCAGCTGCCGGCGTTCAAGGTGAGCGCGCTCATCGCGCGGCTGCGGCACGCCGTCGAGGGGATCCAGCTCATCTCCCCGCCGCCGCACCACGACATCTACTCCATCGAGGACCTGGCGCAGCTCATCCACGACCTCAAGACCGTGAACCCGCGCGCGCGCGTCGGCGTGAAGCTGGTGAGCGAATCGGGCGTGGGCACGGTCGCGGCCGGGGTGTGCAAGGCGTACGCCGACTACGTGCTGATCGCGGGGCACAACGGCGGCACGGGCGCGAGCCCGCTCTCGAGCATCAAGCACGCGGGGAGCCCCTGGGAGCTCGGCCTCGCGGAGGCGCAGGCGACGCTGGTGCGGAACAGCCTGCGGCACCGGATCGAGGTGCGGGTGGACGGCGGCTTCAAGACCGGCCGCGACGTGGTGATCGCGGCGCTGCTCGGCGCCGAGAGCTTCGGCTTCGGCACCGCGCCGCTGGTGGCGATGGGGTGCGCGATGGCGCGCGCCTGCCACGCGAACACCTGCCCCACCGGCATCGCCACGCAGCGCGAGGAGCTGCGGCAGAAGTTCAGGGGGACGCCGGAGCAGGTGGTGGCGTACTTCCAGCTCGTGGCCGAGCAGGTGCGGCAGCTCCTCTCGGCGCTCGGCGTGCGGCGGCTGGAGGAGATCGTCGGCCGCACCGACCTGCTGATGCGCGCGGAGCGGCCCGACGTGCCGCGGGCGCAGATGCTCGACCTCGGCATGATGCTCCAGCCGCCGCCGGGCCCGCTCGTGCCGCGCCGCCGCACCGAGCCGCGGAACGACCGCCCCGGCGTGCAGTCGCTCGACCGCGAGATCCTGCGCGAGCTCGGGCCGTACGTCGACCAGGGGCAGCCGTTCAGCGGCGAGTACGCGGTGCGGAACCATCACCTGGCCGTCGGTGCCGGCATCTCGGGCGCGGTCGCCGAGCGGTGGGGGGACGCGGGGCTCAAGCCGGGGACGATCCGGCTCGGCTTCCGCGGGGCGGCGGGGCAGAGCTTCGGCGCGTTCCTCATCCGCGGCGTGCGGCTGGAGCTGGAGGGCGAGGCCAACGACTACGTGGGCAAGGGGCTCTCGGGCGGCGAGCTGGCGATCCGGCCGTACCCGACGGCCGCGTACCGCGGGCGGACGCACGAGGCGCTCATCATCGGCAACACCGTGTGCTACGGCGCCACGGGCGGGCGGCTGTTCGCGGCGGGTGCCGCGGGTGATCGCTGCGGCGTGCGGAACTCGGGCGCGGTGATTGTCGTCGAGGGCGCGGGGAACCACTGCTGCGAGTACATGACGGGCGGCATCGTGGCCGTGCTCGGCCGCGCGCGGCGCAACTTCGGCGCGGGGATGAGCAACGGCGTCGCGTACGTGCTGGACGAGGACGGCACCTTCCCCATGCGCGTGAACTACGACATGGTGGCGGTCGACGCGCTGGACGAGGCGGACGCGCGCGTGCTGCGGCAGCTCGTGGAGGAACACGGCCAGCGCACCGGCTCGATGCGTGCGACCCAGCTGCTCAATGACTGGGGCGCGTGGCTGCCGAAGTTCCGCAAGGTGCTGCCGAAGGGGGGCCAGGCGCTGGTGCAGCGCGTGCGCGAGACGTACGCGAAGACGGGCTACGCGAGCGCGGCGGCAGTGCAGGCCGTGATCACGGCGGAGCGGGCGGCGGTGGTGGGGTAGTCCCCGCCCTCTGCCCCTCGCCCCCGGACGCCCCGCCCCCCCCGTGACCCCCTCCCCCGCTCGCGGGTTACACCCGCATGCGGCTCCTCATCATCGGCCTCGGCGCCGTCGGCTGCGCCTACGGGCACGCGCTGCGCGAGGCGGGACACGACGTCGTGCACCTGCCCCGCCGGCGTCCCGCGGGCGCGCGCGCGGCGGTGCGGTTCCGGCTGCTCGACGGCCGCCGCGCCCCCGCCGAGGGGCGCAGCGTGTCGTACCAGCCGGAGGTGGTGGCCACGCCGAAGGACGCGGGCCCGGTCGACCTCGCGCTGCTCGCCGTGCGCACGGCCGACTTCCGCCTCGCCGCCGACCGCGTCCGCGCCCTGCCCGGCCAGCCGCTCGCGCTCGTCCTGGGCGAATGGTGGTCCGACCGCGCGATGCTCGACGAGCACCTCGGCGAGCGCGGCTGGCTCCTCGGCCGCCCCGAGGCGGGCGGGCGCCTCGGCACGGAGGAGTCGCTCCTCGCGCTGCGGCCGACGCTCACGCTCGGCGAGCAGCCGGCGATCGGCCCCGCGACGCGGGCGCGCGTCACCGAGCTGTTCGCGAGCGGCGGCATCGCGACGCGCTGGCAGCCCGAGGCGATCCACGCGCTCTGGCTCCACCACGCCATCACCGGCGCGATCGGCGGCGCGGCGCACCGCGTCGGCGGCTTCGACGCCCTGCTCGCCGACACCGGGCACCGCCGCGAGTGCGCCGTGTGCATTCGCGAGGCGCTGGCCGTGTGCGCGGCGCGCTCCGTGCCGCTGGAGCGGTTCGAGGAGGGGCACCTCGCGTTCGCGCCTGCGCCGCTCCTGGCCGACCACCTCGCCGCGCTCTGGACCGCCGACCCCGTCACACGTGCGATCACGCGCCTGCGCGCGCTCGACGCCGACGCCCGCGCCTGCTTCGACGACGTCTGGCTCGCCGCGCGCCGCCTCGGCCTGCAGACCCCAGCGCTCGACCGCTGCCGCCCCCACGTCGCGGCACCTCCGGGCGCCGCCGCCTAGGCGCCGCGCGCCGCTATCTTTCCCGGGTTCGGGGCGGTTTCCCCTCCCGCGGAGTCCCTCCTGGTGCCATCCCCTCGCCCGCCGCGCCCCCGGGCGCCCCGGTCGCGATGACGGCGGCGACGCTCGCCGCCGACGTGATCGTGCGGAGCTTCCTCGACGGGAGCCTGCCGAAGCCGGCGTGGACCCACGAGGCGCACCTCACGGTCGGGCTGCACCTCGCGCGGACGCACGCGCCGGCGGCCGCGCTCGCGGCGATGCAGGACGGGCTCCGCGCGCTGAACGCGGCGCACGGCACCATCGACAGCGACACCGGCGGCTACCACGAGACGATCACGCGCTTCTACATGCACGTCGCCTCCACGGTCGTGGCGCGCGGCGAGGCGGCGGGGCCGCTGGACGACGCGGCGGCGCGCTTCATCGCCGCCTGGGGCGACCGCGTGCTGCCGCTCGGCTTCTGGCACCGCGGCACGCTGTTCTCCGTGGCGGCCCGGCGCGGCTGGGTGCCGCCCGACGTCCGCCCGCTCGACCCCCTCCCCCGCTCGCAGCGCCATCTCGGCGATCCCGATGCCTGACCCGCTCCGTTTCGACCCGCTCTGCGCCGCCGACCTCCCCACCATCGCGGCGTGGTGGACCGACCCGTGGCTCCGGCGCCGCCTGGAGGCGCCGACCACCGAGTGGCTCGAGTACGTGGAGGAGACGGATGGCGTGCAGGCGTGGGTCGTGCGCGAGGGCGACGAGGCCGTCGCCGTCATCCAGTTCGAGGCCGACTCGGAGTGGACCACCGCCACGTTCGACATCGCCGTCTGCCCGACGGCCCGCGGCCGCGGCATCGGCGTGCGCGCCATCACCGCGCTGCTCGACCGCCCCGACGTGCGCGGCCTCGCGCGCATCGAGGTGGACGTCGAGCACGACAACGTCGCCGCCCGCCGCACCGTCGAGAAGGCCGGCTTCGTGCTCGCCCGCGCGCGGCCCGACGCCGAGGGATTCGTGGCGTACCTGATCCAGCCGACGGGGCGGTAGGGGGGGCAGGCGGGCAGGCGGGCCTGCGGGCCGCTCCATGCGCCATCGACCCGCGACCCCCTCGCCCCCCAGACTACTTTCACCCCATGCACCGCATCCTCCTCCTCGCGTCGCTCCTCTCCACCGCCTGCACCGCGGAAAAGCTCACGCCGCGCGCGGCCTCGGCGCCGACGCCCCCGGCCAACGCGCCGGTGCAGGCGCTCGCGCACATCCCCTCCGCGCCCGGCAGCGACTACCCGTTCTCGCCGGGCGTGAAGGCTGGCGGCATGCTCTACCTCTCGGGCCAGCTCGGCACCGACAGCACGGGGAAGCTCGTGCGCGGCGGCGTGCAGGCCGAGACGCGGCAGGCGATCGCCAACATCCGCGCGCTGCTCGAGGCGAACGGCTCGTCGCTCGCCAAGGTGGTGAAGTGCACCGCGATGCTCGCCGACATCAAGGAGTGGCCGGCGATGAACGAGGTCTACACGGCGGAGTTCCCGAAGCCGTATCCCGCGCGCTCCGCGTTCGCGGGATCGGGCCTTGCGCTCGGTGCGCGCGTGGAGCTCGAGTGCATGGCGGTCGCCGAGTGAGCGGCAGGCAGCCGCTGCACCCGGACACGGTCGCCGTCCGCACGCAGGCGCACCCGGAGCCCGGCACCGGTGCCGTCGCACCGCCGATCCACCTCGCCACCACGTTCGAGCGGGCGGGGCTCGGGCCGTCGGCCGGCGGCTACGTCTACGGCCGCGAGGCGAACCCGAACCGCGACGCGCTCGAGCGCGCGCTCGCCGAGCTGGAGGCGGGCACCGAGGCGTTCGCGTTCGCGTCGGGCCTCGCGGCGATCAGCGCCGTCTTCCAGGCGCTCCGCCCCGGCGACCATGTCGTCGCCGAGCAGGGGATGTACTACGGCGCGCGCGTGCTGCTCGACGAGCTGTACGGTGCGTGGGGGCTCCGCGTCACCTACGCCGACCTCACCGACCTCGCCGCCGCGCGCGCCGCCATCACGCCGGGGACGCGGCTCGTCTGGGCCGAGACGCCGTCCAACCCGATGGTCGGCATCACCGACCTCGCGGCCGTCGCCGAGGTCGCGCACGCGGCCGGCGCACTGCTCGGCGTCGACAACACGTGGGCGACGCCGATCCTGCAGCAGCCGCTGGTGCTCGGCGCCGACATCGTGATGCATGCGACCACGAAGTACCTCGGCGGGCACAGCGACGTGACGGGCGGCGCGCTCGTCGTGCGCGAGCGCGGCGCCTTCGCCGAGCGGCTGCGGCTCGTGCAGGTGAAGGGGGGCGCGGTGCCGTCGCCGTTCGACGCCTGGCTCCTCCTCCGCGGCATCCGCACCCTTCCGGTCCGCGTGGCACGGCACTGCGACGGCGCGCAGGCGATCGCGGAGCGGTTCGCGCGGCACCCGGCGCTCGAGCGCGTGCACTGGCCCGGCCTGGCCGACGACCCGGGGTACGCCGTCGCCAGGCACCAGATGCGCCGGCCGGGCGGGATGCTCTCGCTCACGGTGAAGGGGGGCCGCGAGGGCGCGGTGCGCGTGCTCGACCGCGTCCGCCTCTTCACGCGGGCGACGAGCCTGGGCGGCGTCGAGTCGCTCATCGAGCATCGCGCCAGCGCCGAGGGGCCGACGACGCGCTCGCCCGAGGGACTGCTCCGCCTCTCGATCGGCCTCGAGCACCCGGACGACCTCGTCGCCGACCTGGCCCAGGCCCTGGGCGACGACTGACCCCATGCGCGCGCGCGACGCCTCGCCCGCCGACGCGCCCGCGCTCGCGCCGCTGCTCGCCGAGCTTGGCTACCCCGACCACCCGACCGCCGTCGCCTCCCGGCTCGCCGCGCTCGCGGGCGATGCGCGCGTGCGGGTGCGCGTGCTGGAGGACGCGGGCGCCGTGATCGCGCTCGCGGTGGTCCGGCGGCTCGACACGCTGCACCGCGCCGACCCGCTCGCCTTCCTCGACGCGCTGGTCGTCTCGGCCGCCGCGCGCGGGCGCGGGGCCGGGCGCCTGCTGGTGGACGATGCGACTGCGATCGGCGCGGCATGGGGCTGCGGGCAGCTCCGACTCTCCAGCAACGACCGCCGCGCCGACGCCCACCGCTTCTACGAGCACCTCGGCTTCCGCGGCACGAGCCGCCTTTTCGTGCGGCCGATCGGCGCGCCGGCATGAGCGCGCTCTCCGACACAGAGCGGGCGCGGCTCCGGCCGGGCGTGGACGCGGCGGCGCTCGAGCGCTTCCTCGCCGCGGTGCCTCCGTCGCAGCGGGACGAGTTCGTGGTGCAGTGCCTCGCCGACCCGGCCCCCGACGAGCTGCGCCGTGCCAACCTGTTAGCCTACTGGACCAACGACCCCGCCGCCGGCCGGGCGGCGCCGCTGCGCGGGGTGGTGCGGGTCGCGTACGATTTCGGGGACCCCGCGCTCGACGCCCTCTGGCGCGCGGTGGAGCCCGGCGCCCCGGAGCACGCATGAGCCACGTCCCCACCCTGCAGCAGTCGGTCACCGCGCTGCTGGTCCGCGACCTCGACGGCTTCCGCCGCACCCTCGCCGCGTTCCCGAGCGACGCCGCGGTGTGGACGGTCGTGCCGGCGCTGCCGAACGGCGCGGGGACGCTCGCGTTGCACGTGGCCGGGAACCTTCGCCACTTCATCGGCGCGACGCTCGGCGGGACCGGCTACGTGCGCGACCGCGCGCGCGAGTTCGCGGCGCGCGACGTGCCGCGCGCCGAGCTGGTCGCGACGCTGGACGCCGCGGCCGCGGAGGTGCGCGCCACGCTCGCGGCGCTGCCGGACGCGCGGCTCGCCGAGTTCTACCCGCTGCCCCTCGGCGAGCATCGGTACGTCACCGGCGACTTCCTGCAGCACCTCGCGACGCACGCCGCCTACCACCTCGGGCAGGCGGACGCGCACCGGCGCGTCGTCACGGGCGACCCGGCGGCGGCCGGCCTCGGCGCGGTGGCGGTTATCGCCAGCGCGGTGCCCGCCTGACATGGCGCCGCGCACCTTCGAGCTGCCCGTGACCGTGGCCGATGGCGACATCGACGAGCTCGACCACGTCAACAACGTCGTGTACCTCCGCTGGGTGCAGGACGCGGCGGCCGCGCACTGGTTCCACGTGGTGCCCGCCGAGGCGGCGGCGCGCGTGGTATGGGTCGTGCGGCGGCACGAGATCGACTACAAGGCGCCCGCGCTCGCGGGCGACCGGCTGGTGGTGCGGACGTGGGTGGAGGGATGGAGCGCGGCGACGAGCGTGCGCCGGTGCGACGTGCTGCGCCCGGCCGACGGGCGCGTGCTCGCGAGCGCGCGGACGGAGTGGGTGATGCTCGACCGCGCGAGCGGGCGGCCGCGGCGGATCGCCGACGCGCTGGCGGGGCTGTTCGCCGAGCCGGCCGCCGCGGCGGCCGACGCCGCGGGCGACTGAGGCGCGCGCATGGGCGACACCTGGGACCACGACCGCTACCAGTTCGAGCACGCGTGGCGCATCTACCTGAGCCTGCAGGACCTGCTGCGCTCGGCGGACGCCAAGACGCAGATGCTGCTGACGCTCGGCACCGTGTTCGGCACGCTCGCGCTCAACCGGGCCGACCACCTCCCGAAGACGGCGTGGATCGACACCGCGCTGGTCGCCGCCGTGGTGGGGTGCGCGGCCGGCTTCCTGCTCAACGCCCTGCTGGCGCTGTTCCCCCGCGTGAAGCCGCCCAAGGCGGGCGACCGGCGCCAGCTCATCTTCTTCGGCCGGGCGCCCGCCATCGACGTGGAGCGGTACGTGGCGGAGCTCCGCGACGCGTCGGTGGACGACATGGTGCTCGACCTCGCCCACGAGATCCGGCAGCTCGACAAGATCGTGGTGGCGAAGTTCGCGGCGTACCAGCGCGCGTGGTTCTTCCTGCTCGCGATTGTCACCCTGGCGATCGCGATCGTGCTGCGGAGTGTGCCGTAGGGGGGACGAGCGGACGGGCGGACGGGCGGACTGCACTCATGGGCCGTCATTGCGAGGCCGCCAAGCGGCCGAAGCAACCTTGGTCGTAGGCGCTGGTGCGCTGCTGCCAGCTTCGAACGTCATTGCGAGGCCGCGGAGCGGCCGAAGCAACCTTGCTCGTAAGCGCTGGTGGCGCGCTGTGCTGCCACCGTGCCGGCGGGCGAGCATCGGCCCCCGCTACCAAGGTCGCTTCGGGCGCGCGGCGCCCTCGCGATGACAACCCGAGAGATGTACCTCGCGCTCCCCGCGATGACACACCACCCCCGCCCCGGTATCATCGATTCCATGCCGACTCCCCTCACGCGCCTGCCGGCGCTGCTCGCCAGCCTCGTCGTCGTTGCCGCGCCCGTCCTCGCCCAGGGCACCGTGGGCCCCGCGCCCGCGCCCAACGCAGCCGCGGCAGCCTTCCGGAAGGTGCTCGACGACGACTACAAGTTCCGCATGCGCGAGTTCCCCGAGTTCGCCGCGAACCAGGGGGACCACACGAACGACGACAAGCTCACCGACCTCTCCCCCGAGGCGATCGCCCGGCGCGAGCTGCACGACCGCGGCCTGCTCGCGGCGCTCCGGCGCATCGACCGCTCGAAGCTGCAGGGCCAGGAGCTCCTCTCGTACGACCTCTTCCTGCGCGACAAGGAGGAGGACGTGGCGGGGCAGCGCCTCCCGCTCCGGCGCTTCCCCGTCAACCAGGTGAACGGCGTGCAGCTCGGCTTCCCGAGCACGATCCGCTCGATGCCGCGGAAGACGGCGAAGGACTACGAGAACATCGCGGCCCGCATCCGCGCCTTCCCGCGCTACCTCGGCCACATCACCGACCAGATGCGCGAGGGCATTCGCACCGGCTGGACGCAGCCGGCGACGCCGCTGCGCACGCTGCCGGCACAGATCGCGGCGCAGGTCGTCGACTCCGCCGAGCGGTCGCCGCTGTGGGAGCCGTTCGCGAACCTTCCCGCGGCACTCCCCGACACCACGAAGGTGCGCCTCCGCCAGCTGGGCCGTGAGGCGATCCTCGGCTCGGCGGTGCCGGCGCTGCGCGACTTCCAGGCGTTCGTAGAGCGCGACTACATCCCGGCGGCGCGCAAGGCGGATGGCATCTCGTCGGTGCCGGGCGGCAGCGAGTACTACCAGTTCCGCATCCGCCAGGAGACGACGCTCGACCTCACGCCGAAGGAGGTCCACGAGATCGGGCTCCGCGAGGTGGCGCGGATCCGCGCGCAGATGGACAGCGTGGTGCAGGCGGCAGGGTGGACGAAGTCGTTCCCGGAGTGGCTCACCTTCCTCCGCACCGACCCGCGCTTCTACTACACGAAGGAGGAGGAGCTGCTGGCGGGGTACCGCGAGATCTCCAAGCGGATCGATGGCCGCCTGCCCGAGCTCTTCGCCGAGCTGCCCCGGCTCCCGTACGGCGTGCGGTCGTTCCCCGCGTACGAGGCGCCCGCGCAGACCGCGGCGCGCTACTACCAGGGCGCGGCCGACGGCACGCGCGCCGGCTACTTCGTGGCCAACCTGTACAAGCTGGACAGCCGGCCGAAGTACGAGATGGAGGCGCTCACCATCCACGAGGCGGCGCCGGGGCACCATCTGCAGATCGCGCGAGCGCAGGAGCTCAAGGAGCTGCCGCAGTTCCGGCGCGGCGGCGGGATCACGGCGTTCGTGGAGGGGTGGGCGCTGTACGCGGAGTCGCTCGGGCCGGCACTCGGGCTGTACCAGGACCCGTACAGCAAGTTCGGCCAGCTCACGTACGAGATGTGGCGCGCGTGCCGGCTCGTGGTGGACACCGGGATCCACGCCTTCGGCTGGACGCGCCAGCAGGCGATCGACTACATGCTCGCGAACACGGCGAAGAGCGAGCAGGACGTCACCGTGGAGGTGGACCGGTACATCGTCTGGCCGGGGCAGGCGCTCGCGTACAAGCTGGGGGAACTGCGCTTCCAGGAGATCCGCCGGAAGGCCGAGCGGGAGCTGGGCGCGAAGTTCGACGTGCGCCGCTTCCACAACGCGCTCATCGACAACGGCCCGCTGCCGCTCGACGTGCTGACGCGGGTGATGGATGAGTGGATCGCGCGGCAGAAGTGAAGAAGGCGCGACGAGAGTTCGAGCAGCTGCACATGGACAGCGGCGCTCTGGCCGATTTCCGGTCAGCTAGCAATGGTCGGATTGACAGCCGAAGCGCTGATCGAGATCATGGAGTATCCTCAGCCGGAGCTAGACATGCGACTCTCTCGCCGCGAGCTACTCGCTGCGGCCGTCTCGTCCACGGGAGCAGGGGCGTTTGCCTGCGCTTCGCCAGATGCGCCCGGCGACGCCGCGGTCCGCTCGGCGATCAGAGGCACCGCGTCGGTAACGACGGGGGATGCTCAGGAGGCGAGGGCCGTTGCTCTCCAAGCAGGCGAGGTCGAGGCACCGTTGCGCGGCTCCATCGCGCTGGTGCCTGCCGAGGCCGCAGCCAAACACGCGCCCCTCATGGCGTTCTTTCCAGTGCTCGCATACCGCAGGCTGGCGCAGGAAGGCCTCTACGTCAATCGCCTCCTACATGTGCGAAACGAAGAGGCCAGCTATTCCGCAGAACGCGACGGGCACCGACTAGTGCACCGCGTAAACGCTGTGACCTTCACTGCTGATGCGGTCTGGACGTTGCAACGCCGAGGTGATTGGTTCGCGACGACATCGTTCGACGCACGATTCCGGAACACCACAGGGGTGACGTGCGATCTTCGGCTGGCTATTGAGCCCGCTATCCTCTCCGCAACCGGGCAGCCTTTGCGCCTTTGGCCGTTTGGAGAAGTCGAGGCTCTCTCCGCACAGCAAGGAAGTTGTCAGCTGGAGTTCACCGAGTACACAATTGCGACTGCTGAAGTTGCTTGGGCCACAACCCTCTGTTCGACCGGCTTGGCATGCGCGATTCCTTTGGCGATAGCGCCGGCGCATTGGGGCGTCGCCTTGGCGCGGCTTGACGCCTTCGTACAGAGCCACATCCACAACCCGGCATGAGGGAGCAACCTATGCGTCAACAGGGGGGACAGCCGTGAGGCCCGACCGCGAGAACCCCTGGTCCCCTCGCAGAGCGGTACCCAATCTCCTGATGGCAGCGCCAATCATCGCTGCGCTCGTCCTCGGCTGGCCGCGCTTCAAGGCCGAGCCCGAGTTCGCCACGAATGTGATGCGCTTCGTGGCCGGGTATGCGCTGGCGGCGTCGATCGCGTTCTCCGTGCTTCGGCGGCCGTGGATGCCCGACCGGGCGCAATCCCTCTGCATCGGCGCCATCGCGCTGACGATGCTCTGCATGGAGATGCTTCCGCTGCAGTCGCCAGTCCGAAGGGCGCTGAACGTGTTGTCACTGGTCGGCTATGCGGCGTTGGGCCATGTCAGCCTGCGCAAGGAACGCCTCGCCCGGTCGGGCGGGTGACGCGCGCCCTACGCCGCCCGCTTCCCCGCCTCCCTGAGGAACGCCTCGAACACCCCGCGCGTGCGGGGGTCGCTCGGCTCGAAGCTCTCGGGGTGCCACTGCACCGCCACGATCCACGTCCCCGGCCGGTCGAGCTCCACCGCCTCCACCAGCCCGTCGGGCGACGTCGCCACGGGGGCGAGGCCGGGGGCGAGCTCGCGGATCGCCTGATGGTGCATCGAGTTCACCGGGATCCGGTCGGCGTTGCCGAACCAGCGGGCGAAGCGCGACCCCTTCGCGAGGTCGACGTGGTGCGCGATGTGCTCGCGCGGGTAGCCCTGCGTCGGGAAGTAGTCGTGCTTCATCGCATCGGGGATCTGCGCCTCGATGTCCTGGAACAGCGACCCGCCCAGCGCCACGTTCAGCACCTGGATGCCGCGGCAGAGCCCGAACAGCGGCTTGCCGTCCTCCACCGCCCACTTCGTGAGCTGCAGCTCCACCTCGTCGCGCGCCGGATCGGTGCGGCCGAGCTTCTCGTGCGGCGCCTCGCGGTACCACTCGGGCTGCATGTCCACGCCGCCCGGGATCATGATCCCGTCCAGCCGCTCGTAGATGCCGCGGAGCGTCGCCGGGTCGTCGTCGAAGAGCGGGATCATCCACGGCAGCGCGCCGAGCGCCGCGACGACGTGGAAGTAGCGCTGGTTCATCACCCACGACGACGGCAGCCCCTCGGGGATGCCGTCGATCGAGTGGAGCGTCTGGGTCGGCACCCCGATCACGGGACGCCGTGGATGGTCGGCCATCAGTCGAGCCCCTCCTGGGTCTCCTTCACGAGCTGGTTGACGACCGCCTTGAGGTCGCCCCCCGACTGCTCGTACGTGCGCAGCTGCCGGTCCGCGCTGGTCCCCTCGCGGAGGATCTTGAAGGCGTACTCCACCTCCTTCCGGCTCCCCAGATCATCGACCACATCGTTCACGAACCAGAGGATGAGCTCGGTGATGAGCTCCGGCGAGGGCTTCTCGACCCCCTTCCCCAGGTCCAGCAGGCGGCCGTCCAGCCCGTACCGGATGGCGCGCCACTTGTTCTCCTCCAGGAACGCGACCGGGTACTCCCGGAAGGTGATGTTGTCGCGCCGGAGCTTCCAGAGCTTGGCGATGATCGCCTGGAAGATCGCCGCGACGCACACCGCCTCGTCCACGCGGGTGCAGACGTCGCACACCCGGAACTCGAGCGTCGGGTAGCTCCACGACGGCCGCAGGTCCCACCAGATCTTCGACGCGTTCGGGATGCAGTTGGTCTGCACCATCGTGTTCACCAGCCCCTCGAACTCGGCCCAGCTCGCCATGCTCTGCGGGATGCCGGTGCGCGGGAAGTTCCGGAACACGACCGACCGGTAGCTCTTGAGCCCCGTCTTCCGCCCCAGCCAGAACGGCGAGCTCGTCGAGAGCGCGAGCACGTGCGGGAGGAAGTATCGTGCCACGTTCATCGCGTCGATCAGGAACTCGCGGTCCTCGATCGCCACGTGCACGTGGCAGCCGAAGATCAGCAGCGACTGCGCGAGGTCCTGCAGGTCCTCCTTCACGCCCACGTACCGCTCGAGCGGCGTGATCTCCTGGTCGGTCCACTTGGAGAACGGGTGCGTACCCGCGGCCGCGAAGACGAGCCCCTTCTTCGCCGCGAGGTCGCGCACGAGCTTCCGCAGGCGGACCAGCTCGCCCCGCGCCTCGGCGGGGGTGCGGCAGACCTTGGTGCCGATCTCGACCATCGACTGGTGCAGCTCCGGCTTCACCTCGCCCATGAGGTAGTGGTCGGTCTGCAGGATCTCGGTGATGTACGACCGGAGCTCGCCGGTCGCGGGATCGATGATCTGGTACTCCTCCTCGATCCCGATGGTGAGGCTGGGGGCCTTCATGGTCAGCGCGGCTCCACGAGGAAGGTGGGAACGGTCGAGCCGCCACCGGCGGTGACGTTGACGAGGGAGGCGGTGGAGACCCGGCTGAGGATCCCCTCGCTCCAGGTGCCGTAGCAGTACGGCGCGGTGTCCACGGTGCGCGGCCCGATCTCCAGCCGCCCCTCCGCGTCCAGCGCGGGGTACGGCTCCGACGGGATGTGGATGCGCTCCTGCACGACGTACGGCGCCTCGAGCGCGTGCGTGAGCGCCGAGCGCCACGCGTCCCCGTCGCACTCCCAGCCGAGGACGATGCCGGTGCCGCCGTACTCGTCGTTCGGCTTGAGGACGAGGCGGTCCTTCTCGCGCTCGCAGAACTCGAGCAGGTCGACCGTGGCGCCGCCGTGCGTGGTCGCGCGGCGCTCGACGCGCCGCGTCCACGGGATGTGCGCGTGGATGGCGGCGAGCTCGGTCGCGCTGAAGAGGTGCGCGTTCCGCTCGTCCGAGAGGACGGCGAGCGACGCCTTCTTGTGCAGCGGCTTGCAGTGGAACGGGTCGACGAGGCAGACGGCGCCGTCGCGCGTGGCGCGGACGAGCGGCGACTCGAGCCCGAGCCGGTGCACGAGCTCGTGGATCAGGACGCGCTTGTACACGAGCGTGACCGGCGTGCCGCGCACGGTGAGCCGCCCGTCGCGGTAGTCGGCCTCGCGCGGGTCGGCGACGAGGCACGGGAGCCCCATCGCCTGCAGGTGCCGCTCCATGAGGTGGTGCTCGGAGCGGGTCGGGACGTCGTCCCAGTCGAGGATGGCGATCGAGGGCGTGGCGCGCGTCCCGAACCACTGGTGGTGGTACTCGACGAGTGCCGTGAGCGTGGCCGGCACGGTGTGGAGCGGCCGTGCGACCCAGTGCTTCCGGAACGGCGCCATCACCGGGATCCGCTCGAACATCGGCGCCAGCGCGTCGCTGTAGCCGGCGCCCGCCGGCGTCTCGGCGTTGTATTCGGTGAAGCGGAGCCCCTCGCCGTCCGGCGCGAAGAACGCGTCGAGCCGGCCGAGGGGGGAGCCGAGGGGGAGGCGCGGCGCGTCGGCGAGGAGCGTCTCCTCCCACGGCTCGAGCATGAACTGCGCGCGCAGCGCGGGGTCGGCCAGCGCGGCGCGCCACGTCGTCTCGAACGCCGAGAGGACCGGCCGGGCGACCTCGCGGATCCGCCGCTCCTGCGCGGGCGTGAGGAAGCGCGGCCGGAGCGCCGTGCAGACCGGGCGCGTGCCGAAGACGAGCCCCAGCTCGCGCTGGCGCTCCGCGAGCCAGTGCCCCGACTCCTGCGCCATGGCCGGCGTCAGGAGCGCGTGCCACGCCTCGATGGCGTCGCGGATGGCGGGGATCACGCCGTGCGCGCCACGCGGCCCGCGAGGAACTCGTTCCAGCGGCGCGGCCCCGCCTCGGCGCGGGGCTCGAGCGCGAGGCGGATCGTGAAGTCCGCCATCGCCTTCACCACCCACTCGAAGTAGGTCGGCGTGAGCGAGTAGATGTCCATGTCGGGCGCGGGGTTCATGAAGTCGATCGCGTACGGCACGCCGTCCCTGATTGCCCACTCGATCGAGTTCATGTCGTAGCCGAGCGCCTGGCAGATCGCCCGCGAGTCGGCGATGACCTTCCCCTCGAGCGCGCCGAGGAAGCCGGGCTCGTGCAGGTAGCGGCGCGCCTTGGGGTCGTACTTGATCGGCATGATCTCCTGCTGGCCGATGCAGATGCAGCGGACGAACTCGTCCCACTGGATGAACTCCTGCACGATCATCGTGAGGAGGCCCGAGTTGTCGTAGTGGTGGATCAGCTCCTCCTTCGAGCGGCAGACGTAGACGTCGCGCCAGCCGCCGCCGTGGGCATCCTTGAGGATGCACGGCAGGCCGATCCACTCGAGGAGCGCGTCCCAGTCGAGGGGGAACTCGAGGTTCTTGAGCGACTCGTCGTGCTTGATGCCGGGGACGTAGCTCTTGTTGGGCAGCACGGCCGTCTTCGGGCTCGCGAGGCCGAGCTGCGTGACGAGCGCGGCGCCGAAGAACTTGTCGTCGGCGGTCCACATGAAGGGGTTGTTGACCACCTTCGTGCCCATGACGCTCGCCTGCTTGAGGTACGAGCGGTACATCGGCACCTCGTGGCTGATGCGGTCGACGAGGACGTCGTACGGGCACGGCGCATCCATCCTCGGCGCGCCGAGCTTGGCGTACTCGGCGATGACGCCGGCGTCGCGCTTCGCGACCTCCTCGATGAACGCCGGGGGCCACGACCACTCGCGGCCGAGGAGGAGTCCGATCCTGCGGGGCATGGGCAGTTCCTCGCTGGTGGCGCGCGGCCTAGTCGTGGCCGCGCAGGTAGAGACGGAGCATCCGCTGCCAGTACGGCCAGTCGTGCGACCAGCCGTCCCAGAGGCGGAGCGCGTTGCCGATCCCCTTGTCCCAGAGCATGCCGGAGAACGCCCGGTTCTGCCCGGCGAGCACGTCGTCGCGGCCGGTCGCGAGGATGATGTCCTGGCGGCGCAGCAGCGCGAGGCGGGCGGCGTCGTGCTCGTTGGGGATGAACGACCACGGGTTGAGGGCGTACGCGGTGGCGTCGAGCCAGCCGCGGGTGAAGCGCCGGATGTCGCAGAGCCCGCTCAGCGCGAGGATCCGCTGGACCCGGTCCGGGTGCCGCAGGCCGAACGACAGCGCGTGGAACGCGCCGAAGCTGGCGCCGGCGACGATGGTGAAGCCGTTGCCGTTGCGGTGGTCCATGCACGGCAGCAGCTCGTGGTAGAGGTACTGGTCGTACCGCCGGGCCCAGTCGGCGCGGTCGGGGAGGCGCTTCCAGTCGGCGTACCACGACTCCTCGTCGACGCTGGAGACGGCCCAGAGCTGCACCCAGCCGTGCTGCAGGTGGTCGGCGAGGGCACGCATCATCCCCTGGTCCTCCCACTCGCGCGTCCACCCCTTCGAGGTGGGGAAGACGAGCACGCGCGCGCCCGCATGGCCGTGGATGTGCACGTCCATGCGTCGGCCGAAGAGCGCTGGGCTCTGCCAGCTGACGGTGTCGCGGTGCCACATCCGTGCGGGCCTCGGGGGGAAAGACGGAATCTAGGTGGCAGGGGGGCGGGGGGGCAGGCGGGGCGGGTGCTGGGGGCTGGGGGCGCGAAGAGGCCAGCTACTCCACGAACGGAAAGGGCCTCAGCCCGGTCCCCGAGCCAACCGTGACCCGTGAGCCGCGCGCCCCCCAAAAACCAGCGGGCCGGAGCACCGCCCCGGCCCGCGACCCGCGACCTCCGACCCGCGACTACTTCTTCCGCCGCCGCACCGCGACCAGCCCGACCAGGCCCGTGGCCATCAGCGCGTACGTGCCGGGCTCCGGCACCGCGGTCAGGACGACGTCGTCGAACGAGTAGTGTGACGGGTCGTGCCGGAACGTGAACGCGAGCACGTCGCTGCCCGAACCGGTCACGTTCAGGTTGACGGTCTTCCAGTCGTACGCGAGGTTCTGCGTCTCCATGTAGAGGACGGTCGGCGTCACGTTGGGGCCGGGGTTGAAGTCCACGCGGAAGAACGACGCCCCGTCCTCACGGTTCCTGATCCGGAACGAGAGCTTTCCCGCGCCGACCAGGTTCACGATCTGGGCCAGCGCGGTGGTGCCGCCGACATGGCCGAAGTACGCGCCGTACCGGCCGGAGTTCACCCAACCCGCAGCGTCCGTGACGCCGTCGTAAATGGTAGCGTTGCCCACCGACCAGCTCGAGAAGCTGCCCGTCTCGAACCCGCAGTTGGCGACGAGGTTGCCAGCGACGGCGTCGCACTGGGACTGGGCGAAGGCCGGGGTGTGGACGGCGACGGTCGCCGCGACGAGCGCGCCGACCACAAGGCGAAGACGCATGCAGAACTCCGAAGGCAGGAGGGGGAACCGCATCGCCGCGCCTGAGTGACGAGGAGACGCCTCCTTGCGCCTTGCCGTTTGCACGCCACGACGGCACAGGGCTGCCTGACACGCGGCCGGAAGAGGGACGGACCGCCCCGCTGTCGATTGACCACTCCCGACAGCCGGACGCGGCGTTGTGCGCGCACCACACCACCTGTCGCACGCGCCTGACACGCGCATCGCCCCCCGCCTGACGCGCGCGCCGGCGGCACCGCTCACCCTGCGCCCACCAGCCACGGCAGCGCCTCGCGGAAGCGTCGCGCCCACGCCGCCTCGTTGTGCCCCTCCTCCTCCGCCTCGATGAAGCGCAGCGTGCCCGGCACGGTGTACTCATGGTCGAGCAGCCAGCGCGCGAGCCGCCGCACGTCGTAGATCTCCTCGTCGGGCTCGGCGAGGCCGACGTCGAGGTGGATGCGGCGCGGCAGGTGGGGCCTGGCCTCGAGCCAGTCGAAGACCCGCCACTGCGCGTACCAGAGCGACGGCGACATCACCAGCACCGTCCCGATCGCGTGCGGGAAGAGGGCGCCGGTCACCAGGCTGATCAGCCCGCCCATCGACGAGCCTCCCATGACGGTCCCCTCCGGCCCGGCCACCGTGCGGAACTCCTCGTCGATGCGCCGTTTCAGCGTCTCCACCACGAAGCGCGCATACCGCCCGCCGCGGCCGCCGCCATGGCGCGGATCGGCGAAGGCGCCGTACTCCTGCAGCCGCTCCGCCCCCATGTTGGGGATGGCGACCACGATCGCCTCCACCCCGCGCGGCGCCCAGTACGCGAGCGTCTCGCCCACCTGCCAGTGCCCGGCATACGATGCCGCAGGGTCGATGAGGTTCTGGCCATCCTGCAGGTACAGCACGGGCCAGCGACGCTCCGGCTGCTCGGCATACCTCGGCGGCAGCGCCACCACGATGTCGCGCTCGTTGCCGAGCTCGGGGCTCCGCACCGCGCGCAGCACGCGCAGCAGCGGCCACCCCGCGCCATCGCGGGCGACCGCCGGCAACGGCAGCGCCTCGCCGGGGAGGGTGTCGGTGTCGAGCATGACGGGAAAGTTACGTGAGTCGTGGGTGGCAAGTCGCGGGCCGCAGGCCCCCCCGGCACCTGGCCCCCGGCCCGCTGGCCCGCCTGCCCGCTGTCAACCTTGCTTGACACCCTCCCCCGTCGAACCTTACCCTTGGATTCCCTGCGCCAACCACGTCATCGAACCTCCCGATTCCTCCCTGCCCGGACCCGGAGTGCCCATGAAGCGTCCTGTCACCCTGCAGGTCAACGGCGCCGCCCGCACGGTCGAGGTCGAGCCCCGCGCGCTGCTCGTGCATGTGCTGCGCGACGAGCTGCACCTCACCGGCACCCACGTCGGCTGCGACACGAGCCAGTGCGGCGCCTGCACCGTCCTGATCGACGGCCACGCCGTCAAGTCGTGCACCACCCTCGCCGTGCAGGCGGAGGGGAGCGCGATCACCACCATCGAGGGGCTCGGCAGCCCCGACGCGCTGCACCCGCTCCAGCAGGCGTTCTGGGACAAGCACGGCCTGCAGTGCGGCTTCTGCACCCCGGGCGTGATCATGACGGCGACCGACCTGCTCGAGCGGAACCCGGACCCGTCCGACGAGGAGATCCGCCACGCGCTCGAGGGCAATTACTGTCGCTGCACCGGCTACGTGAACATCGTCGCCGCCGTGAAGGCCGCCGCCGCGACGCTCCGCGCCGCCCGCGCCGCCGCCTGACCCTCCCACGAACGACGACGAGGAACTGACCCCATGGCCACGATCTTCGGCTCGGGGATCAGGCGGCGGGAAGACCCGCGCCTGATCACCGGCCTCGCGACGTACACGGACGACGTCGCCCTCCCCGGCCTCGCCTACGCCGCCTTCCTCCGCTCCCCGTACGCCCACGCCCGCATCACGAAGATCGACACCAGCGCCGCCAAGGCCGCGCCGGGCGTCGTCGCCGTGTACACGGCCGCGGACCTCGAGGGGAAGACGGGCACGGTGCCGTGCGCGTGGAACCCGCCCAACTGCGACCTGAAGGTCCCCGCGCACCCGATCCTCGCGAGCGACAAGGTGCGCTACGCGGGCGACGCGGTGGCGCTCGTCGTCGCCGAGACGCGCGCGCAGGCGCGCGACGCGATCGACCTGATCGACGTCGACTACGACCCGCTCGGCGCCGAGGTCGACCCCGAGAAGGCCGCGCAGCCCGGCGCCCCGGTCTTCCACGACGACGTGCCCGGCAACATCGGCTTCACCTGGTCGTGCGGCGGCGGCGACGCGGCCGCCGAGTTTGAACGCGCCGAGGTGAAGGTGAAGCTGCGCATCGTGCAGCAGCGCCTGCTGCCGACGGCGATCGAGCCGCGCTCCGCGGTGGCGAGCTACAACAAGGGGACGGGGCAGCTGCAGCTCTGGGTGACGAGCCAGAACCCGCACATCCACCGCTTCCTCTGCTCGCTGATGCTCAAGCTCCCCGAGCACCGCATCCGCGTGGTGGCGCCCGAGGTGGGCGGCGGCTTCGGCAGCAAGATCCCCGCCTACCCCGACGAGGCCGCGGTCTCGTTCGCCTCGATGCAGCTCGGCCGCCCCGTGAAGTGGACGGAGGACCGGAGCGAGAACTACAAGTGCACCATCCACGGCCGCGACCACGTCGAGTACGTCGAGATGTGCGGCATGAAGGACGGGCGCATCACCGGCATCCGCAGCACCGTCTACGCGGGGCTCGGCGCCTACGCCTCGACGGCGGGCCCCGGCATCCCGACCATCCTGCACGGCCTCGTCTACTCCGGCGCCTACGAGATCCCGCACATCGCGGTCACCGTGCATGGCGTCTACACGTCGGGCACGCCGATCGACGCGTACCGCGGCGCCGGCCGCCCGGAGGCGGCGTACCTCGTCGAGCGGCTGGTCGACACGTTCGCGCGCGCGGCGGGCAAGGACCCGGCCGCCGTGCGCCACCTGAACTTCATCCCGAAGGAGAAGTTCCCGCACACCGTCGCGACCGGCGTCACGTACGACTCGGGCGACTACGGCCCGGCGCTCGACAAGGCGCTCGCGCTGATCGACTACGAGGGCTTCCGCCGCCGGCAGGCCGAGGCACGGACGCAGGGGAAGTACCTCGGCATCGGCATCGGCAGCTACATCGAGATCTGCGGCCTCGGCCCGTCGCAGGTGGCGGGCGCGGTCGGCTTCGGCGCCGGCCTCTACGACTCGGCGATCGTCCGCGTCTACCCGACCGGCGTCGTGCGCGTCTACATCGGCGCGTCGCCCCACGGCCAGGGCGAGGAGACGACGTTCGCGCAGGTGGTGGCGCAGGAGTTCGGGATCCCGGTGGAGAACATCGAGATCGTCCACGGCGACACCGAGACGACGCCGCAGGGGTGGGGCACCTACGGCAGCCGCACGACGGCCGTCTGCGGCTCGGCGGTCAAGATCGCGGCGCAGCGCGTGAAGGAGAAGGCGCGGAAGATCGCCGCGCACCTGCTGGAGGCGAGCGAGGACGACCTCGAGTGGACGGGGACGGCGTGGCAGGTGAAGGGCGTCCCGGGCACCGCGAAGAGCTTCGGCGACCTCGCGCTCGCGGCCAACGTCGCGTGGAACCTGCCGGCCGGCGTGGAGCCGGGGCTCGAGGCGAACGCCTTCTTCGACCCGTCCAACTTCGTGTACCCGTTCGGCACCCACGTCTGCACCGTCGAGGTGGACGGCGAGACCGGCGAGGTGCACATCGAGCGGTACGTGGCGGTGGACGACTGCGGGCCGCACATCAACCCGGTGATCGTGCAGGGGCAGATCCACGGCGGCGTGATCCAGGGGATCGGCGAGGCGCTGCAGGAGATCGCCGTCTACGACGACTCGGGCCAGCTGCTCTCCGGCACGATGATGGACTACGCGGTGCCGAAGGCGAGCCAGATGCCGCACGTGGAGACCGACTACACCGTGACGCCGTCGCCCGTGAACCCGCTCGGCGTGAAGGGGTGCGGCGAGGCGGGGACGATCGTCTCGGCGGCCGCGGTGGTCAACGCCGTGGTGGACGCGCTGGCGCCGCTCGGCATCACCCACATCGACAAGCCGCTGACGCCCGCCCGCGTGTGGGCCGCGATCCAGGCGGCGAAGGGAGGCGCCAGGTGATCCCGGCCACCTTCGAGTACATCCGCGCGGGCTCGCTCGCGCAGGCCCTCGCGCTCCTCGGCAGCCACGAGGACGCGAAGGTGATCGCCGGCGGGCACTCGCTGCTCCCGGTGATGAAGTTCCGCATGGCGCAGCCGGGCACGCTGATCGACATCGCGCGCGTGCCCGAGCTGCACGGCATCGACCGGCACCAGGGCGACCTGCGCATCGGTGCCGCCACGACGTACCGGGCGCTGCTGCAGTCGCGGCTCGTCTCCGAGGGCTTCCCGCTGCTGCACGAGTGCGTGGAGGACATCGGCGACGTGCAGGTGCGGAACCGCGGCACCCTCGGCGGCTCGCTCGCGCACTGCGACCCGAACTCCGACCTGCCGGCCGTGATGCTGGTGCTCGGCGCGAAGATGGTGTGCGTCTCCGCGAAGGGGACGCGCACCGTGCCCGCCGCGCAGTTCTTCACCTCGGCGTTCAGCTCGGCGCTGCAGGACGGGGAGCTGCTGCAGGAGATCCACCTCCCGCCGCTCCCCGCGGGCGCCGGCACCTGCTACCACACCGTGGCGCAGGCGGCCTCCGGCTACGCCATGGCGGGCGCGGCGGTGGTGGTGACGAAGGCGGGCGGGAAGGTGACGAGCGCGAAGGTGGCGCTCACCTCCAGCGGCGACATCGGCCGCGTGGTCGACACCTCGGCGTTCGTCGGCAGCGATGGCGGCGACGCCGCGCTCGCGGCGCTCGGCGCCGCGGCATCGGCGCTCACCGATGCCACGGGCGACCTGCACGCGCCGGCCGACTACCGGCGGCACCTGATGGGCGTGGTGACGCGACGCGCGGCGGCGACCGCGCTGTCGCGGGCGAAGTGAGCCGGGGATGAAGCTCTCGTTCACGGGGGCGCCGGAGGTTGCGGCGCCCCTCGCGGTGACGTGGGACCGGCTCATGGACCCGTCGTTCGTCTCGGCGTCCGCGCCGGGAGTGGAGAAGGTGGAGGCGATCGACCCCGAGCACTTCAAGGTGATCGTCGCCTTCGGCGTCGGCGCCATCAAGGTGCGCTTCCACCTGGACGTGGAGCTGTTCGACGTGCAGGCGCCCTCGCACGCGAAGATGCGCGCGCGCGGCAAGGCGCCGGGCTCCACGCTCGACGTCACCGCCACGATCGACCTGTCCGAGTCGGCGCCGGGGATGACCCGGATGGCCTGGCGGGCCGATTCGGACGTCGGCGGCACCGTCGCCTCGGTGGGCGCGCGCCTGCTGGAGGGGACCGCGAAGAAGCTCACCGAGCAGTTCTGGGGCGACTTCGCCCGGCGCGTCGGCGCGCACGCCGCCGCCTGAGCGGCATGCGGTCGGCGCGCCTCGGCGCTCCCGACATCGCCGCCCGCGGGCCCACGGGGCTCGCGGGCGCGGTGTTGCTGGCCCCCGCGCGCGCCGGCGACGACGCGTGGCCCAAGGGGCGGCGGCTCGACACGGCGGACGCCGAGCGGCTGTGGCGCGCGGCGGCGGCGGGGACGCTCGCCGCGCTCCGCGTGGCGTGGCCCGCCGCGGACGACGTGCACGAGGATGTCGCGGCGCGGCGCCTCGCCCTCGCGGCGATGGGGCCGGGGCTCGAGGCGCGCCCGCCGCGCCAGAGCCGCGTCGACCTCGTCGCCGTCGCGGCCGGCGTGCTGCTCGTGCGCGCGGCCGCGGTGCAGGCGCTCGCCGCGCTCGAGCCGCTGGAGCTGTTCACGCTGCTCCACGGCCAGCCGGTCTCCGCGGGCGAGGTGGTGGCGAGCGCGAAGGTGGCGCCGCACCTCGTGCCCGAGGCACTCGTCGCGCGCGGCGAGGCGCTCGCCCGCACCGAGGCCCCGCTCGTGCAGGTGCGCCCGTACCGCGCGTTCCGCGCGGGGGCGCTCGTGCTGGAGCAGGCGTCGCCGCAGGCGCTCGCGCGCTTCGAGCAGGGCGCGGGGCAGAAGCTCGCGGCCCTCGGCTCCGTGCTCGGGCCGGTGCGCGTCGAGCCGTCGGACGACGCCGATGCCGTGGCGCGCGCGCTCCGCGCCGTGCTCGAGGGCGGAGCGCAGCTGGTGCTCGTCGGCGGCGTCTCGGCCGGCGACCCGACGTCGCCATTCTTCGCGGCGCTCGACGCGCTCGGCGGCCGGGTGGTGCGGCGCGGCGTGCCGGCGCATCCAGGGTCGATGATCTGGCTCGCCGAGGCGGCGGAGGTGCCGCTGCTCGGCCTGCCGCAGTGCGGCATGTTCTCGGAGGCGACGGCGGCCGACCTCGTGCTGCCGCGGCTCCTCACGGGCGAGCGGCTCGATGCCGCGTCGCTCGCCGAGCTCGCGGTGGGCGGGCTGCTCGGGCCCGGGATGCGGTTCAGGTTTCCACGGTACGGAGAGGGGGCGGGATGAGCCTGGTGGCATGGGGCCGGGAGGTCGTGGCCGGGAGCGCGCTCGCGCTCGTCGCGGTGGCGCCGCTCGGCGCGCAGGGGCTCGCGCCGGAGCGGCTGGCGCGGCTCAAGGCGGAGGCGCACGCGGACGTGGAGGCGCGGAAGCTGTTCACCGCGCAGCTCATCGACCAGCTGTTCAGCTACGGCGAACTCGGCTTCCAGGAGCTCGAGACGTCGCGCACGCTGGTCACGCTGCTCAGGAAGAACGGTTTCACCGTCGAGGAGGGGACGGGCGGACTGCCGACGGGCTGGGTGGCGCGCTGGGGGAGCGGGCGCCCCGTCATCGCGATCGGTTCCGACCTCGACGGCATCCCGCAGGCGTCGCAGATGCCGGGCGTCGCCTGCCGCCTGCCGATCGTCCCCGGCGCCCCCGGCCACGGCGAGGGGCACAACTCCGGCCAGGCGATGAACCTCACCGCGATCCTCGCGGTGAAGCGGCTGATGGAGCGCGAGCGGCTGCCGGGCACACTGGTGGTGTGGCCCGGCGTCGCGGAGGAGCAGCTGGGCGGCAAGGCGCACCTCGTGCGCGCCGGCGCCTTCCGCGACGCCGACATCGCGATCTTCTCGCACGTGAGCGACTCGCTGAGCACCGCGTGGGGCCAGGCGCGCGGGAGCGGCCTCGTGTCGGTGCTCTACAGCTTCGAGGGGAAGGCGGCGCACGCCGCCGGCGCGCCCTGGCGCGGGCGCAGCGCGCTCGACGCGGCGACGCTGATGGAGGTCGGCTGGAACTTCCGCCGCGAACACATCCGCTTCCAGTCGCGCTCCCACTCCGTGATCGTCGATGGCGGCGACCAGCCCAACGTGGTGCCGACCACGGCGAGCATCTGGTGGTACTTCCGCGAACTGGAGCCGAAGCTGATCCGCGAGCTGTGGGCCGTCGGCGACTCGGTGGCGCAGGGCGCCGCGATGATGACCGGCACCACGCTCCAGCCGACCCGCCTCCTTGGCAGCGCGTGGCCCGCGCACTACAACCGCCCGCTCGCGCGCGCGCTGACCGCCAACATGCTCGCCGTCGGCATGCCCGAGTGGGACGACCGCGACCAGCAGCTCGCCCGCGCCGTGCAGAAGGAGCTCGGCGTGAAGGAGACGGGGCTCGTCACCAAGATCGACACGCTCGCGCCGCCGGTGCCGGTGGAGAAGCAGACGGGCGGCGGCTCCGACGACATCGGCGACGTCTCGTGGTCGGTCCCGACCGTGCCGGTCTACTTCCCGAGCAACATCCCGAACCTGCCGGGGCACCACTGGTCGAACGCGATCGCGATGGCGACGCCGATCGCGCACAAGGGGGCGACGCAGGCGGCCAAGGCGCTCGCCGGCCTCCTGCTCGACGTGCTTGGCACGCCCGCGCTCGTCGACAGCGCGAAGGCGTACTTCGCCGAGCAGACGAAGGAGGTGAAGTACGAGCCGTTCCTCCGCCCGGAGGACCGGCCGCCGACCCACCTCAACGCCGCCATCATGGCGAAGTACCGGCCGGAGCTGCGCAAGAAGTACTTCGACCCGTCGAAGCACCGGTCGTACATGGAGCAGCTCGGCATCCCCTACCCCACGGTGCGCGGCGCCGACGGCAGCTGCGGCGGGGGCGGCGCCCAGCCGTGACGCGGCTCGACTCGCCGGACGCGGTCGCCGCCGCGTTCGGCGCGCAGGGATACGTCTGCGACCGCGACCTGGCGACGTCGGTCTTCCTGGCGCTCGCGCTCGAGCGGCCGCTGCTGCTGGAGGGGGAGGCGGGCGTCGGCAAGACGGAGGTGGCGCGGACGCTCGCCGCCGCGCGCGGCGCGGAGCTGATCCGCCTCCAGTGCTACGAGGGGATCGACGTGCACGCCGCCGTGTACGAGTGGGACTATCCGCGGCAGATGCTGGAGATCCGCCTGCGCGAGGCGCGCGGCGAGGGGCGCGACGCGACGGCGCACGACCTCTTCTCCGAGCGCTTCCTGCTCCGCCGCCCCCTGCTCCGCGCCATCGCCGACACGCACGCGGTGCCGCCGGTGCTCCTCATCGACGAGGTGGACCGCGCCGACGAGGAGTTCGAGGCGTTCCTCCTCGAGCTCCTCGCCGACTTCGCGATCACCATCCCCGAGCTCGGAACGCTGCGCGCCGCGCGGCGGCCGCACGTGATCCTCACCAGCAACCGGACGCGCGAGGTGCACGACGCGCTGAAGCGGCGCTGCCTGTACCAGTGGGTGGAGTACCCCACGCCCGAGCGCGAGCTCGCCATCCTCCGCGCACGGATGCCCGGCCTCGGCGCCCAGCTGGCGGTCGAGGTGGTGACGTTCGTGCAGCAGCTCCGCAGCGCCGACCTCACGAAGGTGCCCGGCATCGCCGAGACGCTCGACTGGGCCGCCGCCCTGGTCGCCCTCGGCGCCGACGGCGTGAACGAGGCGGTGCTCGACCGCACGCTCGGCGTGCTGCTCAAGTACCGCGAGGACGTGATGGCGGTGAAGGCGGCAGGGAGGCCGGCGGGCCGGCGGGCCGATGCGCCCGCGCCGACGCCGGCACCTTCGACGTAGCCGCTGGCCTCCTGCCCGCCTGCCCGCCCGCCCCCAATGCAATCCGAATTCCGCGTCTCCCCCACCACCCTCCTCGAGAGCACGCTGCTCTGGGGCCGCCTGCTGCGCCGCACCGGCTTCGACGTGGCACCGGAGCAGGTGCGGCAGTTCGGCGCGGCCCTCGTGGCGCTCGGCGTCGCGCGGAAGCGCGACGTGAAGGCCGCGAGCCGCGCGCTCTTCACGCGCCGGCGCGACGAGGCCGACCTGCACGACCTCGCGTTCGAGCTGTTCTGGAAGCGGCGCGTCGAGGGGGCGACCCGCGAGATCGTCATCCCGCGTCTCCGCCTCGACGACCGCGCCCGGCAGGCGCGCGACCCGGTGGTGGGCGCCGACGGCATCCCGCGCGCGGAGCCGGAGCGGCCGCTCGTGATGGAGGTCGGCGCCGCCGACGGGGGCGAGACACTCCGCCGCGCCGACTTCGCCACGCTCTCTGCGGACGAGGCGCGGGATGCGCTGGCGATGATCGATGCGCTGGCACCCGTGCTGCCCCGGCGGCGCACGCGGCGCGACGCGTTCGCTCGGCGCGGTCGCCGGCTCGCGCTCCGGCGGATGCTGCGGCGCGCGCTCGGTACGGGGGGCGAGGTGCTCTGGTGGCGGTGGCGGCGCCGGCGGACGCGGCCGAGGCCGGTGGTGCTCGTCTGCGACATCTCGGGGTCGATGTCGCGCTACAGCCGCTTCCTGCTGCGCTTCGCGCATGCGCTGCAGCGCTCGGGCGCGCCGCTCGAGGTGTTCGTGTTCGGCACGCGGCTCACGCGCATCACGCGCCAGCTGCGCGTGCGCCGCGCGGACGACGCGCTCGCGCGCGTGAGCGACGCGGTGGTGGACTGGAACGGGGGGACGCGGATCGGTGCGTCGCTCGCCACGCTCAACCGCGACTGGGTGCGGCGCACCGTGCGGAGCGGGGCGATCGTGCTGGTGGTGTCGGACGGGTGGGAGCGGGACGACCCGGCGCGGCTCGCGCAGGAGGCGGCGCGGCTGGCGCGCAGCTGCCACCGGCTCCTCTGGCTCGACCCGCTGGCGAGCCGCCCGGGCTTCACGCCCGTCACCGCCGGCCTCCGCGCCGTGCTGCCGCATGTGCATGCGCTGGTGCCGTGCGGGGATGTGGCGTCCCTGGCGGGGCTGGCGCGGCGGCTGGAGGGGATGGGGTAGGGCTCAGGGAGCCGGTCGCCGGCGCCGCATCGCGGCGCGGCGCGCCTGCAGGACGGCAAGCGCCGCGAGGAGCATCCCCGTCGCGCCGACAGCGAGCACCTTCGACGTGTGGGGGCTTGAGGCCGCGCGATACACCAGCAGGGCGAGGAAGCCGGCCCAGAGCGCCACGAGCCGCACTAGCTCGGACCGGGATGGCGACCGCGCCCCTGTCGCCATCACGAAGGAGTCGACCAAGGCGCCGAGGTACAGGACGGCCAACGTGAAGGACCAGTGTCCGAGCATAGAGGTGCAAGTCCGCGCTGGACGTTGTTCATGCCGGCAGCGCGACGAGGCGACGAGCCCGGTCCTCCACGAGCACCGGGGAGAAGGTGCGAGTGCCAGGAGGCATTCGGTGCGCGCCGGCAGGGAGGAATGTGCACACGCAAGCCGCAGCCCTCAAGCGACCCATCCCACGTCGCCGCCCCCGCCGCCGGTGCCCCTCCCCAACGCAACGACGGGGACGGCGCCCCTCGCGCCACCCCCGTCCGCCCGTCCGCCAGCCCGCCCGTCCGCCCCTCAGGGCCGCGGCGTCCACCCCGGCGGCGTCTGCAGCACCGGGTCGCGCCCGGTCCAGACGAGCGCGCGGCCGTCGGCGAGGAAGAGCCGGGCTCCGGGGCAGACGCCGAGCGAATCCGCGATGCGGCGCGCCTCGGTCGGCACGGGCGGCGCCTTCATGCACGGCCCCGCGCGGCGCACGACGCGCTGGCCGGCGCGCAACGGCACCAGGAGCGCGATCGCGCCGAGCGTCGGCAGGAAGAGGGCCAGCAGCAGGAGCCGGCCGAACGGCGGCGGTCCGTCACGCATCATGCCGCTAGTATCGGAAGCATGCGAGAGCTGCTGGAGCCGCTGGCCCGATTCACCGCCGAGGGGGAACCGCCCGGCCGCGCCGTGGTGAGCGCCGTCTGGGGCTCGGCGCCCCGCCCCGCCGGTGCCTGCCTCCTGGCCACGGCCGATGGCCGGCTCGTCGGCTCGGTGAGCGGCGGGTGCGTGGAGAATGCGGCGGCCCTCGAGGTCGCCGAGGCGATCCGCGCCGGTGCGCCCCGCCATGTGCGCTACGGCGTCACCGACGAGACGGCGTGGTCGGTCGGGCTCGCGTGCGGCGGCACCATCACCGTCTGGATCGAGCCGGCGGTGCGGCCCGAGATCGCGGCCGGCGCCGGGGCCGGCGGCTTCGTGCTCTCCACCATCATCGACGGCCGCGCCCCCGGCGCGGCGTTCGTCACGCGCGACGACGGCACGGTCGAGGGGCCGCTCCCGCCCGTGGGCGCCGCCACCGACGCGCACGCCGCGCTCGAGGCCGCCAACGCGCTCAAGGACGCCATCGTGCTCGGCGCACAGGCGGCGCTCGCGCGCGGCGCCTCGGGCACGGAGCCGGTGAAGGCGCCCGACTGGACGGAGCACCTCGTGCTCCACGAGCTCTTCCCGCGGCGGCGGCGGCTCGTGATCGTCGGCGCGGTGCACCTCGCGACTGCGCTCGTTCCGCTCGCGACCCGCGTCGGCTTCGCCTGCATCGTCTGCGACGGGCGCGAGGCGTACTTGCGGCCCGAGCTCTTCCCCGAGGCCGAGCGGCTGGTGCGCGCGTGGCCGGCCGAGGCGTTCGCCGAACTGGCGCTCGACCCCGGCACGGCGGTGGTGGTGCTCTCGCACGACCCGCGCTTCGACGAGCCGGCGTGCGAGCTCGCGCTCCGCTCGCGCGCGCGGTACGTCGGCGCCATCGGCTCGAAGAAGACGCAGCGGCAGCGGCGCGAGCGGCTGCGCGGCCAGGGCTTCGACGACGCCGCGCTCGCGCGCCTGCACGGGCCGATCGGCCTCGACCTCGGCGGCCGCGAGCCGGGCGAGACGGCGCTTGCGATCCTCGCGGAGATCGTCGCCGCGTTCCACGGCGCGAGCGGCGGGTCGCTCCGGGGGAAGGCCGACGGCGGATGACCCGGCGACGGGCGCGCACCCACCCGGCGCTCGCCCTGCTCGCGGCCTGCACGATCACCGCCTGCCTGCCCGCGACCCGCACGAGCGTGCGCGCACCCGACGTGCCCGTCCCGCGCACCGCGGCGTGGGCCTGGGCCGACGAGAGCGCCCCGCCCGACCCCGAGACCCTGCCGCGCACCGTCGGCGACCTGCTCCTCGATACGGCGCTCCGCCGCGCGATCACCGACAGCCTCGCCGCGCGCGGCTGGCGCGCCGCCCCGCTCGCCACGGCCGACCACCTCGTGACCTTCGAGGTGGACCTGCGCGCCGAGCGGGTCCTCGACGCGGTCTTCCCGGCCGCGGTGCTCGGCCTCGAGGTGTGGCGCGTGCGCCCGTCCGCGCTCGCCTGGCGGGGCGAGGTGACGCTGGCGTTCACGCGCGAGGAGCTGGACGAGGCGTGGGTCGGTCGCCTGGTGGGCCAGGCGCTCGCCCAGCTGCCGGCCCCGGCGCGCTGACCCGGTATGTTCCGGGACGATGCGCGGACCCTGCTGTCTGGCCCTGGTGGCGTCGGTCGCCTGCAGCGGCGGCGCGAAGCCGCCGGCGGCCTCTCAGGCGTCGTCGGACGTCGGGCCCGCCGCCGCGCCGCGGCCGTTCACCTTCGCAAGCCCCGAGCTCGGGTGGCGCGTCCAGCTGCCGGCCGCCTGGCGCGGGCGCGTCGAGACCTCGAGCGCGCTCGGGCCGCTCGCCGCCACGCAGGTGCCGCGCGCCGAGCAGGTCGCCGAGTTCCTGTACCAGCCTGCCGACACCTCGCTCAGGGCCGTGACGCTGCTCCGGCTAGCGGCGTTCCCCGCCGAGGCGTGGCAGGCGCTCGGCGCCCGTCGCGCGGCGGCGGGCGACAGCATCGGTGCGGCGGGCGGCACGGTCGTCGCCGCGCGGCTCCTCGCCGGTGGCGGCTATCCCGCCGGCACGCCGGACGCGGTGGCGCTCGACGCGCTGCGCGCCCCGCTCGCCCTCGACTCGCTCCGCGCCGGCTTCACCGGCCGCTGAGCCTCCTTCCACCCGCCGGAGTCCCCATGTCAGTCCGTGGCCTCGCCGCCGCCGCCAGCGTCGCGCTCGCGCTCACGTCCCCGCTCGCGGCACAGGGGAGCAAGGCGCCGCCGGCGCCCCCGGGCTCCGCGCCGCCGAAGATGGTGGACGAGAAGACGATGCTCGCGCGCATCAACGACAAGCTGCGCGGCATGCCCGTCTTCACCCTCGGCAGCCCCGACGGCAAGCTGCTCTCGCAGAGCACGCCCGAGGGGCCGTCGATGGTCGCGTTCATCGCGCCGGTCGACGCGGAGGCGGTGCGCGCCGACATCACGAAGGGGGGGGCGGCGCCGAAGGACGTGCGCGTCCTGCCGATCTCGCTGGCCGACGTCGTGCTCACGGCCCAGGGGAAGGGGCCGGACGGGAAGAAGATGCGCGTCGCGCTCACCCCGTCGGAGCCGGAGGTGAAGCTGGCGCGCGCGGTGCTCGTGGCACAGGGGCAGAAGCCGGAGGTGCTGAACACGCCGCCCGTCTACCTCGTGAAGTCGAGCCCGGGCGGGAACTACGTCTCGGTGCAGGATCCGCAGGGGAAGTCGACGCTGCCCGTCTTCACGGCCAAGGCCGACGTCGACCAGATGATGGCCAAGCTCAAGGCGGACAACCCGACGCTCGGCGCGAAGGCGGTGCTGGAAGTCTCGACGCTGGACCGCTTCATCGAGATCGTGCTCACCCAGGACGACGGCGCGGTGGCGCCGCTCGTGCTCGTCCCGCCGTCGGCGTCGATCCAGTTCGTCCAGAAGATCGCCGCGTCGCTCGCGCCGCCGGCCGGCGGCGCGGCGGCGCCGATGCCGGGGAAGCCCGGCGCGGCGCCGAAGCGCTAGCGGTTGTCGTAGACGAAGGCGGTCAGCTGCTCGATGGTGGCCTCCTTGTCGGCGAGCTGCGCCGCGAGGAGGTCGCCACTGGTGACGACGCCGGCGAGCGCGCCCTGCGCGTCGAGCACCGGGATGTGGCGGATGCGCCGCGAGCTGAAGAGCTGCCGGCACTCGTCGAGCGTCGTGTCGGGCGTCACGGTGAAGAGCGGCGCCCGCGTCATCACCTCGGCGATCGGGGTGACGCCGGGGTCCTTCGCCTGCGCCACCACCCGGCGCAGCACGTCGCGCTCGGTCATGATGCCGAGCAGCTCGCCCTGCTCCACGATGAGCACGCTGCCGATGCCGCGGTTGGTCATGATGCGGGCGACCTCGTGCACGGTGATCGCACCGTGGGAGGTGAAGACGTCGCTGCCCTTGCGGCGCAGGATGTCGCGGACGTGCATGGACACGCCTCCGGGATGTGCGGGGGACCCGGAGGGTAACGACGAAGCGGGGGGCGGTGCCAGCGGCACCGCCCCCCGCTCGCCGCCCGGCGCGGCGCCCGGCCTCAGCGCCGGCGGCCGACCGCCACGAGCCCCAGCAGCCCCGCTCCCAGCAGCGCGACGGTCGCCGGCTCCGGGATCACGACGGTCGGCGGCGGCAGCTGGCCGCGGAACTCGTAGTTGTAGAACTCGGTCGTGCCGCTGTACGAGGCCGCCACCAGCTGGCCCGTCATCTGGTTGAAGCTCCCCGTCACCGCGGTGTTCGGCGCCAGGATGCTGCCGGCGATCGAGCCCGCGCCGAACGAGAAGTTCGCGAGCGAGACGACGTTGACGAGGGTGTTCCGGGCCTGCGCGGTGGTCGAGGCCCCGTTCGACTGCGAGCCGTTGAGGAACCAGCCGAAGCCGCTGAGCGCAAGCGAGCCGGTGCCGGTGACGTTGATGATCGTGGTCGAGCCGGCCGGGACGTTGATGTTCACGGTGTTGGCGCCGTTCAGGACGGAGGCCGCGACCGTGAAGACGTTGCGCACCGGGTCGCTGCCCGTGAACGTCACGCCGCCGACGAACGGCGTGGTGACGACGCCGTTGGCCGAGAGGCCCGCGAGCTGCGTCGACAGCGCCTGCTGCTGGGTCTGCAGCGCCACGAAGTCGACCGGGTTGGCGGTCGGCGGGCCCTGACGCGAGCCGGGCGGGAGCACGTTCACGGTGTTGCCCGCGTAGACGGGGGCCCAGGCGCTGCCGCGGAAGACCTGCCCGGAACCGTTGTTCTGGATCCGCACACCAGAGACGAGGGTGAACGGCGACGTCGCCTGCAGCCCGCCGGTGTTGCTCGCGACGGCCCAGCCGGACTGGAACGTCACGACGCCGGACGCGCCAAGGCCGCCGCCGACATCGCTGCCGCCGGTGTACGTGAAGTCGCCGAAGGTGAGCACGTTGAAGAATGGCGCAGCCCCGATCTGGGCATGGGCAGGCGAGGCCGCCAACACGAGGCCGGCGAGGATCGGACGAAGGAGATCGCGCATGTCTGGTTCGGTATCCCGTGAAGGAAGGGTTCGACGCCGGCACCGCCGGCTCGCTCACCGCCTGTCTCAATTCCTGCGCCAATCAGGAAGACATTCTCGTCACGAAATCTGAGCGCGGACTTGCGCTGAGGCGAGATTGTTTGCAACTTGCTGAACGACAAGCAACCGCAATGGCGACCCTCCTCCACACCGATTCGGCCCGCGAACGCGACGCGGAGCGCTCACGCACCGACATCCTCGATGCGGCCGAACGGCTGTTCGCCCTCCGCGGCTTCGAGAAGAGCTCCCTGCAGGAGATCGGCACCGCCGCCGGCCTCTCCCGCGGGGCCCCCGCCTACTTCTTCGGATCGAAGCAGCAGCTCTACGACGAGGTGTTGCGTCGCTGCTACGGTCGGGCACGCGATGCGGTCCGCGCGGGCCTCGCCCGGACGCAGTCCCGGGCCGCGGAGCCGGCGGCCATCCTCGCCGGCGCGGTGGCGGACTATTTCGACTTCCTCACGGCGAACGCCGACTTCGTGCGCCTCGTCGAGTGGGAGGCGCTCGCCGGCCAGGGGGCGCTCGCGGGGCATCCCCTGCACGCGGAGGCGCTCGGCGAGGCGCTCGCCGCGCTCGCCGCCGAGCTCGGGGCCCCGGCGCCGGGGAGCGACGTCACGGCGCACCTGCTGCTCTCCATCCTCGCCCTCTGCTGGTTCCCGATCATCCATGCGCGCACGCTGTTGCCGCGCCTGGGCCTCGACCCCGACGACCCCGCGTTCCGGGAGGCGCGCCGCCAGCACGTGACGGCGCTCATCCTGCGCGGCGCCGCGGTGGGCGAGGCCCCGTCCCTGTCGTCCCGGAGTGCCTGACCATGCCGACCACGCTCGATCCGCCTCGCGTTCCCGCCTCCGATGCGCGCCCGCCCGAGGGCGGCGCCCCGCCGCTCGCCACCGAGGCCGAGGCCCGCGAAGTCGCCGAGGCGGCGCGCGAGCAGGAGTGGGCGCGGCCGAGTTTCGTGCGGCAGCTGTTCGAGGGGCGGCTGCAGCTCGACCTGATCCATCCGTATCCCGAGGTGGACGCCGCCGAGCTGGCGAAGGCGCGACCGTTCATGGAGCGGCTGGAGGCGTTCCTTCGCGACGAGGTCGATGCCGACCGGATCGACCGCGAGGGGCAGATCCCGCCGCACGTGGTGGCGCGGCTCCGCGAGCTCGGCGCGTTCGGCATCAAGATCCCGGAGCAGTACGGCGGGCTCGGCCTCTCGCAGACGATGTACACGCGCGCCATCGCGCTCGTCACGAGCCACTGCGGCAACCTCACCGCGCTCCTCTCGGCGGCGCAGTCGATCGGCCTGCCGCAGCCGCTCAAGCTCTTCGGCACGCCCGCGCAGAAGGAGCGGTACCTGCCGCGCCTCGCGAAGGGGGCGATCTCGGCGTTCGCGCTCACCGAGGCGAACGTCGGCTCCGACCCGGCCGCGCTCGCGACGCACGCCGAGCTCTCGGCGGACGGCACGCACTGGGTGCTGAACGGCGAGAAGCTGTGGTGCACGAACGGCACCGTCGCCGAGCTGATGGTGGTGATGGCGCGCACGGGGCCGAAGAAGATCACCGCATTCATCGTGGAGACGTCGTGGCCGGGCGTCGAGGTGGTGCGGCGGCTGCACTTCATGGGGCTCCGCGCCATCGAGAACGGGATCATCCGCTTCACCGACGTGAAGGTGCCGGCCGACAACGTGCTCTGGGGCGAGGGGAAGGGGCTCAAGCTCGCGCTCGTCACGCTGAACACCGGGCGGCTCACGCTGCCGGCCAGCTGCGCCGCGGCGGCGAAGCGCTGCCTCGAGATCGTGCGGCCGTGGGCGGCGACGCGCGTGCAGTGGGGGAAGCCGGTGGGCCGGCACGACGCCGTGGCGCAGAAGCTCGGGCGCATGGCGGCGGAGACGTTCGCGCTGGAGGCGGTGAGCGAGCTCGCGAGCCGCCTCGCCGACCGCGGCGACGTCGACATCCGCCTCGAGGCGGCGCTCGCCAAGCAGTGGAACACGGAGACGGCGTGGCGCATCGCGGACGACACGCTGCAGATCAAGGGGGGCCGCGGCTACGAGACGGCCGACTCGCTCCGCGCCCGCGGCGAGCGGCCGGACCCGGTGGAGCGGATCCTGCGCGACATGCGGATCAACCTGATCTTCGAGGGGTCGAGCGAGATCATGCGGCTCTTCATCGCGCGGGAGGCGGTGGACAGCCACTTCAAGGTCGCCGGGGCCCTCGTCGACCCGAAGGCGCCGCTCGCGGAGAAGCTCGCCGCCGTCGGCCGCTCCGCGCTGTTCTACGCGCGGTGGTACCCGCGCCTCTGGCTCAACCTGCGCCCGCTCGGCTTCGGCGACTTCGGCCCGCTCGCCCCGCACGTGCGCTTCGTCGAGCGCAGGAGCCGGAAGCTCGCGCGCACGATCTTCCACTGCATGGTGCGCTTCGGCCCGCGGCTCGAGCAGCGCCAGGCGGTGCTCGGCCGAATCGTCGAGGCCGGGGCCGAGCTGTTCGCCATGATGGCCGCATGCAGCCGCGCCGCCGCGCTCGTGCGCCGGCAGCCGGACGACCGCACGCCGATCCAGCTGGCCGACGCGTTCTGTCGGCAGGCCGGCCGCCGCGTGGACGAGCGATTCGCCGCCGTCTGGCGGAATGACGACCTCGCGACGTACGCGGTGGCCCGGAACGTGCTCGAAGGGCGTCTCGCGTGGCTGGAGGAGGGACTCGTCCCCCGCCGGGACTGACCCGGCGGGCGGAGCCCGTGCCGGCGTCGCCGGAGCCCGAAGCGGCCCCGATTAGCTTATGGCGCCCGAACGGAACGAGGTCCGGTGGTGCGAGCGGTACTGGGAGGACTGCTCGCCGTCGCGGTCGCGACGGCGGCGGGATGTACGCCCGAGAAGGAAGCGCCACTGAACCCGCGCGAGTACGCGGAGCTCATGCGCGACTTCCGGGACGCGCGGAAGGCGGCAATGGCCGGCCCCACGGGCTGGGCCACGCTCGTCAACCTCTGCTTCCTCGACTCGACCGTGGTGCGCATCGGCTCGGACCCGGCCAACGACTGCGTCCTGCCGCGCAGCGCGCCGGCGCGCGTCGGCTCCATCTTCCTCGATGGCGACACGGTCGTGGCGTTCAGCGCCGAGCCGGGCGTGTCGATCAGGCCGAATGGCGGGCGCGACACGACGTTCATGCGCCTCCGCTCGCCCACCGACTCGTTCGTGCCGCTCGCGTGGGTCAACTCGGTCAACTTCTTCGTGCTCGCCTACGGCGGCCGGCTGGCGCTCCGCGTGCGCGACTCGCTCGCGACGCAGCGGTTCGCCATGCCGCCGATCTCGTACTTCCCGGTCGACACGTCGTGGCGCGTGGAGGCGCGGTTCGAGCCGTACGACCCGCCGAAGGTGCTCCTGGTGGCGTGGCTGTTCGGCTCGGTGGAGCGGCAGTTCGTCCCCGGCACGCTCGTCTTCGAGAAGCAGGGACGCGTCTGGGAGCTCGACGCGCTCGCGGAGCCGGGGACGCAGAAGCTGTTCGTGATGTTCTCGGACTCGACGGGCGTCGACTCGACATTCACGCCGGGGCGGTACGTCTACACCGACCTGCCGCGGGCCGGGCGCGTCTGGCTCGACTTCAACCTCTCGTTCACGCCGCCGTGCGCGTTCACCAGCCTGACGGCGTGCCCGCTGCCGCCGCCGCGCAACACGCTGCCGTTCCGCGTGCGCGCGGGCGAGGTGTTCACGCACCCGAAGGCGCGGCTCCCGAACGCCACGCCGGACGACGCCCCCGAGGCGCCGGCCGACGCGCGCGGCTAGCTTCGGCCCCGACCCGCACCGGCAGGCCCCGATGGCGACCGCAGGCGACAGGACGCTCCCGTTCACCGGCCCCGAGGCGATCGACGTCGCGGTGCTGGAGACGTTCCCCTACGAGGGCCCGGCACAGGAGATCGTGACGGAGACGCGCGAGTTCAGCGCCGTCTGCCCGTTCAGCGGCCTCCCGGACTTCGCCACGCTCCGCATCCGGTACGTCCCGTCCGACCGCTGCGTCGAGCTCAAGAGCCTCAAGTACTACGTCCTCAGCTACCGCAACGTCGGCATCTACCAGGAGCACGCGACGGCGCGCATCGCGGAGGACCTCTTCCGCGTGCTGCAGCCGCGCACGCTCACGGTGAGCACCGTCTACAACGTGCGCGGCGGCTTCGACACGACCTGCGCGGTGACGCTCCCCGAGGCCTGACCGGCGCCGCCCCCGGGCGGCGTCAGTGCTTGTGGCCGCCCGCGTCGCCCTTCGGCGCCGCGCCCTTCCCCTCCATCATCGGGCAGCTGCCCATGTCGCCCACGGCGCCCATGCCCGGCATGCGGCCGCCGCCCATGCCGCCGTGCTCGTGCCCGGCACCACCCATCATGCCCATCATGCCGCCGGCCATCATGCCGGCGCCCGTGCCGCCCTTCGCCGGCTCGCGCGCGATGCGCAGCGTCTCGGTGCCGCGGAGCGCGGGGTGCGACGCGGTGACCGCCCACGCGTCGGCGCTCGCCGCGACGATCACGAGGGTGGCGCCGGACACGGGCGTGAACTCGGTCAGCTCGCCCACGTCCGTCGCATAGCGCGACTGCGCGGCGAAGTGCGCCTCCTGCGCCGTCCGCAGCGCGGCGAGGTCGGCCCGCACCTTCGCGAGCGTGCGCGCCCCCGGCGCGTCGGTGGCGATGATGATCGGCTCGCGGACGAGCGAGAGCTGCGCCGCGGCGGGCGCGGCGGCGAGGCTGGCGAGGGCGGCGAACAGGATGCGACGCATCGGAGGTCCCTCCACGGGAGTGGCTCCCCGAACGAAAGCGGCCGCCCCGGGAAGGCGGCCGCAACTCCGGCGGAAGGAACGGTGAAGGCGCCGGCCTCAGGCTGCGGGGGCGGATGGCGGCGGCGCGGGCGGCAGCGTGCCATCCGGCGTCAGCGTGTCGACGACCGGCGGCACGACCCTGGCCAGGAACGCCGAGACCTTCTCCTCCGGGATGCCGAACCGGTCCGCGGCGGCGCGGATCCGCTCCGGCCCGATCGCCTTGACGATCTCGGCGGGCGAAATGGCGAGGTTCTCGCCCTTCCCCACCCAGCTCTTCACCGTCTCCTCCAGCCCTTCCGACTTCATCCGGTCGACCAGGCCGTGGAGCCCGCCGAAGCGCGGATCGTTGACGAACTCCTTCACCTCGCCCTTGACCTTCTCCATCGCGTCCTCGGCGAGGTCCTCCCAGCGGTCGAGCTTCCCCTCCAGCAGGTCGTCCAGCTTCCCGGCCTTCGCCTTGAGATCATCGAGCAGGCCCATCGTCGCCTCCGTGCGTGGCGCCCGGCGTGCGGGCGCGTGGACCGGCCGGGCCTGGCGCCTGGCCGGTGTGTCGTCACTTCTCCCTGAGCTTGCCCACCCACGCCTTCACGCCGCCCTTGCCCGAGCAGGCGCCCTGCCGCGTCTCCCCCTGGTACCAGCTGCCGTCCTTGCAGCGCGCGGTGGCACCCGGCGGGGGCGAGCCGTCGTCGAGCTTGCCGAGCCACTGGGCGACGCCCCCCTTGCCGGAGCAGGCGCCGGAGCGGCTGTCACCCATGTAGAAGGAGCCGTCCTTGCAGCGGGCGGTGGCGCCCTTCGGGGGCGGGACGAGCAGGGTGAGCGCGACGGCGACGACGGCGAGCGGCACGGGAGGCTCCCGAGGCGGGACCCTCAAGCATGGGGGCCGGACGGCGGCGCCGCAACCGGGGCGAAGGGGCCGTTACCCCGCCGCCGTGCGTCCCTCGGCCAGCGCCTCGGCGAGGCCCACCAGCCTCGGGTGATCGTGGATCGCCTCGATCCACGGGGCGGGCACGGCGAGCTCGCCGTCCCGCGCACCGAGCAGTGCGCCCGTGGCCATCGCGGCCCCGGGGGCATCGGCGAGGGCGGCGAGGCCGCGTTCGAGCTTCGGCTCGCGCAGCGCCGACCAGAGCGCCCAGCGGAGCGCGCCCGTGGCCGTCTCCGCAGGTCCGGCCGCCTCCACCTCGTCGCGCCGGAGGAGGAGCGGCACCCGCTCGACCGTCTCGTAGACGTCGGGCGCCTCGCGGTGCGCGTCGTTGTTGCGGAGCGCCTCGAGCACCTCGGGGATCAGGTCGAGCCGCCCGGCGAGCAGGCAGGCGAGCGCCACGTTGAGCGCGACGGCCGCCCACGCGGCCGCGGGATCGGGATGGGTCAGCGTGGCCTGCGCGAGCGTCCCGGCGAGCAGGTGCCGCGGCGAGCGCCAGGCGCGCAGCGCGACGGGGAATGCGCGCGCGACCGGGCTCGCGCCCACCGGGGGCGCGACGTCGTCGGGCGGCAAGCCGTGCGCGCGCAGGAACGCGAGCGCGCCGCGCGTCCCCTCGTCCAGCGACGCCGCGTGGCTCGCGCCGACCTCGGCCCAGCGACGGGCGAGCCGCTCGAAGTCGGGCGGCTCCTGCAGCAGCACCTCGGCGAGCGCGGTGGCGAGCGCCGCGTCGCCGGCGGCCGCGGCGGGCGCGCCCCCGGCGGCGAGGGCGGCGAGGAGGGTGCCGCGGGCACGTTCGACGAGGCTGGGGGCGGGGCGGACCATGCGGGGCGCGGGGCTGGGGGAGGCGGTATACTACTTCCCTCATGCCCAAGGACACCCTCACCATCACCGACAACCGCACCGGCCAGACGTACGAGCTGCCGGTGACGGACGGCACCATCCGCGCGATGGACCTGCGCCAGATCCGCACGTCCGAGGACGATTTCGGCCTCATGACGTACGACCCGGCGTTCATGAACACCGCGTCGTGCCGCAGCGCCATCACCTTCATCGATGGCGACCGCGGCATCCTCCGCTACCGCGGCTACCCGATCGAGCAGCTCGCCGAGCACGCGAGCTTCCTCGAGGTGGCGTACCTGCTCTTCGAGGGGGAGCTGCCGAACCCCGAGCAGCTCGCGACGTGGACGGAGGCGGTGCGCTACCACACCTACGTCCACATGAACCTGACCAAGTTCCTGGACGGGTTCCGGTACGATGCGCACCCGATGGGGATGCTCCAGGGGACGGTCGGCGCGCTCTCCACGTTCTACCCCGACGCGAAGCACATCGAGGACCCGGCCAACCGCTACCTCCAGCGCGTGCGGCTCCTCGCCAAGCTGCCGACGATCGCGGCGTTCATCTTCCGGCACACGCGCGGCCTGCCGTACGTGATGCCGCAGAACGACCTCGACTACATCGGCAACTTCGTCAACATGACGTTCTCGATCGGCGGCAAGCACGAGCCGAACCATGTGCTGCAGCGCGCGCTCGAGATCCTGCTGATCCTCCACGCCGACCACGAGCAGAACTGCTCGACGAGCGCGGTGCGCGCCGTCGGCTCCAGCCAGGTCGACCCGTTCTCGGCGGTGTCGGCGGGGATCGGCGCGCTGTACGGCCCGCTGCACGGCGGCGCGAACGAGGCCGTGCTCGACATGCTCGACTACATCGGCACCCGGGACCGGATCCCGGCGTTCATCGACGAGGTGAAGTCGGGCAAGGGCCAGCGGCTGATGGGCTTCGGGCACCGCGTGTACAAGAGCTACGACCCGCGCGCGAAGCTGATCAAGAAGACGGCGTACGACGTCTTCAACCAGACCGGGCTCAACCCGAAGCTGGAGATCGCGCTGGAGCTGGAGCGGATCGCACTGGAGGACGAGTACTTCATCAAGCGGAAGCTCTACCCGAACGTGGACTTCTACTCGGGGCTGATCTACCAGGCGATGGGGTACCCGACCGACTACTTCACGGTGCTCTTCGCGCTCGGGCGCTGCCCGGGGTGGCTGGCGCACTGGGAGGAGATGCTGGCGGACAGGGAGCAGAAGATCGCGCGTCCGCGGCAGATCTACACGGGCTCCGCGGAGCGGCAGTACCTGCCGATGGCGAGCCGGGGGTAGCCGGCGGCCGCAGGGGCGGCGCCGCCTGGCGCCGCCCGCTACTCCTCGAGGTACGTGTACCCCTCCAGCCCCGCCACGTAGTCCGCGATGATCATGTTCCGCTGCTCGCGCGTCAGCCCCTCGGCGCGCGCGACCTTGCGCCGCACGGTCGTGAGCAGGTCGGGCGCGTGGAACTGCACGTAGGTCAGCACCTCCGTCACCGTGTCGCCGTGCACCAGGTCGGTGATCTCGTACCCCTTCTCCGTCACGCGCACGTGCACCGCGTTCGTGTCGCCGAAGAGGTTGTGGAGGTCGCCCAGGATCTCCTGGTAGGCGCCCGTGAGGAAGATGCCGAGCATGTACGGCTCGCCGTCGCGCACCGGGTGCAGCTCCAGCGACGGCTTCCCCTTCCGCCCCCCCGCGAACCGGTCGATCACGCCGTCCGAGTCGCACGTGACGTCCTGCAGGGTGCCGCGCCGCGACGGCGGCTCGGCGAGCCGGTGGATCGGCATGATCGGGAAGAGCTGGTCGATCGCCCAGTTGTCGGGCAGCGACTGGAAGAGCGAGAAGTTGCAGAAGTAGCGGTCGACGAGCGCGGCGTCGATGTGGGCCGCGAGCTCGGGGAACTGCCCGCGGTCCTCCGCGATCGCCTTCTGGATGGCGTTCATGGTGCAGAGGTACAGCATCTCGGCGTCGGCCTTCTCGCGCAGCGTGAAGACGCCGCTCGCGAAGTACTCGCCCGCGCGTTCCTTGCCGAAGACGGCGTCGTGGAAGACCTCCTCCACGCGGTCGAGCGTGAGCCCGTCCAGGTTCTCGGCCATCTGCTGCAGCAGCGGGTGCGGCTCGTCGCCGAGCTTCGGCATCTGCTCCACGTTCTGCGTCTCGACGTCGGTGACGTTCACGAGCAGGAGCGCGTGGTGCGCGGTGAGCGCGCGCCCCGACTCCGAGACGATGTGCGGCATCGGGAGCTCCTCGTTCCGGCAGGTGGCCCCGATGGTGTAGATGACGTCGTTCGCGTACTCGCGCACCGTGTAGTTCATGCTCGCCGGGCGCGTGGAGCGGCTGCCGTCGTAGTCGACGCCGAGGCCGCCGCCCACGTCCACGTGGGTGAGGTCGAAGCCCATGCGGCGGAGCTCCACGTAGTAGCGCGCGATCTCCTCGAGGCCGGCCTTCACGAAGCGGATGTCCGTGATCTGGCTGCCGAGGTGGAAGTGCACGAGCTTGAGCAGGTGCGCGCGGCCGGTGTCGCGCAGGCGGTCGAGGAGCTTCATGAGCTCGATGGCGCTGAGGCCGAACTTGCTCTTCTCGCCGCCCGACTTGGCCCAGCGGCCCGACCCCTCGGTCTGCAGCTTGATCCGGACGCCGACCATCGGCTCGACGCCGAGCTCCTCGGCCACCTTGAGCAGCACGTCCAGCTCGGAGAGCTGCTCGAGCACGAGGCAGACGCGGTGCCCGAGCTGCTGGCCCATGAGGGCGAGGCGCATGAACTCCTCGTCCTTGTAGCCGTTGCAGATGATGAGGTGCTCGCTCGACTCGTCGATGCCGAGCACCGCCATCAGCTCCGGCTTGGAGCCGCACTCGAGGCCGACGCCGTGCGGCGTGCCGAACTCGAGGATCTCGCGGACGATGTGCTTCTGCTGGTTGACCTTGATCGGGTAGACGGTGGTGTACGTCCCCTCGTACCCGAACTCGCGGATGGCGCCGGCGAACTCGGTCGCCAGCGTCTCGATGCGGGAGCGGAGGATGTCCGAGAAGCGGAGCAGCAGCGGCAGGCCGACGCCCTGGGCGGCGAGGTCGGTGGCGAGCTGGTGGAGGTCGAGCCCGCGCTTCTGGTCCTTGTCGGGATGGACCGTGACGTGCCCATCCGCGTTGACGCGGAAGTAGCCGAGGCCCCACCCCATCATGTTGTACAGCTTCTCGGCGTCGCGCGGCGCCCAGCCGGCGGCGCGGCCGTTCCCGGGCGCGGCCGGCGCCGGCGCGGCGAGCGGAGGCGCGGAGGTCGGGGGGATCAGGCTGGTCGTCATCGCGCGCTCCTCGGGGACCGGTTCGGGGCCAAGCGTGTAAAGTTAGAAGCATGCAAGGGACGGTCCAACTCGTGCTCGGAGCCACCGGCGCCATCGGCTCGGCGCTCGCCCGGCGGCTCGCGGCGCGCGGCGCGGTGCCGGTGCTGGCTGCGCGCGACGCGGCGGCGCTCGCCGCCCTCGCCGCCGAGACGGGCGGC
>JANRIU010000059.1:0-4998 GCA_033764615.1 Gemmatimonadales bacterium | reverse complement strand
GGCGCGCGGTCGCGCGCGACGGTGCCCTGCAGCTCGGCGATGAGCGCGGCGCGCGCGGCGGAGTCGGCGGTGAGGCGGATGGCCCGGAGGCGCAGCCAGTCGGCGATGGTGGGGAGCGCAGTGGCGGCGGCGCGCCACGCGGCGGCGGCCGAGTCGCGTGCGGGCGCGTCGGGCTGGCGCTCCCAGGCGCGGGCGAGCAGCACGAGCCGCTCGCCCAGCGCCTTGCCGGTGGCCGGATGGGCCGCCGCGCGGCGCGCCGCGTCGAGCGCGCGGTCGGCGCGGCCGAGTTCGAGCTGGGCGCGGGCCAGCAGCGCGCGCCCGTCGCCCGACTCGAGGGAGTCGAGCCAGGGCGCGCCCGCGAGCAGGCGGTGGGCCTCGCGCGCGGCGCCCCAGCGCTCCGCGGCGCGCCCCCCGGGCGGCGGCGCCTCCGGCGTGCGCCGTGCCGCGTCGGCGACGAGCGGCGCCAGCAGCGCCGAGGCCCGCCAAGCAAGACCGCGGTCGAGCGCCGCCCTGGCAGCGCTGACCGCGGAATCCGCGGCCGGCGCGGCCGCGACAAGAGCGTGGAGGAGGAGGAGGGTCGCTCCCGCCAGCCGTCACCGTCCGTTTCCGAAGGCCACCCCGACGGCCACGCGCTCCGCACGACCGAGGTCGCCGCGTCGCTGGCCGTACGCCACGTTCACGTTCACCACGCCCAGTTCGAGCCCCGTGCCCACGGTCCACAGCGTCCCGCCATCCATCACCGCGACACCGCCGCGCACCGGCAGGAACCCGATCAGCCTGTATTCTACCCCGCCCGAGAGCACCGTCCGCACGCCGGCCTGCAGGTTGTCGCCCGTGGCGGTGCGCCGGAGCAGGTCGCCGGTGATGGCGAGCTTGCGCGACGGCGTCCACGCGAGCGAGGCGCGGAACGACGGCTTGAAGATCGCGTCGTCGATGCGGCGGGTCGCCGAGTCGCGCAGCGCGGCCGGGATCGACGGGTCGCTGAGCGCCACCTCGGTCGTGTTGTCCCGGGTGCTGTCGGCGGAGAAGAAGGCGCGGCCGTTCACGATCCGGCGCGCCGTCGCGTCCCAGCGGAAGCTGTTGTACGCGTCCGTCGCCGCCACCGCGAGCACGAGCGACTTCGACTGCCACGCGAGGCCGACGTCCACCCCGACGCCCTGGCCCGCGAGCCCGCCGCCCTGCTTGTACACGATCGCCGTCGGGAACGTCAGCGTCCCCTGGATCGGCGACGCCGAGATGCCGCCATTCACCGACCACAGGTTGAACATGCCGCCGCCACCGACCCAGCGGCCGGTGACGCCGATCGACACGCGCTCCTGCGCGTCGCCCTTGCCGCGCGTCCAGACGGGAATGCCGAGGGACGCCGCCACGAAGCCGATGCCGTACCCCTCGGCGCGCCCGTTCTGGAAGGTGACGTCCCGCGGCCGGCCGAGCGAGTCCACGTTGCCGAACAGGAACAGGTCGACGGCACCGCGCGGGAGGCCCACCTCCGCGTTGCCCACGGCACCGGCGGTGATCGCGAACGGCCCGGCCTGCAGGCCGAAGGCGCCGATGTCGGCGACCGCATCGGAGTTCTGGGTGCCACCCGCGGGGATGCGGTTGAGCCACTCGCGTTTCACCGCGTCCGGCACGACGAGGCCCTGGTAGTCCCGGTAGTCGCGCAGCGTGATCGGGCCCGCGCCCCCGGTGACGGAGGCGCTCGGCAGGAGCAGCGTGAAGCCCGGGTTGTCGCGCAGGCCGAGCAGGGCCGGGTTGTAGAACGCCGCCGCGGCACCGCGCGCCAGCGCGCCGTACGCGTCGGCCATGCCCGCGCCGCGGGCGCTCGCCTGCACCACCTGCGCCGCGAGCGGCGCCGGCGCGAGGAGGAGGGTGGCCGTCGCGGCCAGGCGGATCGTCGTCATCGGTCGCATCGTCCGCCCCCTCAGTTGCCGTCGATGCGGACGAACAGCCGCACCCGGGTGTCAAGCCGCACCTGCGAGGCCGGCGTCACGGTGACCTGGTTGCCGTTCCCCGCCGGGCCCGAGACGGTGCCCGCGAAGACCGCGGTGGCGCCGGTGGAGGCGAGGAGCGACCGGATCTCGGTGCTGCTGAAGCGGACGCGCAGCGTGTCGGCCGCGGCGCCGCTCAGCGTCACGTTCTTCGGCCCCACGATCGCCGCGGCCCCCTGCCGGAACGTCAGCGACGCCCCGCCGCTCACCGCCAGCGGGTTCGCCACCGCGACCTCCGCCGTCGCGCTGTCGACGCGGTCGCGCACGTCGGCGGAGAGGTCATCAAAGGAGAGCGAAGCGCTGGTCGAGCTGAACGCCTCGTTCACCACGCGCACCGTCGCCGAGGCGGCGCTCACCGCCGTCGGCGTCACGGTCACGCCGAACGCGCTCGTCGGCTGCATGTTCACCGCGGTGCTCGTCGCCGGCGAGAAGACCGCCATCGAGGCGTTCGCCACGGGCCCGAGCGTCCGGCCCGCGGGGATCGCGATCGTGTACGTCGAGACGCCGCCGGGGACGGCGGTGTTCGTGCCGTCGAGCGTGTCCACGAGCACGACGCCCGTGCCCGACGTGACCGTCGTGACGATCCGCCCGCGCGACGGCGTGCCCGGCGGCCGCACCGGGTCGAAGCCGAGGCCATTGGTGAAGGTGAGCGTCAGCGTCCCGCCCGTGCCGGTCACCGCGCTCGCGACGCTCGCCGGCTGGCTCACCGAGGCGGTGACCGTGCCGTTGAACTGCGGCTTCGGCAGGAAGCCGCTGCACAGCCCCCCGCACAGGCCGCCAAGCGTCTGGCTGGCGGTGGTGGCCGGCACGCTGACGCGGAACTGCCCGCCGACGAGCGTCACGCCCGACGGCAGGAGTTCGGCGACGCCGACGGAGTCGGCCTTCACCGGGACGAGGAACTGGGATTGGATGATCGGCGTGCGCGTGCTCGTCGGGATGTCGCATCCGGCGACGAGCAGGGTGGCGAGCGCGAGCCACCGGGGGGATCCGTCCCGCAATCAGGCCTCCTGCCTGGGTTCCTCCGGAGTATCGGCAGGTGCGGCCGCGGACGTGAGTGGCCGTCCGGCCCGGGCCGTCCCGCCCATGCCGAGGAGCAGCAGGCCGAGGCCGATCCAGCTGAGGTCGCGCAGGCGGCTCACGATGGCCGTGTACACGCCGAGCGACGGCTCGAAGCCGACGAGCTGGAACAGCACGAACCCCGCCCCCTCGTTCGTGCCAAGCTGGTACGGGATGATGAACAGCGCGTTCTGGATGAGCGACGAGAGGCCCGGCAGCACGAAGCTCTGCAGCGCATCCAGCCGCACGCCGACGGAGTAGCAGATGAGCCAGAACTCCGCGGCGAACACCGCGCGCGCCAGGCACTCGATCGCGAGCGCGGCGGCGAAGCGCCGCGGCGCCCGATGATAGAAGTCGGCGATCTGCCGGTCCATCGCCACGAGCGCCTCGCGACGCGGCTCGATGAGCCGTGCCACCCGGTCCAGCAGCGGCACGCGGTGGAGGACGTCGAGCAGCCGCTCCATCACCCCTTCGCGGTGCAGGAAGAGCAGCCCGAGGATGAGGCCGCCCACGCCGAGCACGCCGAGGCCCAGCCCGACCACCACCTTCGGCTCGAGCGGGAGCACGAAGAAGCCGAGCACCGCCGCCACGAACCACGCGATCAGGTACGACAGCGAGTGGAGCATCCGCCAGAGCACCACGGAACCGACCGCCCGTTGCGTCCCCAGCCACGGCGCCACCGCCGCCACCTTGTACGGCTCGCCCCCCGCCTGCACCATCGGCGTGAGGTAGTTCAGCGCGAACGCCGAGGCCGTGATGGAGAAGGTGCGCCAGTACCCGGGCCGCGACGCCTCCTCCGCCATCATCAGCTGCCACGACCACGCATTCAGGGCATAGACGAAGAAGTACGAGAGGACGATCGGGAGGAAGAACCACCCGGTCCGCTCGGCATTGGCCCAGAGCTGGCCGGGGCCGATCCGCCAGATCATCCAGGCGAAGAGCCCGCCGCCCAGCAGCAGAAGCGTTGCCTGGAGCTTGCGTGACATGCCGGAGACGAAGCTACTGCCCGCCCCCCGCCGGCCGGCATGGCTGAAACATTGGACGTCCCCGCCACGTCTAAACTTGAAACATTCCTCGCTCCGCGCGGCGCGCGGGAGGCCGACGATGCGTAACTACTGGGTTCGGATTTTCCTCGGTGCCTTCGGCATCTTCGCTGTCGGCATGGTCTTCTGGACGATCGTCCGGAAGGGGAAGGAGAAGGTGAAGGAGACGGTGGCGGTCCTGGTCGACTCGAGCGATCCGATCACCCTGCCCCTCCCGGACCTGCCGGTGCGCGAAGGGACGCGCCAGCTCGGCCGCCTGACCACCATCCGCATCGTGCGCTCGAGCCCGACCGACCTGACCGGCGTCGACGCCGAGCTCACCGTGGCCGACAGCAGCTACGGCGCGGCGGCGGCGAAGTGCTGGTTCGTGCCCGAAGGCGACGGCGGGATCCGCCTGCGCGCGGGCCCGGGGCACCAGCGCGGCGACCAGGCCGTCGTCTGCGTGGACTCGGCGGTCGCCAACGGCCCGGGCATGGTGCGCTTCGGCGTCGTGCATGTCGCGCCGGCGGGCACCGAGCGGCCGTTCATGATGCCGGACTCTGCCGTTGCCGGCCTGCGCGACGCGGCGCGGGAGCTGGCGTCGTTCGCTGCCAGCGGGTCGGGCGAGGCCGCCGCGACCGCCGGGGCGCGTGCGCGACTCGAGAAGGAGGTGGCGGTCGCGCAGGCCGCCGCCGACAGCCTCCGCGCCGAGTACGAAGCCCTCGAGCGCGACCTCGCGACCATCACCTCGGCGACCGCGAAGAGCTCGCTCGAGCGGAACCGGGCGCGGCTGGAGACGCGCCTCAAGCGCGCGGAGGGACGGCTCGAGCGTGCGCAGGAGGCGCTCGACAAGGCGCCGGCGACCAGTGCCGCCGCCGCGCCGGCCCCGGCGGCGCCGCCCGGCGCGGAGGCACCGGCCGCCGCGCCCCCGC
>JANRIU010000057.1:0-12362 GCA_033764615.1 Gemmatimonadales bacterium | reverse complement strand
CCCGCCGCGCCGGCGCATGCGCCTGCGGCCGCGACGCCCGCGGCCCCACCCGCGCCGCCGCCGGCCGGCGGCATCCTGCTCAAGGGCCCCGCCGCCCGCCTGGCGCAGAACATGGACGCCTCGCTCGCGGTGCCGACGGCGACGACGTTCCGCGAGCTGGCCGTCGCGCGGCTCGAGCGCGAGCGGAAGGCGCTGAACGCGGCGCTCGCCGCGGCGGGGCGGAGCGAGAAGCTCTCATTCACGCACCTCATCGCCTGGGCGATCGTGCAGGCGACCCGGCAGCACCCCGTGATGGGTGCCACGTATCTCGCGAAGGACGGCCAGGCGTTCCGCGTGGAGCCGGACGGCGTCTCCCTCGGCCTCGCCGTGGACGTGACGCGCAAGGACGGCAGCCGCGGCCTGCTCGTGCCGGTCGTGAAGCGCGCCGACCGGCTCACGTTCGCGCAGTTCCACGCGGCCTACGAGGCGCTGGTGCAGAAGGCGCGTACCGGCGCGCTGGCGCCGGACGACCTGCAGGGCGCGACGATGTCGCTCACGAATCCCGGCGGGCTCGGCACCGTGGCGTCGGTGCCGCGCCTCATGGTGGGCCAGGGGTCGATCCTCGCCGTCGGCGCGATCCGGTACCCGGCCGAGTTCAGCGAGATGCCCGCCGCGCAGGCGGAGGCGCTCGGCCTGAGCAAGGTGATGGCGATCACCAGCACGTACGACCATCGCGTCATCCAGGGCGCGGAGTCGGGCGCCTTCCTCGCGACGGTCGACGCGCTGCTGCAGGGCGAGCACGGCTTCTACGCCGCGTGCGCGGCGAGCCTCGGCGTGGCGGTGGCGGGTGCCGCGGCGGCGGCGGCGGCGGCTCCCGCGCGCGCGGCGGCCGGAGCGGCCCCCACGCTGGCGGGCGAGGAGGCGCTGGCGCACGTGGCGGCGGCCATGTCGCTGGTGAAGGCGTTCCGCACGCACGGCCATCTCGCCGCGCGGCTCGACCCGCTCGGCAGCGACCCGATCGGCGACCCCGCGCTCGACCCCGGGCCCCTCGGCCTCACCCCCGAGGTGATGGCGCAGATCCCGTCGAAGGTGCTGCGCGTGAACGTGCCGGGTCCCACCCTGCTGGAGGCGTTCCCGCAGCTGCAGGCGACGTACTGCGGCACGATCGCGTACGAGGTGGAGCACATCAGCAGCCACGAGCAGCGCGTCTGGCTGCGCGAGCGGATCGAGTCGGGCACGTTCCGCGCGCCGCTCCCGCCGGAGGCGCGCGTGCGGCTGCTCGGCCGCCTCACGAAGGTGGAGGCGCTGGAGCAGTTCCTCCACAAGGCGTACCTCGGCCAGAAGCGCTTCAGCATCGAGGGGCTCGACGTGATGGTGCCGATGCTCGACCAGGTCATCGGCCTCGCCGCCGACCAGGGCGCGCGCGACGTGGTGATCGGCATGGCGCACCGGGGCCGGCTCAACGTGCTCGCGCACATCATCGGCCGGCCGTACGAGACGATCTTCGCCGAGTTCGAGGGGGGCCGGCACGTGGAGGCCGGCAAGCTCACGCCCGAGGGCGGCACCGGCGACGTGAAGTACCACCACGGCGCCGAGGGCGCCTTCCCCGTGCCGAGCGGCAAGGCGATGACGGTGGCGCTGGTGCCGAACCCGAGCCACCTCGAGTTCGTCGGTGCCGTCGTCGACGGTCGCGCGCGCGCCAAGCAGACCCAGCGCCGCGGGCGGGTGCCGCTGCACGACCCGACGCTCGCCGTCCCCGTCATCATCCACGGCGACGCCGCGTTCGCGGGCCAGGGCGTGGTGGCCGAGACGCTCAATCTCGGCGGGCTGCAGGGGTATGGCACCGGCGGCACGGTGCACCTCATCGCCAACAACCAGGTCGGCTTCACCACCGACCCGAACGACGCGCGCTCCACGCGCTACGCCTCCGACCTCGCGAAGGGGTTCGACGTCCCGATCATCCACGTCAACGCGGACGACGTGGAGGCGTGCATGCAGGCGGTGCGGCTCGCGATGGCGTACCGCGAGAAGTTCGCCAACGACGTCGTGATCGACCTCGTCGGCTACCGGCGCCACGGCCACAACGAGGGCGACGAGCCGACGTACACGCAGCCCGCGATGTACGCGCGCATCAAGGCCCACCCGACGGTGCGGAAGCTGTACGCCGAGAAGCTGGTGACCGCAGGCGTGGTGACGCTCGACGACGTCGAGAAGCGCTACCTCGAGGTGTACCAGGGGATGGTGTCGGTGCAGCAGGCGCTGCGCTCCTCGCACGGGCACGCGGGGCCGGGGGCGAAGGCGCCGGTCACGCAGGGTGCGCCCGTGGAGACGGCGGTGCCGCCCGAGCTGCTCGAGGCGCTGAACGAGCAGCTGCTGCGGCGGCCCGAGGGCTTCACGGTGAACCCGAAGCTCGCGAAGCAGCTCGACCGCCGCCGCACGGCGCTCGGTCCCGAGGGCGGGATCGACTGGGCGCACGCCGAGGGGCTCGCCTACGCCTCGCTGCTCGCGGAGGGCGTGCCGGTGCGGCTCACGGGACAGGACGTGGAGCGCGGCACGTTCAGCCAGCGCCACCTCGTGCTGCACGACGCGCAGTCGGGCGCGCGCTGCGCGCCGCTCCAGCTGCTGCCGGGCGCGCTCGCCCCGCTCGAGCTGCACAACTCCCCGCTCTCGGAGCTGGCGACGCTCGGCTTCGAGTACGGCTACAGCGCCGCGGCGCCGGAGTCGCTGGTGGTGTGGGAGGCGCAGTTCGGCGACTTCATCAACGGCGCGCAGGTCATCGTCGACCAGTTCATCGTCTCGGGCCTGTCGAAGTGGGGCCTGACGACGCGGCTCGTGCTGCTCCTGCCGCACGGCTACGAGGGCCAGGGGCCGGAGCACTCGAGCGCCCGCCTCGAGCGGTTCCTGCAGCTCGCCGCCGAGGGGAACATCCGCGTCGCGAACCCGACGACGCCCGCCCAGTACTTCCACCTGCTCCGCCGGCAGGCGAAGCGGACGCGCCAGCGGCCACTCATCGTGATGACGCCGAAGTCGCTGCTCCGCCACCCGCAGGCGACGAGCCACCTCGCCGAGCTGACCTCCGGCACCTGGCAGCCGGTGCTCGACGACGCCGTCACCTCGCGCCGCCCGGCGGACGTGACGCGCGTGGTGCTCTCCAGCGGCAAGCTGCACTACGAGCTCGCCGCTGCCGCCGAGAAGCTCGGCGACGCGCGCCCCGCGCTCGTGCGGCTGGAGCAGCTCTACTCGTTCCCGACCGAGGAGCTGCAGCCGCTGCTCGCCCGGTACGCCGGGATGGAGGAGCTGGTCTGGGCGCAGGAGGAACCGCGCAACATGGGGGCCTGGGCGTTCGTCGAGCCGCGGCTGCGGGAGCTGCTGCCGGCGGGCGTGTCGCTGCGCTACGTGGGGCGCCCGGAGCGGGCGAGCCCGGCGGAGGGGTACCCGGCGGCGCATGCCGCCGAGCAGGCGCGGATCGTCGGCGAGGCGCTCGACGTGCCGGTGACGGCGACCGCGGGCTGAGGCCCGCCGCCGCTCACGCCGGTTCGCGGGGGAGGATCGGCCGCTCGGCGATCTGCCGGGCGAGCTCCTGCAGCGGCTCGGAGAGGTGGTGCCCGTACTCCAGCAGGAACACGGCACGCGACCGCTTCCCCAGCAGGAAGGCGAGCAGCGGCGTGTCGGCCTTGGCGGCGTTGCAGGTGCGGCAGGCGACGACGAGGTTGTCGGGCCGGTCGTACGCGGTCTTCCCCTTGCGGGGGCGCACGTGGTCGAGCGTCACCGCGGTCACCGCGATCTCGTCGCCGCAGTACGCGCAGATCGGCCCGTACTCCGCGAGCAGCCATTCGCGGTGGGCCGACATGCTGCGATTGCTCGACTTGCGGAGCCCGGACGGCGCGGCGGAGGGAACGTCCCCGGAGGGTGACGCCTTTCGGCGTGAACGGCGTGGCACGGAGGAATGGTAGACCGTTGACCCAGCGGATGGCAGCGGCGGCCCTCGGGCTCGTCCTCGTCGCGGCGGCGTGCCGGCGCCCGGCCGCCCCGGCGTCCGCGCCCGGGGACGCGGCCCCCCGCGCCGCTCCGGCGCCGCTGCCGACGGAGATTCGCGGGCTGCTCGACCGCTACGTGGAGGCGTCCAACCGCCGCGACATCGCGGCGCTCGTCGCCCTCTACGCCGACGACGCGTACCTCCTCCCGCCCGATCACGCGCTCATCGCCGGCCGCGCGGCGATCGCCGCCTTCTGGCGGGACGCGCTCGAGCCCGGCCTCGTGCTGGAGCCGGTCGCCGTGGAGCTGCGCGACGACCGGGCCACCGTGATCGGCCGGTACACGCTCCCCGCCACGCTCGACCAGCCTGCCGATTCGGGGAAGTGCGTCCTGCTCCTCGGCCGCGCGACCGGCGGCGGCTGGCACGTGCGCGCCGACATCTGGAACGGCAGCACCGCGCCGCCGGCCGACGAGCCGCTCGCGCCGGGCGAGGAGCGGCGCGAGCGGGAGCGGAGCCGCGTGATCAGCTGAGCGCGCCGGCGCTCAGCCCTTCCAGACCATCCAGGCGAGCGCCCAGTAGAGCGGCGCCGTCACCGTCCAGCCGAGCACGGTCCAGCGGCGGAACAGCCGCGCGAAGCGCTCCCCCTCGTCGGGTCGGCAGCGGAGCATGCGGAACTGGTCGGGGAGCAGCATCGCGAGCCAGACGCCGGTCGAGAGCGCCAGCGCCTCGATGCCGTGCCGGAGCCACGGCGTCCCCGCCCAGTCGAGACGGCCGACGCGCACCATCATCAGGCCGGCGATGGTGAGCAGCGTGCCGCCCCCGAAGGTGAACCAGAGGTCGGTCCAGAGGATGCCGCGCGCGATGTCGGTGAAGGCGAGGCGCGCGCGCCAGCGCCAGAGCAGCCCGGCCCAGACGCCCGTCACCGTGACGTTCCCCACCATCAGGACGACGCCCACCACGTGCAGCGTCTTCCACAGCGTGTAGTCACCCATGCCGCGTGTCACCCATTGCGCGCGTCGAACGGCCCCTCGAGGAGCCCGAGGCGGTGGCGGATGAGGTCGACCCGCTTGTTGATGGAGAGGCTGCCAGGCACGAGGGGCCGGAAGGCGTCGAGCTGCTCGGTGCGGAGCAGGGCGTCCAGCGCGTCGACGGTCCCCTGCAGACGCTGCTGGAGGCGCAGCGTGAGCGAGCGGCGGTCGTCGCGACCGCCGGGCAGGAGTACCCACGGCTCGCCGACGAGCGCGAACGCCTCCGGCCGCTGCTCGCCAAGGAACACGTACCGGAGGGCCACCGGGCAGATGCGCACCGGCTGCCCGGCGGAGAGCGCGAGGTGCGCGGCGCCGCGCTCGAGGTCCTGCACCGGCTCGAGCATCGGTCGGCGGCCGCCGGAGGGGTAGATCCACAGGCCGGTGTCGGGCTGCAGGCAGCGCTGCGCGGCGACGAGGTCCTCGTACGCGCCGCGCACCGAGTGGCGGCGCACGGGGATCACGCCGATCCACCGGAAGGGCGGGTACCGGTCGAGGTTGCGCGCCTCCATGAGCACGTGGCAGCCCATCCCCATCGCCCGCGTGAGGAGCAGCGAGAAGAAGCCGTCCCACCAGTTGGTGTGGTTGGCGATGAAGAGCGTGGGGAGCGAGCGGTCCCATGTCGCGGGGTCGTCGAGGTGATGCCAGCGGGTGCTGCTGAAGTGGGAGCGGAAGAGCGACGCGAAGTAGCGCGCGAACGCCGCGACCAGCCACGGGCGGGGCGGGGCGTACGGCGGGGCCGCCGCCGGCGCGCTCAGGCGGAGCGCACCGAGAGTCCCGCCGCCGGCCACGGCCGCTCCGTCCAGATCGCCCGGCCGAGCATCGCCAGCTTGCGGGGCATGCTGACGTACGCGCGCGCGCGGAAGACGTCGTAGTCGAGGCGCTCGATCGCGTCGAGGATGCCGGCGTAGGTCTGCTTCAGCAGCCGCACCGTGAGGCGCGAGCCGTCGTTGGGGAAGAGCGGCACCACGCGGCTCCCCTGCTCGAAGTAGCGCCGCGCCCGCGCCACCTGGAACTCCATGAACTGGCGGAACACGGGCGTCACCTCGCGCCGCTCGAGGTCGGCGCGCGTGAGACCGAAGCGCGCCAGCTCCTCCGCCGGGAGGTACACGCGGTCGTTGTCGAGGTCCTCGCCGATGTCGCGCAGCACGTTGGTGAGCTGCATCGCGATGCCGAGGCGGACGCCGGCCTCGCGGAACGTGTCGGGGTGCTCGACGCCGAGGATCGGCCCGATCATGAGCCCCACGCCGCCGGCGACGAAGCGGCAGTAGCGCATCAGCTCCTCGGCGTCCGCGATCTCCACCGGCTCGAGGTCCATCGCCACGCCCTCGAGCAGCTCGAGCAGCGGGTCCATCGGCACCGGGTGGCGGCCGAGCGTGTCGTGGAGCGCGAGCCACCGCGGCTCGGCGGGCGGGACGCCGGCGTACATGGCGCGGATCACGCCGCCGAGTTCGGCGATGTCCTGCCGCACGAGCTCGACGGGGCGGCTGCCGCGCGAGTCGACGAGGTTGTCGGCGTGGCGGCAGTAGTCGTAGAGCGCGAAGATGCCGCGCCGCTTGTGGCGCGGCAGGAAGCGGCTGGCGAAGTGGAACGACTTGGCCCACTCCGCCGTCACCCGCTCGGCGCGGGCGTAGCTCTCCTCCAGCGCCAGGCTCACCGGACCGGCAGCTCCGCCGCGATCCGCTCCGCCGCGCACTCCGCGGAGATGAGCTGGATCGGCACGCCGCAGCCGGGGTGCGTGCTCTGGCCGGCGAAGAACAGGTTCGCGTACCGGTCATGCCGGTTGTGCGGGCGGAACCAGCCGATCTGCCGGAAGTCGTGCCCCAGGCCGAACGCCTCGCCGCGCAGGTTGCCGAACGCCATCGTGAAGTGGTCGGGCGTGACGAGCCTCTTCGTGACGATGGAGTCGCGCAGGCCGGGGAGGCGCCACTGCTCGAGCGCCGCGATCGTCCGCGCCTCCACCTCGGGCCCCTTCACGCTCCAGTCGATGCGCCGCGCGGGGTCGGCCGGCTGGCTCGGCGCGAGGAGCAGCACGAACAGGTTCTCGCCGCCGGAGGCGGGCACCTGCGAGCGGTCGGTGCGCGAGGTGGCCACGACGTAGAACGCGGGCGCGTCGTCCGGCATCACGTGGTCCTCGAAGATCTGCCGGCACCCCTCCTTCATGTTGTCGCCCACCACGAACGAGTGGTGGGTCAGCTCGGGGTACTCGCGGCTCGTGCCGATGTAGAGGAGCACGACGGAGCAGCTGAAGCGCTTCTTCTCGATGCCGGGGTACGGCTCGCCGAGCAGCGACTCGTAGGCGTACGGCAGGTCGGCGTTGCAGAGCACGATGTCGCTCGTCCAGCGGCGGCCGTCGGCGGTCACCACGGCCGAGATGCGGTCGCCGTCCTTCTCGAACGAGCGCGCCGACGCGTCGTAGACGTACTCCACGCCGAGCTCGCGGCCGAGGCGCTCGAGGGCGAGCGGCAGCTGGTGCATGCCGCCCATCGGGTAGTGGATGCCGTGCGCCAGCTCCGTGTAGGGGAGCAGCGCGTAGATCGCCATCGACTCGTACGGCGAGAGGCCGAGGTAGAGCGTCTGGAACGAGAGGATCTGCTGGAGCTGCTCGTGGCCGATGTACTTGCGGACGAGCTTCTGGAGGTCGCCGAGGGCGCTGGTGCCGACGAGGCCGCCGAGCGCGCGCAGCGAGAGCATGCTCGACACGTCGTGCATGTTGCGGCCGATGAAGCGCAGCCCCTCGTCGTACAGCTTCGCCGTGTGGGCGAGGTAGCCCATCACGCCGGGCGTCGAGCCCGGGCTGAGGCGCTCGCACTCCTCGAGGAAGCGGCTGAGCACCGACGACTTGGTGAAGACGGTGCCGTCGGGGAAGAAGACCTTGTACCCGGGCTCGCACTGCACGAGGGTCACGTAGTCCTCGAGCCGGCGGCCGCAGTCGTTGAAGAGGCGGTGCCAGTACTCCGGCATCATGACCAGCGACGGCCCGGTGTCGAACGTGAACCCCTCGGAGAGCCAGCGGCCGGCGCGCCCGCCCGGAATCCCGTGGCGTTCGAGCACCGTGACGCGGTACCCGGCGTGCGCGAGGCGCGCCGCGGTGGCGAGGCCGCCGAAGCCGGCGCCGACGACGGTGACCGTCCGGCCGTCGCCGCGGACGAGGGGGGCGGGGCGGTCGCGCAGGCCGGCCGCAGGAGCCGTGGTGACTGGAGCTGCCATCATCCCTCCGAGGCGGCCGGGCGTCGCCCGGCCGCGGAACGAAAACCGGGCGCGCGGCACGTCGCCGCCCGCCCGTCGCCCCTCACGAGGCGTGCTGAACGCTAAACGCCGCGATCCCGATGCGGTAACCGTGGTGGCGCAGCGCGTCGGCATGCGCCTCGGCGCCGGCGCCGCCCATCACCGCCATCGTGTCCGGCGGGAGCCGCCCGGGCAGCGCGGCGAGCGCCGAGAGGTGCTCGCCGGTGATGGCCGGGTCGCTGCTGGAGAGCGCCACCGCCGCCGGCGAGAGCGTCCACGCCGCCTCCACGACGTCGTCCACCGGCAGGTCGGCGCCGAGATAGTGAACGCGCCAGCCCTGCTCCGACACCACGGCCAGCGCGCACAGGAACCCCCACTCGTGCCGCTCGCCCGGCAGGCACGCGGCGACGCAGAGCGGGCCGGAGCTGCGGCTCATGCGCAGGCCCCCCTTGAGCGCATGCAGTACCACCTCGCTCGCGAGATGTTCCGCCGCGATCGGGATCTTGCCGAGCGCCCAGAGGTCGCCGACCGCCTGCGCGAGGGGCAGCACCACCGACTGGGCGAACTCCGCGAGGCCGCGGAGCGACAGCTGCTGCGCGACGAGCGACTCCAGCCGGTCGCGGTCGAACGACTTCACCGCCTCGAGCAGCGCGCCGTGCGGCGAGCCGTCGAGCGCGCGCCCCTCCGCCCGGCCGATCACCACGTCCACCGGCTGCCGCGCCAGGTCGCCGATCCGCTCGCCCGCGGCGACGAGCTTCGCGAAGGCGCGCAGCAGCGCCACCTGCTCGGCGGAATAGGCGCGGTAGCCGTTCGGCTGCCGTTCCGGGCGCACGACCGCGTACCGGCGCTCCCACGCGCGCAGGCGCGCGGCGCTCAGCCCGGTGAGCTTCGCGACTTCGTGGATCTCGTACGTGCGTGCGGGAGGGCTCACGGCGGCCGCAAGGTAGAGGGGGGTACAGGGTGTGTCCAACGTTCGGCGGACGGGCGGACGGGCGGACGGGCGGACAGGCAGACGAGCCCGGACACGGTTGCCGGCGCGGCGACGGACGACCCGCGACCCGCGACCTCCGACGCCCGAACTCCGGCGGACGACCCACGATCCGCCTATTTTCTGCCCGTCCCCACCGGAGCCTTCGTCCCGTGCAGCAGAACCCTGCCGACTGGCGCGCCATCAACGCGCTGCGCGTCCTCGCCATGGACGCCGTCGAGGCCGCCAATTCCGGCCACCCCGGCACCCCGATGGCGCTCGCGCCGGCAGCCTATGCCTTGTACACCGGAGTGCTCCGGCATTCCCCATCCCATCCGGACTGGGCCGACCGCGACCGCTTCGTCCTCTCCTGCGGGCATGCGTCGATGCTGCTCTACGGCATCCTGCACCTCACCGGCTACGACGTGCCGCTGGAGCAGGTCCGCCAGTTCCGCCAGTGGGGCTCCACCACGCCTGGCCATCCCGAGCGCGGGCACACGCCCGGCGTCGAGACGACGACCGGCCCTCTCGGCCAGGGGATCGGCAACGCGGCCGGCATGGCGCTCGCCGAGCGGCTCCTCGCGGAGCGGTTCAACCGGCCGGGACACCGCATCGTCGACCACCGCACCTGGGCGTTCGTCTCCGACGGCGACCTGATGGAGGGCGTCGCGAGCGAGGCCGCCTCGCTCGCCGGGCACCTGCGGCTCGGCAAGCTGACGCTCGTCTACGACGCGAACGACATCACCATCGACGGCCGCGCCTCGCTCAGCTTCAGCGAGGACGTGCAGCGCCGCTTCGAGGCGTACGGCTGGCGCGTGCTCAAGGTCGACCACGGCAACGACCTCGAGGGGATCGGCGTCGCGCTCGCGAACGCCGCCGGCCAGTCGGAGCGACCGACGCTCATCATCCTGAAGACCGTCATCGCCGATCCCGCGCCGACCAAGCGCGACACGAGCGAGGCGCACGGCGCGCCGCTTGGCCGCGAGGAGGTCGCGCGCACGAAGGCGCTGATCGGCTGGCCCGACGAGCCGTTCCACGTGCCCGCCGACGTGTACGCGCACTACGCGCCGGTGAAGGCGGCGGGCGCCGCCCGCCACGCCGACTGGGTCGCGCGCGTCGCGGCGTACCGGGCCGCGTTCCCCGCCGAGGCCGCGGAGTTCGAGGCGTGGATGCGCGGCGAGCTGCCGGCGGGCTGGCAGGACGCCATCCCCGCGGTGCCGACCGCGAAGCCGCTCGCCACGCGCGAGGCGTCGGCGCTCGTGCTGCAGGCGCTGGCGGAGAAGGTGCCGAACCTGGTCGGCGGCTCCGCCGATCTCGCGGGCTCCACGGGCACGAAGCTCAAGGGGCTCGCGACGGTGCAGCCGTACCGCGAGCCCGAGGACCAGGAGGCGGCGGCGCCGCGCCCGTTCGGCCGCCTGCTGCACTGGGGCGTGCGCGAGCACGGCATGGCGAGCGTGATGAACGGCATCGCCGCGCACGGCGGCCTGCGGCCGTTCGGCTCCACCTTCCTCGTCTTCGCCGACTACCTGCGCCCCTCGCTCCGCCTCTCGGCGCTGATGGGCCTCCCCGTCCTCTACATCGGCACGCACGACTCGATCGGCGTCGGCGAGGACGGGCCGACGCATCAGCCGATCGAGCAACTGCCGTCGCTGCGCGCCGTGCCGAACCTGATCGTCCTGCGCCCGGCCGACGCCAACGAGGTGGTCGAGGCGTGGAAGGTCATCCTGCAACTGCGGCACCAGCCCGCGGCGCTCATCCTGTCGCGGCAGGCGCTGCCGACGATCGACCGCGCCAGGTACGCTGCGGCGAGCGGCGTCGCCCAGGGCGCCTATGTCCTGGCGGACGCGCCGAACCGCAAGCCGGCGGTGCTCCTGATGGCCACCGGCAGCGAGGTGTCGCTCTGCGTCGGCGCCTACGAGAAGCTCGCGGCGGAGGGCATCGGCGCGCGCGTGATCAGCATGCCGTCGTGGGAGATCTTCGGCCAGCAGACACAGGAGTACCGCGACGCGGTGCTGCCGCCGGGGATCACCGCGCGCGTCTCGGTGGAACAGGCCTCGACCTTCGGCTGGCAGCGCTTCACCGGCCTGGACGGCGAGCGCATCGGCATGCACACCTTCGGAGCCTCGGCGCCGCTCAAGGAACTGCAGAAGAAGTTCGGCTTCAGCGTCGACGCCGTCGTCGAGGCGGCGAAACGACAAATCAAGTAACAGAGATGAACGGTGATCAAGGGCAGATGGTTCGCGATACGGGTGCTGACGGAACCCAGCTCTCGTATCTCGGAGACATCTGGGTCTGATCTCCGTTGATCTCCGTTCCTTCAGGAGAACCGCAATGCAACTCGGAATGATCGGGCTCGGCCGCATGGGTGCCAACATGGTGCGCCGCCTGATGCGCGGCGGCCATCAGTGCGTGGTGTACGATGCCAACGCCAAGGCGGTGCAGGATCTGGCGAAGGAGGGCGCCGTCGGCGCCGCCTCGCTCGACGATTTCGTCGCCAAGCTCAACCCGCCGCGGGCGACGTGGCTGATGGTGCCGGCCGCGGTCGTCGACTCCACCCTCGGCGATCTCGCCGCGCGGCTGCAGAAGGGCGACATCGTCATCGACGGCGGCAACTCGTACTACATCGACGACATCCGCCGTTCGCGGGACCTCGCCGCCAAGGGGCTGAGCTACGTCGACGTGGGCACCAGCGGCGGCGTATGGGGCCTGGAGCGCGGCTACTGCATGATGATCGGCGGCGCGACCGAGACGGTGCGGCACCTCGATCCGATCTTCCGGACGCTGGCGCCCGGCCGCGGCTCGGTGGATCGCACCCCGGGCCGCGAGACGGCGGCGGCCGGAACCGCGGAGGAGGGCTATCTGCACTGCGGCCCGTCGGGCGGCGGGCACTTCGTCAAGATGGTGCACAACGGCATCGAGTACGGCCTCATGGCCGCCTACGCCGAGGGCCTCAACATCCTGCGCCACGCCAGCGTCGGCAAGAAGGGTCGGGAAGTCGACGCCGAGACGACGCCGCTGCGGAATCCGGAGCACTACCAGTACGACTTCGACCTCGCCGACGTCGCCGAGGTGTGGCGTCGCGGCAGCGTCGTCGCCTCGTGGCTCCTCGACCTCACCGCCTCGGCGCTGATCAAGGATCCGCGGCTGGATCAGTTCTCCGGTCGCGTCTCCGACTCGGGCGAGGGCC
>JANRIU010000050.1:0-11633 GCA_033764615.1 Gemmatimonadales bacterium | reverse complement strand
GGCGCGGCAGAACGCGGCTCCGGCGCTGCGACCTGCGCCGGCGGCCGACGCGGCTCCGGCGGCTTGGGTGCCGCCGTCGACGGTGCCGGCGTGGCGGCTGAGGGCGCGGGCGCAGGCGACTCGGGCGCGGTCGTGGACGCTGCGGGCGGCGGCCCGGCCACCGTGGCGGCCGGGGGCGCCTGCTCCACCGGCCCCGGAGGCGGGGCAACGACCTCGCCGCCCTTCTCCCCGCGTCCGAACAGCAGGAATCCGGCCACCGCGGCGGCGGCGAGCGCCCCACCGGCGAGCAGCGCGACCGGCGGCCCCTGCTTCCCCGCGGTCGGCGTGCCCGACGGAGCGCCCCCGGTCACGGGACGCGGCGGTGCGGTCGGCCGCGGGGCGGCGGGGCCGGGCACCGCGTTCTCGACCGCGGTGGGCGCGACGAGCGGCTGCACCACCGGCGGCGACTTCGGCGTGTGGAAGCGGGAGCCCGGCGTCACCTCCCCAGCGACGAACGCCCGGACCATCGCCCGCTCCTCGTCCTCGTCGACCGGGTCGGTGCCGCGGAACGCCTTGACCACCTCATCCATCGTGGGGAAGCGATCGCCCGGCTTCTTGGAGAGCATGCGGGCGATCGCGGCGGCGAGGTCCGGCGGCGTGTCGGCCCGCGCCTGCGTGACCGGCGGCGGCGCCTCCGTGTGGTGCTTCCACATGAGCGCCATCACGGTGTCCGCGTCGAACGGCGGGCGCCCGGTGAGCATCTCGTACGCGACGATGCCGAGCGCGTACTGGTCGGTGGCGCCGGTGATGTCCTTCGCCCCCTCGGCCTGCTCCGGGCTCATGTAGGCGGGCGTGCCGACGGTGGAGCCGGTGCTCGTGAGCCCCGATGACTCCTGCACCTTGGCGATGCCGAGGTCGGTGACGAGCACCCAGCCGTCCTTGTCCACCATGACGTTGGCCGGCTTGATGTCGCGGTGGATGATCCCGCTGCGGTGCGCGTAGCCGAGCGCATCGGCGACCTGGCTGATGAGCCGGCGCACCATCGCGAACGGCAGCGGGCCGTTCCCCTTGATGATGTCGTCGAGCGGCTTTCCCTCGACGAACTTCATCACGAAGAAGATCAGCTCCTCGGTCTCGCGGACGGCGTAGATCGGGATGATGTTCGGGTGGCTCAGGCGTGCGCCGGTGCGCGCCTCGCGCAGGAAGCGCTCCACCATCTGGTCGCCGGCGATGAGCAGCTCGGGCGACATCACCTTGATGGCCACCTTGCGGTCGAGCGCGATGTCGTGCGCGAGGAAGACGGTCGCCATGCCGCCCCGGCCGAGCTCGCCCGCGACGTCGTACTCGCCGAGCGTCGCCGTGCGGAGCACCTCGAGGAGGTCGGTCGTCTTGAGCTTCCGCGTCCGGCCGCGCGAGAGCGCCGGCACGACGGCGGTCGGCTCGTCGGGCGCGGGGGTCGGCGGCGGCTGGTCGTCGCTCATGGCAGACTCGGTTGGGGACGGGACATTCCTCTGGCAATAAACGTGCTCCCGCGCGCCGTCCGGCCGCAATCCCCGCGCCCCGCGTCAGGCACGCTGCGACGGGGGCGGCAGCGGGCGGGGGAGCGCCACCGTCCCGGCGCGTGGTCGGCAGGGGGGCCGGACCGGCGCATGGCGTCCCTTCCCTGCGGGTGCTATCCATAGGTGAAGGGGCGCGGGCGGTGCCCGCGGCATCGGCAGGCCGGATGCGTCGTGGCACTGGTCGTTCCCTCATCGACCCGGCCGCGGCTCGCATCTTGCTGGATTGTCGGGCATGCACCGGCCCCTGTCGCTGCGTGCCGCCCTGTCCTGAGCAGAGAAGACGACGACCGCCACCGGATCCTTCGCCTCATGACGCCACTCCGCCGTCCCGCCCTAGCCGCGCTGGCCCTCGCCGCGCTCGCCGCCGTCCCGCTCCGCGCCCAGCAGACGGGGGAGCAGTCGGTCAAGCGCATCGTCGCCGTGATGCCCTTCTCGGCGTCGCCCGAGATGTACCAGGCATGGTTCCAGGCCCGGAACACCAACGAGGCGGCGCGCGCCGCCCTCGAGGAGGCGGTGTCGTCCGCCATCCTGAAGACGGGGCGCTTCCGCATGATGGAGCGGGGGAAGCTCACGCAGATCGCGGCGGAGCAGGGGATCCAGAAGACCGAGTCGTTCATCAACAACGACAACCTGGTCGAGCAGGGCAAGCTGGTCGGCGCCTCGTTCATCGTGGCCGGGAACATCCAGTCGGTGAACGTCAACCAGGTCCCCGACGGGGACGGCGGGGTGACGTTCGACGCGCAGATCATCGTCAGCCTCAAGGTGATCGACGTGACGACGGCCGAGCTGCTCGCGCAGGAGCAGCTCAAGCTGCAGCGCAGCGCGGGCCTCCTCGGCTCGCTCGGCATCAAGGGGGCGGGCGGGCATTCGACGCCGGAAGGCGCCATCACCGCCGCGATCCGCGACTCGAAGCCGGTCACGGAATGGGTGAGCAAGACCTTCCCGCTGCAGTTCGACATCCTCGAGATCACCGAGCGCGACGGCCCGCGGGCGCGGAAGCTGTACATCGACGGCGGCGAGGCGATGGGCGTGAAGAAGGGGATCCGCTTCGACATCATCGTGACCGGCACGAAGCAGATCGGTCCGAAGACCGTGACGGTCCGGCAGAAGATCGGCCGGATCCGGGTCGAGACGCCGGAGGGCGACGAGGTCGCCGTCTGCCTGGTGGAGGAGGGCGGCGACAGGATCGCGCAGGCGTTCGACGCCAAGACGAAGATGTTCGCCCTGTCGGTGAACTGATGCGCGCGGCCCGGTGGGTGGGGGCGGCGCTGGTGGCGGTCGCGGCGCTCGGGGCGCCGGGCGCGCTGGCGGCGCAGCGCAACATGGCGCTCGAGGGGCAGGTGACGGCGGGTCCGCCGCCCGAGGATCCGGGCACGGTGCTCGCCATCGCCTCGAGCCCGGAGCGGAACCGCCGCAAGGCGGCGATCGAGGCGCAGGCGCGGGTGGTGCGCGCACTGCTCTTCGTCGGCGTGCCCGGGACGGTGGTGCCGCAGGCGATGGTGCCGGACGAGGCGGCGGCGCGGGCGCAGAGCCCGGGCTATTTCGAGCAGCTGATCGAGGGGCAGGGCTTCGCGCCGTACGTCGTGCGGACGCAGGAGCTGCCGAAGCAGGTCGAGAAGGGCACCACCTGGCTGGTCACCGTCAACTACGTCGCCCTGCGCACGGCCCTCGAGCAGCGCGGGGCCGTCCGCAAGTTCGGGTTCTGAGCCATGCGCATCCTTGCCTTCGCCATCCTCGCGCTCGCCCCGGCGGGCGCCGCGCCCCTGCTCGCCCAGCGCGTCCCCCCGGCCACGCGGCCGAGCGGCGTCACGCCGGGCACGGCCCGACCCGGCACCGCCACGCCCGGCTCGGTGACGCCGGGCTCCGTCGGTCCCGCGGCGGCGGGCGGCGTCGCCACCGTGCAGCCGAAGATCATGGTCGTGCCGTTCACGAAGCAGGGCGAGGACATCCGCACCCTGCTCGAGTCGGACATCCGCAAGCGCCTGGCGATCGCCGAGATCAAGAACGCGTTCGACCAGCGCGGCGCCACGACGATCGACTTCCTCGCCGCCGTGAAGGCCGCGAGCACGACGGGCGTCCTCAAGTCCGACGACCAGGCCGACCTCAAGACGCAGATCCTCGCGAACTCGCGCGCCGACATCTACGTCGAGGCCGAGCTCGACCTGAACGAGGGCGCCGGCGGGAACGCGTGCCGCGTCATCCTGCAGGCGTACGACGTCGGCACGGCCGGCTCGCTCGCGAACATGATCGGCGAGTCGGGCAAGTTCATGACGGATGACTGGGGCAAGCTCTGCATGCGGGGCGCCTCGGACAAGCTGGAGCCGTTCCTGAACACGATGCAGGCGAAGTTCGGCGACGTGGTGGCGAACGGGCGCTCGGTCGTGCTCGACATCACGATCCAGACGGGCGCGGCGTACAACTTCTCGCAGGAGGTCGGCGCGGAGAAGGACGAACTGCGCGACGCCATCACCGACTGGGTGGAGGAGAACGCGTTCAAGAACAACGCGCACGTCCAGGGCACGACGGAGCTGCGCATGATCTTCGACGACGTGCGCATCCCGCTCAAGGACCCGACGACGGGGAACAACTACAACCCCGACCGCTTCGCGCGCGAGCTGGTGCGCTTCCTCCGCGGGCTCAACCTCGCGGCGGACCGCACCATCAAGGGCAACACCATCCTCATCTCGATGAAGTGATGCCGATGCCGACCCTTCCCCGCCCCGCCCGCGCCGCGATCGCCGCGGCGCTCCTCGCGGCCCCCGCGCTCCGCGCGCAGGCGCCGGCGCCGGCCGTGACCGCCGACGACATCGGCACCGTGAGCATCTCGGTGGTCGTCCCCGAGGACACGCCGGAGCTCACCCCGAGGCAGCGCGACCAGGTCGACTCGAAGCTCACGCAGATCGCCGCGCAGGCCGGCCTCGGCGGGAGCGGGATCGACGCCGGCTTCCTGCTCTACCCGCTGATCACGCTCGAGGACGAGCAGGTCGCCGAGGGGGGGCTGAAGAACATCTCGGTGGTGACGCTGGAGCTGGCCCTGTTCATCAAGCAGGCCGACCAGAACATCACCTTCGCCTCGATGTCGCGGACGCTGAAGGGGAGCGGCAACAGCAAGGGCCTCGCCATCACGAACGCGATCACCCGGCTGCAGGCGGGCGACCCGGAGTTCCGCACCTTCATCACCACGGGCAAGCGGAAGATCCTCGAGTACTACGAGAAGAACTGCCGGATGCTGCAGCAGGAGGCGTCCCGGAAGTCGCGCGTGCAGGACTGGGAGGGGGCGCTCGGCGTGCTGATGCGGGTGCCGAAGGAGGCGAAGACGTGCGCGGAGGCGATCGCGCCGGACATCGACTTCGCGTTCAAGTCGTACCAGCAGCAGGCGTGCAAGGGGCTGATCAAGAACGCCTCGGCGAACGTCGCGGCGCAGGCGTACGTGCAGGCGCTCCAGTCGCTGGACGACATCGACCCGTTCAGCCCCTGCGCCGACGAGGCCGCGGCGCTCGTCGACAGGATCGAGGGCGTGGTGAACCAGCGCGAGGACCGCGACCTGCAGATCGCGCTGCAGACGTACGACAAGAACCTCGAGGCGCTCAAGCAGCTGTACCCGACCGCCGCCGCGCAGGAGGCGCACCGCATGGAGCTCGCGCGAGACGTGGCGGTGGCGTACTACAACTCGAAGCAGCCGGTCGTGCAGTACAACAAGACGGTGTTCAAGTGAGCACGCGCGCCGCGCTCGCGGCCGTCCTCGCGCTCGCCGTGGCCGCGCCGCTCGCCGCGCAGCAGCGGGCCGGCGCGCGCGCGCCCGAGCTCACGATCCCCTCGGGCTGGGACGACGACTGGTTCGCCAAGATGGAGAAGGACCAGGCGCTGAAGCTCACGCTCGCCGTGGCCGACGTCGGCGGCAAGGAGGAGCTCGAGTTCAAGGCCGGGGTCAACGTCACGGAACTGCTCGGCAACGCGGTCGCGGCCACGGGGAAGTTCCTCGTGGTGGAGCGCGCGCGGCTGGACGAGGTGCTGGAGGAGCAGAAGCTGCAGCTCACCGGCGTCACCGACGAGACGAAGGCCGTGCAGCTCGGCAACCTGCTGGGCTCGGACGCGATGCTGTTCACCACGGTGGCCCGCGCGGACGACCGCAAGGGCGACGTGATCCGGAACCCGTCCGGCGCGTACCTGGTGACGAAGGTGGAGGTGGTGCTCGACGCGCGCCTCGTCAACGCGGAGACGGGCGAGGTGATGACGTCGGCCTCCGAGCGGGCGTCGCGCGAGGGGCGGAGCACGGTGGACGCGGCCAACAAGCCGGTCGGCCGCTCGCTCGACCTCACCGGCCTCTACGCCGACGCGACGCGCGAGGCCGCGCAGCGGCTCGCGGCGCGCGTCGCGGCGCAGTACCCGCTCGCGGGGATGGTGCTCAAGGTCGCCGGGCAGAACATCACGCTCAACCTCGGCGAGGACCGCGGCGTGAAGGGCGGCGACCGGTTCATCGTCTTCCGCAAGGGCGCCGAGCTCAAGAACCCCGGCACCGGCGAGGTCTCGGGCTATGAGAAGTCGGTCCTCGGCGCGATCGAGGTGTTCGCCACGGAGCGCCAGCTCTCGACGGGCCGGCTCGTCCAGCGCCAGGGGACGGGGGCGCCGAAGGCGGGCGACCTCGTGATCTCCGCGCCCCAGCCGTGACCCGCGCCGCCCCGGGCGGGGCGCGCGCCCTGCTCCTCCTGCTCGCCCTGCTCGCGGTGGCCTCGCCGGCGGCCGCGCAGGGGCCCGCGCCCGCGTGGGTCACGCGCCGGCCCGTCGACCGCGAGGCGTACATCGGCATCGGCTACGTCGCGAAGGAGGGCCGCACCGGCGGCCACCTCGCGCGCGCGCGCTCGGTCGCCCTGGCCGACATGGCCGCGGAGATCGTCACGTCCGTCTCCAGCCAGTTCCTGCGCAAGCAGGTCGAGGACGCGAGCGGCTTCTCCGAGGAGGTGAAGACCGGCCTCAAGGCCAACACGGTGGCCAAGCTGCAGGGCTACGAGCAGGTCGCCACGTGGGAGGACGACCAGCGCTTCTGGGCGTACTACCGGCTGGAGAAGGCGAAGTGGGAGGAGCTGCGCTTCGGACCGTCGTCCCGCGCGCGGCAGGTGGGGCTCCAGCTCTACGAGGCCGCCGAGGCCGCCGCGAGGCAGGGCGACGGCGCCGCGGCCGTCGGCGGCTACCTCAAGGCGCTCCAGGCGGTGCAGGCGTTCTTCGGCGAGCCGCTCATGGTGGAGAGCGGCGCCGAGCGTGCCGACCTCGTGGACCTCGCCTACGGGGCGCTGCAGCGCTACGTGACGTCGTGGCGGCTCGTCCCCGCCGCCGGGACGATCCGGACGGTCGCGGGTGCCGCGCCGGCCACCGTGGACGCGACGCTCGCCACGGAGAAGGGGACGCCGGTCGGCGGGATCCCGGCGGGCTGCACCTTCTCGGCGGGCGGCGGCCGCGCCGGCGACCCGGGCACCAGCGGCCCCGACGGCGTCATCCGCTGCCCCATCCGCGCGCTCGGCGTCGGCGCCGCGTCGCAGGCGGTCGACATCACGCTGGACCTCTCCACGCTCGTCTCCCCGGACGACTCGGTGGGCGAGGCGCTGCAGAAGCTCATCAGCGGCGTCACCCCGCCCCGCGCGCGCGTCACCTTCGAGGTGGGGCGCCGCACGGTCGCGCTGGCCGTGACCGAGACGAACCTGGGCCAGCCGGTGGCGCCGGCCATCCTGGCGCCGCTCGCGCGCCAGTCGCTCTCGGAGGGGGGCGTGACCGTCGCCGACGGGGGCGCGCCGCACACGATGACGATCGCCGCGACGACGCGCGAGCAGGGCACGGCGCGCGGGATGGTGACGGTGGCGGTGGACGTGAACGTCACCGTCACGGAGACGGCGACGGGGCGGCAGGTGTACGCCGGCGCCTACACCGCGCGCGGCGTCGACCTCAACGCCGCGCAGGCCGGCCAGCGGGGCCTCCGCGCGGCGGCGCAGCAGCTCAAGGCGCGCGTGCTGCCCGAGCTGCTGCGCACCTGGCGCTAGGGCTCGACCGCCGCCGCCGTGTCGGCGGGGGCGGGAGCCGGCGGCGGCGACGGATCCTCGCGGCCGACCGCCTTGCAGGCCCGCGGCTCCCTGAGGTCGCAGCCGCGCCCGAGCAGCGCCGCCACCTTGGCCTCGTCGAGCCGGACGCCGCGGTTCCCCTTGTACAGGCGCGCGCCGTTGAGGCACCCCTTCGGGTTGCCCGCCTGGCACGCGTTCTCGTAGAACACGGCCGCGGTGAGGCCGTTGCGGGGCACGCCATGGCCGTAGTCGTAGAGGACGCCGAGGTTGTTGCACGCGAGCGGATGCTTCTGGTAGCAGGCGGCGCGATAGAGGTCCACGGCGCGGCGCACGTTCGGCGGGCCGCCGACGCCGTCGGCGAGCGCGAGTGCGAGGTTGTAGCAGCCTTTCAGGTGCTTGAGCTTGCACGACTGCTCGAACAGCGCGCGCGCCCGCCCGGAGTCGGCGATGACGGCGGTGCCCTCGAGGTGGGCGATGCCGAGGTCGCTGCACGCCTCCCCCTCCTCGTCCTCGCAGCGGGCGAGCAGCGCCTCCGGCGTCTCCGTCTCCTGGGCGGCGAGGGGCGCGGCGCAGGCCACCCCGGCGAGCAGCAGCAGCTTCACGAGCGCGAGGCGCATCTCCTGGCTCCTTCGGTCGGTCATCGGCCGGCGGCACCGCGCCGCCCCCTCCCCGCAACGTACTGCCGCCCGGCCGGAAGCCCGTGGCCCGCGTGCCTGCTGGCGCTGGCGCTGGCATTCGCGGGACCCGTGGCCGCCCAGCGGCGCGACATGGCGCGACCGCTGGCCGACGCGCGCCTGCAGGAGGCGTCCGGCGTGGCGCCCAGTGCCGCGCATCCCGGACGGCTCTGGAGCCTGAACGACTCGGGGAATCCGCCTGAGCTCTTCCTCACCGACACCCTCGGCCGCGCCCTCGGTCGCTGGCGGGTGAAGGGCGCCGAGAACCTCGACTGGGAGGACCTGGCGATCGGGCCGTGTGCCACCGCCCGCGGCCGCTGTCTCCACATTGCCGATATCGGCGACAATCGGGGCGCGCGGCGCGCGGTGCGGCTGTATCGGGTCCCGGAACCGCACGCCGTGCCCGCCCCGGACGATGCCCTCACCGCGCGCGCCGAGGCGCTCACGGTGACCTACCCCGACGGCCCGGACGACGCCGAGGCAGCCTACGTCACGCCCGCCGGCGACGTCGTGATCATCACGAAGGGGCGGCGGGGCGCGTTCGCGGTGCTGCGGGTACCCGCATCGGCGTGGCGTACGCCGGGCGTGCCGGCCCGCGCGGAGGCCGTCGGGCGGCTGCCGCTCTCGGCCCCCTCCCGGGACGGCCAGCTGGTCACGGGCGCCGCCCTGTCGCCTGATGGGCGGGCGCTGGCTGTGCGCTCCTACGAGGCGGTGTATCGGTTCGCGACGGACGCACGGGGCCTGCCGTCCGGGGCACCTTCCCGCTGCGCCGGCTCGGGCGGCCAGCGGCAGGGGGAGGGGATCGCGTGGGTGGGCCCGGAGCTCGTGGCCCTCGTGGGCGAGGCCTCGGGGCCCCAGCCGCCCGGCATCACCGTCGTGCGCTGCCCGTCACCCCCGCAGTAGCGTGGCCCCCGGGGCGCGGTTAGCTTGCCGCCGCTTTTGTCACCCCCTTTCCCCGCCTGAGGCGTTCCGTGGAGCTGCCCACCAGCCATCGCGTGCCGTTGTCGTGGCTCCTTGCGCACGGCGGCGAGAGCATCCGGCTGCGCGTCGTCCGCGAGCTGGCCCCGCCGGGCTTCGTCCCCCCGGAGCCGGTCGAGGCGATGGTGCAGGCGGTGGTGGCGTCCAAGCAGGTCGCGGCGGTCACGAAGAAGCAGAAGGACACCGGGCTCTGGGGCGGCAACCTCCTCGCCCTCGCGCCGTCGGCGACCGCCGGGATCAAGGAAGTCGGCACGATCCCGCAGTACCGCCGGCTCCTCCAGCTGGGCCTCCCGACCGACCAGCGCGCGTACCGCCTCGCCGACCGCCTGCTGTACCGGCTCCTCTCGCGCGACGAGTCGCCCGAGCTGCTGTTCGAGTACCAGAAGGGCGTGAAGGGCGAGGAGAAGGCGGCGGCCGTCGTGCGCTCGTGGCTGCGCGAGGCGGCGTGCTGCGCCCTCGCGGAGGCGGGCCACCTGGAGGACCCGCGGCTCCGCGGCGCCGCCCACAAGGTGGCGAACGAGATCTCGCACTTCCTCCGCAGCGAGATCGTCGAGAAGCCGTGGGTGCGCGCCGGTACCGGCACCGCGCTCCACCCGGAAGCGTATCCGCCCAGCTGGTACAGCGTGGCGATGATCGCCTCGATGCCGAACCTGCAGCGCGAGCGCGCCGGCTTCACCGAGCGCCTCGGCCACTACCTCGCGCAGCCGGCGCCGAAGAAGGCGTTCGTCATCCAGGCGGGGAAGAAGTCGCTCAAGCCGCACTACCTGATCCTCGGCGACCCGATCGAGACCGACGCGAAGGGGAACGCCAAGGACATCCCGCTCGCCCTGCACTACGGCGAGCTGCTCGCGCGCATGCACGCGCTGCAGTGGGCGCCCGTGGCGACGCGCGCACTGGCCCGCCTGTACGCCGACTGCGACGAGACGGGCGTCTGGGCGCCGAAGACGCTCAAGGCCGTGCCGAAGGTGGTGCACAAGGTGACGTGGCACGAGTGGCCGCTCGTCGCCGAGTCGAAGACGGTCGAGGCGCGGTCGGTGGATGTGACGTTCCGCCTCGCGCTCATCTCCAAGCATCTGGGCATCCCGCTCGAGTACACCTGAGGCGGGTTCGCCATCGGCCAACGACCGACGCGGAGCGGGTGCCCCCGGGCGCCCGCTCCGTTTTGCTTGCGCACGGCGGCGTAGTTGTGCAGACTACGCCACATGGTCGCGCTCGATCTCACGCCGTTCGGCTTCACGCCCACGGAGGGACTCGTGTACCGCGTGCTCCTCACCGAGGGGCCGGGCTCCGGGTACGCCGTGGCGCGCGCCGCGGGGCTGGCACGCGCCAACGCGTATCAGGCGCTCGAGGGGCTGCTCCAGAAGGGCGCGGCACGCGCCGAGGGGGAGCGGCCGAAGCTGTATCGCCCCGAACCGCCGGCCGCGCTGCTCGCCAAGATCGCGGCCGACCACGGCCGCGCGTTGGAGCGGCTCGGTGAGGAGCTCGACGGACTCGCCGCCCCTGCCTCGCCGACGCTCGTCGAGATCGGCTCGGCGCGCGCGGCGCTGCAGCTGATCGGGCATGACGTGGCGCGGGCGGCGGTGTCGGTGGCGCTGCTGGCGCCGGCGGAGGCATTCCCGCTGCTCGCGCCGTCGTTGCGGCGGCCGGTCGCCGCGGGGCTGCCGGTGCGGCTGGTCGCCGTCGGCAGCGTCGCGATCGACGTCGCGCCGGTGCGGTCGGTGTCGCCGCGCGAGGGCTGGGAGGGGATTCCGCTCGTGATGGCGGTCGACGGGCGCTCGGCGGTGGTCGCGGAGCGGCGCGGAGCCGACGTGCGGGGCCACTGGGGGACGGCACCCGCGTTCGTGGCCGCCGCACGGGACGTGATCGACGCGTGGGGCGATTCGTGAGCGCACAGGACGACCTGGACGCCATCGTCCGCGACCTGCAGCGCCAGTACCTGGCGGACGCGCCGGCGCGCCTCGCGGAGATCGCCGACACGCTGGCGGCGCTCGCCGCTGGCGACGAGACGGCGCCGGTGCAGCTCAAGGTGCTGTTCCATCGCCTGAAGGGATCGAGCGGGTCGTACGGCTTCGCCGACGTGGCAGCCGTCGCCGCGGAGCTCGACCGTCGCGCCGCGGCCGCGCTCGCCCCGACGGACGCGGAGGCGCTGCGCGAGGCGATGCGGACGGTGGACCAGCTCTTCGCGAGGCACATCGCCGCCTTCGGGGCGGCGGCGGCCGCGCCCGCCGCGCTGCACGTGCTGCTGCTGGCCGATCCGCAGGCCGGTGACGCCGGGCTCGGCGCGGCGCTGACGGCCGCGGGCCTCACCGTGACCGGCGCCACGAGCGTCGCCGCCGCGGCCGCGCGGCTCGAAGCGGGCGCGGCCGACCTGCTGCTCACCGCGCCCGGCGTGGCGG
>JANRIU010000048.1:0-173693 GCA_033764615.1 Gemmatimonadales bacterium | reverse complement strand
GGCGCGGCCGGGGGGCGCCGTCGCGCCCGCGGCGCGTGCGGCCGCCGACCTGCCGACGGCGGAGCCGACGTTCGAGCTCGACCTGCGCGGCTTCACCGCCGACGACGCCGAGGGCGCGGTGCTCGCGGCGATCGACGGGGCCGTGCTCGCGGAGCAGCCGTATCTTCGCATCATCCACGGCAAGGGGACGGGCGTCGTGCGGCAGCGGGTGCGCGAGGTGGTGGCGCGGGACCGGCGGGTGCGCCGCTTCGACTTCGCGCCCGCCACCCAGGGCGGCATCGGCGTCACGGTGGTGGAGTTCGCGTGAGCCGCATCCCCGACGAGCTGGTCGAGCAGGTGCGCGACGCGGCCGACCTCGTCGGGCTCATCGGCGAGACGGTGCCGCTCAAGCGCACCGGGGCGGACTGGCGGGGGCCGTGCCCGTTCCATGGCGGCACGCACAACAACTTCGCCGTCATCCCGCGCAAGCAGCGCTTCTACTGCTTCGTGTGCCACGAGTCGGGCGACGCGTTCAGCTGGCTGATGAAGCGGCTCGGCCTCGACTACCCGTCCGCCATCCGCGAGGTGGCGCGGCGCGCGGGGATCGTCATTCCCGAGCAGGCCGAGCGCGCCGGCCCCGACCCGCGCGAACCGCTGCTCCAGGCCGCCGCCGCCGCGCACGACTGGTTCCAGCGCCAGCTCCGCGAGCGCCCCGATGCCGCCCCGGCGCGCACCTACGTCGCCGACCGCGGCTTCGACGCCGAGCAGGTGGCGCTCCTCGAGCTGGGCTGGGCGCCGCCGGGCGATGCCTTCCTCGCCGCGATGGGCGAACTCGGCATCGCGCCGCAGGTGCTCGCCGAGGCGGGTCTCCTCCGGCACCGCGAGGACGGCGGCACCGTCCCCGTCTTCCGGCGCCGCCTCATCCTGCCGATCCACGATGCGCGCGGCCGTGTCGTCGCCTTCGGCGGCCGCGCGCTCGACGACCGGCCGCCGAAGTACCTCAACTCGCCCGAGACGCCGATCTTCCGGAAGGGCCAGCAGCTGTACCACCTGCACCTCGCCAAGGGCGCCATCCGCCGCGAGCAGGACGCGATCCTCGTCGAGGGGTACTTCGACGTGATCCGGCTCGCGCTCGCCGGCGTCGAGCACGTGGTCGCGGGCCTCGGCACGGCGTTCACCGAGGAGCAGGCGCAGCTGCTGCGCCGGCTCACGCCGCGCGTGACGCTGCTGTACGACAGCGACAGCGCGGGCCTCAAGGCGACGTTCCGCGCCGGGCACCAGCTGCTGCGCGCCGGCCTGCAGGTTCGCGTCGCCACCATGCCGCCCGGCGACGACCCGGACACGCTGGTGCGCGCGGGCGGCGCGGAGGCGCTCGCGCCGATCCTGCGCGATGCGCTCGACCTGCTCGAGCGGCAGGTGCAGATCCTCCAGCGCGCGGGGTGGCTCGCCGACGTCGCGCGGCGCCGCGCCGCGCTCGACAAGCTGCTCGACACGCTCCGGGCCACGAGCGACCCGGTCACGCGCGACCTGTACGTCGCGCGCGTCGCCGAGGCGACGGGCGTCCAGGTGGAGACGGTGCGCGGCGAGCTGGCGGCGCGGCCCGCGCGCGGCGGCACGGTGGTGGCGGGCCAGCCCGGGCCGCGGTCCGGCGCCGCGGTGGAGCCGTCGCCCGACGTCTCGCGCCAGGAGGCGCAGCTCCTCGCGGTGATCGTGAACGACGACGCGTGGCTCGATCGCGCGGGCCGCGAGGTCGACCCCGCGCTGCTGCCGAGCCCGGCCGCCGCCGAACTCCTCGGCGCGATGCTCGTGGCCGGGAGCCGCGACCTCCCCGAGGGCGTGAGCTACGCCGCGGCGACGCTCTGGTCGCGCGCGCGCGAGCGCGCCATCGCGGGCGACGCGGCGGCGAGCACGTACGCGGGCGCGTTGGCGCAGCTGCGCATCTCGCGCGAGCTGCCGTCGCTCGATGCCGTCGCCGACCCGGTGGCCCGCCGGAAGGCGGAGGCGGCGATCGCCGAGAAGCATGGCGACCCGTACCACATGCAGCGCCGCGGCTTCAAGCGCCGCCCGCCCGCGCCGGATGACCCCCGCTAACCCCCGCCTCGTCCTCCGCCCGGCGCCCGACGCCGCCGCCACCGCCGCCCTCGCCGAGGCGCTCGGCATCCCGCGGCCGCTCGCCGCGCTGCTGGTGCAGCGCGGCCACGACGCCCCCGACGCCGCGCGCCGCTTCCTGCGCCCCGAGCTCGACCAGCTCGGCGACCCGCTCGCGCTCCGCGGCATGGCCGACGCCGTTGAGGTGATCGCGCGCGCCGTCCGCAGCCGGCGGCCCATCCTCGTCCACGGCGACTACGACGTCGACGGCCAGTGCGCGACGGCGATCCTCGTGCGCGCGCTCCGCGTCGCGGGCGCCGACGTGACGCCGTTCGTCCCGCACCGCATGCGCGACGGCTACGACTTCGGCCCCGCGGGCCTGCGCGCCGCCGAGGCCGCCGGCGCCGGGCTCGTCATCACCTGCGACTGCGGCATCACCGCGGTCGAGGCCGTCGCCGCCGCGCGTGCCGCCGGCCGCGACGTGGTCGTCACCGACCATCACCTCCCGGGGGCCGTGCTGCCGGCCGCGAACGCCGTCGTCGACCCGCAGCAGCCCGGGGACACGTCCGGCCTCTCGCAGCTTTGCGGCTCGGGCATCGCGTTCAAGCTCGTGCAGGCGCTCGTCCCGGTGCTCGACCTGCCGCGGCACCTGCCGCTGCACCTGCTCGACTACGCCGCGCTCGCCACGGTCGCCGACGTCGTGCCGCTCACGGGCGAGAACCGCGTCATCGTGCGCCACGGCCTCCGGCTGCTCGCGCAGTCGCGCTGGCCGGGCCTCCGGGCGCTCCTCGCGGCGAGCCAGCTCGACCCCGCGTCACTCCGCGCCTCGCACCTCGGCTACGTGCTCGGCCCCCGGCTCAACGCGGCCGGCCGCGTCGGTGACGCGATGGACGGCGTGACGCTCCTGCTGGAGGACGATGCCCACGCGGCGCTCGCCCTCGCGGCGCGCCTCGAGGCGATGAACCGCGAGCGCCAGGCGCTCGACCAGCGCATGCTCGACGACGCCATCGCCGAGGTCGAGGCGTACGGCACCCTGCCGCCCGCGGTCGTGCTCGGGCGCGACGGCTGGCACGCGGGCGTCGTCGGCATCGTCGCGAGCCGGCTCGTCGAGCGCTTCGGGCGCCCCGCCTTCCTCGTCGCGTTCGAGGCGGCGACCGGCGTGGGGAAGGGGAGCGGCCGCTCCATCAGCGCCTTCGACCTGCACGCGGCGCTCCACGGGTGCGGCGACCTGCTGGAGCGCTTCGGCGGCCACCACGCGGCGGCAGGCCTCACCGTGCGTCGCGAGCGGTTCGACGCGTTCCGCGAGCGGTTCACCGCGCTCGCCGCCGAGGCGCTCGACCCCGGCGACCTCGGGCCCGAGCAGCGCATCGACCTCGAGATCGGCCTCGCGGACGCCTCGCCCGAGCTCGAGCGGCTCGTACGCCACCTCGAGCCGTGCGGCATGGGGAACCCCGCCCCCGTGTTCGGCGTCCGCGGCGTCCGCCTCGCCGACCGCCGCGCGGTCGGTGGCGGTGATCACCTCAAGGGCGTCCTCGATGACGGCGCGCGCCGCCTCGACGCCATCGCCTTCCAGTGGGGCGCGCGCGCCGCGGCGCTCGGCCAGGGGCCGCTCGACTGTGCGTTCCGGCTCGAGGAGAACCGGTACCGCGGCGCCACCGCGCTGCAGGCGCGCGTGCTCGCGCTCGCCCCGGCCTGAGATGCGCATCGTCGGCGGCGAGCTCGGCGGCCGGCGCCTCGCGCGCCCCGACGACGCGCGCGTCCGCCCCACCGCCGACCGCGTGCGCGAGGCGCTGATGTCGATCCTCGCCGGCCGGCTCGAGGGCGCGCGCGTGCTCGACCTCTTCGCCGGCTCCGGCGCGCTCGGCCTGGAGGCGCTCTCGCGCGGCGCCGCGCACGCCGAGTTCGTGGACGTCGGCGCACGCTCGCTCGACGCCATCCGCCGCAACATCGAGGCGCTCGGCGTCGGCGACCGCGCGACCGTACGCCGCGGCGACGCGCTCCGCGTCATCGCCGGCCTGGCCGCGGGCGCGTACGACATCGCCTTCGCCGACCCGCCGTACCGCCTCGGCCTCGCGCCGCAGGTCGTCGCGCGCTTCCGCGCGGTACCGTTCGCGCGGCTGCTCGTGGTCGAGCACGATCCCGCCGAGCCGGTCGCCGGCGATGACGCGCGGCGCTACGGTGACACCGTCCTCACCTTCCTCGAGGCCCCATGACCCGCGTCGCGATCTATCCCGGCAGCTTCGATCCGCCCACCCGTGGCCACGAGGACCTCATCCGCCGGTCGCTCAACCTCGCCGACCGGCTCATCGTCGCCGTCGCGCGCAACGCGCAGAAGCAGCCGCTCTTCAGCACCGAGGAGCGGATCGCCATGCTGCGCGACGCGTTCCCCGGCGAGGCGCGGCTGTCGGTCGAGGGCTTCGACGGCCTGCTCGTCGAGTTCGCCCGCGCGCGCGGTGCCTCGCTCGTGGTGCGCGGCCTCCGCTACGTCTCGGATTTCGAGTACGAGTTCCAGATGGCGCTCATGAACCGGCAGCTCCACCCCGGCCTCGAGACCGCCTTCCTCGTCCCGGCGCTCGACCTCACCTACCTCAGCTCCAGCCTCGTGCGCGAGGTGGCGCGGCTCGGCGGCTCGGTCAGCTCCGTGGTCAGCCCCACGGTCCACAAGGCGCTCGAACGGAAGCTGGGGCGGACGCTCACATGACCAATCCCGAGCACGATTGTTGCAGGGTTGGGAAGGCGGCGCCGACCCCCGGCGTCACGAGCGGGCAGTCCGCGACGGAGGCAGCGTGCGCATCGAGCAGGAGCGGTTGGCGCGGGGTGGTGTGGTCATTCGGACGGCGGGCGTCGTCGCCGTGGCGGCGGCGCAGCGCCTGCGCGCGACGCTGACCGAGGTGCTCGGCGGCGGCGAGCCGTGCGTGCTCGACGTGTCGCAGGTGCTCGCCATCGACACGATCGGCGCCGCGGCCATCATCGGCGCCGCGCGTCAGGCGCGGCAGGCCGGCCTGCCGTTCGTCGTGGCCGGCGAGAACGAGGAGGTCGACGCCCTGCTCTGGCTCGCCAACGGCCAGAGCGTCGTGGCGCGCCGCGCCGACGTCGCCACCGCGCTCGAGCCGCCCGGTTCCTGAGCAGTGCCGGTTGTCCGGAAGCGGTTCGGCCAGCACTTCCTGACCGATCCCGGGCTCCTGCGCCGCATCGCCGAGGCGGTGGGCGGCGGCCCGGACGATGCGGTGCTGGAGATCGGCCCCGGGCCCGGGGGCCTCACCGGCGCCCTCGCGGAACGCGGCTCCCGCGTCGTCGCCATCGAGAAGGACCGGGACCTGCTGCGCGGCCTCCAGGGTCGCTGGCCGAACGTCTCCCTCGTCGAGGGGGACGCGCTCGACCTCGACTGGCGTGCGCTCCTCCCCTGGCCCGCAATCGTCTGTGGCAACATCCCGTACAACATCACCACCCCCCTCCTCGAGAAGGCGCTGGCGCCGCCGGTGCCGCTGCGCGTCGTCTTCCTCGTCCAGAAGGAGGTCGCCGAGCGAGTCGCGGCGGCGCCGGGGAGCGAGACGTACGGTGCCCTCTCCGCCGGGATCCAGGCCCAGGCGCGGGTGGAACGACTCTTCACCGTGAAGGCTGGCGCCTTCGTCCCGCCCCCCAAGGTCGATTCGGCGGTGCTCCGCCTCGTCCCGCGGCCCGATCCGCTCGTCTCGGGTGATGCCGTCCACGGCTTCCGCCGGCTCGTCGTCGGCCTGTTCGGCTTCCGCCGGAAGACCCTCCTGCGGGGGATGCGAGCCCTCACGGGCTGGGAGCCCACCCGCGCCGCCGCCGCCCTCGCGGCCGCCGGCATCCCCGCCGAGGCTCGGCCCGAAGTCCTTTCGCCAGAACAGCTTGCGGCGCTGTATCGCGCCGTCGTTGACCTCGGATGGGCCGCCGGGTAGCTTCGCACCTCTTTTCACGAGCAGCGGCCCAACGATGCGCAAGGTGGCAGACTCGACGGTCCGGCGGCTCTCGCTGTACCTCCGGTTCCTCGAGGAGTTCGAGCAGCGCGGTCTTGAGACCGTGAGCTCGGAATCGCTCGCCCAGCGGGGCGGCACCACCTCGGCGCAGGTCCGGAAGGATCTGTCCTGCTTCGGCAGCTTCGGCAAGCGCGGCCTCGGGTACGCCGTGCCGGAGCTCGCCACCCGCCTCCGCGACATCCTCGGCCTCGGCCGCCGCTACCGCGTGGCGCTCATCGGCGCGGGCAAGATCGGCTCGGCCCTCGTCAACTATCGCGGCTTCCAGCAGCGCGGCTTCGACATCGCGGCGATCTTCGACGCCGATCCCGGCAAGATCGGGCGGCAGTGGAACGGGCTGACCGTGCGCGATGTCGCGGAGCTCGAGCGCGAGGCGCGCGCGCAGCCTTTCGACATGGCGGTGCTGGTCACGCCAGGCGAGGTGGCGCAGGGGATCGCCGAGCGGCTCGTGCGGCTCGGCATCAAGGCGATCCTCAACTTCGCGCCGGTGCAGCTCGTGGTGCCCGACGAGGTGGCGGTGAAGACCGTGAACCTCGCCCTCGAGCTCGAGACGCTGAGCTACGCGCTCACCAACCGCTAGCGGCGCCCGGTGCTCCCGCAGCGCGTCACCATCGTCGAGGTCGGTCCGCGCGACGGGCTGCAGAACGAGGCGCGGCCGGTGGCGACGGCGGACAAGGCCGCATTCGTCCGGCGGCTCGAGGCGGCGGGCGTGCGCGAGCTCGAGGTCACGAGCTTCGTGAGCCCGCGCTGGGTCCCCCAGCTGGCCGACGCGACGGAGCTGCTGGGCCAGCTGCGCCGCCCCGCCGGCGTGCGCCACCACGCGCTGGTGCCCAACGTGCCGGGGCTCGAACGGCTCCTCGCGCTCCCCGACGAGGCGCGGCCGCAGGAGGTCGTCGTCTTCGGCGCGGCGAGCGAGATGTTCAGCCGGCGGAACCTCAACTGCGGCATCGACGAGAGCATCGAGCGCTTCGCGCCCGTCGTGGCGCGCGCGCACGCGGCGGGGCTCGTGGTGCGCGGCGCGGTGTCGTGCGCGCTCGGCTGCCCGTTCGAGGGACCGATCGCGCCGGCGGCGGTGGGCCGGGTGGTGGGCCTCATGCGCGGCATCGGCGTCGACCATGTGGGCCTCGCCGACACGATCGGCGTCGGCACCCCCGGCCGCGTCCGCGAGGTGGTCGAGGCGGCGGCGGCGCACTATCCGCTCACCGACCTGAGCGGCCACTTCCACGACACCTACGGCCAGGCGCTCGCCAACATCCTCGCCTGCCTCGACCTCGGCCTCGCCCGCTTCGACGCCAGCGTCGCCGGCCTCGGCGGCTGCCCCTACGCCCCGGGCGCCACCGGCAACGTCGCCACCGAGGACGTCGTGTACCTCCTGCACGGCCTCGGCATCGATACCGGCATCGACCTGGACGCCCTCGCCGACGCCGGCGCCTGGATCAGCGAGCGCCTCGGGCGCCCCTCCGCCTCCCGCGCCGGCACCGCCCTGCACGCCCGCCGCAGGCTCCCGACCTGAGCCCGGTCCGCCGGCCCGCCCGACCGCCGGTCCGCCCCCGGTAGCTTCCCGCCATGCCCCTGCACATCACGTCCGAGGTCGGTCCGCTCGAAGCGGTGCTCGTGCACACGCCCGGCCGCGAGCTGGAGGCGGTCACGCCGGCCACGCGCGACGACTACCTCTACAACGACATCCTCGACCTCGACGTCGCGCAGCGGCAGCACCGGCAGTTCGTGGCCGTGCTGCGCAAGTTCGCGACCGTGCACGAGGTGCGCGACCTCCTCGCCGACGTGCTCGCGCTGCCCGAGGGGCGCGACTTCCTGGTGCACCGCACGCGCGACGTGGTGCCGTCGGCGGCGCTCGCCGAGCGGCTCGGCACGCTCCCCGCGCGCCAGCTGGTGGAGCTCCTCATCGAGGGGGCGCAGGAGGAGGGCGGGCCGATCGCCCAGGCGGTGAACGAGGTCGGCTTCTCGCTTCCCGCGCTCCCGAATCTCTTCTTCCCGCGCGACACGGGGATGGTGATCGGCACCCATGCCGTCGTCGCGTCGATGCGCTTCGGCGTCCGGTGGACCGAGGAGCTGCTGGTGAAGGCGCTGTTCCAGTTCCATCCGGCGCTGGCGGGGAGCGGCATCCTGTACGACGGCTCGGAGGAGCGGCGCAGCAACTTCACGCTCGAGGGCGGCGACGTGCACGTGCTGCGCGACGACCTGCTGCTCGTCGGCTTCAGCGAGCGCTCCTCGCCCGCGGCGCTCGACCTGCTCTGCGACCTCGTCTTCGCGCACACCGCCGTCACCGACGTGCTCGTGGTCGTCATGCCGGAGCGGCCGACGGCGATCCACCTCGACATGCTCTTCACGCAGGTCGACCGCGACTGCTGCGTCATCCACCCGCCCGCGTTCATCGGGGCGGAGCGGCTGCCGGTGCTCCGCCGGCGGAAGGGGGAACAGGCGGTCAGCGAGCAGCCCGACCTGTTCACCGCGCTGCGCGACCTGCGGCTCCCGCTCGACCCCGTCTTCGCGGGCGGGCGCGAGCGCCTCGCGCAGGACCGCGAGCAGTGGACCTCGGCGTGCAACTTCGTGGCGCTCCGGCCCGGCTGCATCGTGAGCTACCGCCGCAACGAGGTGACGCTCGCCGCGCTGGCGGCCGCGGGCTTCCGCGCCATCGCGGCGACCGACGTCATCGCCTTCGACGACTGGGCCGAGTCGCGCCAGCGGCTCGTGATCACCATCGACGGCTCCGAGCTGATGCGCGGCGGCGGCGGCCCGCGCTGCATGACGCTGCCGCTCCGCCGCGCGCCGCTCGCGTGACCGCGGCCCTCCCGCCCGGGCCCACGCTCGCCGGGCGCGCGCTCGCGCGCCTGGGCGCGGGCGCCTGCACGAGCGAGACGCTCTGCGGCGAGGTGCTCGGCCTGGGCGGCGCGGGCCCCGTCATCGCCGAGCGCGTCGTGCACGCCCTCCTCGGCGCCGACCCGCGCGCCTGCCGCCTGCCGGACGGGCGCTGGGCGCTCGCGGCCCCGGGCGCGGCCGGTGCGCCGGGCGCCCCCGGCGACGCCATCGCGCGGGCGCTCGACAGCGTCGCCTTCGCGGTGGTGGACGTCGAGACGACCGGCACCCGCGCCGACGGCGACGACCGCGTCACCGAGATCGCCGTCGTGCTGCAGCAGGGCATCCGGCGCGAGGTGCTCTTCTCGAGCCTCGTGGACCCGGGCCGGCCGATCCCGCCGTGGGCGCAGGCCGTCACCGGGATCACCGACGCCATGGTGCGCGGCGCGCCGACGTTCGGGCAGGTGGCCGACCGCGTCCTCGAGGCGCTCGCCGGCCGCGTCTTCACCGCGCACAACGCGCGCTTCGACTGGGGCTTCGTCGCCGCCGAGCTGCGGCGGAGCGGCGGGCTCGCGCTCACGGGGCCGCGGCTCTGCACGGTGCGCCTCGCGCGGAAGCTCGTCGGCGGCGGCGGCTCCTGCGGGCTCGACGCGCTCACCGCGCGCTTCGGCTTCGAGAACCCCGCGCGCCACCGCGCCGCGGGCGACGCGCTCGTGACCGCCATGCTGCTCGAGCGCCTGCTGCCGCTCGCCCGCGCGGGCGGCGCCGCCACGCTCGACGACCTGCTCACCCTCGCGGGGAGGAACCCGTCGTGACCCGCCTCGTCACCAGCTTCACCGTCGGCGCGCTGCGCTGCCATGCGCTCGAGGGCGGCACCCAGTGGCTCGACGGCGGCGCCATGTTCGGCGTCGTGCCGTGGCCGCTCTGGTCACGCCGCGTCACGCCCGATGCCGCGCACCGCATCCCGCTCGCCATGCGCTGCCTCCTGGTCGAGCATCCCGATGGCCTCGTGCTCGTCGACACCGCGCTCGGCGACAAGGACGACGCCAAGTTCCACCGGATCTACGGCGTCACCAACGCCGGCGACCCGGGCCCCACGCAGCTCGAGGACGCCATCCGCGCCGCGGGACACGCGCCGGCGGACGTGCGCTGGGTGGTCAACACGCACCTCCACTTCGACCATGCCGGCGGCAACACGCTCCTGGACGGGCCGGCGGGCGCGGCGGCGGACGGCGCGCCCGCGGTGCGGCTCGCGTTCCCGAACGCCACCTACGTGGTGCAGCGCGGCGAGCTCGAGTTCGCGCGGCACGCCAACGAGCGCACCCGCGCCAGCTACCTGCCGGCCAACTACGAGCCGATCGCGGCGGCGGGGCGGTGGCACCTGCTGGAGGGGGATGCCGCGGTGCTGCCCGGCATCCGGGTGCGGGTGACGCCCGGCCACGTGCCGTGGCACCAGGCGGTGCTCATCGAGGACGGCGGCGAGACGGCGGCGTTCGTGGCCGACCTGATCCCGACGACGGCGCACCTGCCGCTGCCCTGGATCATGGGCTACGACCTCGAGCCGCTGCGCTCGCTGGAGTCGAAGCGGGCGCTGCTGGCCGATGCGCTCCACGGCGGGTGGCGGCTCGTCTTCGAGCACGACCCTGTGGTGGCGACGGCCCGGCTCGGCGGGCCGGCGCACGCGGCGGAACTCGTGGATGCGCAACGGCTTGACGGATAGCGGCGCACCGCGGTAACTTTCAGGCTTGTCGCAAGTGGAGCGAGGCGTGCAGGTGCACGCACAGCCGCTCCCACCCGCAGGCCCGCCCACGTGGCGGTGCGACCGGGTCCTGGGCTTCGCGCCGCGGTGGGCGCCCCGTGCACGGGGCCAGGCGCTGTCTTGGGCACCCGGATTCCTCCTCGGGTGCCCTTGTTGCGTTCAGGGGCCTGCGCGGCACGGCCGAGGGGGCGGGGCGGCGCCAGGGGGCGCGGGCTCCGGCAGGTTCACGGAAGGCGGGCGGTCTCGCCCGCGTGGAGGACGCCACTGTCCAGCAACGAGCGCGAGAAGCGCGTCCGCATCAACCGGATGATCCGCATCAGTCCGGTCCGCGTCATCGGTCCCGCCGGCGAACAGCTTGGCGTCCTGCCAGTCGAAGAGGCGTTGGCTGCGGCGGAAGGCCGCGGGCTCGACCTGGTGGAAGTGGCCCCGATGGCCCGCCCCCCCGTCGTCAAGATCATGGACTACGGGAAGTTCAAGTTCGAGGAGGCGAAGGCGGCGCGGGCGGCGAAGAAGAAGCAGCGCATCATCGAGCTCAAGGAGGTGAAGTTCCGCCCCGCGATCGATGACCACGACTTCGACTTCAAGGTGCGGCACGCGCGCGAGTTCCTGGGCGAGGGCAACAAGGTCAAGGTGACCATGATGTTCCGCGGGCGCCAGATCGCGCACACGGAGTTCGGGAAGCAGGTGCTGGACCGCGTGGCCGTCGCGCTGGCCGACATCGGGAAGATCGAGGCCGACGCGAAGCTCGAGGGCCGCAACATGACGATGGTGATCGCGCCGAAGTAGGCGGCGCGAGCTGGAAACCCGGGAGAGGCCGAACGATGCCGAAGATGAAGACGAAGCGCGCCGCGATGAAGCGCTTCACCCGCACCGCGAGCGGCAAGCTCAAGCGTGGGCACGCGAACCACACGCACATCCTGACGAAGAAGGACCGCAAGCGGAAGAACAAGCTGAAGAAGGCGGACTACGTGTCGTCGGCCGACTACCGTCGCGTCAACCGCCTGCTCCAGGCCTGAGGGAGACCAGCCATGCCTCGTGTGAAGAGCGGCGTCGCGCATCACGCGCGCAAGAAGAAGATCATGAAGGCCGCGAAGGGCGCCTACGGCGCCCGGAGCAAGCTGTACAAGCCGGCGAAGGAGACCGTCGAGCGCGGCCTGGCGTACGCCTACCGCGACCGCCGCAAGAAGAAGGGCGACTTCCGCCGCCTCTGGATCACCCGCATCAACGCGGCGGCCCGGATGCACGGCATCAGCTACTCCAACCTCGTGGCCGGCCTCAAGAAGGCGGGCGTCGAGGTGAACCGGAAGATCCTCGCGGACCTCGCGGTCCGCGACCTCGAGGCGTTCGGGCGTCTCGCGGAGCTCGCCAAGGGCGCCGCCGCGGCGGCCTGAGGCACCAGGGGGAGGCGCTCGGCATGGCCGAGTCCACCGGCTTCCCCGACCTCGACGCGCTGCTCCCGAGGCTCGACCGCCTCGCGGAGCTCGGCGCCGACGCACTCGACGCGGAGTACACCGAGCTCCTCGGCCGCAAGGCCGGGGCGCTCACCCTGGCCCTGAAGGCGCTGCCGACGCTCCCGCTGGAGCAGCGGCGGCCCTTCGGCGCAGCGGTCAACGCGCTCAAGCTGCGGTTCGAGGACGGGTTCCAGCGCCGCCGTGCGGCGCTCGACGAGGCGCGCCGCGCGGCCGAACGCGCGGGGCGGGACCTCTCCATGCCGGCCCGCCGGCAGTGGGAGGGCTCCCTGCACCCCGTCCTCGTCGTCCTCGACGAGATCGTCGACATCTTCCGCTCGCTCGGCTTCGCCGTCGCCACCGGCCCCGAGGTCGAGACCGACTGGTACAACTTCGGCGCGCTCAACTTCCCGCCGGACCACCCGGCGATGGACCTGCACGACACGCTCTACGTCGACCGTCCGCCGGTCGAGGGCGAGCCGGGGCAGGGGCGCCTGCTGCTGCGCACGCACACCTCGCCCGTGCAGCTGCGCACGCTGCTCGCCTCCGCCCCGCCCGTGCGCGTGGTCGCGCCGGGCATGGTCTACCGCTCCGACCCGTTCGACGCCTCGCACGCCCCCGCCTTCCACCAGCTCGAGGGGCTCGCGGTGGACGAGGGGATCGCCTTCGTCGACCTCAAGGCCACGCTCGCCGAGTTCGCGCGCCGCTTCTTCGGCCCGTCGACGCGCGTGCGCTTCCGCCCGTCGTACTTCCCGTTCACGGAGCCGTCCGCCGAGATGGACGTGCAGTGCGGCGTCTGCGGCGGCAGCGGCTGCTCGGCGTGCAAGCACACCGGCTGGATGGAGATCCTCGGCTGCGGCATGGTGCACGAGCAGGTGCTCCGCAACGGCGGGCTCGACCCCGAGCGGTACACCGGCTGGGCGTTCGGCATGGGGCCCGGCCGCATCGCCATGAACCGCTACGGCATCCCGGACATCCGGCTCCTCTTCGACGGCGACATGCGCTTCCTCGCGCAGTTCGGCCGATGAACGTCTCCCGCCGCTGGCTGGAGGGGTTCCTCCGCCGCGAGCTCGACCCGCGCGACGTCGCGGCGCGGCTCGCCATGCTCGGCGCGCCCGTCGACGCCATCGAGCCGCTGTACGCCGGGCTCGAGGGGATCCTCGTCGCGCGCGTGACCGCGGTGGCGCCGCACCCCGACGCCGACCGCCTCCGCGTCTGCACCGTCGACGACGGCAGCGGCACGCCGAAGCAGGTCGTCTGCGGCGCGCCGAACGTGGTGCCGGGCGGCACGTACCCGTTCGCGCCCGTCGGGAGCGCGGTGCCGGTCGGCAAGGGCGGTGGCCCGCTCCGCATCGAGCGCGCGAAGCTCCGCGGCGTCATGTCGGAGGGGATGCTCTGCTCCGCGCGCGAGCTCGGCCTGGGGCAGGACGCGAACGGCCTCTGGGCGCTCGACACCGACGCGCCGCCGGGCTCCGGCCTCGACGCGGCGCTCGGCCTCTCGGACCACCGCCTCGTCGTGGACGTGACGCCCAACCGCCCCGACCTGCTCGGCCACAAGGGCGTCGCCCGCGAGCTCGCGGCGAGCTACGGCGTGCCGTACCGCCTGCCCGCGCTCCCCGGCGTGGCCGAGGCGGCGGTGCCGCCCGCGGTGAAGGCGGGCGCGAGCGGGGCCGTCGGCTCCGTGCGCGTCGCCATCGAGGACGCGGGCTGCGCGCGCTTCCTCGGCGCCGTCATCCTCGGCGCCACCGTCGGCCCCTCGCCCGCGTGGCTCCAGCGCCGCCTCGAGGCCGCGGGCGTGCGCCCGATCAGCAACGTCGTCGACGCCACGAACTACGTCATGCTCGAGCTCAACCAGCCGATGCACGCGTATGACGTGACGAAGCTGCGCGGCACCACCGTCGTCGCGCGCGCGGCGCGCGCCGGCGAGAAGCTCGTCACGCTCGACGGCGAGGAGCGCGCGCTCCCGCTCGGCGCGCTCGTCATCGCCGACCTCGACGGGCCGATCGGCCTCGCCGGGGTGATGGGCGGTGCGCACTCCGAGATCGGCGCCGACACGCGCGACCTCTTCCTCGAGTGCGCCTGGTTCGACCCCTCGCGCGTGCGGAAGGCGCGCCAGGTCGTCGGCCTGCCGACCGACGCGAGCTACCGCTTCGAGCGCGGCGTCGACCGGTGGAACGCCCCCGCGGCGATGCGCCGGTGCATCGAGCTCGTGCTCGCGACCGCCGGCGGGACGCTCGTCGATGCGCCGGTCGACCTGCACCCCGAGCCGTCGCACCCGCCGCGCATCTTCCTCCGCCTCGCGCGGCTGGCGCAGGTGCTCGGCGTCGCGCTGCCGCTCGGCGAGGTGGAGCGGTGCCTCGTCGCGATCGGCTGCACCGTCGTGGCCAAGCCGGACGATGGGCGGCTCGCGGTGGACGTGCCGGGCTGGCGCCCCGACCTCGTCGCCGAGATCGACCTCGTCGAGGAGGTCGCGCGGCTCCACGGGTACGACAGCCTCCCGGGCGACCTGCGCGGCGCCCGCCCCGCGGCGCAGGCCGACCCGCCGGCGGTGGCGGCGATCGCGCGGGTGCGGCGCGGGCTCGCCGGGCTCGGCCTCCGCGAGGCGCTCACCTATCCGCTCGGCGAGCCCGCCACCGACGAGGCGGTGCGGCTCCTCAATCCGCTCTCCGCCGCCGACGCCGCGCTCCGCGAGCGGCTGCTGCCCGGCCTCGCGCGGCTCGTCGAGAGGAACTGGGCCGTGCGCACGCGCGACGTCCGCCTCTTCGAGGTCGGCACCGTCTTCCGCGCGGGCGCGCCGGGCGCGCGCCCGGTGGAGCGGACGCACGTCGCCGCCGTCGTCACCGGCGGACGCGGGCCCGCGCACTGGTCGGGCGAGCCGGAGCCGTACACGCTCTGGGATGCCAAGGGCCTCGCCGAGGCGATCGCCGAACTCGCGGCACCGGGCGCCGAGCTCGTGCCGGCCGACGAGGGGTGGACGCTCCGGCTCGGCGGCGAGGCGATCGGCTGGGCCGGGCCGCTCGCGGCCGATGCGCCGCCGTGGGCCGCGCCGCTCTTCGGCGTGGAGGTCGCGCTGCGCGCCGACGGGGCCGCCCCCGCGCGCTTCCGGCCGCTGCCGGAGTATCCTCCGGTGGAACGCGACATTGCCCTGCTCCTCGGCGCGGGTCAGGCGGCCGGCGCCGTGGTCGCGGCCCTCACGGGCGCGGGCGAGCCGCTGCTGGAGGAGGTGCGCGTGCTCAGCGACTACCGCGGGGCCGGCCTGCCGGAGGGGACGCGCTCGGTCGCGTTCCGGCTCGTCTACCGCGCCGCCGACCGGACCCTGCGCGACGCCGAGGTGGACGCCGCCGAGGCGCGGCTCCTCGCCGTGCTCGAGGCCGCCACCGGGCTCCGCCGCCGCGCGGCGGACGCGGCGGGGTGAGGCGCCGGTGAGCGCCCCGTATGAGCGCCCCGACCGGGCGGCGCTCGACGAGCTGGAGCTGCTCATCCGGCACCTGACCGACGAACTCGCCGGCTGGCGGCGCCGCGCGCTGCGCGCGGAGCAGGAGGCGCAGGAGCTGCGGGCGCTCGCGGCCGCGGGCGGGCCGGCGTCGGCGGAGGCCACGACGCGGATCGCCGCGCTCGAGGAGGAGAACGCCGTGCTGCGCGCGCGCGTCGACAGCGCGAAGGCGCGGGTCCAGCTCCTCTCGAGCCGGCTCGCCTTCCTCGACCAGGGCGGCGACCCATCCTGACCCCGGAGGCGGCGGTGAAGCAGACCGTTCGCGTGACCATTGGTGGCGAGGAGTTCGCGGTCCGCTCGGAGCATCCGCCCGAGTACACCCGCGAGGTGGCGGCGTACCTCGATGCCGCGCTTGCGCGCGTGCGCGAGTCGCTGCCGCAGCTCGAGCCCCACAAGGCGGCGGTCCTCGCCGCGCTCGGCATCACTGACGAACTCTTCCGCGCCCGACAGGGGGACCGCGAGGCTGCCGATCGCCTCCGCCTGCTCGGCGACGACGTGGCGCGGCTGCTGCCGCCCGCCAAGCGCGTCGGCCGCGCCCAGGGAGCCACTGCCTGACATGAACGTCATCACCGTCATCCTCGAGGGCGTGCTCACCGGCGTCATCGTCGCCGGCCTCGTCTTCTGGGTGCTGAACCGCCGGCGGTCGAAGGCCGCGGGCGACGCGCTGAGCGAGGCGCAGGAGGAGGCGCAGCGGCTCCGCGCCGCCGGCCTCCGCGACGCCGAGGCCGCGAAGGCCGACGCGCTCCTCGCCGCCAAGACCGAGACGCTCCGGCTCCGCGAGGAGCTCGAGCGCGAGCTGCAGAAGCGGCGCGAGGAGGTGCAGCGCAACGAGCAGCGCCTCGACGACCGCGCCCGCACGCTCGACCGCCGCGCCGGCGAGCTGGAGAAGGAGGAGCGGGAGGTCGGCCGGCGCCGGGGCGCGCTGGAGCAGCGCGAGCAGGCGCTGCAGGCGCGCGAGGGGGAGCTGCAGGGGATCGTGGCCGAGCAGCAGCGCGCCCTCGAGCGCATCGCCGGCATCGCCGCCGAGGAGGCGCGGCGCGAGGTGCTGCAGCGCGCCGAGGAGGCTGCCCGCGGCGAGGCCGCCGCGCTCGGCCGCGAGATCCGCGAGGAGGCGCGCCGGCACGCCGAGCGCGACGCGAAGCGCCTGATCGCCATCGCCGTCCAGCGCGTCGGCGCCGAGACCACCTCGGCGATGTCCGTCTCCTCGGTGACGCTCCCGAGCGACGAGATGAAGGGACGGATCATCGGCCGCGAGGGGCGCAACATCCGCGCCTTCGAGGCCGCGACCGGCGTCGACGTCATCATCGACGACACGCCGGACACCGTGGTCATCTCCTGCTTCGACCCCGTGCGGCGCGAGGTCGCGCGGCGCGCGCTCGAGGCGCTCATCGCCGACGGCCGCATCCAGCCGTCGCGCATCGAGGAGATGGTCGCGAAGCTGAACCGCGAGATCGAGGCCGAGATGGTGGAGCTCGGCGAGCGCGCCGTGTACGAGACGGGGCTCAAGGGGATGCACCCCGAGCTCATCAAGCTCGTCGGCCGCATGCGCTGGCGCACCTCGTACGGCCAGAACATCCTCGAGCACTCGAAGGAGGTCGCCCACCTCGCCGGCGTGCTCGCCGCCGAGCTGAAGGCGGACGTGCAGCTCGCCAAGCGCGGCGCGCTGCTGCACGACGTGGGGAAGGTGCTCACGCACGACAGCGAGGGGACGCACGTGGAGCTGGGCGTGGAGGTCGCTCGCCGCTACGGCGAGTCGGCCGCGGTGATCAACTGCATCGCCGCGCACCACGACGACGTCCCCCACGAGTCGACCGAGTCGGTGCTGGTGCAGGCCGCGGACGCCATCAGCGGGTCGCGCCCCGGCGCGCGCCGCGAGGCGTTCGAGACGTACGTCAAGCGGCTCACGAAGCTGGAGGAGCTCTGCAACGGCTTCGCGGGCGTGGAGAAGAGCAACGTCATCCAGGCAGGGAGGGAAGTGCGCGTGATCGTGACCCCCGAGAAGGTCGACGACGTCCGCGCGGCAGCGCTCTCCGAGGAGATCGCGCGCCGCATCGAGGAGGAGCTCCAGTACCCGGGCCAGATCCGGGTGGTGGTGATCCGGGAGACGCGGGCGGTCGGGGTGGCGCGGTGAGCGCCCGCCTGATCGACGGCGTCGCGATCGCGAAGGCGATCCGCGCCGAGGTGGCCGGCGAGGTGGCCGCGCTGAAGGCCGCCGGCGTCACGCCCGGCCTCGCCGTCGTCCTCGTCGGCGACAACCCGGCCAGCAAGGCGTACGTCGGCTCCAAGGAGAAGGCGACGCACGAGGCCGGCATGCACGGGGTGAAGATCGTCCTCCCCGACACCACCTCCGAGGCCGACATCCTCGCCACCGTCGACCGCCTCAACGCCGACCCCGCCATCCACGGCATCCTCGTGCAGCTCCCCCTGCCGAAGCACGTGGACAGCCAGAAGGTGCTGCTCCGCATCGACCCCGCGAAGGACGTCGACGGCTTCCACCCGGTCAACGTCGGCAAGCTCGTCATCGGCGACCCGACGGCGTTCCGCCCCTGCACGCCCTGGGGCGTGATCCAGATGCTCCTGCGCGAGCAGGTGGAGACGAAGGGCGCGCACGCGGTGGTGATCGGCCGCAGCACGATCGTCGGCAAGCCGATGGCGAACCTGCTCATCCAGGACGCGCCCGGCGGCAACGCGACGGTCACCGTCTGCCACTCGCGCACGAAGGACCTGCCGGCCGTCTGCCGGTCGGCCGACATCCTGGTGGCCGCGATCGGCAAGGCGGAGTTCGTCACGCGCGACATGGTGAAGCCCGGCGCCGTCGTGATCGACGTCGGCATCAACCGCGTCGACGACGCGTCGCTGCCGAAGGGGTACAAGCTCGTCGGCGACGTCGCGTTCGACGAGGTGAAGGAGGTCGCGAGCGCCATCACGCCGGTCCCCGGCGGCGTCGGCCCGATGACGATCGCCATGCTCCTCAAGAACACCGTCCAGGCGGCGCGGCAGGCGTGAGCAGGGGCGGAACCCCGGACGCCGTCTGGACGCCGAGCGCCATCACCGCGTCCGCGCGCGCCCTGATCGAGGGCGGGATGGACGCGGTGTGGGTGCGCGGGGAGGTCTCCGGCTTCCGGGCGTACGCCTCGGGGCACTGGTACTTCACGCTGAAGGACGAGCGGGCGCAGGTGAAGTGCGTGATGTGGAAGTCGCATGCGCTGCGCGCGGGGCCGCCGCCGGAGGATGGCACCGAGCTGTTCGCGTTCGCGCAGCCCGGCCTGTGGGAGGACAAGGGGGAGTTCCGCCTCACCGTCAGCAGGCTCCTCGCTACCGGCGACACGGGCGCCGAGGCGCGCGCGCGCGAGGCGGTGCGGCAGCGCCTCGCCGACGACGGCCTGCTCGACCCGGCGCGCAAGCGCCCGCTGCCGGCGTTCCCCCGTGCCATCGCCCTCGTCACCAGCCCCGATGGCGCCGCGCTCCGCGACATGGTGCAGGTGGCGCGCCAGCGCTATCCGCTCGTGCGGCTGCTGCTCCTGCCGACGCGCGTGCAGGGCGCGGAGGCGGCCGACGAGGTGGTCGCCGCGCTGCGCCGCGTCGCCCGCCTGCCGCAGGTGGAGCTCTGCGTCATCGGCCGTGGCGGCGGCGCGAAGGAGGACCTCGCCGTCTTCGACACCGAGGCCGTCTGCCGCGCGCTGGCGGCGGTCCCCGTGCCCACCATCTCCGCGGTGGGCCACGAGACCGACATCGCGCTGACCGACCTCGTCGCCGACGAGCGCGCCCCGACGCCGTCCGCCGCGATGGAGATGGCGCTCCCGGACCAGGACGACGTCGCGCGCCACGCGCGGCAGCTCGGCCACCGCCTCGCGGGCGGGCTGCGCCGGCGGACGCGCGTGGCCGAGGAGCGCCTGCGCCGCAGCGGCGACCGCCTCGAGGGCGCGATGCGCCGCCTCGCCCTGCACACGCGCGGGCGGCTCGACCGCGCGGGCGCGGCGCTCGACGCGCTCTCGCCGCTCGCCGTGCTGCGCCGCGGCTTCGCCGTCGCCCGCGCCGACGACGGCGCCGTGCTCCGCCGCGCCGCCGACTTCGCGCCCGGCCGCCCGTTCCGGCTCCGCGTGAGCGACGGGGAGGTGGCGGCGCGGGCGGAGGGGGCCTCGTGAGCGCCGAGCCGACGCTCAAGGAGGAGCTCGACGCGCTCGAGGCGATCGTCCGCCGCCTCGAGGCGGAGGATGGCGACCTCGACCGCGCGCTCGCGCTGTTCGAGGAGGGGGTCGCCCGCCTGCGCCGCGCGCGCGAGCGCCTCGCCGCCGCGGAGCTGCAGGTGACGCGCGTGCTCGAGCAGGCCGACGGCACGTTGGGCGAGGCCCCGCTCGATGCCTGAGGTGCTGGCGCAGCCCGCCCCCGCGCTCCTCGCCGAGGCGAAGGCGCTGGTGGAGGAGCGGCTCCACGCGTGGGCGCGGCGCCTCGAGGCGGAGGTCGGCGGGCGCGACGGCGCCGCGATCGCCTACGCGCTCACCACGCCGGGCAAGCGCGTGCGCGCGGCGCTCGCGCTCGCGGCGTTCCGCGCCGCGGGCGGCACGGCGCCCGGCATCGCCTCCGTCGCCGCGGCGGTCGAGACGGTGCACGCGTACTCGCTCGTCCACGACGACCTGCCGTGCATGGACGACGACGACCTCCGACGCGGCCGCCCCACCGTCCACCGCCAGTTCGACGTGCCGACGGCCACGCGCGTGGGGTACCTCCTCGTGCCCGTCGCGGCCCGCGTCCTCGCCGAGGCCGCCCACGCGCTCGGCCTCGGCGCGGCCGGCCTCGGCCGGCTGGCGGCGACGCTCTTCCAGGCGGGCGGCATCGAGGGGATGGTCGGCGGCCAGTGGCTCGACCTCGAGGCCGAGCACCGCGCCCTGGGCCTCGAGGAGCTCATCGCCGTGCACCGCGGGAAGACCGGCGCGCTGATCCGCGCCTCGTGCCTGCTCGGCGGGCTCGCGGCGGGGGCGGGGCCGGCGGCGCTCGCCGCGCTCTCCACCTACGGCGAGGAAGCCGGCCTCGCGTTCCAGATCGCCGACGACGTGCTCGACGTCACCCAGACGAGCGACACGCTCGGCAAGACGGCGGGGCGGGACCTGGTGCTGGAGAAGTCCACGTATGTGCGGCACCTCGGCGTCGACGGAGCGCGCGCCGAGGCCGACCGGCACGCGGCACGCGCGGTGGCGGCGCTCCGCGAGGCGGGGCTCCCGGCCGGGAGCCTGGAGGCGCTCGCGCGGTATATTGTGACACGGACGTCCTGAGCGCAGCGCGCCCAGGACGTCGCGACGTATCGACCCCGAATCCCCCGAGGCGACAGGATGACGCTGCTCGCTGGCATCCGCGGTCCCGCGGACCTCAAGGCGCTCCGGCGCGACCAGCTCCCTCAGCTCGCGCAGGAGATGCGCGAGCGCCTGATCGAATGCTGCGCCGTGACCGGCGGCCACATCGGCGCCTCGCTCGGCGTGGTGGAGCTGACGATCGCGCTGCTGTACGAGTTCGACTCCCCCACCGACAAGATCCTGTGGGACGTCGGCCACCAGGCGTACGCCTGGAAGCTGCTCACCGGCCGCAACGAGTCGTTCCCCACGCTGCGCCAGACCGGCGGCATCTCCGGCTTCCTCAAGCGCACCGAGTCCCCGCACGACATGTTCGGCGCCGGCCACGCCGCCACCGCGATGTCCGCGGCGCTCGGCATGGCCACCGCGCGCGACCTGCGCGGCGAGCAGCACAAGGTCGTCGCCGTCGTGGGTGACGGCGCGCTGACGTGCGGCCTCAGCTACGAGGGGATGAACAACGCGGGCCACTCCGACCGCGACATCATCCTCATCGTCAACGACAACGGCATGTCCATCTCGCCCAACGTCGGCGCCATCAGCAAGATGCTCGGCGCCATCGTGGCGAACCCGAAGACGAACGAGCTGCGCGAGGGGGCCAAGCAGGTCACCCACAAGCTCGGCCAGATCTTCGGCCAGGAGTTCGTGGACATGGCCAAGAAGTTCGAGGAGTCGGCCAAGAACCTCTTCTCGAACGGGATGTTCTTCGAGGAGCTCGGCTTCCGCTACTTCGGGCCGATCGACGGGCACGACCTCGGCAAGCTCACCGAGACGCTCGGCTTCGTCCGCGGCCTGACCGGCCCGCGCGTGGTGCACGTCATCACGGAGAAGGGGAAGGGCTTCGCCTTCGCCGAGGCGAACCGCGAGAAGTGGCACGGCCTGGCGGCGTACGACCCGGTCACGGGCGAGGCGCGCAAGAAGGCGTCCGGCCCGCCGACGTGGACGCAGGTGTTCGGCGACGGCCTCGCCGCGCTCGCCGCGGAGGACAAGGACCTCGTCGCCATCACGGCGGCGATGCCGGCGGGCTCGGGCACGAACGTCTTCCAGAAGAAGTTCCCGGAGCGGTTCTTCGACATCGGCATCGCCGAGGGGCACGGCGTCACCTTCGCGGCGGGCCTCGCGACGCAGGGGATCAAGCCGGTCGTCGCCATCTATTCGACGTTCCTGCAGCGCGCCTACGACAACGTCATCCACGACGTGGCGGTGCAGGAGCTGCCGGTGATCTTCGGCATGGACCGCGCCGGCCTCGTCGGCGAGGACGGCCACACGCACATGGGCCTGTACGACATCGCGTACATGCTCGCCGTGCCGGGGATGACGGTCACCGCGCCGAAGGACGGCGACGAGCTCGTCGGCCTGCTGCGCACCGCGCTCCAGCACACGGGGGGCCCGTTCTGCACGCGCTACCCGCGCGACAAGGCGCCCGTGGAGCCGTCCGACCCGGCGACCGTGCCCGCGGTGCCGTACGGCACGTGGGAGCGGCTCCGCGACGGCAAGGACCTCGCGATCCTCGGCGTCGGCACGATGGTGCTGCCGGCGCTCGCGGCGGCGGAGAAGCTCGCCGCGGAGGGGATCGACGCGGCCGTGGTCAACGCGCGCTTCCTCAAGCCGCTCGATCGCGCGATGCTCGAGGCGCTGCTGCGCGAGCACAAGCTGCTGGTGACGGTGGAGGAGGGGACGATCGTGAACGGCTTCGGCGCGTACCTCGCCGAGACGGTGCAGACGATCGCGCCCGAGGTGCGGGTGGTGGCGCTCGGCGTGCCCGACCAGCTCATCGAGCAGGCGCCGCGCGCCGAGCAGCTGGAGTGGTTCGGCCTCACGCCCGACGGGATCGCCCGGCGCATCCTCGCGCTGCACCGGGAGGAGTCTGTCCAGGCCCGCTGAGGCCCGCCCGCCGCGGGTCGGGGTGGTCGGCAACCCGCGGTATGCCGACCTTCCCGCCGCGCTCGCGTGCCTCGAACGCGACGCGGCGGCGCACGGGCTCGCGCTCCACACCGAGCCCCGCCTCGCGCCACTCTGGTCGCGCCCGCTGCCGTCCATCGACGGCGCCGGGCTCGACCTGCTGCTCACCTTCGGCGGCGACGGCACGCTCCTCTACGGCGCCCGCCTCCTCGCCGGCGCCGACACCCCGATCCTCGGCGTCAACTTCGGCCGCGTCGGCTACCTCACCGGCGCCACCGGCGCCGACGTCCCCCGCCTCGCCGCCGTCGTCGCCCGGCAGGACTACCTCCTCGAGACGCGCCTCGCCCTCGAGGCGACGGTGCAGGGGCCGAGCGGCTCCGTCGTCGCGCCGTTCTTCGCGCTGAACGACGTCGCGATCCACAAGGGCGGCTTCGCGCGTGTCGTGCGCTTCGACGTCATCATCGACGGCGAGAACGCCGGCCCCTACAGCTGCGACGGCCTCATCGTCGCCACGCCCACCGGCTCCACCGCCTACTCGCTCTCCGCGGGCGGCCCCGTCGTCGACCCGACGGTCGAGGCGCTCATCGTGACGCCGGTCTGCGCGCACACGCTCGCCGTCCGGCCCGTCGTCGTCCCCGCGCACGCCACCATCCGCGTGAGGCCGCTCATCGAGTGGGCCGAGGACATCCTCGTGTCGGTGGACGGGCAGACGGGCCACGCCCTCGCGGAGGGGCAGCTCGTCGAGGTGCGGCGCGCGCGCTCCGCGGTGCGCCTCGCGCGGCTCGACGGCGGCGGCTTCATTACGCGGCTCCGCGCCAAGCTCCACTGGGGCGACCTCTCCGGGCGCCAGCGCGAGGGCTGAGCCGTGCTCGTCGAGCTGCGCGTGCGCGACCTCGCCACCATCGCCGACGTCACCCTCCAGCTCGGCCCCGGCCTCAACGTGCTCACGGGCGAGACCGGCGCCGGCAAGTCGATGCTGGTCGACGCGCTCGCGCTGCTTCTCGGCGAGCGCGCCGACCCCGGCGCCGTCCGGCCCGGCGCCTCCCAGGCGATCGTGGAAGGCGTCTTCGAGGTGGAGGGGAGCGCGCTCCGGCGCCGCGTCGAGGAGTTCGGCCTCGACCTCGACGCGGGGCGGCTCGTGCTCCGCCGCGCCGTCCCCGTCGACGGCCGCTCCCGCGCCTGGGCCAACGGCTCCCCCACCACCGCCGGCGTCCTCGCCGAGCTCGGGGCGCTCCTCGTCGACCTGCACGGCCAGCACGAGACGCAGTCCCTCCTCGGCGCCGACGCCCAGCGCGACATCCTCGACGCCTTCGCCCAGGCGGACGGCGCGCGCCGCGCCGTCGCCGAGGCGCATGCCGCGGTGCAGGCGCTCCGCGCGGAGGAGCGCACCCTCGCCGACCGGCGCGACGAGGCGCGCCGCCGCGCCGACTACCTGCGGCACGTCGTGCAGGAGATCGGCGCCGCGAAGCCGAAGCCCGGCGAGGACGAGCGCCTCGCCGCGGAGGCGCGGCGGCTCGGCCAGGCGACGACGCTCGCGGAGCAGGCGCGGCGCATCGCCACGCTGCTCGAGGCCGAGCGCGGCGCGCTGCCCGCGCTCGCGCAGGCGGAGCGCGCCATCCAGCAGCTCGCGAAGCTCGATCCCGACGTGGCGGCGTGGCGCGAGCTCGCCGATGCCGCGTACGCGCAGCTCGCGGAGCTCGCGCGCACGGCCGGCGCGTACGCCGACGGCATCGAGGACGACCCGGCGCGGCTCGCCGAGGTGGAGCGCCGGCGCGACGTGCTCGATGCGCTGCTCCGGAAGTACGGCCCCGCGCTCGCCGACGTCGAGGCGACGCGCGCCAGCGCCGTCGCCGAGCTCGACCTCCTCGACACCGCCGACACCGACCTCCGCGCCCTCGCCACGCGGCGCACCGCCGCCGAGGAGGCGCTCGTGGCCGCGTGCGCGGCGCTCGGGACGCTCCGGCGCGAGGCGGGCGAGCGGCTTGCGCGCGCGGTGAACCGGCTGCTCCCCGGGCTCGGTCTCGCGGGCGGGCGGCTCGGCGTCGAGCTGCCGCCCGCCACGGAGCCGGGGCCGCGCGGCGCCGAGACGGTGGCGTTCGTCGTGCAGCTGAATGCCGGGCTCGAGCCGCGGCCGCTCGCCAAGGTCGCCTCGGGCGGCGAGCTCTCGCGGCTCATGCTCGCGCTCAAGGTGGTGCTCGCCCGGCACGACCGGATCGGCACGCTCGTCTTCGACGAGGTCGACGCCGGCGTCGGCGGCGAGATCGGCGCGCGGCTTGGCGAGGCGCTCGCCGAGGTGGCGGCGAAGCGGCAGGTCTTCGCGATCACGCACCTCCCGCAGATCGCCGCGAAGGCCGACCGGCACCTCGTGGTGGCCAAGCGCGCGAAGGGCGGCGTCGCCACGAGCGACGTGACGGTGGTGCACGGCGAGGACCGCGTCGGCGAGCTCGCCCGCATGCTCGGCGACGCCGAGGGCGCCGCGGCGCGCACGCTCGCGCAGGAGCTGCTCCGGTGAAGGGCGCGAAGGGGAACGAGGGTGACGGCGAGGAGCGGTACCGGCTCGACAGCTGGCTGTGGGCCGCGCGCTTCTTCAAGACGCGCGCGCTCGCGGCGGAGGCGATCGACGGCGGCAAGGTGCACGTCAACGGCGACCGCGCGAAGCGCGCGAAGGCGCTCAGGGTGGGCGACGAGGTGCGCATCCGCGTGCAGCAGGTGGAGTGGGTGGTGCAGGTGCGGGACCTCAGCGACCGGCGCGGCCCCGCAAGCGTGGCGCAGCAGCTCTACGAGGAGACGGAGGCGAGCCGCCTCCAGCGCGAGCGGCAGGCCGAGCGGATGCGCTCGGCGCCGCCCGCGGCGCTCTTCGAGGGGAAGGGGCGGCCCTCCAAGAAGGACCGCCGCGACCTCGACCGCTGGCGCGAGCGCGACTGACCGGGCGTCCGGCCCGCCGGGCCGGGCTACCTTCCGGGGTCACCCGCCCGGGTGGCGGAACCGGCAGACGCAGAGGACTTAAAATCTTCGGCCCCGTGCGGGGCGTGTGGGTTCGACTCCCACCCCGGGCATCCGCGCTCCCCTCACCCCTTCCGTGCCGCCCTTCCTCCGTCACCTCACCGCTCCCGGCGCCACCGGCGTCGACCTCGTCGTCGCGCGGCCGGACGGCCCGGACGCGGACGTTCGCCCGTTCACGCTCGCGGCCGACGGCGAGTGGCGCCTCGATACGGCGCTGGAGCCGGGCGCGCGCTACCGCCTGCGCGTCGCGCGCCCCGGCGCGCCCCCGCGCGACTGCCTCGACCCGTGGGCGCTCGCCGCCGACGGCCGCGTCCGCTGGGACGAGCCGCTGCCCTGGTGCATCGTCCCCGACCTCGCGTTCGACTGGTCCGGCGATCGCCGCCCGCTCCGCCCCTGGCGCGACACGGTGCTCTACGAGTGCCACGTGAAGGGGATGACCGCGCGCCACCCCGCGGTGCCGCTCCGCGAGCGCGGCACCTTCCTCGGCCTCGCGCACCCCGCCGTCATCGAGCACCTGACGGGCCTCGGCGTCACCGCGGTGCAGCTGCTGCCGGTAGCGCACGCGTGCGACGACGCGTTCGTCCTCGCGCGCGGCCTCGGCAACTACTGGGGCTACGCGCCGATCCTCCCGTTCGCCCCCGACCCGCGCCTCGCCACGGGGAGCGACGGGCGGCAGGTGGCGGAGTTCCGGCAGATGGTCGCGGCGCTGCACGCGGCGGGGATCGAGGTGATCCTGGACGTGGTGTTCAACCACACGGGGGAGGGGGGCCCCGACGGGCCGGCGCTCTGCTTCCGCGCGCTCGACGACGAGCGGTGGTACCTGCGCGACGCGCGGAACGGCCGCGGCTACGTGGACGTCACCGGCTGCGGCAACACGCTCCGCGTGGCGCACCCGTCGGTGCGCGCCTACGTGCTGGACGCGCTGCGCCACTGGATGCGCGAGATGCGCGTCGACGGCTTCCGCTTCGACCTCGCGCCCGCGATGCTCCGCACCGAGTCGGTCGAGACGCTCGCGACCGACCTGCTCACCGCCATCGCCGCCGACCCGCTCCTCTCGCGCGCCAAGCTCATCGCCGAGCCGTGGGACCTCGGTCCCGACGGCTACTGCGTCGGCCGCTTCCCGTGGCCCTGGCGAGAGACGAACGACCGCTTCCGCGACGACGTGCGCCGCGCCTGGCTGCATGACGGCGGCCTGCTGCCCGCCCTGGGCCGCCGCCTCGACGCGAGTCCCGACCTCTACTCCGCCGAGCGCCGCCGCGAGCCCGCATCGGTGAACTTCGTCACGTGCCACGACGGGATGACGCTCGCCGACCTCGTCGCGTACGACCGGAAGCACAACGGCGCCAACCTCGAGGAGAACCGCGACGGCCACGAGCCGAACCACGCGCGCAGCTTCGGCGTCGAGGGCCCGAGCGACGACCCCATCGTCCGCGCGCGCCGCGACACCGCGCGCCGCGCGCTCGTGCTCACGCTCGCCTTCGCGCGCGGCGTCCCGCTGCTGCTGCATGGCGACGAGCTCGGCCGCACGCAGCGCGGCAACAACAACGCCTGGTGCCACGACGGCCCGCTGACCTGGGTGGAGTGGGACGGCGCCGACACGGCGTTCCTCGCGTTCGTGCGGCGCGCCCTCGCGTTCCGGCCGCTCGTGACGCCGCGCGCCGAGGACGACGTGCACGTGACGCTCGCGCCGAGCCCGTTCGCGGGGCCCGGGCTCGTGGCGCACGTGCCGGGCCGGAGCGCCTTCCTCGCCAATCCCGGTGGTGCCGCGCTCGCGCTGCCGGTGCCGCGCGAGACCGAGAGCGGGCAGTGGGCGCTCGCCGTGGCGAGCTGGGAGGACGGCGGCGACGAGGTGGCGGTGGAGGGGGAGACGCTGGTGGTGCCGCCTGGCGCGGCGGCGGTGCTGCGGTGGATCGGCGCCTGACTACACGCCCACGCCGGGGACGGCGATGAAGTAGATCAGCTGCCCGCCCACGTACGCGAACGGGAGCCCGCCCCGGTTGAGCCGCTGGGCGAGCTTGTCCATCAGCGTCCGGTTGTCGCTCGTGATGATGATGGCGAGCATCGGCTGCTCCTCCGCCGTCGACGCGCCGCCCCCGACCCCGGAGTCGCCCCCGCCCCCGCCGCCGGTCGTGAACCACTGGAGCTTGTACTGCCCCTTGTCGAACGAGAACGCGGGCGGGAGCAGCGGCACGAGCGCGGCGGGCGCCGTGCCGGCCGGCGCCGTCGGCGGCCAGCCGCCGGTGTCGGCGTAGTGGTTGAAGGCGGCGAGGCGGACGGTCTGGATGTCGCCGGCGACGGAGGAGCTGTACGCCTCGTTGCGCAGGTCGATGTAGCGCATCGTGGCGATGCCGGACAGGATGAACACGAGCGCGAGCACGAGCGTGAGCTCGACCATCGTGAAGCCGCGCGTGGCGCGGCGCCCGCGCATCAGCTGCTCCGCGCTCCGCCCTGGCGGCCGCGGCGGACGAGGACGTTCATGCTGCCGCCGAGGAAGCCCGCCAGGTCCTGGTCGGAGCGGTACGTCAGCTGCGTCGGTCCCTCGACCGCCTCGAGACGGAAGCGCTGCGGGTCGACCATCACGTAGCGCACCGGCGTCGGCATGATCCCACCGGCCTCCGCGAGCGTCTCGGGGAGGCGGTGGCGCGTCGCGCGGAAGCGGAAGATCGTCTCGGCCTGCAGGTACATCACGGCGCGGAGCGACGCGTCGGACTCCGCCGGCGACTGCAGCGGCGGCGGGGGCGGGAAGAGCCACGCCGGCCGGACGAGCAGCACGCCGAGGCTCGCGACGATCGCCCCGGCGAGCGCGGCCACGAGCGCGGGGCGCGTGCGCGGCGGCGGCCGGCGCGGCGCATTCGCGATCGCGCGCTTCTCCGCCTCGGTGCGCACCGATTCCTGCAGCGCCTCCAGCAGCTGCTGCTTGGTCTCCTGGCTCATCGCCCGATCCCCTCCGTCCACCGGGTCATGCCGTCACCGTTTCGCCGGCGAGGGCCCGCGCCACCTGCTCCGGGAACTGCCGGATGTCGATCGGCTTCGTGAGGTAGCCGTCGAACCCCGCCGCCAGCGCCTGCTCCCGGTCGCCCGCCATCGCATGCGCGGTCAGCGCCACCACGCGCCGCGCCGCATGTGCCGAGGCGCGGATCTCCGCCAGCAGCTCGAAGCCGTCGCGCCCGGGGAGCTGGATGTCCATGAGCACCAGCTCGGGCTGGAACGTGTCCAGCGCCTGCGTCAGGCCCTCCCCCGTCACGAGGCCGGCGAGCTCGTGCCCCTTGAGCGCCAGGAGCGTCCGGAACAGCTTCATGTTGTCCGCGCTGTCTTCCACGATCAGGATCCGCGCCACGCTCGCTCCGGTCTGCGGCGCGCACGCCGGGGGCCGCTTCGGGGGATTCCCCGTAACTAACTACCATTCCGGCCCACCCGGCACCCCGTCGTCCCGCCGTCCCCAGCCCGGAGCCCGCCCCGCCCGCATGCAGATCCACGGCACCGTCCGCGTCCCCGGCGACAAGTCGATCACGCATCGCGGCCTCCTCTTCGGCGCCCTGGCCCGCGGCCGGACGCACATCGGCGGCGCGCTCACCAGCCTCGACGCCCGCTCCACCGCGCGCGTGCTGCGCCAGCTCGGCGTCACGATCTCGCCGCTCGGGCCCGACCGGCTCGTCACCGTGCAGGGGCGGAGCCGCTTCCGCCGGCCCGAGGGGCGCCTGCACTGCGGCAACTCGGGCACCACCACGCGCCTGCTCCTCGGCCTCCTCGCCGCGCACCGCTTCCGGGCCACGCTCACCGGCGACGCGTCGCTCCGCCGCCGCCCGATGCGCCGCGTCACGGCGCCGCTCGTCGCGATGGGCGCCACCGTCACCGCCGGCCCCGCCGACGGCCTGCCGCTCGAGATCCTCGGCGGCCGCCTCCGCCCGCTCCGGCACGAGCTCCCGGTGGCGAGCGCACAGCTCAAGAGCGCGCTGCTGCTGGCGGGTGTGGCGGGTGGGGTCGAGGTCGCGCTCCGCGAGCCCGCGCCGACGCGCGACCACACCGAGCGCCTCCTCCGCGCCTTCGGCTACACGCTCGAGACGCGCGACGGCTGGCTCCACTTCGCCCCCACCGGGCGGCTCGAGCCGTTCGACCTGCAGGTCCCCGGCGACCCGTCATCGGCGGCGTTCCTCGTCGGCGCCGCCGCCCTCGCCGAGGGGGGCGAGCTGCGGCTCACCGGCGTCGGGCTCAACCCGACGCGCACGGGCTTCCTCGCGATCGTCGGGCGGATGGGCGCCGCCGTGCACGTGGAGGCCGGCGCCGACCAGGTCGGCGAGCCCGTCGGCGACCTCATCGCCCGCCCCGCGGCGCTCCGCGCCACCGACGTGTCGCCGCGCGAGGTGGCGGGCGCCATCGACGAGATCCCGCTGCTCGCGGTGCTCGCGGCGCGCGCCGAGGGGACGACGCGCTTCCGCGACTGCGGCGAGCTCCGCGTGAAGGAGTCGGACCGGCTCGCGCTCATGGCCGAGAACCTCCGCACCGTGGGCGTCGAGGCGGAGGTGCAGGGGGATGACCTGCTCGTCACCGGCACCGACGCCCCGCCGGTCGGCCCCGTCCGCACCGCCGGCGACCATCGGATCGCGATGGCGTTCGCCGTGCTCGGCACGGTGCCGGGCGCCCGCATCCGCGTGGACGACCCCGCGTGCGCCGCCGTCAGCTTCCCCGGCTTCCACGACCTGCTGCGGAGCGTCCGCGCGCCGGCGCGTCGCGCATGACCGAGTCCGTCCTGGCACTCGACGGCCCGGCGGCGTCCGGCAAGTCGTCCACGGCGCTCGCCGTGGCGCGGCGGCTCGGCTGCCTGCACCTCGACTCGGGCGCCATCTACCGCGCCGTCACCTTCGTCGCGCTGGACGAGGCGCTGGGCGACGACGCGGAGGCGATGCTGCGCGCGGTGGAGCGCCGCGGCTTCACGCTGCAGCCGTTCGACGCCGGCTTCGAGGCGTTCCTCGATGGCGAGCCCGCCGAGGCGCGGATCCGCACGCCCGCGGTGACGGCCCACGTCTCGCGCATCTCGGCGCTGCCGGCGGTGCGCGAGTGGGTGAACCAGCGGCTCCGCCTCGCGGCGCACGGCCGCGCGGTGGTGGTGGACGGGCGGGACATCGGGACGGTCGTCTTCCCGGAGGCGCGGCTCAAGGTGTACCTCCACGCCACGGCGCGTGCCCGCGCCGAGCGGCGGCTGCGCCAGCGGGGGGACGCGGTGGACGCGGCGGCGCTGGAGGCCGAGACGGCGCGGCTCGCCGAGCGGGACCACCAGGACTCGACGCGCGCCGTGGCGCCGCTCCGCCGGGCGCCGGACGCCGCGTTCCTGGACACGTCGGAGCTGACGTTCGAGGAGGGGGTCGAGCGGGTGATCGCCCTGTGGGAGGGGCGGCTGGCGGAGGGCGGGGCGGAGGGCTAATTTTCCGGGTTCCCGTGCCGCCGGATGGCGGAGGCGGGCCGCACGCCAACCCCAAGCCCCGGCCGGTGTCCCGGGCCCCCATGACGTCCGCGCCGAGGCGCGACGTCCGCGCACCCAGAGTCCTCCCGCATGCCCAAGCATCTCATCACCACCAAGGCCGCCAACGACCGGTTCGTCTCGCCGACGGGCCTGCGCGTCCGCTCCGACCTGTACGACGAGGAGTACTCGGATTCCGAGTACGAGTCGATGCTCTCGCTCTACGAGGGCACGATGCAGGCGATCGAGGAGGGCGCGATCGTCAAGTCGAAGGTCCTCCGCGTGACCGACGCCGCCGTCATCCTCGACGTCGGCTTCAAGTCCGAGGGCTCCGTCCCGCTCGACGAGTTCCAGGACCCGAAGTCGCTCAACGTGGGCGACGAGGTCGAGGTGTTCCTCGAGCACCTCGAGGACCACGAGGGCGCGGTCGTGCTGTCGAAGAAGAAGGCCGACTTCATGCGCGTCTGGGAGAAGATCCGCCAGGCGTACGAGTCGGACCAGCCGGTGCAGGGCACGCTCGTCAAGAAGATCAAGGGCGGCGTCGTGGTGAACCTGATGGGCGTCGACGCGTTCCTCCCGGGCAGCCAGATCGCGCTGCGCCGCGTGCCGAACGTCGACGAGCTCCTCGGCTCCTCGTTCGAGTTCAAGATCATCAAGCTCAACAAGCGCCGGCGGAACATCGTCGTCAGCCGCCGCGTGATCCTGGAGAACGAGCGCGCCCACAAGCGCGAGCACCTGATGAAGGAGCTCGTCGTCGGCCAGGTGCGGAAGGGCATCGTGAAGAACATCACGGACTTCGGCGCCTTCATCGACCTCGGCGGCGTGGACGGCCTGCTCCACATCACCGACATGTCGTACGGCCGCGTCTCCCACCCGAGCGAGCTCGTCGCGATCGGGGCCGAGGTGGACGTGAAGATCCTCGACATCGACTGGCAGCGCGAGCGCATCTCGCTCGGCATGAAGCAGCTCCAGAACTACCCGTGGCAGAACGTCGCCGCCAAGTACCCGGTCGGCACGCGCGTGCAGGGCAAGGTCGTCTCGATCACCAACTACGGCGCCTTCGTGGAGCTGGAGCCGGGCATCGAGGGCCTCGTCCACATCTCCGAGATGAGCTGGACGCGCAACGTCCGCCACCCGTCCAAGATCGTCTCCATCGGCGAGACGATCGAGGCGGTCGTGCTCAAGGTCGACGAGCAGGAGGAGAAGATCTCGCTCGGCATGAAGCAGACCGAGCAGGATCCGTGGATGGTGCTGCCGCTCAAGTACCCGGTCGGCACGCGCCTGCAGGGCAAGGTGCGCAACCTCACGAGCTTCGGCGCCTTCGTCGAGATCGAGCCGGGCATCGACGGCCTGATCCACATCTCCGACATGTCCTGGACCAAGCGCGTCCAGCACCCGTCCGAGGTCGTGAAGAAGGGCGACGCGGTCGAGGTGCTCATCCTCAACATCGACGCCGACAACAAGCGGATCTCGCTGGGCCTCAAGCAGGCCCAGGAGGACCCGTGGCTCTCGATCGGCGAGACGTACCCGGTCGGCCTCGACCTCCGCGGCCACGTGCTGCGCCTGATGGACAAGGGCGTCGTCGTCGACATCGGCAACGACATCGAGGGCTTCGTGCCGATCTCCCAGATGGGCTTTGCCAACCTGGAGAACGCGGCCGACGCGGTGAGGGAGGGGCAGCAGTGCGACCTCCGCGTCCTCGAGGTCGACCCGATCCACCACCGCATCGTGCTGGCCGCGCTCGACTGGCCGGCCGACGCGCCGCTCATCGCGGTGCCGAAGGTGCAGATCCCGGCCGACGCCGAGGGCTGAGCCCGGCGCGGGACAGGCAGGCACGCGGGGGCCGGGCGAGCGATCGTCCGGCCCCCGCTACCTTGCCCCCATGCCCACGAATCGCCAGCTCCTCGACGACCTCCGCCGCCGCCAGGACGCCGCCGAGCAGGGCGGCGGCCCCGCCCGCATCGCCCAGCAGCACGCCAAGGGGAAGCTCACCGCCCGCGAGCGGATCGACCTCCTCCTCGACGAGGGCTCCTTCGTCGAGCTCGACCGCTTCGTCACCCACCGCACCACCGACTTCGGCCTCGCCGACCAGAAGATCCCCGGCGACGGCGTCGTCACCGGCTGGGGTCGCGTCGACGGGCGGCCGGTGTACGTCTTCTCGCAGGACTTCACCGTCTTCGGCGGCTCGCTCTCCGAGGCGCACGCGTCCAAGATCTGCAAGGTCATGGACCTCGCCATGCGCAACGGCGCCCCCGTCGTCGGCCTCAACGACTCGGGCGGCGCCCGAATCCAGGACGGCGTCGCCTCGCTCGGCGGCTACGCCGACATCTTCCTGCGGAACACGCTCGCCTCCGGCGTCGTGCCGCAGGTCAGCGCGATCCTCGGCCCCTGCGCGGGCGGTGCCGTGTACTCGCCCGCGATCACCGACTTCATCTTCATGGTGCGCGGCACGAGCTACATGTTCGTCACCGGCCCCAACGTGGTGAAGACGGTCACGCAGGAGGAGGTCACCAGCGAGCAGCTCGGCGGCGCCGACGTGCACGCGCAGACCTCCGGCGTCTCCCACTTCACGAGCGACTCGGAGCCCGAGTGCTTCGAGACGATCCGCCGCCTGCTCAGCTACCTCCCCGGCAACAACGCCGACGACCCGCCGCTCCGCCCCACCGCCGACCCCGACGACCGGCGCGACGAGGCGCTGCTCGACGTCATCCCCGAGTCGCCCACGAAGCCGTACGACATGCACGACGTCATCCGCCGCGTGGTGGACGACGGCGAGTACCTCGAGGTGCAGCGCGACTACGCGGAGAACATCCTCTGCCTCTTCGCGCGCCTCGGCGGGCGCCCCGTGGGGATCATCGCCAACCAGCCGTCGGCGCTCGCCGGCGTGCTCGGCGTGAACAGCAGCCAGAAGGCGGCGCGCTTCGTCCGCTTCTGCGACTGCTTCAACCTGCCGCTGGTGACGTTCGTGGACGTCCCCGGCTTCCTGCCCGGGGTGGGGCAGGAGCACGGCGGGATCATCAAGCACGGCGCCAAGCTGCTGTACGCCTACTGCGAAGCGACGGTGCCGAAGCTGACGGTGATCACGCGGAAGGCGTACGGCGGCGCGTACGACGTGATGAGCTCCAAGCACATCCGCGGCGACCTGAACCTCGCGTGGCCGTCGGCCGAGATCGCGGTGATGGGGTCGAAGGGGGCGGTGGAGATCCTCTTCAAGGAGGAGATCGCGAAGGCGGCCGACAAGGCGGCCGCCGTGCAGCGCTTCACCGACGAGTACACCGCCAAGTTCGCGAACCCCTACGCCGCCGCCGCCCGCGGCTTCATCGACGACGTGATCGACCCCCGCGACACCCGGCCCCGCCTCATCGAGGCGCTGCGGACGCTCCGGGCCAAGCGGGACCGGAATCCGGCGAAGAAGCACGGGAATATCCCGCTCTAGGGGCGGACGAGCGGACGGGCGGACGGGCGGACCGGGGCAGGGAGGAATGCCGGTGGTTCGCGCTGCCGCCCGCCCTCGCGCCAGGGCTCCTGCCCGCCCGTCCGCTCGTCCGCCCGCCCGCCCACCGGCCCGTCCGCCTCCCCTTGGCCCCCAGCCCCCGGCCCCCTACTCTTGATGACCTATGCTCTCCCCGTTCCGCTCCGCCGGGATCCTGGTCGGCGCGACGCTGGCCGCCCTGCCTGCACGGCTCTCGGCCCAGCAGGGCGCCAACCCCGTCTCGCAGGCGGTGGTGCTGCAGAGCGAAGGCAAGCGGGAGGCGGCGCGGCGGACGCTGTCCGACTACCTCGCCAACCGCCCCGAGGACGCCGGCGCCTGGCTCGAACTCGGCCGCGCCTACCTCACCGACGCCCGCACCTGGTTCCTCGGCGGGCGAAAGAACGCGCCCAACGGCATCCTCTTCCTCGACTTCGCCGCCACCGCGCTCGACCAGGCGCACCGCCTCGGCGCCGATTCGGCCGCGCTGCCGCGGAACCTCGTCGAAATGGAGCGCGCCGCGGTCGTCTTCGGCGAGCTCGGGCCCACCGAGCTCGCGCAGCTCCGTCCCTCGCCCGACCTGCCGGCGCTGCCGGAGCACGTCGCCGAGCTGGGGCGGAACCTCGCTGCGGCGTGCCCGCAGCACGCCGTCGCGATCCCCGGCAACGACCTCGAGGCGGTCGCCCTCTGGCATGTGAGCTTCGCCACCCGCGAGCGCGGCGACCTCGTGGTGCTGCGCCCCGACTGGTACCTGAACGACGGCGCCTACCGCCGCCGCATGGCCACCGCGCTCGACATCGATCGCGGCGAGCCGCTGCGGAAGTCGCTCGCGCAGGTGGCGGCGCGCCGGCGCATCTGCCTCACGCCGTTCGCCGACGCGTCGGTGCTGCCGCGCGTGGCGTGGGAGGCGAACGGCCTCGCGCGCACCAACGGCGGGCCGCTCCGCGCGCCGCAGCCGCTGCCGCTGGCCGCGCTCATGCGGAGCCTCCGCGAGCCGCAGCCCTGGGCCCAGGAGACGCGCGAGGTGTACGCCGCGGCCGCGGCCTACGACGCCTCGCTCTGCCCCGCGCTCGGCGACGTGCTCGGCACCTCGCGCCCCGCCGCCTGCCGCCGCTGAGCGGCGCCGCGCCCCCTCCTCCAGCGTGACCCGCGCGATCACCCGCGTCCTCGTCGCCAACCGCGGCGAGATCGCCCTGCGCATCATCCGCGCCTGCCACGAGGAAGGGCTCGAGGCCGTCGCCGTCCACAGCTCCGCCGATCGCGGCGCGCCGTTCGTGCGCGCCGCCGACCTCGCGCTCGAGATCGGCGAGGCGCCCGCCGCGCAGAGCTACCTCCGCATCGACGCGCTGCTCGATGCCGCCGCCCGCTCGGGCGCGCAGGCGATCCACCCCGGCTACGGCTTCCTCTCCGAGCGCGCGGCGTTCGCCGAGGCGGTGGAGCAGGCGGGGCTCGTGTTCATCGGTCCGCCGTCGAGCGCGATCCGCGCGATGGGCGACAAGACGGAGGCGCGGCGCCGCATGCGCGCAGCCGGCGTCCCCATCGTGCCGGGCGCCACCGAGCCGCTCGACGCGGCGGGTGCGCTCGCCATCGCCGCTGAGGTCGGCTTCCCGCTCATGGTGAAGGCGGCGGCCGGCGGCGGCGGGAAGGGGATGCGCATCGTGCGCGAGGCCGCAGAGCTGGAGGGGGCGATCAGCGGCGCGCAGTCGGAGGCGCTCAAGGCGTTCGGCGATGCGTCGGTGTACGTGGAGCGCTTCGTCGAGCGGCCGCGCCACGTCGAGATCCAGGTGCTCGCCGACGCGGAGCGCACCATCCACCTTGGCGAGCGCGAATGCTCCGTGCAGCGGCGGCACCAGAAGCTGGTGGAGGAGGCGCCGTCGGTGGTGATGACGCCCGAGCTGCGCGCGCGCATGGGCGAGGCGGCGGTGGCGGCGGCGCGCGCGGTCGGGTACCGGAGCGCGGGCACCTGCGAGTTCCTCCTCGCGGCCGATGGCGCGTTCTACTTCCTCGAGATGAACACGCGCATCCAGGTCGAGCACCCCGTCACCGAGCTGGTGTACGGCGTCGACCTCGTGCGCGAGCAGCTGCGCATCGCGCGCGGGCTGCCGATGAGCGTCCCCGACGGGCCGCTCCAGCCGCGCGGCTGGGCGATCGAGTGCCGCCTCACCTCGGAGGAGCCGTCGAACGGCTTCCTCCCGAGCACGGGCACCATCACGCACCTGCGCCCGCCCGCGGGCGCGGGCGTGCGCTGGGACGCGGGCGTGGAGCGCGGCAGCGAGGTCACGCTCTACTACGACTCGATGCTGGCGAAGCTCATCGTCTGGGCCGAGACGCGTGAACGCGCGCTCGCGCGCATGGTGCGCGCGCTCGACGAGCTGCAGCTCGCGGGCGTCGGCACCAACCAGGGGTTCCAGCGGCGCCTCATGCTCGACCCCGCGTTCCGCGCGGGCGAGATCGACATCCAGTTCTTCGACCGCCGGCCCGACCTTGTGGCGCCGGAGCCCGCCGATGCGGAGCTCGTGGCGCTCGCCGCCGCGCTCGCCGAGGCGGAGGCGCGCGCGGCGCGCGTGGCGCCGGTGCGCCCCGCGGACGATGGCGCCGCGGCGGACGGCAGCCGCTGGGCGACGCTCGCGCGGCTGGAGGGGCTACGGTAGCCGTCCGCGTCGAGCGGATCGCGGCGGGCGGCGAGGGGGTGGGGCACCTGCCCGATGGCCGCGTCGTCTTCGTGCCGCGCGCCGCGCCAGGCGACCTCATCGAGCTCGCGCGCGTGCGCGAGGAGCGGCGCTTCGCGCGCGCCGAGGTCGGCCGCGTGACGGAGCCGGGCGCCGACCGCGTGGCGCCGCCGTGCCCGCACTACGAGCGCGACCGCTGCGGCGGCTGCCAGCTGCAGCATCTCTCCGCGCCGGCGCAGCGCGCGGCGAGACGCCGCATCGTCGGCGACGCGCTCCGCCGCCTCGCGAAGCTCGACGTGGACGACCCGCCGCTCGAGCCCGCGCCCGCCGACCTCGGCTATCGCACGCGCATCACGCTGCACGCCCTCGAGGGGAATGCGCGCCGTCTCGGCTACCACCGCCTGGGCGAGCCGGGGCAGGTGTTCGACGTGGAGGACTGCCTCCTCGCGGTGCCCGCGGTGCGCGAGCTCTGGCGCGCGCTCCGCGACGAGCGTGGCCTCCTCCCGCGCGACGTCGCCGACCTCACGCTCCGGCTCGACGACGTGGGCGGCTGCCACGTGCTGCTCCGCGTCCGCGGCACCACGCCGTGGAACGAGGCGGGCCGCCTCGCCGCGGCGCTCGAGCGCGCGGGGACGCCGGCCACCATCTGGTGGCAGCCCGAGGGGGGGGCCGCGCGCGCCGTCGCCGGCAGCGACGACCCGTTCCCCGCCACCGTCTTCGAGCAGGTGCATCCCGCGATGGGCGATGCCGCGCGCGAGTGGGCCATCGCCGCGCTGGGCGAGGTGCGCGGCGAGCACGGCTGGGATCTCTTCGCGGGGCTGGGCCAGAGCGCGGCGGCACTCGCGCGCGCGGGTGCGACGGTCGACGCCGTGGAGGCCGACCGCCGCGCGGTGCGCCATGGCGAGGGAGTGACGGGGGCGGCGGGGCTGGCGGTGCGCTGGCACGCGGGCACGTGCGAGGCGGTCGTCCCCGCGCTCGACGCGGCGCCCGCGTTCGCGATCGTGAACCCGCCGCGCGCGGGGCTGCACGTGCGCGTGGCGGAGGCGCTCACCGCACGCGCGCCGTCGCGCCTCGCCTACATCGCGTGCGACCCCGCCACGCTCGCGCGCGACCTCGGCCGGCTCCCGGCGCACCGCGTCGCCCGCGTGCATGCGTTCGACCTCTTCCCGCAGACGGCGCATGTCGAGACCGTCGTGCTCCTGGAGCGGCGATGATCCGCTACGTGACCCTGGGCGGCCGCGAGGTTGCCGTGACGATCGAGGGCGACCGCGTCCTGCTCGATGGGCGCCCGGTGGAGGCGCGCCTCGAGCGCGTGCCGGGCAGCCCGGTCGCGCGGCTCGTGCTCGATGGCCGGGCGCATGACGTCCTGCTGGAGGGGCAGCGCGGCCAGTGGCAGGTGACGCTGCGCGGCGAGCGGTGGACCGCCGCGGTGGAGGACGAGCGCCAGCGCGCCATCCGCGCGCTCGCGCCGAAGGCGGCGACGCAGCAGGCCGCCGCGCTCAAGGCGCCGATGCCCGGCCTCGTCGTCCGCGTGCTCGTGCAGCCGGGTGACGCGGTGCAGGCGGGGCAGGGGCTCGTCGTGCTGGAGGCGATGAAGATGGAGAACGAGCTCAAGGCCGCCGCCGCCGGCACCGTGCGCGCCGTGCTGGTGCAGGCGGGCGCCGCGGTGGCGAAGGGTGCGGTGCTCGTCGAGATGGGGAGCTGAGCGCGCCTCAGGGCGCGCGCCGCACCTTCAGGATCCCGATCGGCGGCGCGAGCCGCTGCTCCATCACCGGGCTCAGGTGGATCCGCTCCGCCACGTCGAGCCCCGCCGTCACCCGCCCGAACGCCGCGAACCCCTGGCCATCCGGATTCCGCTGCCCGCCGAAGTCGAGCGACGGCTCGTCGGCGAGGCAGAGGAAGAAGTCGCTCGTCGCCGTGTCGGGCCCGCCGCGCGCCATCGAGATGGCGCCGCGCACGTGGCGGAGGCCGGTGACGCTCGTCCGCTCCAGCGCGATCGGCCCGAGGCCGAGCGCCGCGGCCTTCGCGGAGTCGGCGCCGCCCTGGATCACGTCGATCTTCACCGTGTTGCGCGGCTGGTTGTCGGGCGAGCGGGTGACGGTGCGGTGGAAGCGTCCGCCATCGTAGGCGCCAGCGTCGACGTAGCGCAGGAAGTTGGCGACGGTGCTCGGCGCGCGCGCCGAGTCGAGCTGCACGGTGATGGCGCCGACCGCGGTCTCGATGATCACGCGCTGCGCGGCGGCGGGGCGTGCCGCGAGCGCCGAGACGGCCAGGATGAGCGCGACGGTGGCGGCGCGGGCGGGGGCGGGCATGCGGGCTCCGAGGACGTGGGGGCTCCTCGCAACCTACCGTGCCTGCTCGGCGTGCCATATCCTCCGCCATGATGCCTGATGCTTCCCGTCGCGTTGCGGCCCGCCGCCTGCGGATCGCGCTGCAGGCCTTCCTGCGCGTGGTGCCTCCGGCCGTCCTGCCCGCCGGCCCCCTTGCCCTCCTGTTTGGCCTCCTCCCCGCCGGCCCGCTTGCCGCCCAGTCCGACTGGCCCCTGCACGGCCACGATGCCGGCGCGCAGCGCTGGTCGCCGCTCCGCGAGATCGACACGCTGAACGTGAAGCGGCTGGAGCCCGTGTGGACGTACCGCAGCGGCGTCACCGCGACGTTCCAGGCGACGCCGATCGTGGTGGATGGTGTCATGTACGTCTCGCTGCCGTTCAGCGGCGTCGTCGCGATCGATGCGGCGACGGGGGCGCTGCGCTGGCGGTATGACCACAAGCCGCGCTCAGAGCGGCTGTGCTGTGGCCCGGCCAACCGGGGTGTCGCGGTGGCGAAGGGGCTCGTGTACGTCGGCACGGTGGATGGGCGGCTCATTGCGCTTGATGCGCGGAGTGGGGCGGTGCGGTGGGACGTCACGGTCGCCGAGTATGCGGGGACCACTGAGCGCATGGAGCAGCTCAAGGGGGACGATCCGCTGGCGCGCGTGGGGCAGACCGGCTCCACGGGAGTGGGGATCAGCGCGGCGCCGATCGTGGCGGATGGGCTGGTGATCGTCGGCATTGCGGGCGTGGGATACGGCCTGCATCCGGACCAGGGGCTCGCGGTGGTGGGGTTGAGCGGGCAGTACGGGCGGCCGGGGCTGCTGGCGGCGTTCGACGCGAAGAGCGGCGCGCTGCGCTGGCGCTTCGATGTCACGCAGGCGGGCTGGGAAGGGGCATTCACCGCGCGCACCATCGACGGCCTGGCGCTTCCGCGCGACACGGCGGCGGAGCGTGCTGCGGCGGCGGGGCAGGCGGATGCGTGGCGGTATGGCGGCGGGTCCATCTATGCGTCGCCCGCGGTCGACCTCGAGCGCGGGCTGCTCTTCGTCGGCACGGGGAATCCGTCGCCGCAGATGGCGGATGCGAGCCGGCCGGGGGACAACCTGTACACCTCGTCGCTCGTGGCGCTGGAGCTGCGGACGGGGCGGCGCGTGTGGCATCGGCAGATCGTCCCGCATGATCGGTGGGGGTACGACGTCGTGAACCCGCCGGTGCTGGTCGAAGTCATGCGGGAGGGGCGGCGCGTGCCGGCGGTGGTGCACGCGAGCAAGCTGGGGTGGGTGTACGTGTTTGATCGGCGGGACGGCACGCTGCTCTTCCGGAGCGAGTCGTTCGTGCCGCAGCGGAACCTGTTCAGCGCGCCGGCGCCGGGGGAGGGTGTCGTGATCGCGCCTGGGATCGCCGGTGGGGCCAACTGGGGCCCGTCCGCGTACGACCCGGTGCGCGGCCTGTTCTACGTGGCGGCGCTGCACCTGCCGACGCGCTACCTCGCGACGCGCGCGACTCGGCCCGACGGCAGCGTGCTCGAGTACGCGAGCACCCAGGAGACCGGCGAGCGCGGCGGCACGCTGACCGCGCTCGACCTGCGGGCGGGCGGGCGCGTGGCGTGGCAGGTGAAGACGGCGGATCCGCTCGTGGGTGGTGTGCTGGCCACCGCGGGCGGGCTGGTGTTCTCGGGGGCGGGCGGAAAGAAGTTCGCGGCGTTCAACTCGGCGACGGGTGCGGAGCTGTGGAGCTGGACGGGGGAGGCGGGGGTCAATGCGCCGCCGGTGACGTATCGTGTGGGGGGGCGGCAGTATGTGGCCGTCGCCGTCGGCGGCAATGCGTTGTTCGGGTTTCCGCAGGGGGACTGGGTGGTGGGGTTTGCCGTGGCGAAGGGTGGGGTGGGGGGGAGGTAGAGTGCCGGGTGCATGGGGCTGAGCGGCTGTCGCGCTCGGGGCGCTAGACGCTGCGCGTCCTGGGCGTCGGCGCTACACGGTCTTTTCTGGCCGGACGCCCGCAGGGGCCCTAAGCCGTCTAAGTCGGTTCGTGTGGTGAGGCGGGCCTGGCATGCGAACCGGCGGCTGGCGGCGTCCCTTGTGGGCGGTAACTGGCTGGCGTACCGTGAGTTGTCCCTCCTAGGCGCCTCCGCCGCCGTTATCCGGTTCGCGGGCGAGGGCGGGTGTCGTCGAAATAGAAGACTTGTTAGGCCGCGAGGCGGTTGACCTCCTCCCCGAAGACGACGGGAGCTGCGGACCAGAGCCGGCAGGATGCGGGCACCTCCGAGGAAGATGGGCCCGATGACGCGACGAACAACGGGCACATCGAGTCGGTCAATAGGAAGCTGCGCGACGAGCGCCTGAACGTGCATCAGTTCGTGGATCTGGATGACGCCCGCCACGGGATCGAAGCGTGGCGGCGCGACGACAATGAGGCACACCCGCACGGCGCCTTGGGCCACCCGACGCCCAAGGATTTCGCCGAAATCCGTCAGGGCAAACTGGTCGCTGAAGGCGCGCCGCTCTGACTGAGCGCTGTCTCAAAACGGGACCAAGGTCAGAAGGCGCGCCGCTCTGACTGAGCGTTGTCTCAGAACGGGACCAAGGTCAGTTTTCGGGGGGGGGAGGACACGCCAATCGCCGCTTCCCGACGCCGCGCAAGTGATTGAAAAACAACGTCGTGTATCGTGTCAACACGGATTGGCAATCGAATTGCCAATTTATTGAGCTGCGGCTATCCTGATCGAGTGATCACCCGAGATGCCGCCCCTCGGCTCGCCGACCTCGCCCGCCACTATCCGGTCGTCTCCGTCACGGGTCCGAGACAGTCGGGCAAGACCACGCTCTGCCGCGCCACCTTCCCGGACCTCCCGTACGTCAGCCTCGAGCCGCTCGACGTGCGGGAGTTCGCGACCAGCGATCCCCGCGGCTTCCTCGCCTCGCTCCCCTCGGGCGCGATCATCGACGAGGTGCAGCGCGCCCCCGACCTGTTCAGCTACCTGCAGGCCGAGGTGGACGCGAACCCCGCATCGGGCCGCTTCATCCTGACCGGCTCGCAACAGCTCGGGCTGCTGGCGTCGGTCACCCAGTCGCTCGCCGGCCGCACGGGGCTGATCGAGCTGTATCCGCCGAGCTGGGCCGAGCTGAAGCGATTCCCCACGGCCCCGACCGACCTGTTCGAGGCCCTGTGGACCGGTGCCTATCCGCGCATCTTCGATCGCGGGATCCCGCCGCACCAGTGGCTGGCGGATTACGTCGCCACCTATGTGCAGCGCGACGTGCGGCAGGTGCTGAACGTGGGCGACCTGCGCACGTTCACCACCTTCCTGCAGTTGTGCGCCGGCAGCACGGCCGGGGAAGTCCACCTCTCCCGCCTCGGTGCCGACGCCGGCATTGCGCACAACACCGCGAAGGCGTGGCTCTCCATCCTGGAGGCGACGTACCTCGTGGTGCGGGTGCCGGGCTGGCATCCCACCTTCCGCAAGCAGGTCGTCAAGTCGGCCAAGCTGCATTTCGTCGATTCCGGGGTGGCGTCATACCTGCTTGGCATCAAGGAGCCGGAGCAGCTCCGGACGCATCCGCTCCGCGGCGCCCTGTTCGAGAGCTGGGTGGCGGCGGAACTCGTGAAGCGCGGGGCGCATCAGGGGCTGCGCCGCGAGCTGTTCCACTATCGCGACGCCGCCGGCCTCGAAGTGGACCTGGTTTCCACCGACTCGGCGAGCGTGACGCTCGTCGAGGCGAAGTCGGGGGCGACCATCGCGAGCGACTGGGCCGAGGGCGTCGAACGGCTCGCGCGCGGCGTTGGCAGCCGCGGCGCCGACCGCACGATCGCGACGCGCGTCATCCACGGCGGCACGATGCGCCAGACCCGTGGCCGCACGCAGCTGCTGCCGTGGCGCGAGATCGACCAGCTGACCTGGACCGATGGGGACGACGATCCATGAAGCCCTGCCGCACCCGCGCCACCTCGCTGGTCGCCTCGGCGGTCCTCGCCGCCTCCGCCTCCGCCCAGGCCGCGCCCCCCGCCGAGGACGCCGCGATGCGCCGCGCCCGAGCGCTGCTGAACGAGGTGGGGCTCGTGGACACCCACAACGACCTGCCGTGGGTGCTCCGCATCGACCCCGCGCACCCGGGCGACATCACCGCGCGCGACCTCCGCGTGCGCGGCCCCGGCGACACCGACATCCCGCGCCTCCGCGAGGGCGGGGTGGGGACGCAGTTCTGGTCGGTGTACGTGCCGAGCGACGTGCTGCCGCTGGAGGCGACGCGCGCGCAGCTCGAACAGGTGGACCTCGCGCGACGCCTCATCGAGCGCTACCCGCAGGACCTCGGCTTCGCCACGAGCACCGCCGACATCCGCCGCGTGCGCGCCAGCGGCCGCATCGCCTCGCTCCTCGGCATCGAGGGCGGGCACGTGATCGCGAACTCGCTCGGCGCGCTGCGCGCGTTCCACGCGCTCGGCGTCCGCTACATGACGCTCACCCACTTCCACGACACCGACTGGGCCGACGCCGCCACCGATGCCCCGCGCCACGGCGGCCTCTCCCCGTTCGGCCGCGAGGTGGTGCGCGAGATGAACCGCCTCGGCATGATGGTCGACATCTCGCACGTCTCGCCCGCCGCCATGAGCCAGGTGCTCGACGTGACGGAGGCGCCCGTCATCTTCTCGCACTCGTCGGCGCGCGCCCTCACCCACCACGTGCGCAACGTCCCCGACTCCATCCTGCGCCGGCTCGCCCGCAACGGCGGCGTGGTGAACGTGAACTTCGTGACCGTGTTCGTCTCGGAGCCGCTGCGCCGCTGGTCGGAGGGTCTCATCCCGAAGTTGCGGCAGGTGACGAGCGACACCGCGGCAGCCCGGCTCATCAGCGACTGGACCGCCGCGCACGGGCCGATGCCGCGCGCCACCCTCGCCGACCTCGCCGACCACGTGGAGCACATCCGGCGCGTCGCCGGCGCCGACCACGTGGGGATCGGTGCCGACTTCTACGGCGCCACGGGCCCGCTCAATGTCGTCGTGGGGATGGAGGACGTGTCGCGCTACCCCGCGCTCTTCGCCGAGCTGATGCGGCGCGGCTGGAGCGACGCCGACCTGCGCAAGCTTGCCGGCGGCAACCTGCTGCGCGTCTTCGCCGACGTCGAGCGCGTGGCCGAGCGGCTCCAGCGCACGCGGGCGCCCTCCACGGCGACGATCCGGGCGCTGGATGGCGCGGGGCAGGGAGGGCCGGGCACCGCGCCGACTGACGACGGACGGCCGCGGCCACGTCGCTGACCCGGTCGAAGCCCTTGCCGGGGCTCATCGAAAACGATATCGTTGTACGACAAGCCAATCGATGAGGGTCACATGGCCGTCGTCACCGTCTCGCCGAAATTCCAGGTCGTCATTCCTCGCGAGATCCGCGAAGCGCTCCGGCTGGAGCCGGGGCAGAAGGTGCAGGCGCTGCAGTACCAGAACCGGATCGAGTTCATTCCGGTGCAGCCGATGCGGAAGATGCGCGGATTCCTCAAGGGGATCGACACCACCGTCGACCGGGAGCCGGACCGCGTGTGAACCTCGTCGATTCGTCGGCGTGGCTGGAGTACTTCGCGGCGGGCCCGCAGGCAGGGAGGTTTGCCGAGGTGATCGAGCAGGTCGACGCGCTGCTCGTGCCGACGATCGTGCTGGTCGAGGTGACGCGGCGCGTGCTGCAGCAGCGCGACGAGGATGCCGCGCTGCAGGTCGCCGCCATGCTGCATCAGGGGCAGGTCGTGCCGCTCGACGCGGGCATCGCCCTGAGCGCGGCCCAGCTCGGGGTGGCGCACCAGCTGCCGCTGGCCGACAGCATCATCTACGCGACGGCGAAGCAGCATCAGGCGACGCTCTGGACGATGGATGCCCACTTCGCCGCGTTGGCGAACGTCCGGTATGTGCCCAAGCGAGCATGAACTGATCCCCCCACCCCCGGCCCTCCCATGATCCGCTGGTCCTCGCTCGCCGTGCTCGGCCTCGGGGCGCTCGCCGCTCGGCCGCTCCCCGCCCAGGCCCCCGCCACCACCGTCCTCCGCGCCGACCGCCTCATCGTGGGCGACGGCCGCGTGGTCGAGAAGCCCGCGATCGTCATTCGCGGCGACCGCATCGTGGAGGTCGGCGTGCAGGGCCGCCTGCAGGTGCCGAAGGGTGCGACGGTCATCGAGCTGCCGCGCCACACGCTGCTCCCCGGCTTCATCGACTGCCACACGCACCTCACTTCCATCGACAACGATGGCGGCGACCTCGCCGTGCTCAAGGAGACCGGCGCGCATGGCGGCATCTACGGCACCGTGAACGCGCGGAAGACGCTCGAGGCCGGCTTCACCACCGTGCGCGAGGCGGGGAACGCCGGCTTCGTCGACGTCGCCCTCCGCGACGCGATCACGCGCGGCATCATCCCCGGCCCGCGCATCCACGCCTCCGGCCCCGCGCTCGGCATCACCGGCGGCCACGCCGACGTGAACGGCTGGTCCCCCGAGCTGCACATCCCCGGCACCGGCGTCATCGTCGACGGCGTCGACGCCGTGCGCCGCCAGGTGCGGCTCAACGCCAAGTACGGCGCCGACCAGGTCAAGGTCGTCGCCACGGGCGGCATCCTGTCGCAAGGGGATGCGGTGACCGCGTCGCAGTTCTCGGACGACGAGCTGCGCGAGGTCGTGAACGAGGCGCGGCGCCTCGGCCGCAAGGTGATGGCGCACGCGCACGGCGGCGCCGGGCTCACCGCCGCGGTGCAGGCGGGCGTCGCGAGCATCGAGCACGGCTCGCTCGTGGACGCGGAGCAGGGGGCCCTCATGAAGGCGAAGGGCACCTACCTCGTGCCGACGCTCATCATCCTCGAGGAGATCGTCCGCGACGGCGAGAAGAACGGCACCCCCGCCTATGCCATCGCCAAGGCGAAGGCGATCGCCGCGCTCCGCCGTGAACGGCTCCGCGCCGCGTTCCAGGCCGGCGTCCCGTTCGCGTTCGGCACCGACGCCACCGGCACCATCCACGGCCGCAACGGCGAGGAGTTCGGCTACATGGTCCGGATCCTCGGCGCCACGCCGATGCAGGCGATCCGCTCCGCCACCCTCGACGCCGCGACGCTCCTCGGCATCGCTGCCGACGCGGGCACGGTGGAGGCGGGGAAGTGGGCCGACCTGGTGGCGGTGGAGGGGGACCCGCTGCAGGATGTGGCCCGGCTCGAGCGCCCGGTGTTCGTGATGAAGGGCGGCGAGGTGGTGAAGGGGGCCCGTGGCTCGGGGGCCGGAGCCGGGAACTGACCCTACCCGGCCCGCCTGCCCCCTGGCCCTCACCTCAGAACGTCGTCCCGACCTCGAAGATCACCCCGTCGCTCGCCGTCCCCGGCTGGTTCCCGAACTTGTAGCCGAGGATCACCACCAGCGGGCCGCTGTGCCAGTTCACGCCGGGCACGAAGTCCGCGAACTCGTGCTGGCCGCTCCACCACTCGCCGAGCAGCGCCATGTGGCCGACGAAGTCGCCGAAGCCGCCGCCGATGGCGTGGCCGAGCTTCTCGAGCGGCAGCTCGTATGAGCCGATGAAGTGCGTCGTGTTGAAGCCGAACAGGTTCCGCGGGCCGTTGCTGATGCCGCCCATCACCCGCAGGTCGATGCCCGGGATCCGCGCCGCCACCTGCGCGTAGCTCCACAGCCCCACGCCGTCGCCGCGCAGCGAGATCGGCACCATCTGCCCCGCGCCGAACGTCGCCTCCCACCGCTTGGCCCCGGCGCCGAGGAAGTCGAGCGGCTGCGCCGTCTTCCAGCCGATGCCGAGCGCCACCTGCTGCTTGAGCGGCGTGCCGAAGTTGTAGAGCGTCGTCGCGATCTCGAAGCGGTCGGTGACGCCGTAGGTGAGGAAGTGCGTCGTCTGCCAGAAGCTCTGGCCCCCCCACGAGCGGGCCTGCGTCTCGTGCAGGAAGAAGACGTGCCCCTTCTTCGTCTGGTCGACGGAGGGGACGTTGATGATCGTCTGCTGCGCGCGCAGCGCCGCCGGCGCGAGCGCGAGCCCGGCGAGCACCAGCAGGAGGACGACGGGACGACGAGAAAGCGACGGAGCCATGATGCGGGCGTCGGGGGGTTCGCGGTCGCACGGCAAACCCCCCGCGATGAGGCGTCGGCGGGGGGCGGACGTGGCGCGAGCGCGGCCCCGGAGTGGGAGATGCCGGCGACGCGCGGCGGGATGCTACACCGGCCGCGCGGAAATGGCAGGGCCGGGCGGCGTGTGTCAGCCGAGCGAGGCGAGCACCCGCGAGAGGCTGGTCCCCGAGGCCACCTCCCGCACCCGCCCCTCCACCCGCGGCCACATCCCGTCGGCCTCGCCGCGGAACTGCGCGTACAGCGCCTTGAGGTCGGCCACGGCGAGCTGCCGCCCCTGCGCGTAGTACCGGTCGGCCGCGTGGCCGAGGGCGTAGGTCGCGGTGAAGGTCACCGTCGCGCCGGCGGCGACGCCCGTCGCCCCGCCGAGCAGGTCGCCGAGGAGCCCGCCGGCGAAGCCTCCGAGCACCTTCCGCACGCTCGACTCGAGCACCTGCGCCACGGCGCCGAGGCCCAGCGTCGCCGCGAGGTCCTTCGCCTGCGCGAGCGACATCGACTGGCCATGCGCGCGGCCGATGCGGTAGACGAGCCTGAGCTGCAGCGGCAGGATCGCCGTGTTGGCGAGGCGGTCGGGCAGGAGCTCCACCGCGGCGCAGAGCAGCGCCTGGTCGAGGATGAACGCGTCCAGCGCCGGCACCTCGAGCACCGCGCCCTCCCCCTCCAGCGTCGCCGAGGCGCGCGGGCCCGGCGGCGCGCCGGCGCCGAGCAGCTCGGCGCGGAGCTCGTCGAGGAACGCCTGCTCCGCGGGCGACACGTCGCCGTCGGCCCGCACGATCGCCTCGGCCATCTCGAGGGCGAGCTGGCGCGCGGCCGGGTCGGCGATCTTCGGCACGTCGCTCACCCGGAGCTGGCCGGCGGCCGCGCGGCGGAGGAGCCCGTCGGCGTCGGGGACGCCGAGTCGGTCGGCGGCGGCGAGCACCTCGCGCCGCTCGGCGTCATCCAGGCGGCCGTCGGCGAGGGCGGCCATGACGGCGACGGTCACGAGGGCGGCGGCATCGGCGGGGCTGGGGGTGGTCATGACGCTCCTCGGGGGCGGACGGGGCGGCCGGCTGGCGGCCGCGGCAGGCCGGCCCGGGGGGCCGGCGGCGAATGCGTAACGGGGGGGTGGGGGCCCCCTCCAGCACCCCCCGTCCAGCTTGACCGGGACGTGACAGCAGGCTATCCTGCGGGTCTGTCTCGATTTACGCGTCTTTGCGCAGGACCACAGCCGGAACTGAGATGCAGACCTTCTCCGCCACCCACTCCGACCTGCAGCACGACTGGCACGTCGTGGACGCCGAGGGCGTGTCCCTCGGGCGCCTCGCGTCCGTCGTCGCGCAGCTCATCCGGGGCAAGCACAAGCCCAGCTTCACCCCGCACATGGACACGGGTGACTTCGTCATCGTGATCAATGCGTCGAAGGTGCGGCTGACGGGCGCCAAGATGGACCAGAAGGAGTACTTCCGCCACACCGGCTACATGGGCCACGAGAAGTACACGCCCGTGAAGGAGCTGCTGGCGAAGTATCCCGACCGCGTGATCGAGAAGGCGGTCTTCGGCATGCTGCCGAAGAACTCGCTGGCGAAGCAGAAGCTGCGCACGAAGCTGAAGGTGTACGGCGGGGCGGAGCACCCGCACGCGGCGCAGCAGCCGAAGGCGTACCCGATCGGGGAGAAGGTCTGATGAGCGCACCGGAGTTCCGCTGGCAGGCGACCGGCCGCCGCAAGACGAGCACGGCGCGGGTCTACCTCGTGCCCGGCACGGGCAAGTGGGACGTGAACGGCCGCACGCTTGGCGACTACTTCCCGCGTCCTTCGCTGGTGCAGCACATCCAGCAGTCGTTCACGGCGACGGACACCCTCGGCGCGTTCGACGTCAAGGCGCACGTCGACGGCGGGGGGATGACGGGCCAGGCGGGCGCGCTGCGCCTCGCGATCGCCCGCGCGCTCGTCACCGCCGACGAGCAGCACCGCGGGAAGCTCCGCCAGCACGGCCTCCTGACGCGCGACCCCCGCATGGTCGAGCGCAAGAAGCCGGGCCGCGCGGGCGCCCGCAAGCGGTTCCAGTTCTCGAAGCGCTAGGCGCTCGAGGCAATCCACACGCCGCCGGATGCCGCTCCGGGGTCCCCTGCGGGGGTCGGAGCGGCAGGTGAAGGTGGCGGAGGCCCAACCCACACTCTTCCAGAGGGAACGCATCACCGCATGGCCACTCCGCAGCTGCAGGAACTCCTCGACGCGGGCGTGCACTTCGGGCACCAGACCCGCCGCTGGAACCCCAAGATGCGCCGGTTCATCTTCGCCGAGCGCTCGGGCATCTACATCATCGACCTGCAGAAGACGCTCGCCCAGATCGGCAAGGCGCAGGAGCTGCTCCGCGGGATCGTGATGCGCGGCGAGGGCGTGCTGTTCGTCTGCACCAAGAAGCAGCTGAAGGGGATCGTCGCCGCCGAGGCGCAGCGCTGCAACGCCTTCTCGGTCACGGAGCGCTGGCTGGGCGGCATGCTCACCAACTTCCAGACGATCAAGAAGCAGCTGCGCCGCCTGCGCGAGCTGGAGCAGGGCGCGGCCGACGGCGACTTCGAGAGCTACACGAAGAAGGAGCGCCTGCTCCTCGAGCGCGAGCGCGAGAAGCTCATGCGCAACCTCGAGGGCATCAAGTCGATGAGCCGCCTGCCCGGCGCGCTCTTCGTGGTCGACGCGAAGAAGGAGAAGATCGCGGTCCAGGAGGCCAACAAGCTCGGCATCCCGGTCGTCGCGATCGTCGACACGAACGCCGACCCGGACGTGATCACGGTGCCGATCCCCGGCAACGACGACGCGATCCGCGCGGTCTCGCTCATCAGCGGCGCCCTCGCCGACGTCATCGCCGAGGCGCGGGCCCAGTCGCCCGTCCGCTCGGGCGACGAGGAGGTCGAGGAGACGACGTACAGCAGCGAGCAGGGGGGCGAGGGCGAGGGCGACGACCGTCGCCGCCGCCGGCCCCGCCGCAAGCGGCGGCCGAAGCCGGAGGCGATCGCCGCCCGGCTGAAGGACGGCACCCCGGTGGCACCGGCGGGCGACGCCGAGTAAGGTCGCCCGTCGCGTGATGCGAGCCGCCGCCGCCCCGGGCCCTGCCGGTCCCCGGGCGGCGGTTTTCCATGAACCCCAGCAGGTGGAAGTGACGTGACGAGCATGACGGTCAGCACGAAGGACATCAGCGAGCTCCGCGCCCGCACGGGCGCCGGCATCGGCGACTGCAAGAAGGCGCTCGAGGAGGCCGGCGGCGACATGGAGAAGGCCGGCGAGCTCCTCCGCAAGAAGGGGATCGCCAAGGCCGAGAAGCGCGCCGGGCGCACCGCCTCGCAGGGCCTCGTCCTCCTGGACGCCGCGGCCGACGGCTCCGCCGCCGCGCTCCTCGAGCTCGACTGCGAGACCGACTTCGTCGCCCGCACCGACGACTTCGGCGCCATGGGCACGAAGCTCGTCGCCCGCGTCCGCGCCGCCCTCGCCCCGGGCCACTGGGCGAGCGCCTCCGACGCCGACGTCCTCGGCGTTGCGTTCGAGGGGAGCACCATCGGCGAGGCGGTCCAGCAGCTCTCCGCCAAGACCGGCGAGGCCGTCTCCATCCGCCGCGCGGCGCACTTCGCGCCGGCGGGCGGCGCGGTCGGCGCGTACCTGCACTTCAACCGGCAGGTCGGCGTGATCGTGGAGGTCGCGGGCGCGAGCGGCGCCGACGCGGTCGCCCTCGGCAACGAGGTCGCGCTCCACATCGCCTCCGCCGACCCGATCGGCGTCACCACCGCCGACATCCCGGCCGAGCTGCTCGAGCGCGAGCGCCGCATCGCCGAGGAGCAGGTCGCCGCGGAGGGGAAGCCCGAGAACATCCGGGCGAAGATCGTCGACGGCAAGGTGAGGAAGTTCGCCGCCGAGCGCGCGCTCCTCGAGCAGCCGTTCGTCAAGGACGAGTCCAAGACCGTCGGCCAGCTCGTCGCGGCGCTCAAGGGCGCCTCGGTCGTCCGCTTCGCCCGCTTCAAGGTCGGCGAGGGCTGATGCCGGTCGCCTACGCCCGGGCGCTGCTCAAGCTGTCCGGCGAGGCGCTCGCCGGCGAGAAGGGGATCGGCCTCGACTTCCACGTCGTCGAGGCGTTCGCCGAGCAGATCAAGCAGGTGCACGCCCTCGGCGTGTCGCTCGGGCTCGTCGTGGGCGGTGGCAACATCGTCCGCGGCGCCCGGGCGAGCCGCGAGGGGCTCGACCGCGTGGCCGCCGACCACATGGGGATGCTCGCGACCGTGATCAACGCGCTCGCGCTGCAGGACGTGCTCGAGAAGCTCGGCGTGCAGACGCGGGTCATGACCGCGATCCGGATGGAGTCGGTGGCGGAGCCGTACATCCGCCGCCGCGCCATCCGGCACCTCGAGAAGGGCCGGCTCGTGATCTTCGCCGCCGGCACCGGCAACCCGTTCTTCTCCACCGACACCGCCGGCGTCCTCCGCGCCCTCGAGATGGAGGCGCAGGTGATCCTCAAGGCGACGTCGGTGGACGGCATCTACACGGCGGACCCGCGCAAGGACCCGTCGGCGCAGTTCCTGCCGCAGCTGACCTACCAGGATGCGATCGTGAAGGGGTACGAGGTCATGGACGCGAACGCGTTCGGCCTCTGCCAGGCCAACCGCCTCCCGATCGTGGTGTTCAACGTCAACACGCCCGGCGCCCTCCAGCGCGTGCTGCACGGGGAGCGGGTGGGGACCCTCGTCTCATGAGCACGCTCGCCGAGATCGTCAAGCACGCCCGCGAGGGCATGTCGAAGGCCGTGGACAACACGAAGCGGGAGCTGTCGGGCATCCGCAGCGGCAAGGCGTCGCCGCAGCTGCTCGACACGATCCGCGTGGAGGCGTACGGCTCGCACGTGCCGCTGAACCAGGTGGCGATGGTGAGCGCGCCCGAGCCGCGGCTCCTCACCGTGCAGGCGTACGACAAGGGGATGATGCAGGCGATCGAGAAGGCGCTGCGCGAGTCCGACATCGGGCTCAACCCGCAGTCGGCGGGGACGCTCATCCGCGTGCCGCTGCCGCCGCTCTCCGAGGAGCGCCGCCGCGAGCTGGTGAAGGTGGTGCACAAGCTCGCGGAGGAGGGCCGCATCGCCGTCCGCCACGCCCGCACCGACGCGATCGGCAAGGTGAAGAAGACGACCGGCGTCTCCGAGGACGACCAGAAGCGGTCGGACAAGGAGATCCAGAAGCACCACGACGAGTTCATCAAGGCGATCGAGACGCTCGTGCACGGCAAGGAAGCCGAGCTGATGGAGGTCTGAGCGGGCGGTGCCCGACGAACTCCTCGCCCGCATCCGCGCCGGCGGCGCGCCGCCGCAGCACGTCGCCATCATCATGGATGGCAACGGTCGCTGGGCGCGCGAGCGCGCCCTCCCGCGGCCGCTCGGGCACCACGCCGGGATGCAGGCCGTCCGCGCCGCCGTCGAGGGCGCGCTCGACGCCGGCCTCGAGGTGCTCACGCTCTTCGCGTTCTCCCAGGAGAACTGGCAGCGCCCCGCCGAGGAGATCGGCGCGCTCATGGCGCTCCTCGAGGAGTACATCGCGAAGGAGATCGCCAACCTCCGCGAGAAGCGCGTCGCCGTGCACGTCCTCGGCGACCTCGGCCGCCTCGCGCCGAGCGCGCGGAAGGCGGTCGACCGCATCGTCCGCGAGACCGCCGACGGCACCGCGCTCGCCCTGAACATCTGCATCTCCTACGGCTCGCGCGCCGAGATCGCGCGCGCCGCGCGCCGCCTCGCCGAGCGCGTCAAGCAGGGCGACCTCGACCCCGCCGACATCGACGAAGCCGCCATCCAGCAGCACCTCTACACCGCGGCCTGGCCCGACCCCGACCTGCTCATCCGCACCTCGGGCGAGCAGCGGCTCTCCAACTTCCTGCTCTGGCAGCTGGCGTACGCCGAGTTCTACGTGACGCCGGTGCTCTGGCCCGACTTCACGCGCGGGCACCTCTTCGAGGCGATCCTCGACTTCCAGGGGCGCGACCGGCGCTTCGGGCGCGTCACGGCCTGAGATGAAGCCCGGGGAGCTGACGCGGCGCATCGCGTTCGCCGCGGTGGCGATCCCCCTCGCGCTGGGCATCGTCTGGCTGGGCGGCTGGCCGCTGGCGCTGCTCGTCGCCGCGGGGGGCGTGCTCGGCGTGAAGGAGCTGTACGCCTTCGCCGTGCGCCAGCAGGTGTACCCGCTGCTCCGCACCGGCTACATCAGCGCCGCCGCCATCCCGCTCCTCGTCTACGCCGCGCACGACCAGCGCCCCGGCCTCGGCGAGACGGGCTGGTACCTCGGCGCGGCGTGGATGCTGCTCATCCTCGTCACGGCGCTGCTCCGCCGCCCGCCGAACGACCGGCCACTCGCCGCGGCCGCGATCACCGCGTTCGGCGTGCTGTACGCGGCCGGCCTCCCGGCGTTCCTCCTCACCATCCGCCATGCCGGCCACGGGACGCGCGACTGGGCCGGCACGTGGCTCGTCTTCGCGCCGATGGTGATCGTCTGGGTCGGCGACACGGCGGCGATGCTCGGCGGCAAGCTGATCGGCGGGCCGAAGCTCGCGCCGGTCGTGAGCCCGGGGAAGACGTGGGCCGGCGCCATCAGCGAGATCATCGCCTGCCTCGCCGTGGTGCCGCTCGTGAACATCCCGCTCGAGCGCACCGGCGTCGGCTGGCCGCTCGGCCGCGGCCTCGCGCTCGCGCTGGCCCTCGGTGTCGTCGCCCAGGTGGGCGACCTGGCCGAGTCGCTGTTCAAGCGCGAGGTCGGCGTGAAGGACTCGAGCGCGCTCATCCCGGGGCACGGCGGCGTGCTCGACCGGTTCGATGCGCTCTACTTCGCGCTCCCCGTCGCCGCGGCGTTCTACCGCTTCGTGCTCCCGTCCGCATGACCACCGGCATCGCCCTCCTCGGCTCCACCGGCTCCATCGGCCAGAGCACGCTGCAGGTGCTGCGGCGCCACCGCGACCGGTTCCGCCTCGTCGCGATGACCGGCGGCAAGCAGGCGGAGCTGTTCGCGGCGCAGGTGGGGGAGTTCCGCCCGGCGTTCGCGCGGCTGGTGAACGGCGGCGGCGTCACCTGCGCGCCAGGCATCGGCTCGGCCGGCCCGGAGGCGCTCGTCGAGGCGGCGACGCACCCGGACGTGCGCGTCGTGCTCAACGCGGTGGTCGGCGCGGCCGGCCTGCAGGCGACGCTCGCCGCGCTCCGGGCGGGGAAGCGCGTGGCGCTCGCCAACAAGGAGAGCCTCGTCACCGGCGGCGCGCTGGTGCTCGAGGCGGCGCGCGCGGGCGGCGGCGAGATCGTGCCGGTCGACTCCGAGCACAGCGCGGTGCTCCAGTGCCTCGGCGGGCGCGCGGCGCCCGCGCGGCGGCTGGTCCTCACCGCGTCGGGCGGCCCGTTCCGCACCTGGCCCGCCGAGCGCGTGCAGGCGGCGACCGTGCAGGAGGCGCTCCGGCACCCGACGTGGTCGATGGGCGCCAAGATCACGATCGACAGCGCCACGCTCGCCAACAAGGCGCTGGAGCTCATCGAGGCGCACTTCCTCTTCGGCCTGGGGTACGACCAGCTGGACGCCGTGGTGCATCCGCAGTCGATCGTGCACGCGCTCGTCGAGTTCGCCGACCGCTCGGTGCTCGCGCAGGTCGGCTTCCCCACGATGGAGCTGCCGATCCTCTACGCGCTCACCCATCCCGACCGCCTCCCGGACGACGGCGTCCCCGCCTTCGACCCGGTGCAGGCGAGCCCGCTCACCTTCGAGCCCGTGCGGCGCGACGTCTTCCGCGCGTTCGCCCTCGGGCTCGACGCCGGGCGCGCCGGGGGAACGGCGCCGTGCGTCTTCAATGCCGCCAACGAGGTCGCGGTCGCGGCGTTCCTCGAGGGGCGCATCGGCTTCGGCGGCATCGCCGACGTCATCGCCCGCGCGCTCGACCTCCACCGGCCCGGCCCCGCCGCCGACGTCCCGACGGTGCAGGACGCCGACCAGTGGGCCCGCCGCACCGCCGCCGAGGCCGTCGCCCGCACCGCCGGAGTCACCGCATGACCACGCTGCTCGCGTTCATCGTCGTCCTCGGCGTGCTCGTGTTCGTCCACGAGCTCGGCCACTTCGCCGCCGCGAAGTGGGCGGGGATCTACGTGCACCGCTTCGCCATCGGCATGGGGAAGCCGATCCCCGGCCTCTCCGTCCGCCGCGGCGAGACCGAGTACGCGCTCTGCTGGCTGCCGCTCGGCGGCTACGTGAAGATGGCGACGCAGGAGGAGGGCGCCGAGGGCGAGCTCGAGGGCGGCGGCACCGACGTCGTCGTGCCGCCGGACCGGTGGTTCGAGGCGAAGCCGGTCTGGAAGCGCGTGATCGTGATCAGCGCCGGCGTCACGATGAACCTGCTCTTCGCGTGGGCCGTGTACGTCGGCCTCGCGCTCGTGAAGGGGCGCCAGGTCGACCCGACGACCACCGTCGGCCGCGTCGTCGTGGCCGACCTGCCGAAGGGCGCCGAGGGACTCGCGCAGCTGCAGCCCGGCGACCGCATCACCGCCGTGGACGGCCGCCCGGTCGACGCGTGGGACGAGATCCTCGACGGCATCGTGGACGCCGATGGCAACTACGTGGCGCTCACGCTGTCCGATGGGCGCACGGTGCGCGTGGAGGTGCACGTCGACGCGATCGGCGACCGGGTGCGTGCCGCGCAGGCGCTGCTGCCGTCGCGGCCGCCGATCGTCGAGCTGGTCTCGCCGGGCCGGGCCGCGGAGCGCGCGGGCCTCATGCCGGGCGACACCGTGCTGGCGCTCGCCGGCGAGCCGGTGCGCGAGTGGTACGCGTTCGTGGAGCGGGTCGAGCGGAGCGCGGGCCAGCCGCTCGCGCTCACGATCGGCAGCCGGACCGGGCGCCGCGACGTGACGGTGACGCCGGCGGAGGAGCGGGTGACGCGCGGCGACTCCGTGCGCACCGTCGGGCGGATCGGCGTGCAGGTGGCGACGCCGGTGCGGAGCGAGCCGTTCCCCTCGACGGGAGCGGCGGTGTGGGCGGGCACGGTCGCCACCGGGCGTGCGACGGGGCAGATCGTGCGCACCGTGCGCGGGCTCATCGGGGGGCAGGTGTCCCGCCGCGAGCTCGGCGGCCCCGTCGCCATCGCGCAGATGGCGGGGCAGGCGAGCCGGGTGGGACTCGACTACTTCCTCGCCTTCATGGCGCTCATCTCGGTGAACCTCGCGGTGCTCAACCTGCTGCCGATCCCCGTGCTGGACGGCGGGCACCTGCTCTTCCTGCTCGCCGAGGCGGTGATCCGGCGGCCGCTCTCGGTGGAGCTCCGCAACCGGCTCACGCTGGTCGGCCTCGCCGCGGTGGGGACGCTGATGCTCGTCGCGCTCTCCAACGACATCATGCGGCTGCTCGGCCGGTAGCCGGGCGGCGCCGCGCGCGTCAGCGCGGCGCGGCGCTGTCGCGCGCCGCCCGGAGCGACGCCTCGCGCGCGGCGCGGAACTCGTTCCCCGGGCGCCAGTCGGGGAAGCGCGCCGCGTTCGCCACGCGCCAGCCCATCGCCAGGAAGAGCCGCAGGTCCTGCACGGCGCCGCGCAGGTCCCACGCCGCGTCGACCTCGTCCTGCGGCGCGTGGTACAGCCGCGCGGTGTAGGCCTCCCGCCGCTCCATCCCGTATCCCTTCGGCCGGCCGATGAAGTCCGTCCCCTCGCCGGGGTCGAACGCCGGCACCCCCGCCTTCGCGAAGTTGAAGTGGTCGGAGCGGTAGTAGAAGCCCTTCTCGGGCTCCGGGTCGGGGCGGAGCGTGCGGCCCTGCTCGTCGGCGGCCTCGGTGGCGTAGTCGTCCAGCTCGGACGCGCCGAGGCCGATCACCGTGAGGTCGCGCGTGGGGCCCCAGACGTTGAGCCCGTCCATGTTGATCACGGCGAGCGTCTTCGCGAGCGGCCACGCCGGCCTGAGCGCGTAGTACGCGGAGCCGAGCAGCCCCTGCTCCTCGGCGGTGACGGCGAGGAACAGCACCGACCGCGCCGGCGGCGTCGGCGCGGCGCGGAACGCGGCCGCGAGCGCGAGCAGGCCGGCGACGCCGGTCGCGTTGTCCACCGCGCCGTTGTAGATCGAGTCGCCGTCCACCGGCTTGCCGATCCCGAAGTGGTCCCAGTGCGCGGTGTACACGACGAACTGGTCGCGCCGCCACGGGTCGCTCCCCTCGAGGCGCGCCAGCACGTTGTGCGAGCGCACCTCGCGGAGCGACGTGCGGAGCGCCACCGAGGCGGTGACGCCGAGCGGCACCGGCCGGAACTCGCGCGTGGTGGCGCGCGCCTTCAGCTCGTCGAACGACTGCCCGCCCATCGTGAACAGCGCCTGGGCCGCCTCGAGCGACAGCCACCCCTCCACGGCGGGACGCGCCAGGTTGCGGTCGGGCGTGACGAGGTCGAACTGCTCGGCGGTCTTCCCCTGCACCACGGTGAACGGGTACCCCGCGGGTCCGGTCTCGTGGACGAGCAGCACGCCCGCCGCGCGGTGCCGCATCCCCTGCTCGTACTTGTACGTCCAGCGGCCGTAGTACGTCATCGCCCGGCCGCCGAACTGCGTCGTGTCGGCGAGCGGCGGGTCGTTGACGAGCATGACGAGCGTCTTCCCCGCAACGTCGAGCCCCTTGAAGTCGTCCCAGCCGAACTCGGGTGCCTCGATGCCGTAGCCGACGAAGACGAGGTCGGAGGCGCGCAGCTCGGCCGACGGCGCGACATGCTTCGTCCAGGCGACGTAGTCGTCGCGCCAGCGGAGTGTGCGCGTCGTGCCGCCGCGCGTGAGCGTGAGGGCCGGGGCGCCCTGCACCGTGATGCCGACCAGCGGCACCGCCTGCAGGTACGAGCCGTCGGGGCTGCCGGGCTGGAGGCCGAGGGCGCGGAAGCGCGCTTCGAGGTAGGCGATGGTGCGCGCCTCACCGCGGGAGCCGGGGAGGCGCCCCTCGAGCGAGTCGCCGGCGAGGACGCGGAGCGGGGCCGCGAGCCCGGCCGTGTCGAGCGCGGCGATCGCCTCCGGCGGGATTGGCGCGGGGGCCGTGGCCGTGGGGGCCGGGCGCGGCTCCGTACAGGAGGCGCCGGCGGCGAGGGAGAGCAGGGCGAGCAGTCGGTTGGGCATGGGGCCTGGGGCAGGGGGCCGGGCGCTGGGGGCGAGGAGTGCCGCACCCCGTGCGGGCCTGCCATCCTACGGTAACCCGCCTTGCGTCACGTGGGTATCTCCGCTAGCTTCAAGGGTTTCCAGAGCACCTGTGCCACCGACGACGCACCACGGAACAGAGAAGGCAGAATGACGGCGACGCTGTCGGCCACCGCGGCCAAGCACCAGATCCACGCAGAGGACACCGGGTCCACGAAGGTGCAGGTCGTGCTCCTCACCGAGCGGATCAACGAGCTCACCGACCACTTCCGCGCGCACAAGAAGGATCATCACGGGCGCCGGGGGCTGCTCAAGATGGTGGGCACGCGTCGCCGCCTGCTGACGTACCTGAAGCGGACGGACCTCACCGGCTACCGCGCGCTCATCGAAGAGCTCGGGCTCCGTCATTAGTCCGCGTCCCATGCAGCCCAAGGCGTCCCGACCGATGCACCGGTGGGGCGCCTTGCCGTTTGTGGCGGTGCATCCGCCCCGCGAGGCCCCCATGCGAACACCAGATCCGCTGATCCGCTGACGCGCCGCCCAGCCTCGGGACGGCACCACCACACCGAAGAGAAGAAGACGCCGAGATGCCTGCCACCCGCCTTGAACTCGATTTCGCCGGCCGCCCCCTCCACATCGAGACCGGCCGCCTCGCCAAGCAGGCCGCCGGCTCCGTGCTGGTGCGCTACGGCGAGACCGTCGTGCTCGCTGCCGTGACCGTGTCGCCGAACCAGTCGACGCTGCCGTTCTTCCCGCTCACCGTGGAGTACCGCGAGAAGACGTACGCGGCGGGCAAGATCCCCGGCGGCTTCCTGAAGCGCGAGGGGCGCCCGTCGGACGGCGAGATCCTGAAGGCCCGCCTGATCGACCGCTCGATCCGCCCGCTCTTCCCCGAGGGGTTCCGCAACGAGGTGCAGGTCTTCGTGACCGTGCTCTCGGCCGACCAGGAGAACGACGCGGACGTGATGGGCTGCTTCGCGGCGGCGACGGCGCTCTCGCTCTCGCCGGTGCCGTGGAACGGCCCGCTCGCCACGGTGCGCGTGGGCAAGGTGGCGGGGCAGTGGGTGCTGAACCCGACCTTCTCGCAGCTCGAGCACAGCACGATCGACCTCGTCGTCTCGGGCTCGCTCGACGCGGTGTACATGGTGGAGGGCGGCGCGCTGCAGGTGGGCGAGCAGGAGATCCTCGACGCGCTCAAGATCGCCCAGAAGGGGATCCGCGAGCTGGTGAAGCACCAGCAGGGGCTGGTGCAGAAGGCCGGCCAGCCGGCGATGGCGTGGACGAAGGCCGAGCTCGACGCGACGCTGGTCGAGAAGGTGAAGGCGTTCGCCGCGCCGCGGATGGCGCAGGCGATCAACGCGAAGGACAAGGCGGCGCGCGCGGGCGGCGTGCAGGCGGTGAAGGAGGAGACCGTCGCGGCGATCGCGGCCGAGTTCCCCGACGCCGGCAAGGCGATCGCCGCGGCGATCGAGGACGTGGAGTACCACGTCATGCGCGCGCAGATCCTCGACCGCGGCGAGCGCGTGGACGGCCGCGACACCGACACGATCCGCCCGATCGAGATCGAGGCGGGCCTGCTCCCGCGCCCGCACGGCTCGGCGCTCTTCCAGCGCGGCGAGACGCAGGCGCTCGTGGCCGTGACGCTCGGCACCGCCGACGACGAGCAGCGCATCGACTCGATCGACGCCGCCGGCGAGACGACCAAGTCGTTCATGCTGCACTACAACTTCCCGCCCTACTCCACGGGCGAGGTGAAGCCGGTGCGCGGCACGAGCCGCCGCGAGATCGGCCACGGCGCGCTGGCGGAGCGCGCGCTGCAGGCGCTGCTGCCGGCGCACGAGACGTTCCCGTACACGCTGCGCGTCGTCTCCGAGATCCTGGAGTCGAACGGCTCGTCGTCGATGGCGTCGGTGTGCGGCGGCTCGCTCGCGCTGATGGACGCCGGCGTGCCTATGCAGGCCGCCTGCGCGGGCGTGGCGATGGGCCTGATCAAGGAGGGCGACCGCGTCGCCGTCCTCACCGACATCCTGGGCACCGAGGACCACCTCGGCGACATGGACTTCAAGGTGGCGGGCACCGAGGCGGGGATCACCGCGATCCAGATGGACATCAAGATCGCCGGCCTCGACCTCGACATCATGAAGGAGGCGCTGGAGAAGGCGCGGAAGGGCCGCCTCCACATCCTCGCCGAGATGGCGAAGGTCCTCGCCGAGCCGCGCGCCGACCTCTCGCCGCACGCGCCGCGCATCTTCACGATGCAGATCAAGCCGGAGAAGATCGGCGACGTGATCGGGCCGAAGGGGAAGACGGTCCGCGGCATCCAGGAGGCGACCGGCGCCAAGATCTCGATCGAGGACACCGGCATCATCACCATCGCCGCCGTCGGCGGCGAGGCGGGCCAGCGGGCGAAGGAGATGATCACCGCGATCGTCGCCGAGCCCGAGGTCGGCCGCGTGTACGAGGGGCCGGTCAAGAGCACCACCGCCTTCGGCGCCTTCGTCGAGATCATGCCCGGCGTCGAGGGGCTGCTCCACATCAGCGAGCTGCAGCACGGCCGCGTGGAGAAGACCGAGGACGTCGTCAAGAAGGGCGACGTGGTGAAGGTGAAGCTCCTCGAGGTGGACGATCGCGGCCGCATGAAGCTGTCGCGGAAGGCGCTCATCCCGAAGGAGTGAACGCCACCGTGGTCACCGAGCGCCTCGACGACGGCCTGCACCGCACGACGGCGCCGAACGGCTGCGTGATCCTCTCCGAACGGCTGCCGGGCGTGCGCTCGGCGGCCGTCGGCATCTGGGTGCGGACCGCCAGCGCGCACGAGCCGCGCGGCAAGATGGGCGTCTCGCACCTGCTTGAGCACATGGTCTTCAAGGGCACCGAGCGCCGCTCCGCACGGGAGGTGGCGCTCGCGCTCGAGGTGCGCGGCGGCTCGCTCGACGCCTTCACCGGCCGCGACACCACCAGCTACCAGGCGCAGGTGCTCGGCGCCGACCTCCCGCTCGCGTGCGACGTCCTCACCGACCTCGTGCGCCGTCCCCTCCTGCGCGACGCCGACCTCCAGCTCGAGCGCAACGTCGTCCTCGAGGAGATCGCCGGCGTGCAGGACCAGCCGGACGACCTCGTCTTCGAGCTCTTCGCCGAGACGCTGTGGCCCCGGCACCCCTACGGCTACTCGATCCTCGGCACCCCCGAGACCGTCGCCGACCTGCAGGCGACCGACCTGCGCGCGCTCCACGCGGGCCGCTACGGTCCCGGCCACTGCGTGATCGCGGCGGCGGGCCACGTGGAGCACGAGGCGCTCCTCGCCGCGCTCGGCACGGAGGGGTGGCTGGCGGGCGACACGCCGCCCGCCGCCCCTGCGCGCGTCATCCCGGCGCCCGCCGAGCGCGGCGTGCGCCGCGTGGAGGAGCGGGAGCTGCAGCAGGTGCAGCTGGTGCTCGGCACCGACACCTTCGGCGCCACCGACCCGCGGCGCTACGCGCTGGCGATCTGCACCAACATCCTGGGCGGCGGGATGTCGAGCCGGCTCTTCCAGAGCGTCCGGGAGGAGCAGGGGCTCTGCTACGCCGTCTACGCCTGGCGCCAGTCGTACCATGGCGCGGGGATCGTCGGCGCGTACTGCTCGACGCAGCCGGCCACCGCCGAGCGCGCGGAGGAGGCGATCCGCGCGGAGTTCGGGCGGCTCGCGCGCGAGGGGCTGCCGGCCGACGAGCTCGCCGAGGGGAAGCGGCAGCTGCAGGGCCAGCTGATGCTGGGGCTCGAGAGCAGCGGGGCCCGGATGGGCCGCCTCGCGAGCGTCACCCTCTCCGGCGACCGGTACCGCCCGCTCGACGCGGTGCTGGCCGAGATCGATGGCATCACCCGCGACGACATCGCCGCCGTCGCGGCCGAGTTCCTCGACCCGGCGCGCCTGACGAGCGTGCGCCTCGGGCCGACCTGACCCCGCCCCCCAGCCGCCGTCCCCCGACGCACCCCGAGGTTCCCATGCTGATCGGCGTCCCGAAGGAGATCAAGACCAACGAGAACCGCGTGGCCCTCGTGCCCGCCGGCGTCGAGTCGTTCGTCGCACAGGGCCACCAGGTGCTGGTGGAGCAGGGCGCCGGCGTGGGCAGCGGCTTCGGCGACGAGGCGTACCTCCATGCGGGCGCCCAGATCGCGCCCACCGCCGCCGACGTCTGGGCGCGCGCCGAGATGATCATGAAGGTGAAGGAGCCGATCGCGCCGGAGTGGCCGCACATGCGGCGCGGCCAGGTCATCTACACCTACTTCCACTTCGCCGCCGACGAGGCGCTCACCCGCGCCGCCATCGCCTCGGGGGCCGTCTGCGTCGCGTACGAGACGGTGCAGCTCCCCTCGCGCGAGCTGCCGCTGCTCACGCCGATGAGCGAGGTGGCCGGCCGCATGGCGGTGCAGCAGGGCGCCAAGTACCTCGAGAAGGTGTTCGGCGGCACCGGCGTGCTCCTCGGCGGCGTGCCCGGCGTGGCGCCGGGCGAGGTGGTCATCATCGGCGGCGGCGTGGTCGGCACCAATGCGGCCAAGATGGCCGCGGGCCTCGGCGCGCACGTGCGCATCCTCGACGTCTCGCTCGAGCGGCTCCGCTACCTGGACGACGTGCTCGCCGCCAACGTCGACTGCATCTACTCCAACCGGTACAACATCCTGCAGGCGATCCGCACCGCCGACCTCGTGATCGGCGCGGTGCTCCTGCCGGGGGCGAAGGCGCCGCACCTCATCAAGCGCGACGACCTGAAGCTGATGAAGCCGGGGGCGGTGATCGTGGACGTGGCCGTCGACCAGGGCGGCTGCGTGGAGACGATCCACCCCACCACGCACGAGAACCCGACCTACTTCGTGGACGGCATCCTGCACTACGGCGTGGCGAACATGCCGGGCGGCGTGCCGCGCACCTCCACGCTGGCGCTCACGAACGCGACGCTCTCGTACGGCCTCAAGCTCGCGCGGCACGGCTGGCAGGTGGCGTGCCGGGCGGACGGGGCGCTCAAGCTCGGGCTCAACGTGGTGGAGGGGAAGGTCGTGTACCCGGGCGTGGCGGAGGCGTTCGGCCTGCCGCTCGTGCCGGTGGAGCAGCTCCTCTGAGCCAGCCGCTCGACGTGCTCCTCACCCGGCTGCCGCACGGGGAGGGGCTGCCGGTGCCGGCGGCGCAGACCGCCGGCGCCGCCGGCTACGACCTCGCCAGCGCCGACGAGCTGGAGCTCGCGCCCGGGGCCCGGGCGCTCGTCCGCACCGGCTTCGCCATCGCCATCCCCCACGGCTACGAGTGCCAGCTCCGGCCCCGGTCGGGGCTGGCGCTGCGGCACGGCATCACCCTGCCGAACAGCCCCGCCACCATCGACGCCGACTACCGGGGCGAGCTGCAGGTGGCGCTGGTGAACCTCGGGGACCAGCCGTTCCGCGTGACCCGCGGGATGCGCATCGCCCAGATGGTCTTCGCCCGGGTCGAGCCGGTCGTCTTCCGGCCCGTGGACGCGCTCCCGGAGACCGCGCGGGGCCTCGGCGGGTTCGGGTCGACGGGACACTGACCGGCGGGGCGCCCGAGCGGTTGTAGGCGCCCTCCGGGATGGGTAGGTTCCGCCCCCAACACGCGCTCTCCACCCGGGCCCCAGGCAGCCGGTGCTCAACTTCGGCAAGTTCAATCTTTCCCAGTTCGTTCCCGCCAGCGAGATCGCCGTCGATCTCGGCACGGCCAACACGCTCGTCTACGTGAAGGGCGAGGGGATCGTCCTCAACGAGCCCTCCGTCGTGGCGCTCGAGAAGGCGACGGGCCGCATCAAGGGGATCGGCCTCGAGGCGAAGCGGATGCTCGGGCGCACGCCCGACGGCATCATCGCCGTGCGGCCGCTGAAGGACGGCGTCATCGCCGACTTCGACGTGACCGAGAAGATGCTCCGCTACTTCCTCAAGACGATCATCGACAAGCACGTCTTCCGCGTGAAGCCGAAGGTGATCGTCTGCGTGCCGTCGGGCATCACCGAGGTGGAGCGCCGCGCCGTGCGCGACTCCGCCGAGACGGCGGGCGCGAAGCAGGTGCTGATGGTCGCGGAGCCGATGGCGGCGGCGATCGGCGTGGGGCTGCCGGTCGAGACGCCGACGGGCAACATGGTGATCGACATCGGCGGCGGCACGACGGAGATCGCCGTCATCGCGCTCTCGGGCATCGTCTGCGACACGTCGATCCGCACCGGCGGCGACGAGCTCGACCAGGCGATCGTCCAGTTCATGCGCAAGAACTACAACCTGCTCGTGGGCGAGGCGACGGCCGAGGCGATCAAGATCCAGATCGGCTCGGCGGCGTCGGTCGGCGACGAGCGGGAGATGGAGGTGAAGGGCCGCGACCTCGTCTCGGGGATCCCGAAGACGGTGCGCGTGCACTCGAGCGAGATCCGCGAGGCGGTGCAGGAGCCGATCCAGCAGATCGTGGAGGCGGTGCGCCGCGCGCTCGAGATCACCCCGCCCGAGCTGGCGGCCGACATCGTGGACCGCGGGATCGTCATGACGGGCGGCGGCGCCCTCATCCGCGGCCTCGACGTGCTGCTCCAGCAGGAGACGGGCCTGCCCATCCACGTCGACGAGGACCCGCTCACCTGCGTGGTGCGCGGCAGCGGGCGCATCCTCGACGAGTACGAGAAGTACCGGAACGTCCTGACGGCCTGACCCGATGCCGATCGGGGTGGACCGCCCGGAGGCGCGGCGGGACGCGTGGCTCCCGCTCGTCTGCATCGGCCTCGCGGTCGCCGCGCTCTTCCTCCCGGCCCGCATCGGCTACGACGTCGCGGCCGCGCTCCGCGCCTGGTCGCCGCTGCGCGCCCTCATCTGGCTCCAGGAGCAGGCCGTGCTCGGCCGCACCAGCGCCGGCCGCTTCGCCGTCGTCACCGCCCAGCGCGACTCCGCCATCCTCGCCGCCCGCCGCGCCGACCAGCTCGACAGCGAGAACCGCCGCCTCCGCCTGCTCCTCGGCCTCGGCGACCGCCTCGCCACGCCGTTCGTCACCGCCGAGGTGCTGCGCCAGGAGCTCCCGACCGACGGCCGCACGCTGCTCGTGAGCGCCGGCGGCGAGCGCGGCGTGCGCATCTTCCAGCCCGCGCTCGCCCCGGAGGGGATGGTCGGCATGGTGCGCACCATCGCGCCGGGCTCCGCCGTGGTCATGACGTGGGCGCACCCCGAGTTCCGCGCGAGTGCCGTCACCGAGGACGGGCGGCTCTTCGGCATCGTCGCCGCCTCCGGCGGCCGCGACGGCACGCTCCCCGAGATGGTCTTCCGCACCGCGAGCTACCGCGACACGATCCCGCAGGGCGCGCTGATCCTCACCTCGGGGCTCGGCGGCGTCTTCCCGTCCGGCGTGCCGGTCGGCCGCGTCGCGGGGCTCGCGCGCGAGCAGAAGACGTGGGAGCGCGTCTACCGGCTCGTGCCCACCGCCAACCTCGGCACGGTCGACCACCTGCTCCTGCTCCAGCGCGACTCGGCGGCGGTCCCGGCCGCCATCGCCGACTCGGCGTTCCGCCGCCGCCAGGAGGAGCAGGTGCGCGAGGAGGACGACGAGCCGTGAGGATGCGCGTCGAGCGCGCGAGCACGGGGCAGATGGTGCTCGCCTCGGTGCTGCTGCTGCTGCTGCACTTCTGGGTGCGGCCGCGACTCTTCGGCACCGACAGCCAGTGGGCGCCCGACTTCCTGCTGCTCGCGTTCCTGCTGTTCGCGATGCACTCGGGGCCGGGGGCCGGGGCGCTGGCGGGCTTCCTCGTGGGCCTCGCGGAGGACGCGCTCGTGCCCGCGCGCTTCGGCGCGGGGCTCCTCGCGCATACGCTCGTCGGCACCGTGGCGGCGTGGGGACGGTCGGTCTTCTTCACCGACAACCTGCTCGTCACCGCGCTCTTCCTCGGCGCCGGGCTCTGGCTGCGCGACCTCATCGTGCTGCTCGCGAGCGGCGGCGGCGACGTCCTGGGGCCGCTGCTGACCGCGGGCGCGCCGCACGCGCTCGTGACCGCGCTCACCGGGACGCTGCTGGTGCTCCTCTTCCGGCAGTGGTTCTCCGTGCGGCTCGACCTGTGAGCACCTTCGACCCGGTCGCCCTGCGCGAGCGCGCCGTCGTCGCGCGACGGATCCTGCTGCTCGCCTTCGGCGTGCTGGCGGTGACGTTCTTCCGCGTGCAGATCGTGGAGCACGAGCGGTACCAGCTGCGCGCCGAGACGAACCGCCTCCGCCCCGTGCCGCTGCCGCCGCCGCGCGGCACCATCTTCGACCGCCGCGGCGAGGTGATCGCCGAGAGCGCGGCCGGCTACAGCGTGAAGCTGCTCGCCCCGTCGCTCGACTCGCTGCGCGCCGTGCTCCGCCGCATGGGCGAGGTGATCACCCTCGACCCGTCGGTGGTCAACGCCACGGTGGAGCGGTACCGCACCGCGCGCTACGCGCCCGCGATCGTCTTCAACGACGCCTCGTTCGCCACGGTGTCGAAGCTGGAGGAGCACCGCGCGCGGCTGCCGGGGCTCGTCATCCAGTCGGAGCCGCGGCGCTTCTACCCGGCGGGGGCGGCGGTGGCGCACCTGGTGGGCTACGTCGGCGAGGTGACGCAGGACGACCTCGACAACGGCCGGTACCGCGGCGCGCAGGTCGGTTCCATCGTGGGGAAGGCGGGGCTCGAGCGGTCGTACGACGACTCGCTCCGCGGCCGCGAGGGGATGCGCTACATCGAGGTGAACGCGCGCGGCGGCCTCGTGCGCGACGAGGCGGGCGTCCCCGCGCTCCCGCCCACCGCCGGCATCCCGATCACGACGACGATCGACCTCGACCTCCAGCGCTTCGTCGACTCGATCTGGCCCGCGGGGGTGCGCGGCGCGCTCGTCGCCCTCACGCCCGCGGGCGAGGTGCGGGCGCTGTACTCGTCGCCGGCGTACGACCCGAACGCCTTCGTCGGCGGCATCAAGGCCGACGAGTGGCGCCGTCTCAACACCGACTCGGCGACGCCCCTGCTGAATCGCGCCATCATCGGCCGCTACCCGCCCGCCTCGCCGTTCAAGCTGGCCACGGCGGCGATGGCGCTCAGGCGCGGGCTGATCCGGCTCGACACGCACATGCCGATCTCGTGCTCCGGCGGCTTCCGCCTCGGCAACCGCGTCTTCAAGTGCTGGGAGAAGAAGGGGCACGGCTCGCTCGACCTCGTGGGCGCCGTCGCCAAGAGCTGCGACGTCTACTTCTACCAGCTCGGCCTCCGCCTCGGCCTCGAGGCGATCATCGCCGACGGCGTGCTCATGGGCTTCCGCGACCGGAGCGGCATCGACCTGCCGAGCGAGCAGGTGCCGATCTTCCCGAGCACCACCGCGTACTTCGACCAGCGCTACGGCCCGCGCAACTGGAGCCCGCCCGCCACGACGCTCAACTTCGCGATCGGGCAGGGGGAGAACACGCAGACGCTGGTGAACATGGTGCGCTTCTACCAGGCGCTCGCCGGCGACGGCACGCTGGTGACGCCCTACCTCGTGCGGCCGCAGGCGCCGCAGGCCGGCCGCGCCACGAACCTCGGCCTCAAGGCCGAGGACCTCGCCGGGCTCCGCGAGGCGCTGGTGGCCGTCGTCGCGCGCGGCACCGCGTCGCGCAGCCGCCTCGCGGACCTCGCGGTGGCGGGGAAGACCGGCACGGCGCAGAACCCGCACGGCGAGGACCACGGCTGGTTCATCGGCTTCGCCCCGGCCGACAAGCCGGCGCTCGTCGTCGGCGCGATCATGGAGTTCGCCGGGCACGGCAGCACCGTGGCGCCGTACGTGGTGCAGGTGCTCGCGCGCTACGTGCGCGGGCCCGAACGCACCGAGCTCGAGGGCCGGATACCGGTCGACTCGTCGCCCCGGGTGGAGGAGCTGATGGGCGACACGCTCAAGGGCGACTCGATCATGGCCGCCGTCCGCGGCCGCCTCCGCCGATGATGCGCCAGGGCGAGGCCGACCGCCCGCTGCTCGTCGCGAGCGGCCTGCTCACCGTCTTCGGGCTGCTCGCCCTCTACTCGGCGGGCCAGACCGACGTACCGACCCGCGCCGCCGGCGTCTGGTACCGCCAGTTCTTCTGGGTCGGCCTCGGCGTGCTCGCGATGCTCACGGCGAGCCGCGTGCCCCCGCGCCTGCTGGAATGGGCGGCGCCGCTCCTCTACGGCATCGCCACGCTGCTCCTCGTCGTCGTGCTCGCGGTCGGCACCGGGTCGGGCACGGCGGCGAGCAGCAAGTCGTGGATCGCGGTCGGGGGCGTCAAGCTCGGCCAGCCCGCCGAGCTCGCGAAGGTCGCCTGCATCCTGCTGCTGGCGCGGCACCTGAGCGGCCTGCGCGAGCCGCCCCGCACCCTGCGCGACCTCCTGAAGCCGTGCCTCATCATCGGCGTGCCGTTCCTGCTCGTCATGAAGCAGCCCGACCTCGGCTCGGCGCTCGTCTTCGTGGGCATCTTCTTCGCCATGCTGTTCTGGGCCGGCGTCCCCGCCCGGATGCTGGCGTTCATCGCCTCGCCGGCGGTGAGCCTGCTGCTCGCGTTCAGCACCCTCTGGTGGGGAAGCTGGATGGTGCTGCTCTTCGGGCTCATCGTGCTGTGGCGGCCGTTCGTGCTGGACGCGGTGATCGTCTACCTCGCCAACGTGGCGATGGGGATCATCGCCATCCCGCTCTGGGAGAAGCTTGCACCGTACCAGCAGAACCGGCTGCTCACCTTCCTGAACCCCGAGGTGGATCCGCAGCGGGCGGGATACCACGCCATCCAGTCGAAGGTGGCGATCGGCTCCGCGGGGCTCTTCGGCAAGGGGCTGACGCAGGGACCGCAGAAGCGCCTCGCCTTCCTGCCCGAGCAGCATACCGATTTCATCTTCTCGGTCGTGGGCGAGGAGCTCGGCTTCCTGGGTGTCGCGATCGCCCTGGCGCTCTTCCTCTACCTCTTCACGCAGCTGCTCCGCATCGCGCGGCGGGCGTCCGACCCCTTCGCCTCGCTGGTGGCCTTCGGCGTGCTCGGCCTCCTGTTCACCCACGTCTTCGAGAACGTGGGGATGACCGTGAACCTGATGCCGATCACGGGCATCCCGCTGCCGTTCTTCTCGTTCGGCGGGTCATTCTTCGTGGTGGTCGCGGGGTGCCTTGGGCTCGTCCTCCGGGTGGCGGCGGACAGCCGGGCGACGGGTGCGGCAGACATCTGACGCGAGGCCGCAACAGGTGGGGCGGGGTGCCACAGTCAGCCTCCGGCGACGCCGCAAGTGATTGTCCTGTAACATCTTGCGTGTCAAGGACTGGCGCGGTTCCGGGTTCGGCACCAGATTGTCACATCCTTGTGGACGATAGTCCACCGCTCTCTTCCCCCAGGTGACGACCCTATGGCCGTGATGGCCTGGTTCAAGAAGGAACGGAAGCCTCGGACCGCCGATCGTACCCGCCTCGAGATTCCGGCGGATGCGTGGGAGAAGTGTGACGGCTGCGGTCACCTCGACATCCGCGAGAAGTTCGAGCGGAACTGGAATGTCTGTCCGGAGTGCGGGCGGCATCGCCGGATCGGCGCGGAGGAGTACATCGCGTTGCTGACCGACGCGGGCTCCTGGAAGGAGCTCTGGCCCGACCTGCGCGCCGTCGACGCGCTGCACTTCCCCCAGTACCAGCAGCGGCTGGACGCCACCCGGCAGCGGACCGGCACCCAGGACGCGATGTTCACCGGCCTCGCCAAGATGGACGGCCTGCCGTTCCATCTCGGCGTGATGAACTTCGCGTTCCTCGGCGGGTCGATGGGCGCCGTCGTCGGCGAGAAGATCGCGCGGCTGGCCCGCCGCTCGCTCGAGAAGAAGCTGCCGCTCGTGCTCGTGTGCGCCTCGGGCGGCGCGCGGATGCACGAGGGGCTCGTCTCCCTCATGCAGATGGCCAAGACGTCGGCCGCCATCGCCCAGCTGCACCGGGCGGCGGTGCCGTACATCAGCATCCTCACCGATCCGACCACGGGTGGCGTCTCCGCGAGCTTCGCGATGCAGGGCGACGTGATCCTCGCCGAGCCGGGTGCCGTGATCGGCTTCGCGGGTCAGCGCGTGATCAAGCAGACGATCGGCCAGGACCTGCCGGACGGCTTCCAGACCGCCGAGTTCCTGCTGGAGAAGGGCCAGATCGATGACGTGGTGCCGCGTGGCGCGATGAAGGAGACGACGTCGCGCCTCCTGCGGCACATGGGCGGGCAGAAGAAGCTCGCCCGTCCGGAGCCCGCGGCCGACCTCGCCTGAGGCGATGTCGGCCGCCGGGTATGCCGCGGCGCTGGAGTACCTGTTCCCCCGCACCACCACCATCAAGTTCGGGCTGGACACGACGCGCGCGCTGCTCGCCGAGCTGGGCGAGCCGCATCGCGCGCTGCCGTGCGTCCACGTCGGCGGCACCAACGGCAAGGGCTCCGTCTCCACGCTCGTCGCGGAGGCGCTCCGCGCCGCGGGCTGGCGCGTGGGGCTCTACACCTCGCCGCACCTCGTCAGCTTCCGCGAGCGCATCCTGGTGGACGGCGTGCCGATCACCGAGGACGCGGTCGCCGCGTGGACGGAGCGGCTGCGGCCGCTCATGGAGGCGCGGCAGGCCACCTTCTTCGAGGCGACGACCGCGATCGCCTTCGCCGACTTCGCCGCGCGCCGCGCCGACATCGCGGTGGTGGAGGTGGGGATGGGGGGCCGCCTCGACAGCACGAACGTCGTGCAGCCGCTCGCGAGCTGCGTGACGAAGGTGGAGCTCGACCACCTCAAGTACCTGGGCGACACGCTCGAGCTCATCGCCACCGAGAAGGCGTGGATCGCGAAGCCGGGCGCGCCGTTCGTCATCGGCGAGACGCGGCCGGGCATCGTGGACGTGCTGCGGCGGGTGGGGCAGGAGGCGGTGACGGCGGCGGCGCCCGGCGCCGCGCTCGACGCGCGGGTGGTGCCGCAGGAGGCGCGGTGGGAGGGTTCGCTCGCGCTGCTCGGCCCGCACCAGCGGCGGAACGCCGCGGTGGCGCATGCGCTGCTCGCCGCGCTGCCCGCGCCCTGGCGCCCGGACGACGCGGCGATCGCGGCCGGCTTCGCGCGGGCGCGGATCCCCGGCCGGCTCGACCGGCGGGGGCGCTGGCTCTTCGACGTCGCGCACAACCCCGACGGCATGCGGACCCTGGTGGGGGCGCTCGCCGACCTGCGGCCGCCGGGGCCGGTGCATGCGCTCGTCTCGATCCTGGGGGACAAGGAGTGGCCGGAGATGCTGGTGGCGCTCGACCAGGGGATCGACGTCGGCGTGCTCACGCTGGCGCCGACGGCGGCCGCGCGCGGCTGGGACATCGACTGGCTGCGCCGCTGGCTCGCATCGGAGCGGCCGCCGGCGCGCGCCGAGTGGCACCTGGTGCCCGACTTCCGGGAGGCGCTCGCCCGCGTCCAGCAGGGTGCCGGCACGATGCTCGTGACCGGCTCCTTCCACACCGTCGGCGACGTGATGGAGGCGCTCGGCCTCCAGCCGGTCTAGCTCGGCCGGCGTGCGCCCCCGCCGGTGCCGCGGGCGCGGCGTCGCCGGGATCAGAAGGTGACGGCGACGGACGAGAAGGCCCACGCGACGTCGCGCGTGACGCCGGCGGCGCGCGGGGCGGCACCGGGCCGGAACCAGGCGATTCCACCATCCACGCGCAGGTGGCGGCCGACGCGCCAGGCGGCGGTGAGGTCCAGCTCGTCGCCGAGGTGGCGCTGGCGGCCGAGCACGCCGCGCGGCACGAGCACCTCGGCGTTGATGCCGAACACGCCGTCGGTCGCCTGCGCGCGCAGGAAGTGGTGGGCGGCGGCGCGAAGCTCCACGGCGCGCGAGGGGCTGGCGCGCCACACGAGCCGCGCGTCGATGAGGTTGCCGCGGCCGAGCAGGTCGCCGTAGCCGTGGTAGGTGTGCACGGCGGGGAAGAGCTGGCGGTAGGTGCCGCGCACGCCGTCGCCGGCGAGCGTGTCGCCCGAGGCGATGTCGAAGCCGGCGGTGAGGCGCTGGGACCACGGCAGCGCGGGGAGCGGCGCCGTGAGCTCGCTGGCGACGAACCACGCGCGGTGCGGGTACGAGCCGTCGATGCGGCCGCGCTGCAGCGCACCCTCCACCTCGAGGATCGCCCGGAGCGGCAGCGGCTGCACCACGCGGCTGCCGACGTGCCAGAAGGTGTGCGCCGCCGAGCGGGCGGGTGCCCCGGGGGCGATGACCTGCTCGTAGCGGATCGCGTGCGCCTCGTAGCGGCGCGCCTCGCCCGCGGCGCCGATCGTGAGGAACGCCCCCTGCAGCAGGTCGAAGTCCATCGTCGCGTTGCCCGTCGCGGCGCCGATGGAGACGGGGCGCACGCGGAACGCGGTCAGCTGCAGGTCGCCCCGGGCGGCGCGGGCGGTGACGCCGTCCCAGCCGCGGCGCGCATTGGCCCAGTCGAGCGTGGAGATGATCCGTTCGCTGCCGAGCGAGAGCTCCTGGCGGCCTGCGCGCACCGCGAGGCGCGTCGCCCCCTCCCACGGCGTCCGCAGTTCGAGGAAGGCGTTCTGCAGGTCGAGCGCGTCGCGGTCGAACGGGCGCCGGAAGGCGGGGAGGCCGTTGGCGCTCGCGGTGGCGTGCCGGGCCTCGACGAACGCGCGCGCGACGCGGCCCGCGGTGAGGTCGGCGTGCAGCAGGGCGCGCAGGAGCGTGACGCCGTCGTCGGTGGTGCCGCGCGAGGCGTCGATCCCCGCGAGGAAGTTCCGGAACCCCTCGCGGCGGGCGCGCAGCTGGCCGCCGACATTGAGCCGCAGCACCCCGCCCGGGCCGAGCGGGATGTCCTTGAGCGCGTCGGTGACGTCGCGCCGCTCGCGCCCCGTCCACTGCTCGTCAAAGCGGAGCGGCAGGTACGCGGTCGCCTGCTGTGCGTCGAGGCGCGCGGCGCCGGCCCCGGAGCGGGTGGCGATCGCGATGGCGATGGCGAGCGACGCTCGGCGGCACGACATGAAGCCGGGTATCGGCCCCGGGACGCGGTGCCTTGAACTCCCGCGGACGGATCTGGATGAGCATCGGGCTCCGCGCGAACGCCCAACGGCCCCCGCGCGTGCAGCCGGAGTCGGTGGCGAGCGTTCCCGGCTGCCGGTTCGCGGCGTCGAGTGCGGCCTCCACGAGGCCCGGGAGCGCACCGCACGGGCAGCGCTCCGGCGAGAGGGCCGGCCCGCGTCCCTGCCGGCCTATCGGCGGCGCGTGGCGGTGAGTTGAACCGGGAGGCCCCCGGCCGGGGGCGGGGGGCGGCGTTCCCGTTATCTTGTGCCGATGCAAGTGCAAGCCCTGCCGGGGTTTCGGGACTTCTACCCCGACGACTTCGCCCTGCGCGCCCACCTCTTCCGGGCGTTCCGCGCGGTGGCCGCGCGCTACGGCTTCGAGGAGTGGGACGGCCCCCCGCTGGAACCGCTCGACCTCTACACGAAGAAGAGCGGCGACGAGATCGTCGGCCAGCTCTACGCGTTCACCGACAAGGGCGGGCGCGAAGTGGCGCTGCGTCCCGAGCTCACGCCCACGCTCGCCCGCATGGTCGCGGCGCGCGCGAACGGGCTCAAGAAGCCGATCCGCTGGTTCGCCATCCCGCAGCTCTTCCGCTACGAGCGGCAGCAGCGCGGCCGCCTGCGTGAGCACTTCCAGCTCAACTGCGACCTCATCGGCGAGCCGGGCCCGCTGGCCGACGCCGAGGTGATCGCGCTCGCGGTGGACATCATGCGCGAGCTCGGGCTCGGGCCCGGCGACATCCGGGTGCGGCTGTCGGACCGGCGGCTGCTCAACGAGGCGCTCGACGCCGCGGCCGTCCCCGAGGCGGCGCGCCCGCACGCCTACCAGGCGATCGACAAGCTCGGCCGCGCGGAGTTCGGCGGCGCGCAGGCCCAGTTCGTGGCCGCGGGCGGCGACGTCGCGGTGCTCGAGCGGCTGCAGGCGGCGGGTCGCGTGCGCACGCTCCCCGAGGTGCGCGCGGCGCTCGGCCTCGCGCCCTCCACCGACGTCCCGCTCGCCCGCGTGATCGGCGCGCTGGAGGCGATGGGCCTCGGCGCGTTCGTCGACGTGGACGTGACGATCGTCCGCGGCCTCGCCTACTACACCGGCACCGTCTTCGAGCTGTTCGACGCCGGCCGCTCGCTCCGCGCCATCTGCGGCGGCGGCCGCTATGACGGGCTCGTCCTCGCGCTCGGCGGCGTGGACCTGCCGTGCGTCGGCTTCGGCATGGGCGACGTGGTGCTCGGCGAGCTGCTCAAGGAGCGCGGCCTCGCGCCGGCCGGGAGCCGCGTGGTGGACGTGTTCGTGGCGGCCGTGACGCCGGAGGACGAGCCGCACGTGCTCGCGCTCGCGCGCGCGCTCCGCGACCACGGCTGCCGCACCGAGTACGCGCTCGGCGGGCAGTCGCTGCCGAAGCAGCTGAAGCTCGCCGACGCGCGCGGCGCCAGGCTCGCCGTCGTCATCGGCCCGGACGACCGTGCGGCGGGCACCGTGATGCTCAAGGACCTCGCCGCCAAGCAGCAGCGCGCCCTCCCCGCCGCCACCGCCGCCGCCGAGATCGCGGCGGCGCTGGGCGGGACGACGGTCGCGGGTCGCGGGCCGCAGGCCTGAGCCCCCGACCCGCGACCCCCGACCTCCGACCCGCGACGCCCTCGTGACCGACAAGGCCCTCACGCCCCGCGCCACCGACTTCAGCGAGTGGTACAACCAGCTCATCATGAAGGCCGAGCTCGCCGACTACAGCCCGGTGCGCGGCTGCATGGTGATCCGGCCCAACGGCTACGCCATCTGGGAGGAGATGCAGCGCGCGCTGGACCGGATGTTCAAGGAGACCGGCCACCAGAACGCGTACTTCCCGCTCTTCATCCCGCAGTCGTTCCTCTCGAAGGAGGCGCAGCACGTCGAGGGGTTCGCGCCCGAGACGGCGGTCGTCACGCACGGCGGCGGCAAGCAGCTCGACGAGCCGCTCGTCGTGCGCCCGACCTCCGAGACGATCATCTACTCGATGTACGCCAAGTGGATCCAGTCCTGGCGCGACCTCCCGCTCAAGCTCAACCAGTGGGCGAACGTCGTCCGCTGGGAGCTGCGCACGCGCATGTTCCTCCGCACCACCGAGTTCCTCTGGCAGGAGGGGCACACCGCCCATGCCACGGAGGCGGAGGCCGAGGAGGAGACGCTGCTGATGCTCGGCGTCTACCGGCGCTTCATGGAGGAGTGGATGGCGATGCCGGTGATCACCGGCCGCAAGACCGAGAGCGAGAAGTTCGCCGGCGCGCTCCGCACCTACGCGTGCGAGGCGATGATGCAGGACCGCAAGGCGCTGCAGGCCGGCACGAGCCACAACCTCGGCCAGAACTTCGCCAAGGCGTTCGACGTGAAGTTCCAGACGCCCGAGGGCGGCCTGGACTACGTGTGGAACACGTCGTGGGGCGTGTCGACGCGCATGATCGGCGGCCTGATCATGACGCACGGCGACGACGCCGGCCTCGTCTGCCCGCCGCGCCTCGCGCAGTACCAGGTGGTGATCGTCCCGATCTGGAAGAGCGACGAGGAGCGCGCCACCGTGCTCGACGCCGCCGAGCGGCTGCGCAAGCAGCTCTGGGCCGCCAACGTGCGCACGCACGTCGACGCGCGGGACGGCCTCAAGCCCGGCGCCAAGTACTACGAGTGGGAGGCGCGCGGCGTGCCGTTCCGCCTGGAGGTCGGCCCGCGGGACGTGGCGGCCGACACCGTCATGCTTGCGCGCCGCACCGGCGGGAAGAAGGAGCCGGTGCCGCAGGCGGGGCTCGCCGAGCGGATGCTCGCCGAGGCCGACGCGATGCAGCAGGCACTGTTCGACGCCGCGAAGGCGCGGCGCGAGGCGGCGACGCTCCGCGGCCCGCGCTCGAAGCAGGAGTTCATCGACTTCCTCCAGGGCGACGGCGGCTTCGTCTACGCCGGCTTCTGCGGCGACCCCGCGGTGGAGGCGGAGATCAAGGAGCAGACCAAGGCGACGATCCGCGTCCTCCCCGACGCGGAGTTCCGCTCGCCCGAGGCGCCGGCGACCTGCATCTGGACCGGGCGGCCGGCGGTGGCGGAGGCGGTGTGGGCGAAGGCGTACTGACGGAGGGCCGGCGGGCCGGCGGGCCGGTGGCCATGCCCGCGTATCGCGACGCGCTGTTCGAGGACGCGGGGCTCGAGCGCGTCGGCGGGGAGCTCGTGTTCGGCGGCGTGCGGCTCTCGGAGGTGGCGGCGGCGCACGGGACGCCGGCGTACGTGTACTCGTTCCCCACGCTCCGCCGCCGCTTCGGGCTGCTCACCGCCGCGCTCGACGGCGTGCCGCACCGCATCTGCTTCTCGGTGAAGTGCAACGGCAACCTCGCGGTGCTGCGCCTCCTGCACGAGCTCGGTGCGGGCGCCGACATCGTGAGCGGCGGCGAGCTCGCGCGCGCGCTGCGCGCGGGGATGCCCGCGGCGCACGTGGTGTTCAGCGGCGTGGGCAAGCGCGAGGCGGAGCTGGTGCGCGCCGTGGAGGCCGGCGTCGGCTTCATCAACGTGGAGTCGGTCGCCGAGCTGGAGCTGCTCGCCGACGTCGCCGCGCGGCTCGGCCGGCCCGCGACGGTGGGGATCCGCGTGAACCCCGAGGTGCAGGCGGAGACGCACCCGTACATATCCACCGGCAAGCGGGGCGACAAGTTCGGCGTCCCGCTCGACGTGGTGGGCGAGGCCGCCGAGCTGGTGAACCGCGCGCCGCAGCTCACGCTCGGCGCGCTCGCGATGCACATCGGCAGCCAGATCGTGGACGTGGCGCCGTTCGCGGCGGCGGTGGAGCGGGTGATCGCGCTGCGGGATGCGTTGCCGGGCCGCGCGCGCGAGACGACGCGCGCGCTCGACATCGGCGGCGGGCTCGGCATCCGCTACCGCGACGAGGCGCCGGCCGACCTCGCGGCGTGGCGCGCCGCGGTGGTGCCGCTGCTCCGCGCGTCCGGCTGCTTCGTGCTGCTGGAGCCGGGGCGCTTCATCGCGGGGCCGGCCGGCGTGCTGCTCACGCGGGTGGAATACCTGAAGCAGAGCGGCGGCACGCGCTACGTCATCGTCGACGCGGGGAAGAACGACCTCGTGCGCCCGAGCTACTACCGCGCCTGGCACGAGATCGTCCCGGTGCGGGCGGCCGTCGAGGGCGCGGCGGAGACGCCGGCGAGCGTCGTTGGCCCAGTCTGCGAGACGGGCGACTTCCTCGCGCTGGATCGCGACACGCCCCCCGTCGCCCGCGGCGACCTGCTCGCCGTGCTGTGCGCCGGCGCCTACGGCTTCAGCATGGCGTCGACGTACAACGCCCGCCCGCGCCCGCCCGAGGTGGCGGTGGACGGTGGCGCGCACCGGCTCATCCGGCGCCGCGAGACGGTGGACGAGCTGCTGCAGTGCGAAGAGGGTCTCGAGTCGTAGGTCGCGGGTCGCCCGAGCGCCCCCAGCCCCAAGCCCCCAGCCCCAAGCCCCCCATGCCCAACGGCATCCTCATCATCGACTTCGGCTCCCAGTACACCCAGCTCATCGCGCGCCGGGTGCGCGAGGCGCACGTGTACTGCGAGATCCACCCGCCGAGCCGCACGCTCGAGTGGATCCGGGCGTGGCAGCCGCGGGGGATCATCCTCTCGGGCGGGCCGAACTCGGTCTACGGCGAGAACGTGCCGACCGCCGACCCCGGGCTGCTCGAGCTCGGCGTCCCGGTGCTCGGCCTCTGCTACGGCATGCAGCTGCTCGCGCAGCTCTCGGGCGGGCGCGTCACGCGCGCGAGCCGGCGCGAGTACGGCCGCGCACAGCTCCGCGTGGCGGGGGGGACGCTCTTCCGCGCCTTCGCCGAGGGGGAGGAGACGCCGGTCTGGATGAGCCACGGCGACCATGTCGACACCGCGCCGCCGGGGTACGTGGTGACGGCGTCGAGCGTGAACTCGCCGGTGGCGGCGATGCAGCACGAGTCGAAGCCGCTGCACGGCCTCCAGTTCCACCCCGAGGTGGCGCACACGCCGCGCGGCGGCGAGCTGCTCGCCGCGTTCCTGTTCGACGTCTGCGGCTGCCCGGCCGACTGGACGCCGGGCCACTTCATCGAGACCGAGGTGGCGAATCTGCGCGAGCAGGTCGGCGCGGACGAGCGGGTGATCTGCGGCCTCTCGGGCGGCGTCGACTCGTCGGTGGCGGCGGTGCTGGTGCACCGCGCCGTCGGCGACCGCCTGACCTGCATCTTCGTCGACCACGGCCTCCTGCGCCTGCACGAGCGCGAGCAGGTGGAGGCGATGTTCCGCCGCCACCTCGGCATCGACCTGCGCGTGGTCGACGCGTCGGCACGCTTCCTGGACGCGCTCGCCGGCATCACCGACCCCGAGGAGAAGCGGAAGCGCATCGGCCACCTCTTCATCGACACCTTCGCCGAGGCGGCGGCGGGTGTCGGCGGGAACGTGCGCTGGCTCGTGCAGGGGACGCTGTATCCGGACGTCATCGAGTCGTTCTCGCCGACGGGCGGCCCGTCGGTGACGATCAAGACGCACCACAACGTGGGCGGGCTCCCGGAGAAGCTGCCGTTCCGCCTCATCGAGCCGCTGCGCGAGCTGTTCAAGGACGAGGTGCGCGCCGTCGGCCGCGACCTCGGCCTCCCCGAGGAGATGGTGGGGCGCCACCCGTTCCCCGGGCCCGGGCTCGCGATCCGCATCCTCGGCGCGGTGGAGCGCGGCGCGCTCGACGTGCTGCGGAAGGCGGACCACATCTACCTCGAGGAGATCCGCGCCGCCGGGCTCTACGACCAGATCTGGCAGGCGTTCGCGGTGCTGCTGCCGATCCGCTCGGTGGGCGTGCAGGGGGACGGGCGGAGCTACGACCAGGTGATCGCGCTACGCGCGGTGACGAGCCGCGACGGCATGACGGCCGACTGGTTCCCGTTCCCGCCGGACGTGCTCGCGCGCATCTCGAACCGGATCGCGAACGAGGTGGCGGGGGTGAACCGCGTGGTGTACGACGTGAGCTCGAAGCCGCCGGCGACGATCGAGTGGGAGTGAGGCGGGCAGGGGGGCGGCGGGCAGGGTGGAACGGTCGACAGGGGGAGGGGCGGATGGCATCGCGAGCGGCAGGGATGGTCGTGCTGGTGATGGGGCTCGCGCCGGCGGCGCTGGCGGCGCAGGGGCGGGGCTGGGACCGCGGGCGCGACTCGACGGAGGCGCTCGCGCTCTTCCGCGAGAACATCGACGCCATCCACAAGCGCGACCGCGCGCGCTACCTCGCCACGTACCTCCAGTCGACCGAGCTCGTGCGCACGGGGCTCCGCGTGGTGGAGCGCGGCTTCGAGGGGTGGGGCGCGCGGACGAGCAACGCCTGGCCCGACACGCTCGTCGCCAACGAGCTCGAGGTGCACCCGCTGCAGCCCGGCGTCGTGTACGGGCGGTACCGCTACGTCGGCGTGAACCAGGGCGTGGCCGCCACCGGCGTCTCCGAGCGCTTCTTCGTGCGGACGCCGCAGGGATGGCGCATCGCCGTCACCGGCTCCTTCCCCGACACGCTCGCCGCGCCCAGGGTGCCGCGGTAGCGTTGCCCCCGGGGCCTGACGAGGAGAACTTTGCGCCATGGCCGCCCCGGAGACCCGCCTCGAGACCGACGCCTCCTACGGCTCGGACCGGGACGGGCTCGTGTGGGGGTACCGCTTCGAGCCCGACGAGCCCGGGCGCCCCACCGAGTGCGGCGACGCCGCGCAGGCGCTCACCGATCCCGCAGCCATCGCGCGCGGCCAGTTCGCCTGGCTCCACTTCTCGCTCGCCAACGCCGCGTCGGAGCGGTGGCTCCGCCGGGCGCTCGAGCTCCCCGACGCGTTCTACGACTCGCTCTCCGAGCCGCTCGGCGCCACGCGCGTCGAGCGCGACGAGGACCGCCTCGTCGCCGTCCTGCACGACGTCACCTTCGACTTCACGTTCGACCCCGAGGACGTGAGCACGGTCTGCCTCTGCATCGGGCCGTCGTTCCTCGTCACGGCGCGCATCCGCCCGCTCCGCTCGGTCGACCAGCTGCGGGCCGCGGTGAAGCGCGGCGAGCGGTTCCGCTCGTCGGTCGACCTGCTCGCCCACCAGCTGCGCTCGCAGGCCGACGTGCTGGTGCAGATCGTCCGCCAGTCCACCTCGCGCGTCGACGCCATCGAGGACCGCCTCCTCGCCAACCGCGCCTCCGCGAGCCGCCGCGAGCTCGGCGCGCTCCGGCGCGTGCTGGTGCGGCTCCAGCGCCTGCTCGCCCCCGAGCCGGCGGCGCTCTTCCGGCTGCTGAGCCGCCCGCCGGCGTGGATCGCGGGGGAGGACCTGCACGACCTGCGCGCCGCCGCCGAGGAGTTCAACACCGCCGTGGCGGACTCGGCGGCGCTCGTGGAGCGCGTCAAGCTGCTGCAGGAGGAGCTGACGGCGCTCGTCGACGAGCAGACCAACCGCACCCTCTTCGTGCTGACCGTCGTGACGGTGAGCGCGCTGCCGATCAACCTCGTCGCGGGTCTCTTCGGCATGAACGTCGGCGGCATCCCGCTCGCGGAGGCCGCGAACGGCTTCTGGACCATCGCGCTCACGCTCGTGGCGTGCACCGCGCTGCTGCTCTACTGGACCCTCCTCCGGCGGCGCGACTGACATGGCGCCGCGCACGGTCGGCATCCTCGTCTTCGAGGAGGTGGAGGTGCTGGACGTCTGCGGCCCGTACGAGGTGTTCAGCGTGGCGGGGCGGCGCCAGGAGCTCGACCTCTTCCGCGTCCTCCTCGTGGGACCGTCGCGCGAGCCGGTGCGCGGGCGGCACGACTTCCTCTTCACGCCGCACGTCACCATGGACGACGCGCCGCCGCTCGACCTGCTGCTCGTGCCGGGCGGGCGGGGGACGCGCCAGCTGGTGCTCGACGCGCGCGCGGTGGCGTGGGTCGCGGCGCGGCAGCGCGAGGCCGAGCTGCTCCTCTCGGTCTGCACCGGCGCCCTGGTGCTCGCGAAGGCGGGGCTGCTCGACGGCCTCGCGGCGACGACGCACGGCAGCGCGTTCGAGGAGCTGGAGGCGCTGGCGCCGGCGAGCGTCATCCATCGCGACCGCCGAGTCGTCGACAACGGCCGCGTCATCCTCTCGGCGGGGGTGGCTGCGGGGATCGACATGGCGCTCACCGTGGTCGCGCGCCTGCACGGCGAGGCGCTGGCGCGGGAGTGCGCCGGGTACATCGAGTATCCGTACCCCGACTAGTTGTATCGGATTGACGTGGCGGCAGGGAAGCAGTATCGTGAAGACAAACGACTTGAGAAGCATTCTCAACCGTAAGGCGCCGCTGACACCGTGACCACTGTCCTGAAGCCGCAGCCGACGTTCCAGCCCGATCCGGCGACCACCTGTGCGCTCGCGGCGTGCGAGCCCGGGATCCGCGCGCGGATCGTGGCGCTCTGTTGCGGTTCCGAGGAGGCGTGCCGGCTCCGCGCGCTGGGCGTGAGCGAGGGGGCGCCGATCGAGGTGATCGACCGGCGCCACTCGATGGTGGTGAACGTGCGGGGCACCCGCCTCGCGCTCGGCTCGCCGCTCACGGCGACGATCACGGTCCAGCCGCTCGCGCTCGCCTGACCGCGTCCCTCCGGACGCGCGGTCCCTCCCACATCCGATGACCACCGTCCCCGTCCCGGCGCCCGGCGCCGCCTCCGGGGATGCCGCGGCGACGGCCCCGGCGCTCCGCGTCGCGATCATCGGCAATCCCAACACCGGCAAGACGACGCTCTTCAACGCCCTGACGGGGCTGCGGCAGCGCGTCGGCAACTTCGCGGGCGTGACCGTCGAGCGCGTGGAGGGGGCGTTCCGGCTGGACGACGGCCGGCGCGTCGCGGTGCTCGACCTGCCGGGGAGCTACTCGCTCTCGGCGGGGTCGCCCGACGAGCAGATCGCGCTCGAGGTGCTGCTCGGGCGCGACCGCGACCGGTGGCGCCCGGACGTGGTGCTCGTGGTGGTGGATGCGGTGCACCTCGAGCGGAACCTCTTCCTCACGAGCCAGGTGATGGAGCTGGGCGTGCCGGTGGTGGTGGCGCTGAACCAGGTCGACATGGCGGCCGACGAGGGGATCCGCATCGACGTCCCCGAGCTGATCCACGAGCTCGGCGTCACCGTCGTGCCGACCGTGGCGAAGACGGGCGAGGGGCTCGACGCGCTCAAGCGCGCGCTCTTCGCGTCGGCCACGCTGCCGGCGCCGGTGCGGCGCTTCAGCCTGCCGCCGACGGTCGATGCCGCGCTCGCGCCGCTCGTCGGCGTGCTCGAGGCGGACGGCATCCCCGCGGGGGCGGCGCGGATGGAGGCGCTGCGCCTCCTCTCGGTGCGGCGGCACGAGGTGCACCTCGCGCGCGTGCCCGGGCTCGACTCGGGCGTGCGCGGCGCGGTCGATGCGGTGCGCGCGGCCGGCTACAACCCCGAGCGGCTCGAGGCCGATGCGCGCTACGCGTGGATCGGCCAGGTGACGGGGCGCGTGCTGCAGCGGCGCGAGCGCGTGGCGCCGTCGGCGACGGACCGGATCGACGCGATCGCGCTGCACCGCGTGTGGGGGCCGCTCTGCTTCGTGCTGCTCATGGCGGTCGTCTTCCAGTCGGTGTTCACGTGGGCGACGCCGATCATGGACGGCATCGAGGGGGTGCTGGCGCGCGTGGGCGAGTGGATCGGCGCGCGGATGCCGGAGGGGGAGCTGCGGAGCCTCGTGGTGGACGGCGTCATCGCGGGCGTCGGGTCGGTGGTCGTCTTCCTGCCGCAGATCGCGATCCTGTTCGCCTTCATCGGCGTGCTGGAGCAGTCGGGGTACATGGCGCGCGCGGCGTTCCTCGTCGACCGGATCATGCGGCGCGTCGGGCTGCACGGGCAGAGCTTCATCCCGATGCTCTCGGGGTACGCGTGCGCGGTGCCGGGGATCATGGCGACGCGGACGATCAGCGACCCGAAGGACCGGCTGGCCACCATCATGGTGGTGCCGCTCATGAGCTGCTCGGCGCGTCTGCCGGTCTACACGCTGCTCATCGGCGCGTTCGTCCCCGCGACGGCGCTGGTGCCGGGGCTCGGGCTGCAGGGCGCGGTGATGCTGCTCATGTACCTGCTCGGCACGGTGACGGCGTTCGGCGTGGCGGCGCTGTTCAAGCGCACCCTGCTGCGCGGGCCCGCGCGGCCGATGATCCTGGAGCTGCCGCCGTACCGGTGGCCGGGGATGCGCTCGCTCGGCGTGTCGGTGGCGCAGCGGTGCCGGCTCTTCCTGCAGCGCGCGGGGACCGTGATCCTCGCGATCTCCATCGTGCTGTGGGCGCTGGCGACCTATCCGCGGCTGCCGGACGACCCGTCGCTGCCGGAGGCGACGCGCCAGGAGCGGCAGCTGGAGCACTCGGCGCTGGGGCACATCGGCAAGGCGATCGAGCCGGCGGTGCGGCCGCTCGGCTACGACTGGAAGATCGGCGTCTCGATCGCGGCGAGCTTCGCGGCGCGCGAGGTGTTCGTGAGCACGATGGGGACGATCTACGGCGTGGGGAGCGAGGACGACCGCGCGCTGCGCGAGCGGCTGGTGGGCGAGCGGTCGGCGGTGAGCGGGCGGCCGGCGTACACGCCGCTCGTGGCGGTGAGCCTGATGGTGTTCTACGTGTATGCGCTGATGTGCATCAGCACCGTGGCGATCACCGTGCGCGAGGCCGGCGGCGGGCGGCTCGGCTGGCGCTGGGCGGGGATCCAGTTCGGCTACATGCTGGTGCTGGCGTGGGTGGCCGCGTGGCTGGTGTACCGCGGCGGCCTCGCGCTCGGCTTCGCGGGAGCCGGGTGATGCAGACGCTCGTGGTGGCGGCGCTCGTGCTCGGCGCGCTCGGCTGGCTCGTGCGCCGCGTGGTGCGGCAGGTGCGCGCGACGCGCGTGGCGGCGCGGGCTGGCGGGGGGTGCCAGGGGTGCGAGCACTGAGCGTCGCTGGAGCGGTGGGGGAGGGGCCCGGCGCGGGGAGTGCCGGGCCCGTTTCGTTTCATGCCTGTCCATGCGCACCGCGCATGGCGCCAGCGGCGCTGTGGAGACAGTTTGCGGGACTTCGTTCATGGCGGTCCGGTGACCGCCTGCCCCCTGGGGAGGTCGCGATGCGCACGGTCGACATCCACTTCGGCAAGATCCATCTCTCCAAGCTCGTCGACGGAGCCGCCAAGGGAGAGAGCTTCATCATCGCGAAGGCGGGGCAGCCGCTCGTGAAGGTCGTGGCGCTCGATGCGCCTGCCGCGCCGCGCCGGCTTGGCTTCCTGCAGGGAGAGCTGCGGATTCCCCGGGACTTCAACCGCATGGGTGAGCGCGAGATCGCCGCGCAGTTCGGCGTAAAGGCGTGAAGCTGCTCCTCCCGACGCAGCACATCTCGTGGGCCGCTGGCGAGCCGGAGCGCATCTCGCGCGCGGCGGGCGCTCATGGCCGATCTGGAGCACGAGCTCGTGTTCAGTGCCGCCAGCATCCGGGAGGTCGCCATCAAGTCATCCCTCGGGCGGGATGATTTCCAGGTGGACGCCGGCGTGCTCCGTCGCGGGTTGCTCGACAACGGCTACCTCGAGCTTCCGGTCACCTCTCAGCACGCCGTGGCCGTCGCGCTCCTGCCTGCGGTGCACCGCGACCCCTTCGACAGGATGCTCGTGGCGCAGGCGCGCGTGGAGGGCGTCACGCTGCTCACCTCCGACGCCGAGTTGGCGCGCTACGGCTCGCCCGTGCGGAAGGTGTAGTGGCCGCGTGGCGGCGTTCGTTCGCCGCGCGCCTGCTGGAGGTTGGGTTCGACATCCGGGGCGTGCAGGAGCTGCTCGGTCACCGCGACGTGGCGACCACCATGCTGTACACGCATGTGCTGCAGCGGGGCGCCGGCGGCGTCCGGTCGCCGATGGATCGGCTTGGGGGCCTCGGCGCGCGCGGCGGGGACGGGGATGATCTGCGAAGCGCGCCCTGAGGCGATGGGCGCGGAGCTCGGCGCGGCGACGGGGACGCTGATCCGCGTCTGCCGCCGTCTTGGCTTGCCGTCGTCACCGTGTCCGGTGCCCCGAGCGGCTTCCGCGGCGCGTCTGTCTGGCTCTACGCCCCACCGTAGGGCCCCTAAGCGGTCTAATTCGGTTCGTACTGCGAAGGGCGGGTCTTGCGGCCTAAGCAGCAGCGCGGGGCGGACGTTGCGCGGTGCAAGTCTTGGCGATATCGTGGTTTGCGAGCTGCTGAGCGGGCGGGTGGTTATGCGTTTATTCGGTTCGTAAGAGGGGAGTGAGTGTGGTCGAAGTCAAAGAGTAGTTATGGCGACGCGCGCGAGGTGACAAATGGGTTGGGGCAATCTTCAAGATATCGGACCGCGAGAGTACACATGCGGCCATTGCGATCGGTTGGTTGCATCGCGGCAAGGCTGGTACAATCCAGATCACGGTACTTCTCGCATCTACATCTGCCCGAACTGCAGTGCGCCGAGTCACTTCTCCGGTCATGGGCAGATTCCCGGCTTTAGAACCGGCGAAACTGTTCGGAATCTCCCGCAGGACATTGCGGCGATCTATGAAGAGGCGAGAGCCAGCGCTGCATCCAACTGTCACACGGGCGCAGTGCTCCTCGCTCGTAAGCTGCTAATGCACATCGCCGTCGCTCAGGGCGCGGCACCTGGCCTAAAGTTCATCGAGTACGTGGAGCATCTTGCTGCCGCCGGCTTTGTTCCGCCGAACGGCAAGGCTTGGGTCGACCATATCCGCCAAAAAGGGAATGAGGCCACTCACGAGCTGGTGTTAATGGGCTCAACGGAATCCGAGGAACTGATCACATTCGTCGAGATGCTTCTGAAGTTCGTCTACGAGTTTCCGAGTCGCGTGCCTACGAGCGCCAAGAAGGGCGCGCCATAACGACGCTTGCTGCCGACAGCCGCAGCTAGCGATGCAGTTGTGGGGCGCCCGCACTGTTCTATGGGACGCCCTGCGGCCGCCCCACAACTGCTTTTTTGGAAGCGGCTGCAGCAGAAGCACACGTTAGGCGGATGCCCTTAGCTTAGGAGGTCGGCACGAGTGACTTCGTACACAGCGCAACTTCGCGGCGACGAACTCGTCTCTACGATCCAGATCGACTATCCGCCCGCGAGCACTGACCCGGCCCGGGTCTTTCGCGCGATGGCTCTTCTCATCGATGCGTTCCAGCGCACCGATCAGAGCCTCGCCGCCTCGGTCTCTGCATCGATTGAGCCGGTCCTACTGCTGGAACGAGTAGAGGCGGGTTCGATCCGGGCGCGGTTGATCACCCTTCTCCGCGAGATCAACGATGACGCCCTTCAGACTCTCGACTGGAAGCCCTTGGTAGGTCAGTATCTCGTACGTGCGAAGCATAAGATGCTCCGCTGGCTGGAGGATCACCCGGAAGTATCATCTCGCGGCGACGTACTCGAGCTCCAGCAGGAGTTGATGAGCGACCGCCCTCAACTTCCCTCTAACCAGCTACTGCTCCCCAGTCCCGTTCCACCGGCGATTCTGCTCGGTGACATTCGCACACTGTCAGAGGCGCTAGTCGAGCTCCAGCCGGGAGACTCTGCACGATACATCTCCGACGAGGAGTCGACACTGATCTCCGCCCCAAGGGGGCTCTCCAATGAACGAATCGAGGAGCTCCTCACTCAGGAGGTCATCGTCAGCGAGACTGAGGCGCTCCTTCTGGTCAAGAAGCCAGACTACCTCGGCAACTCCCGCTGGGAGTTCCGGCTCGACGATCGCACGATTGAGGCGAAGGTACTCGACGAAGCATGGCTTCGTCGCTTCCAGTCAGGAGGTATCGCGCTGCGTCCAGGCGACGCGCTACGGGCTCTCGTACGCGCTGAGGCATATCGAGGCTTCGAAGGCCACCTTGTCGCAACCAAGTATCACCTGCTCGAGGTTCGGGCAGTTGTCCACCAGCAAGAGGACGGCCAAGCGGACCTCATGCCGTGAAAGACCGCCTCGTGTGGAGAACCGCATGGCTGTAACCACGAAGCAGATCTCAGCTGGCCTCGTGCTGCACCTCGACCCCGACTTACTTGAGTCAAGCGGTGCCGTAAGCTTCCCCGTCAAGCAGACAGTCGATAGCTGGACTCAGGCGGTCGGGTGGGCCTCGGCAGAAAGGTGAGCGGAGGCACCCCGCCGAGGCTGTCGTGGGGGCGCTCCGTGTTGTAGGTCGTCAGCCACGTCTCGGTCTCGGCGCGCACCTGCGCGAGCGAGGCAAAGACGTAGGCATCGAGGACTTCGCGGCGGTAGGTGCGGTTGAAGCGCTCGATGTAGGCGTTCTGATTCGGCTTCCCCGGCTGGATGTGCTGCAGCAGCACGCCGTGCCGCTCGCACCACTCCGTGAGCGGGCGCGAGAGCAGCTCGGGCCCGTTGTCACAGCGCAGCGCCCGCGGCGCCCCGTGGATGGCCAGCAGTTGGTCGAGGACGGCGACCACGCGCTGGCCCGGCAGCGAGGTGCCCACCTCGATGGCCAGCCCCTCCCGATTCCCCTCGTCCAGCACGTTGAGCGTCCGGAAGCGTCGGCCGTCGTACAGCATGTCGTGCATGAAGTCGAGCGCCCACGTGCGGTTGAGCGCCGCCGGGGCGTCCAGCGGCTGCAGCACCCGCTTGGGCAGCCGCCGCTTCGTCCGCCGGGGCAAGTGGAGGCGCAGGGCGCGATAGACGCGCAGCACGCGCTTCCAGTTCCACGGGTGCCCGTCGAGGCGCAGCCGGTCGAAGCACTTCCAGAAGCCCCACCGCGGCCGCTCCGCCGCCAAGGCGGTGAGGGCCGCGATCACCGGCGCATCCTGCTCGGTCCGATCGGGCAGCGGCGTGTCGTAGGCCGCCCGCGAGAGGCCGGCGACCCGGCACGCGCGCACGACCGACAGGCCATGCGTCGTCACCAGGGTCGCAGCGACCTGCCGCCTCGCGGGCGACCCCACAGCTTGCGGGACAGGACGTCCTTGATGGCGGTGTTCTCGAGCGCCAGCTCGGCGTACATCCGCTTGAGCTTGGCGTTCTCCGCCTCGAGCTCGCGCAGGCGCTTCAGTTCGGCCACCGTCGCGCCGCCGTACTTCGGCTTCCAGGTGAAGAAGGTGGCCCGGCTGATCCCGTGCTTGCGAATCACTTCCGCGACGGGCAGGCCCCCCTCCACGGCCTTCAGGATCTCGACGATCTGCGATTCCGTGAACGTCGAGCGGCGCATGACTCCTCCTCGTGGCGCCGTCCCAGCCCATCATCGCGTGCCTGACGAAGGGGGAAGCTTACGGGAGAGATCGCCTGTTCGAATTCCCTGCCCGAGACAGGGGTGCGCATACGCAGACGCGGGGCCGGCATCGCCGCCGGCCCCGCCTCTGTTGCGCGCCCGTCCCGCTGCTCAGGCCCGCCGGCGCCGGCCGACGAGCCCCAGACCGACGAGGCCGACGGTGGACAGCGCTAGGGAGCCCGGTTCCGGCACGGCGGTGATCCGAAGGGTGACCGCGCCGCCGTCCAGGCCATCGATGAAGTAGTTCGCCACGTCGTGGTAGACGCCGACCTTCCAGACCGGCGCGGAGGTCGGGCCATCGAAGATGAGACTCGCGCCCGGACCGGCCATGGCCGCGTTGACGGCCCCACCGATATCGAAGTAGTTGTAACCGCCCGGATACGTCGCCGAATGCGCGAAGAAGATGCCGTTGGTCTCCGGCACGTCGATCCTGAAGAATAGCGTCGGTACCGATTCGGCGAACCCGGGAGCGTTCGTGGCCGCGAACGGCGTGACCCAGCTCCGCGAGAAGGTGCCGCCGGTACGGCAATTCACGCAGCTCAGCTGGAAGTGGGCCAGAGTTTGCGCCGAGACGTCGGACGTGAGGAGCAGGGAGGCGGCGCCGAGCGCGGAAGCCAGCGTGCGGAGCCTTGCGGACAGGAAGGGCATTCGTTTGCTCCAGGGGTGCAGAGAGGGAAAAGGAGGACTGCAAGCGGGAAACGGCGCAGTCCGGCAGGCAAGACGCCGGTTATGCAAGAAGCGTGCAGGTCGCGATCTCCCTCGGCAGCGACGACGAAGTCCGGCGCACCCGTCACAATATCCGTAACGTGAACGCAACGACCTGTGGCGTGGCCGCGACGGTCTGTTGATCGGCGTCAATCGACGTTGTGCGACGAAGCCCCTCCCTGCTCCCGCGCCGGTCCGGTCACGCGTCTTGCGCTGCGAGGAAGCCGGCCTGCGGGACGCTCGGCGAGGATCAGCGCACCCGCCGAGCGGACGCGGGACAGCGTGCGCTCGACGCGAGCGATCCGCCCTCCCGTGCTCCCGCGAACCGCTCAGGGCCGCGGTCGACGGGGTGCCGGGAATCGCTGGAGTGCGGTCGCGCCGGGTCCGGCCAGCACGATCGCCGAGCTGTCGCCCGGGCCGAAGCCCAGCGGCAGTACCGAGGGGACGCGCATCCCCGCGGGCACGCCGGTGAGGAAGCGGCCGGGTCCGCGGGCGGTATCGGCGCGCACGTCCACCCGGTTCTCCGCGAGGCTCTCGAGGTCCTGCGAGGAGACCATCACCTGCTTCCCGTCACGCGACCAGCGCAGGCCGACCTCGAACACCTCCGCCCCGGTGGAGAGCCGATGCAGGAGCGCGCCGTCGGCGGAGCGGATCTCCAACGAGCAGTATCCGTCGCGGCAGAGGTAGCTGCCGAAGCGACGTCCATCCGGGGACCAGTCCGCGAAGCGGCTGGTCGGCGGCGCGAGCACGCGCGGCGCGCCGCCCGCGGCCGGGACGGAGAAGACCACCTCGCCGCCATCGGCGCCGGACTGCGCCGAGAAGGCGATGCTGCGGGAGTCCGGGTGCCAACGGATGCCGAGCGGGGTCAGCGAGCCGAGCGTGGTGAGGCGCCTCGGGCTGCCGCCGCTCGCCGGCACGACCCAGAGGTCGCGCCCGCCCGACTCGCGGCTGGACAGGAAGGCGATGCTGCGCCCGTCGGGCGACCAGCGCGGATAGCCGTCATCGCCGGGCCACGAGGTGAGCTGCCGCGGCGGCTCGGTGCTGCCGGCGTCGGCGGGGGCGATCCACAGGTCGCGATTGCCCGAACGCATCGAGGTGAACACCACGTGGCTCCCGTCGGGCGACAATGCCGGCTCCACGTCGGGACCGGGCGCGCCGGAGGCCAGCCAGGGGCTCCCTCCGGTCGTCGGCACGATCCAGATGTCCGGGTCGCCGTTCCGGCTGCCGGAGTACGCCAGTCGCGAGCGGTCGCGGGACAGCTCGACCGGCATCACCACGCCCCCGATCACGTCGAAGCGGCCGACGTCCCACGGACCGCTGGTCAGCGGCGTCGCCGCCGCGCCGTCGAGCGGCACGCGATAGAGGTGCTGGTGGCCGCGCGCCACCTGCGCCAGCAGCGACCGGCCATCCGCCGCCCACGACGCGCGAGACTCCTCGAACGCGTCGTCCGTCACGCGACGGACATCCGCCTCGCCCTCGGCGACCACCCATAGGTCCTGCTGGCCGCCGCGGCTCGACAGGAACACCACTTCGGAGCCGTCGGGGGAGAAGCGCCCGAAGGTGTCGTCGGCCACGTCGGTGGTGAGCTGCCGCCTCGTGCCATCGGCGATCTCGAGCCGCCAGAGGTCGACGGTGCCCGTGCGGCTGGACTCGAACACGATCGACCGGCCATCGTGGGACGCGCAGTGGCGGCGGACCCGTTCGAATCCCTCGGTGGTGAGCTGCTGGTGCTCCTGCGTCGCGAGCACGAAGCGCCAGACGGTCGAGCCGCCCGAGGCCGTGCGCGTGTACACCACCGACTCCCCCACCCGCGACGTGCAGGCGTCCAGGATGCCGTCCCGCTCGAACAGCCGCGCGCTCACCCCATCGGCGAGGCGATACGTCCACGGCTCGAGGCCGTGATCGCCGGCACGGAGGAACAGCAGCGCCTTCCCGCCGTCCACCCATCCGCGGATCGACTCGTTCGCCGTGGTGGCGGCGGCGACGCGCTCCGGGCCGCTGTCGGCCGGCACGATGATGAGGTCGTTCTGCTGACCGATGTCGCGCCGAAAGGCGATCCAGCGACCGTCCGGGGACCAGGCCGGTGAGGCATCCCAGACGCCGAAGGTGATGCGCCGGGACCGGCGACCGTCGGCGTCCGCCACGAAGATCGCCGACTTCCCGCGGACCGTGATCGGCAGGGCGAGCCGTCCGTCCGGCGCCACGTCGAACTCGCCGATGGAGGCGTCCTCCTCCAGCAGCGTCTCGGGCGCCGGCGTCGCGGGCACCTCCCGCGAGCAGCCGAGCGCCGACCAGAGCAGGAGGCCCGCCACGCCGATCACGCCGAATCGCCGATGCATCATTTCGAGCCCGGAAGCGCGGCCACGCGCTGCGCGCTGCCATCGAGCACGCCGCGGAGCTGCAGGTTGATGACGCGGACCACGGAATCCTGCGCCGCGAGGACATTGCGCACGTCGATCTCGAAGCTGCCCGTCCAGTAGTGCCGGACGGACTGCGGCTCCACGAGCTGGACGTTGATGCGCATCACGTCGCCGGCGCGGAACAGCGTCCCCTCCATCACCGCGTCCACGCCGAACTCGGCCGCCACGTCGCGCACGCGGCGGCTCTGCCCCCCGGTCGCGATCTCCGAGCGCGGCACGACGCCAGCGAGGTTCAGGCCCGCGATCCCGTTGATCAGCGCATCCTGCATGCTCTCCGCGAAGACGGCGTCGGCGCCGGAGATGTCGCGGAACGGCATCACCGCGACGCGCGTGACCTTCCCGCTCCCGCCACGCTGCCCCACGCCCGCCTTCCACGCGGCCGCAGCCGCGGCGAGCAGCGTGAGGCCGGCGGCGGCGGCGAGCAGCGCGCCCCGTGCCCGCGACCCCGCGGTGGCGGACGCCGGGGCAGCCCCCGCGGGCGCGACCGTGCGCACGGGACGGGTGGTCGTCGGCGTGACGCCGCCGCTCGGCGTGGCCATCGCCTCGAGCAGCGGCACGAGCTCGTCGGTGGTCTGCCAGCGATCGGCCGGCGCCTTCTCGAGGCACTTCATCACGAAGTCGCCGAGCGCGGTGGGCACCGCGCCGCGGGCCTCGGTGACCGGACGGGGCCGCTCCAGGACGTGGGCCGAGAGGGTGGCCTGCGCCGTCTTGCCGCCGAAGGGCGGATGGCCGGTGAGCATCTCGTAGGCGAGGATGCCGAGGGCGTAGATGTCGGAGCGGGCGTCGATCGACTGGGAGCCGGTCGCCTGCTCGGGCGACATGTACGTCGGCGTGCCCACGGCCATGCCGACGGTGGTCATGCGTTCGCCGCCGGCGTCGTGCACGGCCTTCGCCACGCCGAAGTCCATCACGAGCGCGTGGCGTCCGGAGAGCATCACGTTGGCGGGCTTGATGTCGCGGTGCAGGATCCCCGCCGCGTGCGCGGCGGCGAGGGCGTCCGCGACTTCGCGCATCACGCGGAGCGCCTCGGGGATGGGGAGTGCGCCCGTCCGGTCGAGGCGCTCGCGCAGCGTCTCGCCGTCCACCACCGGCATCGTGTAGTAGAGGAAGCCGCCGGCCTCGCCCGAGTCGAGCAGGGGGAGGATGTGCGGATGTTGCAGCCGCGCGAGGATGCGGATCTCGCGCGGGAAGCGGTCCGGGCCGAGCGTCGCCGCGAGCTCCGGGCGGAGCACCTTGATGGCGACGTTGCGATCGTGCTTGAGGTCGCGGGCGAGATAGACCGTGGCCATGCCGCCGGCCCCGAGCTCCCGCTCGATGGCGTATCGGTCGGCGAGGGCAGTTCGGAGGCGGTCGAGCGGCTCGCTCACCCTCGGAAGGTACGCCCCGGGTGCGCCGCCCGACAGGGTGAGCGGTGCAGGCAGCGCGGCGGGCGCGGCGCCGTCTGACGCGGGACGCTCCACGGCGTCGTCCGGGCAGGCGGCCGTGCTCCCGGATAGCTTCCACCACGCCTGCGGACATCATGCGCTGGAATGCGGCGTCCGACGATTGGCACACCACCTCGGCGACGGTCGATCTCCGCCCGGGTGGTCGTTCCTGCTCGTGCCTGGAGGCCAGGGACGTCTGGCTCCGTTGGCGTCACCAGCCACGACGAGCGCTGCTCGAGGGTCGACCTCGACCGCGACTCGGCGCAGGCGAGCCCGTGTACTTCGAGCGCATCGCCGAGGAGCGCGAGCGCCGCTGACTCCCGCGGACGGCAGCGCCGCGAGCGCGCACCGCGCTCAGCGCGGCGGCCCCCTGATCCTTCGCCCCCGAGCACACCGATGCCCGTCCTCACGCACCTCACCGTCGCCGCCGCTCTCGCCGCCACCCCCGCCGACTCCGGCGCCGGGCGCTTCGCGCGCCTCGCGCTCGCGTGCGTGCATCAGGAGTACCCGAACAAGCTCTCGCACACGCTGGCGAGCGACGCCGATGCGCGGCCCCCGCGCGAGCTGACGCCGAGCTTCTACGGCTGCTACGACTGGCACTCCTCGGTGCACGGGCACTGGCTGCTCGCTCGGCTCGCCCGGCTGCACCCGGACGCGCCGTACGCCGCCGAGGCCCGCGCGGCGCTGGACACGAGCTTCACGCCGGCGCGCGTCGCGGGCGAGGTCGCCTACCTGCGCACGGCCGGCCGCGCCTCGTTCGAGCGGCCGTACGGCCTCGCGTGGCTCCTGCAGCTCGGCCGCGAGCTCCGCGAGTGGGACGATCCGGAGGCGCGGCGCTGGGCCGCGACGCTCGCGCCCCTCGAGGCGGAGGCCGTGACGCGCCTCACCCGCTGGCTGCCCAACCTGCGCTACCCGATCCGCATCGGCGAGCACAGCCAGACGGCGTTCGGACTGGGGCTCGTGTGGGACTGGGCGCTGACCGCGCGGGACACGGCGATGCAGCGGCTGATCCGCGCCAGGGCGACGGCCTTCTACGCGCGGGACCGCGCCTGCCCGCTCGCGTACGAGCCGGGTGGCGAGGACTTCCTCTCGCCGTGCCTCGGCGAGGCCGACCTGATGCGCCGCCTGCTGCCGCCGGCGGCGTACGCGCGCTGGCTTGCGGCGTTCCTGCCCGGCATCCCGCGCGATGGCTCGACGCGCTGGCTCCCCGTCGGCATCGTGACCGACCGGAGCGACCCGAAGCTCGCGCACCTCGATGGCCTGAACCTCAGCCGGGCCTGGATGCTCGAGGGAATCGCGAGCGGCCTGCCGGCGGGCGACGCGCGCATCGCCTCGCTCCGGGCCACGGCGGCGCGGCACGCGGCGGAGGCGCTGCCGCAGGTGACCGGCGAGCATTACGAGGGCGGGCACTGGCTCGGCACGTTCGCGGTCTACCTCACGAGCGGGGCGGGGCGGCGCTGACCGGCTTGTCGGCGGTGCCGGCGCCCTGCGTGGCGGCGCGCAGCATGGTGAGGGCGGAGTAGGTGACGACGCCGATCACGAGCCACCGCAGCAGCCCGATCGGCAGTCCCGTCACGAGCAGCGCCGCCACGAGCACGCCGGGGACGCCACCGAGTGCCAGGCCGAGCGCCGGCTGGTCGACCTGGGCGCGGCGGCGGACGAAGGCGAGGCAGCCGAGCAGCGCCGCGATCGCGCCGCTGCCCATCATGATGGGGAACGCCGCGCGCGGGTCCATGCCGAGCGCGCTGAGCAGCACGAAGGTCGGCCCGTAGTTGCCGATGCCGATCATGATGAGCGCGCCGAAGGCGAAGTTCGCGCCGAGCGCGATCCAGAGCGGGGCGCCCGCGAGCGAGAGCGCCGTGCCGCCGACGGGCATGCGCTGCAGCTGTGCGGCCGCCATGAAGAGCGCGGCGAGCAGCAGCCCGACGCCCATCCCCGCCTGGATCGGCCGGCGCGGGAGGCGCGACACGATGCCCGCGCCGACCCAGCCCCCCGCGAGCGCCATGGCGATCATCAGCGCGAGCAGCACCGGGTCGATCGCGATCCGCGCGATGAAGATGAGCGCCTGCGCGACGACGGTGAGCGTCAGGCCGACGATGATCGTGGCGGGCAGGCGCTCGTCGGGCACCACGCGGAGCGCCCGGAACACCGCCGTCGTCGTGGCGAGCGAGCCGATGCCGAGCGTGTCGAGGAAGGCGACGACGAAGCCGATGGCGACGTGCAGCGGCGCCGGCCGGAGGCGCGCGCCGTCGTGCCGGTCGACCGCGGCCCACCAGCGCCAGAGGAAGAGCGCCGCGAGGCCCGTGATCAGGGCCAGCAGCAGCACGCGGATGTCGGGCATGGCGGGAAGGTACAGCCCGGCCGGGCGCGTCGGCCGCCGGCCGTTGCCGTGCCACCGCGGGCGGCGTTAGCATCGCACTCCCCACCTCTTCCGCTCCGAGGACGCCATGCGCGCGCACGACGAGTTCACGCTGTACGACCTCCGGGTGGAGGTCGTGGCCAACCGCGGCCGGATGCTCTGTCGCGAGCGCATCGGCGACTACTTCGAGGTGAAGTCGGGGACGATCACGCTGCCGGACGGGCAGGGATTCCCGCTGTACGCCATGGCCGCGCTCCTGCCGCTCCTCCCCGCCAAGCAGCGGCCCACGCACCCGAACGACTGGATGACGACCGACGCCGACATCGCGTGCCCCGACGTGCACTGCGGCGCGGTCTTCCGCATCACGCGCACCGGGACGCGGACGCTCCGCCACTCGGACGAGAGCGGTGAACCGCTGCCGCCGGCGTGAGCGGGGCGCCGCCGGAGGCGGAACGGTGCGCGCTCGCCCCCGGCTACGCCATCCCGCGCATCATCGCGGGCGCGTGGCAGCTCTCCGAGGGGCACTCGGCGCGCGCAGTGACGCGCGACGCGCTCTGGGCCACGTGGGACCTCCTCGCGGCGCACGGGCTCGACACGCTGGACTGCGCCGACATCTACACCGGCGTCGAGGAGCTGATCGGCGACTACCGCGCCGCGCGCGCGGGACGGCGTGTGCAGGTGCACACCAAGTTCGTGCCCGACCGGGATGCGCTCGCGTCGGTCGACCGCGCGTACGTGACGCTCATCATCGAGCGCTCGCTCCGGCGGCTCCGCGCGGAGGCGCTCGACCTCGTGCAGTTCCACTGGTGGCGCTACGAGGTGGCCGGCATGGTGGAGGTCGCGGGGATCCTGGACGACCTGCGACGCGCAGGGAAGATCCGCCACCTCGCCCTCACCAACACCGACACCGCGTGGACGCGCACGCTGCTCGACGCGGGGATCCCGCTCGTGGCGACGCAGGTGCAGTACTCGGTGCTCGACCGGCGCCCCGCCAGGGCGCTCGCGCCGTTCGTCGCCGGGCGCGGCGTGCACCTGCTCTGCTACGGCTCCGTGGCCGGTGGCTTCCTCGGCGAGGCGTGGAGGGGGGCGGAGGCGCCGACGGGCGCGCTCGAGAACCGCTCGCTCACCAAGTACCGGCTCGTGATCGAGGAGTGCGGCGGGTGGGCGGCGTTCCAGCGGCTGCTCGTGGCACTCGCCGACATCGGGGCGCGGCACGGCGTGGGGATCGCGAACGTGGCGCAGCGCTGGGTGCTCGACCAGTCGGCGGTGGGTGCGGTGGTGGTGGGCTTCCGCTCGGAGTCGAGCGCAGCGCGCGCGGCGGCCACGCTCGCGCTGCGGCTCACGCCGGCCGACCACGCGGAGCTCGCGTCCGTGCTCGCCGACCTCCCGGTGCCGGCGGGCGACGTGTATGCCGCCGAGCGCGACCCGTCGTCGCCGCACGCGGGGATCATCCGCTACAACTTGAATTCCGAGTGAGGCGGCACCGGCGGCCACGCGCGCGTGGCCGCACGGTCGCCGTCGGCGCTCAGCGCCGTCGGGCGCGGCCCACGAGGCCTACGCCCCGAGGCGGGCATCCGCTGCAACGTCGTGGCGGGGACGCGCCACGACCATCTCTTCGTGCCGGCCGACCGGGCCACGGACGCGATGGAGGTGCTGCGGGCGCTGCAGGCGCGCCGCGCCGGCACCCGCGAGAGCTCGGGCCGTCCGCCGCGCGTGCGCCTCGCCGCCGATGACGCGTGGCACGGCGCGCTGCTCGGGCGTTGCGGGAACGCCCACTCCTCGCCAGCATCCGGGAGGTGAAGGCGCGCGCACGGCGGTACGAGTTCGTCCGGGCGCGGCAGCGCGGAGGCTGCCTGCTGCCGGTGGCAGCGTCGCGTCGCGCCGGCGTGTCCGGCATGCGGAGTCCTGGCGAGCAGGAGGTCAGTCCCCTTTCGAGGAGGTCGCATGTCAGCACGGTCGGTGACGCTGTCGGCCCGCGGCGTGATCCTGTCGGGCCAGTCGTTCGTGGACGTGAACGTGTGCCTGCCGAAGTGCCCGCGGAAGGCGCAGTTCCTCGTGCAGGGCGTGCATGTCGGGCCCGAGGTGGAGGTCGGGGCGACGTCGATCGATGTCGTGCGGCTGCCGCGCTGGGCAGTGTCGGTGTCCGTGTACCAGCTCTCGCCCGCGGTGGCGATCCGGGTGCCGCTGACGGCGCTGGCGCAGGGCGCCGAGCACATCTCGGCGACGATCCCGGCCGGGCAGACGATCGGCCCGCTGGCGGGCTCGCCGTTCATCCCGGTGCGCATCACGCTGCTCGGCGGCGTCGCCGCCACGCACCGCTTCGAGTTCAACGTGCACATCACCGGCACCTGCGGTGACCCGTACATCTGCACGGCGCGCTCGCCGTCGACGGGGCGGCGAGCGCGGGGAGCGGCCGGCGGCGGCGGCCCGGCAGGCGGTACCGCCACCTAGGATTGGGGCCGGCGCCGCCCCGCGCGCACCCGCGGGACTCCCCGGCTGCGCGGCGGAGTCGTGCCGCGCGGCGTCAGGTCCGCATGATCGCCCCCGCTCGCGCCGCCATGCGCGACCGGGGGCCGGCTCCGTCCGGAGGCACGCACCATGGCTGCCCGTGCCTCACGCAAGACGACCTCCGCCCGTCGCGCCCGCCCGCCGGCGCCGCCCGCGCCGGCGCCCATCTCCATCGTGCTCATCGACGACAACCGGCTGCTCCGCGAGGGGCTGGCGGCGATGATCGGCACGCAGCCCGGCTTCCAGGTGCTCGCCGCCTCCGCCGACGTGGATGAGGCGCTGGAGCGGGTGCGCGCGACGCGGCCGGACATCGTGCTGCTCGACTTCGGCCTCGAGACGCGTGACAGCCTGAGCCTGACGACCACGGTGCGCGACGAGGTGTCGGACGCCCGGGTCATCGTCATGGGGCTCGAGCCGATGCAGCCGGACGTCGCGAGCTACGTGCGCGCCGGTGCCTCCGGCTTCGTGATGAAGGACGCCTCGTACGAGGAGTTCTTCTCCACCATCCGCGCCGTCGCGGGAGGCGCGGAGGTGCTCCCGACGGCGCTCACCAACTCGCTCTTCGCGCAGGTCATCCAGAACACCGCGGGCGCGAGCAAGGCGCTCCTGCTGGAGTCGGTGCGGCTGACCAACCGCGAGCGCGAGGTGATCGCGCTGCTCGGCGAGGGGCTCAGCAACAAGGAGATCGCGACGCGCCTCGGCATCGCCGTCCACACGGTGAAGAGCCACGTGCACAACGTGCTCGAGAAGCTCGCGCTGCGCAGCCGGCTGGAGGTGGTGGCGTTCACCCATGCCGCGGGTGCGGCCGGACGCGGGCCGCGGGGATGAACGGGCTGGCGCGCCGACATGAGCGCGCGAGGCCGGCCCGCCGCGCGATCGCTGCGCGCCACGGCCGGGCGGTCGCCCGCGCTGCCCGCTAGCGTTGGCGCAGCCCCCTCCTGCGCGACCGCCGAGCCTCGGCTGCGGCCCCTTCCGGAGCGATACAATGCCCGCCATCCCCCGCAACACGATCTGCCTCTGGTACGACGGTGCCGCCGAGGAGGCGGCGCGGTTCTATGCGTCGGTCTTTCCGGACTCCGCCGTCGGCGAGGTGTTCCGTGCGCCGGCCGGCTTCCCGGGCGGCCGGGCCGGTGACGTGCTCACCGTGCAGTTCACGGTGCTCGGCACCCCGTGTGTCGGGCTCAACGGCGGGCCCATCTTCCGGCACTGCGAGGCGTTCTCCTTCCAGGTGGCGACCGCCGACCAGGCGGAGACCGACCGCTACTGGGACGCGATCGTCGGCCACGGTGGGCAGGGCAGCGACTGCGGCTGGTGCAAGGACCGGTGGGGGATTTCGTGGCAGATCACGCCAGTGGCGCTGCTGGAGGGGCTCGCCGATCCCGACCCCGCCGCGGCGACACGCGTGTTCGAGGCGATGATGACGATGGGGAGGATCGACATCGCGGCGATCGAGGCGGCGCGGCGGGGCTGAGGACCGCGCTATCGTCCAATGGCGGGACGAGAGCACCCGTGAAGATGCCTGAATGAGCGCGCCGTGGCGCGCGGGAGGTCGCATGCCGAAGGTCGTCTCGCCGGGCGCCGTTGCCGCATCGCTCACCGAGCTCTGGTCGCCGCGCGTCATCGCCGAAGTCGATGACGCGTACGTGAAGGTCGCGAAGGTGCAGGGGACGCTCGCCTGGCACGCGCACGAGCACGAGGACGAGCTCTTCTTCATCCTGAAGGGGTCGCTGCGCCTGGAGATGGAGGCGGGGAGCGTGACGCTCTCGGAGGGCGAGGCGTACGTCGTGCCGAAGGGCGTGCGGCACCACCCGGTGGCGGACGAGGAGTGCCACGTGATGCTCATCGAGCGGCGGTCGACGCAGCACACCGGCGACGTGGTCACGGCGCAGACGCGCAGCATCGACGAGCAGCTGCGGCCGATCTGACGCGAGCACCAGGATGCTGCCGCCCGACAGCACGGAGGCACTGCTCGCGCAGGCGGCACAGCCCGCGCCACGCATCATCGGCGCCGGGTACCTGGGTCGCATCGCCGATGTGCTCCCCGCCACGCACCTCGCCGTTCCGACCCTCACCACCTGGACCGACGGCGGGTGCGGCGTGCTGGTGGGGTGCGGCCCGCGGGAGGTGGCGCTCTGGATGCAGGTGTACGAGCTGCGGAGTGGCGCCGTCGTCTACAGCGTCGAGGTGACGGAAACGGGCGAGTGGAGCGGCCGCCGGGCCCTGCTGCGGGGCCTGAGCCGCTCGCTCTTCCAGCGCTGGCCGAGCTGCGGCGTGCCGGCGGAGGCGCCGCTCGCGTGCGGCGGGACGAGCATGGGGTGCCAGCCGTGAGGCGTCCGCGGCCGGGCGCTGCTCGCGTGGCCGCGCGTGATTGCCCGCTGCACAGTGCGCTGTTGGCGGATGACCTCGCCTGCGCGCAGGTGGCGGTCGGCAAGCCGCGACGTGGCAGATTGATGGCATGACGGCAGCGGTCGGCACGCCCGCACTCCCGCCCGACGTCGCCGAGGTGGTGGCGATGCTCGCCACGCTTCCCGGCACCGTCGCCGTGGCGCTGGGCGGCTCGCGTGCGGCGGGGGGCGCCGATGCCGGCAGCGACTGGGACGTCGCCGTGTACTACCGCGGCGCGCTCGGGCTCGACGCGCTCGCGGCGCGTGGCGAGGTGCATCCGCCCGGCGCCTGGGGCCGGATCATGAACGGCGGGGCGTGGCTCCGTGTGGGCGACCTCGTCGTCGACGTGCTGCTGCGGGACCTCGACGTCGTCCTGCACTGGACGGCGCGCGCCGAGGCGGGCGAGTGGGAGCTCGACGCGCTGCTGGGCTACGCCGCCGGGTTGCCGACCTACAGCCTCGCCGCCGAGCTCGCGTCGGGGCGCGTGCTCGCGGGCACGCTGCCCGTCGTGGGGCCGATGCCCGCGCTTCTCCGCGAGACGGCGCCCCCGCGCTGGCGCTTCTGCCGAGACTTCAGCCTCGAGTACGCGCGCATGCATGCGGCGCGCGGCAACGTCGTCGGCGCGGTGGCCCAGGCGGCGCGCGCCGCGATGGAGGAGGCGCATGCGCGCGCCTGCGAGCGGGGCCTGTGGACGCTGAACGAGAAGCGCCTGCTCGCGCTCACCGGGGTGGCCGGCCTCGATGCGCTGTTCGCGGCCCCGCCCGCCGTCGGGGGCGACTGGGAGCGCTGGCTCGACGCCGTGGGGCACGCGCTGGCGCCATAGCGCGGGGGCGTGCCTCGGCCGGCGGGCGACGCCGTTACCGTTGAGATTCCCGCAAGGAGGCGTGCGCGCCTGACACGACTGACCCAACGCATCACGCTCGTCACCGGCTCGGTCCGCGGCATCGGCGCGGCGATCGCGCGCGCGTTCGCCCGCGAGGGCGCGATCGTCTGGGTGACCGACCTCCGGGACGACGAGGGCGCGGCGCTCGCCGCGTCGCTCGGTGGCGCGGCGCGGTACGCGCGGCTCGACGTGCGCCGCGAGGACGACTGGCGCCGGGTGACCGATGCGCTCCTCGCCGCGCACGGGCGGCTCGACGTGCTCGTCAACAACGCCGGCATCACCGGTTTCGAGGAGGGCACTGGCGCGCACGACCCCGAGCACCTCGCGCTCGATGCATGGCGCGCGGTGCTTGCCACCAACCTCGAGGGCGTGGTGCTCGGCTGCCGCGCCGCGATCGGCGCGATGCGGCGCCACGGCGCGGGGAGCATCGTGAACATCGCGTCGCGGTCGGGGATGGTCGGCATCCCGCGCGCCGCCGCCTATGCCGCGAGCAAGGCGGCGGTGCTGAACCACACGCGCACGGTGGCGCTGTATTGCGCGGAGGAGGGGCTGCGCGTGCGCTGCAACGCGATCGCGCCCGCGGCCATCCTGACGCCGATGTGGGATGCCATGCTCGGCGAGGGCCCCGATCGCGGGGCGCGGGAGGCGGCGATGGTGGCCGACACGCCGCTCCGGCGCTTCGGCACGCCCGAGGAGGTCGCGGCGCTCGCGGTGTACCTCGCGGCGGACGAGTCGGGGTACGCGACGGGCGGCGTGTTCACGCTCGATGGCGGGCTGCTCGCTGGGAGCGCGGCGGCGCCCCCGGCGCCCCGATGACCGATCACTCCCGTCCGTCCAGCGACACCGCCCGCGGCGCACCCGCGCGTCCGCCTGCGAGGTGGCACGACCCCGCGTCGTGGGCCGCCGCCCGCGCGGGTGCGGGCTGCCCGATCTGCGCGCGCGGCGCACCGCGCGACGTGGTGCTGGAGCTCGACGCCGGATGGCTCACGATGCAGGAGGCCGCGCCGATGCGCGGCTACGCGTGCGTCGTCTTCCGCCGACACGCCGTGGAGCTGCACGACCTCGACGCCGCCGAGGCCGCCGCGTTCATGCGCGACGTGCGGCGCGTGAGCCGCGCGGTCGCGGAGGCGACGGGCGCGGTCAAGCTCAACTACGAGATCCACGGGAACACGCTGCCGCACCTCCACCTGCATCTCTTTCCGCGCTACGCGGGTGACCCGTTCGAGGGCGGGCCGATCGACCCGCGCGCGATCACCGGCCCCGTGTATTCCCCCGGGGAGTTCGTCGCGCTGCGGGAGCGCGTGGCGGCCGCCGTGCGTGAAGGCGGGGGCGACACGACGTAGATTGCGACCATGCCTCGTTGGGGTCGCGTCCTCCGTGCCATGCTCGTCACCGGTCTCACCTTCGGGGCCGGTGTCGGCGTCGCGCTCGCGTCGCTCGCCGCCGTGCTCTTCGTCGTGCGCCGCGGCGACGTGGACCGGGAGATCGGCATCGTGGTCGTCGGCGGGTCGGTCTGGGCGTTCCTCATCGGGGTCGCGTTCGCCGGCGTGCTGGCGCTCACCGCGCGCGGCCGCAAGCTCGAGTCGCTCTCGCTGCCGCGCTTCGTCGCGCTCGGGGTCGGCGCCGGGCTCGCCCTCTTCGGCCTGCTGTATGCGGGCGCGCACTCGGCGTGGACGCTCGACGCGCTGGTCACCAACTTCGTGCTCTTCGTCGGCATGGGCGGCGGATCGGCCGCGGCGACGCTGCTGCTGGCGCGGCGCGGGGCGGCACGCCTCGCGGCCGGCGAGCCGGAGGCACCTCGGCTGGAGGAGTGATCGCCAGCTGCCCGCCTTGCGCGGGCGGCGCCGTGCGGGCACCGTACGAGGAACCGCCATGCGGCGGCCTGACCTGCGGCACCGCGCGGCCAGTCGCCCGAGAAGGAGTCCTTCCATGCCCGCATCCCTCAGGTGCGTCGTGCGTCGCGGCGCTGCGCGATGATCGTTCGCGATGAGCGGCCCGCGGACACGGACGCGATCCGCCGCGTGCATCTCGCCGCGTTCGAGACCGGCGAGGAAGCCGGCCTCGTCGACCGGCTCCGGGGCGCCGCCGCGCCGCGCGTGTCGCTCGTCGCGGAGGCGGACGGCGACATCGTCGGCCACATCCTCTTCTCGCCGATGACGCTCGACGCGGCCCCGGCGCTCCGCCTCATGGGCCTCGCGCCGATGGCGGTGCTGCCCGCGCGCCAGCGCGCCGGCGTCGGCTCCGCGCTGGTGGCCTCGGGCCTCGCCGCGTGCCGCGCGCTCGGTGCAGACGCGGTGGCCGTGCTCGGCCACGCGGCCTACTACCCGCGGTTCGGCTTCCTCCCGGCGTCGCGATTCGGACTCCGCGCGGCGTACGACGTGCCGGACGACTGCTTCATGGCACTCGAACTCCGGCCCGGCGCACTGGCATCGGCGCACGGCGTGGCCCGCTACCACCCGGCGTTCGACGAAGCCGAGGGCGGTTCGTCCGCGTGACGGGCGCGTCCGGGTTCCGGCGTCAGGTGACGATCCGGCCGTACCACGCCGCCGACCGCGCCGAGTGGCTGCGCATGCGCCTCGCGCTCTGGCCCGACATCGCGGACGGTGACCCGGATGCCGATGCCGATGCCTGGCTCGCGCGTGCCGACGCGATCGTGCTCGTGGCCGAGCGCGAGGACGGCCGCGGCCTGGCCGGCTTCGCCGAGCTGGGGACGCGGCCGTACGCCGACGGCTGCCGCAGCAGCCCGGTGGCGTATCTCGAGGGGTGGTACGTCGATGCGGACATGCGGCGGCGCGGCGTCGGTGCCGCACTCGTGCGCGCCGGCGAGGCGTGGGGGCGGGCCCGCGGCTGCGTGGAGATTGGATCGGACGCGCTGATCGACAACACCATCTCGGTGCGGGCACATGAGGCGCTCGGCTTCGCCAGCGTGGAGCGCCTCGTGCACTTCCTCAAGGACCTCGGCGGAGGCCGGTGACGCACCCCCCTCGCTCACCTCAGGCCCGCGACGGATGACCCTGCGCCTCGTGCCCGCATGACCGCCCCCTCCGCCGCCCTCACGGCGGCGCTCGGCGCGCGCTACCGCCTCGACGGCGAGCTGGGCCGCGGCGGGATGGGCGTCGTGTGGCGCGCGCACGACACGCAGCTTGGCCGCGACGTGGCGATCAAGGTGCTGGCGCCGCACGTGGTCGGGGAGGCGGCGGAGCGATTCCTGCGGGAGATCCGGCTGCTCGCGACGCTGCAGCATCCGCACATCGTGCCGCTCTTCGATGCGGGGATCGTCGGGGAGACGGCGTGGTATTCGATGCCGCTGGTGGAGGGCGAGTCGCTCGGGGAGCGGCTGGGGCGCGGGCCGGTGCCGGCGGCCGAGACGGTATCGCTACTGCGCGACGTGGCCGGTGCGCTCGACGCGGCGCACGCCCGCGGTGTGGTGCACCGCGACGTGAAGCCGGCGAACATCCTGCTCTCGGGCGGCCGCGCGCTGCTGGCGGACTTCGGCGTGGCGGGCATCGTCGCGGCGGCCACGGGCGACGGGGCCGAGCGTCTGACCGGGACGGGCGCCGCGGTGGGCTCGCTCGCGTACATGGCGCCGGAGCAACTGACGGCCGGCGCGGCGGAAGCGCGCACGGACCAGTTCGGCCTGGCGTGCGTGGCGTACGAGCTGCTGGCGGGGCACTCCCTCTTCGATGAGGCCACCGCGGCGTCGCCCGCGCGCTCGCCGGCGGCGGCACTGGCGGCGCGGCTGACGGGCGCGGTGCCGCCACTGCCCGCCGAGCGAGGCCTGCCCGCCGCCGTGCACACGGTGCTCAGCCGCGCGCTCGCGCCCGAGCCGGGTGCGCGGTTCGAGTCGTGCGGCGCCTTCGTCGCGGCGCTCGCGACGGCGCTGGAGACGCCGGCGCCGACCCCGGCCCGACGCGTCTCCGGGCGCACCGCAGGCATCGCCGCCGGCGTCCTCGCCGCCGCGGCAATCGCCGTGCTCCTCGCGCGCGGGACGGGTGGCGCCGGAAGGAGCGACGACGACGGCGAGCCGCTGGCGCGGACCAGTGACATGGTCCAGCTCACCAGCAATGGCGGGTCGTTCGCGCCCTCCTTCGGGCCCGACGGCCGGGCACTGCTCTACGCGCTGAAGGAGTGCGCGCCGGGCGGGGCCTGCACCTTCGCCGCCGAGATCCGCGGTGCACCCGGCGAGGCGCCACGCCGCATCGCCGACGGCTTCGAGCTCATCACGCGCACGACCTGGTCACCGGACGGGCGCTGGGTGCTGCTGCAGGCGCAGCGCGCCGGCGTCATGGGCATGTACCTCGTTCCGGCGCTCGGCGGTCCCACCCGCTTCGTCGGACGCGGCTTGGGCTCGTTCCTCGGTTCGGGGGACTCGCTCCTCGTCGCGCCGTTCGAGACGCCGCGCGGCGTGGCTCGTGCCCGCGTGCTGACCACGGCCGACACCGTGACGCGCGACACGATCACCGTGCGCGGCAACGCGCCCAACGCACTCGCGCTCTTCGAGGCCTCGCCGAGCGGCGGGCTCGTCGCCTTCACCACGGTCAGCGGCGGCAGCCAGAAGGCGTCCATCCTCCGGCGGGATGGCACGGTGGCCGACACGCTCCGCCTGCTCCGCACCCCGGCGGCGAGCAGTGCGTGGCGCTGGACCCGCGAAGGTGATGCGCTGGTGTGGGCGTTGCCGGACACGGTCGTGCGCAACCGCGTCGACATCGTCTTCTGGCCGGTCGACCCGGCCAGTGGCCGGGTGACCGGGCCCTTGCGCACGGTCCTGCGCCACGTCGCGTCGGGCCACTCCCGCGTCGACATCGCAGCGGGCACGCGCGACCTCGTCCTGGACGTCGGCGCGCCGCGTTTCGCCGCGCTCCTCGTCGAGCGTGATGCCGCCGGACGCCTCCGGACGACGCCGTGGCGCACGCGGACGGTGCCGTTGTACGCCGCCATGCGTCCGGACGGCCGTGCCATCGCGCTCGTCGAGGCCGGCGCCGACAGCGTGTTCACGCTCTTGCTGCATGACCTCCCGTCGGGCACCGATCGCCAGGTCGCCCGCCTCACGGACCTGGTGAGTGGCGGCGCGTATACCGGCAGCCCGGAGCTCCGCTGGGTCGGCGACGACGCGGTCGAGGTGCTGCAGCGCCGACCGGACGGACGGGTGAGCCTGCTGGCCGTGGACGTGCGCACCGGGCGCAGCCAGGTCATGGCGGTGCTGCCCCCACCGACGATCGCCGCGCTGCCGATGCCGGGTGGGGCCGTCGTCGCGCTGCGCCACTTCGAGACCCGGCTCGTCCGCGTCCACGCCGACGGACGCGCGGACTCGCTCGACCTGCCCAGTGCCGCGGTGACGGCGCCACTCGACGCGGTGGCGCTCGACGCCAGCCGGATGGCGCTCTTCGTGGTGGACGATGCGCGCAGCGACTTCGCCATCTGGGAGGTGAACTGGAGCACCCGGCGCGTCACGCGGCTCGCGGCCGTGCCGTACAGCGATGGCCAGCCATCGATCTGGCAGGCGGCCGGCACGGTCCACGTGGCCTCGATGGCCTCGGAGGGCCAGCTGACGCTCTTCCGGCTGGACGCGGGACGGCAAGCTCCGACGCGGCTGGCGACGCTTGCGGCCGCCGGGCTCTCGTGGCCCCGCCTGTCGCTCAGCGCGAATCAGTCGCGCGGGGTGCTCTTCGGCGTGGACGTTGCCGTCGACCTCTGGTCGGTGCCCGGTGCGCTCGCGAACGGCAGGCGCTGACGCGCGGGGAGCCGCCGCCCGCGCGCCCATGCGCCTCTCGTGGCTGCTCCTCGCCGGCATGACCGTCCAGGCGCTCGCCGGGCTCCTCCTCGATCCGTACCGCGACATCGCCTGGATCGCCCTCGGCTGGCGCGGCAACGACGCGGTGACGCTGCTGGTCGCGTGTCCGCTGCTCGCGTGGGCGCTCGCCGGTGCGCACCGCGGTTCGCCGCGCGGCCAGCTCGTGCATCTCGGACTGCTCGGCTTCGCGCTCTACAACTACGCCTTCTACATGCTCGGCGCGGCGCTGAACGCGCTGTTCCCGCTGTATGTCGCGCTGTTCGTCCTGGCGGTCTCCGCCCTCGTGCGCGTGCTGCCCGCTCCCTCGGGCGACGGGATCGCCCGCGCCCTCGCGCCGCATGCGCCAGTGCGGTTCACCGGGGGCTTCCTCGCGAGCGTCGCCGTCGGCCTCGCGCTCGTCTGGCTCGTGATGTGGGCCCGGCATGTCTTCGCCGGCCAGCCGGCGCCCGGCGGTCCGGAGGTGTTCCGCGTCGTCGCCGCGCTCGACCTCGGCTTCATGGTGCCGTCGCTCGCGACGGGCGGCGTGCTCCTCTGGCGCCGCCGCGCCGCGGGCGTGGTGCTCGCGACGGCCGCGGGCATCCAGGCCGCGCTCTACCTCATCGTGCTCACCACCAACTCGGCGCTGCTGATCGCGCGCGGCCTCGCGACGTGGCCGGGCGAGCTGCCGGTGTGGGCGCCGCTCGGGCTCGCCACCTCCGCCGTGATGCTCAACTGGCTGCGCTGCGTGCCGAGGGCGGACGAGGCCGCGTGAGGCGTCGAGGGCCACGCCGGGGCGGCCAGATGCCGCGCGTCGCAAGCTCTCTTTGGCGATCCAAGCCATTGCAGCACATTGTGATCGCATGGTAAGCAGGCCATGTGGCCGCGAGGGAGGAATCGGTTCGACAGTGCCTCTCCGAGATCGGCCGAAGCGGCGGCATCCGCAGTCGGCGGACGCTGGAAGCCTCGGTTGCCCGCGAGATCATCCGTCGTCGGGAGGCGCGCCGTGCGCTGCGTGCCTTCGAGCCGCCGAGCCCTCGCCGGGCCGGATCGGCGACCTTCGCATCGAAACGTGACCATGCGCATCGCCGCCCTCACCCCCTCCGACCACCCCGCGCTCGTGATGCTCTGGGAGCGCGCCGTCCGCGCCACCCACCACTTCCTCGCGGAGGACGACATCGTGGCGCTGCGGGCGCTCGTCGCGGACTCGGCGCTGCCCGCGCTCGACCTCGTCGGCATCCGCGACGAGGCGGGCGCCGTGCTCGGCTTCGCCGGCCTCGACGGGCGCAGGCTCGAGGCGCTCTTCGTCGACCCGGCGCACCATGGTCGAGGCGTTGGCTCCGCGCTGCTCCGGTACGCCGTCGACGAGCGCGATGCGCGCCTCGTGGACGTCAACGAGCAGAACGCACGGGCGGTCGGCTTCTACCTGCGCTCCGGCGCCGAGGTGCTCGGCCGATCCGAGCGGGACGGGCAGGGGAGGCCGTTCCCGCTCCTGCACCTGCGGCTGCCGGGCCGCGTGCGCGGGCGCGTGATCACGGAGGCGGGCGGCGCGGGCGTCTCCATCCGCCGCCTCGGCGCGGACGACGTGGCACTCGCCCGGGCCACGTTCACGGTGATGCAGCGGGCATTCGACCAGGAGCCCGCCGAGTTGCCGGAGGCGTACCTCGCCGCGCTGCTGGCGCGCGATGCCTTCTGGGCGCTTGCGGCGATGCACGGCGAGGAGCCGCTCGGCGGCCTGACGGCGCACGAGATGCCGATGACGCGCTCCCCGTCGCGCGAGCTCTTCATCTACGACCTCGCCGTGCGCGCCGACCGCCAGCGGCGAGGGATCGGCCGCGCGCTGGTGGAGGCGCTGCGCGCGGCCGGCGCCGCCGAGGGGATCGCGACCTGCATCGTGCCGGCTGACGACGATGATGCGCACGCGCTCGACTTCTACCGCGCGCTCGGCGGGATGGCGAGTCCGGTGACGCTGTTCGTCTTCGAGGCGGAGCCGGGCGAGGGCGCGTAAGGGCGCTGGCCGGCGCGCGGCGCGCCTACCACATCGCGCCGCACCCCTCGCGCCGGAACGTGTCGGCCACCGTGAGGAGCTTCCAGCCCGCGCCCGTCCGGACGAGATGGAACGCGTCGTATCCGCAATGCGACACCTTGCCGTCGATCCGCACCTGGTACTCGGCCCAGACGGTCGCGAGGTCCTGGTGGACGGTCACCTGCGCGTCGCGGATCGGCTCGTCGAGCGGCGGGTTCCTCGGGTCGGTCGCGACGGTGATGAACTGCGCCGCCGTCAGCACGGCCACGCGCACGCTGTCGCCCGACGGGGCGGGGCGCAGCAGCGTCATCCGCGCCGCCGGGTGCATCTGGGCCGCCATGCCTGCGGTGTCCTTCCGGCGCAGCGCATCGGTGAAGCGGTGGATCGTGCCCAGCACCTCGGCGCGCACCGCGGGGTCGATCGCCTGCGCGGCGAGCGGGGCGGGAACGGCGAACAGGGCGACCACGAGCAGGGAGCGGACGACGGGGCGGGGCATGGCGGCTCCGGAGTGGCCGGGGTGGCGATCTGCGGGGACGCCGCCCGTACGGGAGCAGCCACGCAAAGGTGTCGGCCACGTCGCCGGACGTCGGTGCCCCGGTTCCGCTGGTGCGTTTGGGGAGGCAGATTCGGTCACCCGCCGGCCGCCTGACGCGCGCCGGTGTCCCCTGTCCGCTGGAATCCCCGGAGGCTCGATGGCCGGACGCTCGCCTTGGCGCCCGCTGCTCCCGTGCATGCTCGCTGCCGCGTCGCTCGCCGCGCAGCAGCCCGCGCCCACGCGCGACACGCTTCCCGGCGGCCTCGTGATCTCGCGCAGCCGCCGCATGGCGGAGGCGGAGCTCGCGAAGAAGACGGATGGCTGGTTCGTGACCGGGCTCCCCGAGTTCGGCTCGGATCCCGTCGCCGGGGTCGCGTTCGGCGCCCGCGGCTACCTCTACTTCGCCGGCCGCCGTGACGACCCGCTCTTCCCGTACACGGCGTACCGCGCGCGGCTCAAGGCGAACCTGATCCACACGACGGAGAGCGCGACCGAGGCGAACCTCGCCATCGACCTGCCGTACTTCCGCGGGACGCCCTGGCGCGTGAAGGTGGACGCGAAGTACCAGAACAACCCCAACAACCTCTTCTTCGGCCTCACGGAGGCGACGCTCGCGCCGCTGCCGCAGGGGTCGTTCGACGCGTACGCGGCCGCGCTCGCCGGCACGCGGCCCGGCGGCGCAGGGGAGGCCGCGCGCGTGACCGACGTGCTGCGCAACCGCTTCCGCGAGACGGAGTGGATGCTCAACGTGAAGGTGGACCGCGCGCTGGGCGACGGCCGCTTCCGCATCCTCGGCGGGTACGAGATCCAGTCGCTCGCCTACGCCACGTTCGAGGGGCGCCCGAGCGACGTCCCCGCGCCCGGCGGCGCGACCCAGCCGGTGCCGAACGGACGGTCGCTGCTCGCGTCGGAGGCCGCGGCGGGGCGGGTGAACGGGCTCGCCGGTGGTCGCGTGTCGATCATCCAGCTCGGGCTCATCCACGACACGCGCGACTTCGAGCCCGACCCGAGCCGCGGCCTCTTCGCCGAGGTGGCGAGCGAGTTCTCCGATCCGGTCATCGGCTCCCAGTTCAGCTTCGTGAAGACGCTGGTGCAGGGGCGCGTCTTCCGCACGCTCGCGCGTGGCGGCACGCAGCGCCTCGTGCTCGCCGGGCGGCTCGGCGTCGGCAACATCCTCGGCGACCAGGCGCCGTTCTTCGAGTTCCAGGACCAGTGGAGCACCGAGAGCAGCGTGAACGCCCTCGGCGGCGCGCGCTCGCTCCGCGGCTACCGCGCCAACCGCTTCCTTGCGCGCGCGGTCGCGTTCACCAACTGGGAGCTGCGCTGGCGCGTCGCCGAGACGCGCGCGCTGGGCCAGCGCTGGTCGCTCACGCTCGCGCCGTTCGTCGACGCCGGCACCGTCCGCGACCGCCTCGGCGACCTCGCCTCGTTCGACCGGTGGCGCACGAGCGCCGGCGGCGGGGTGCGCGTCGCCTGGAACCAGTCGACCATCATCAGCGCCGACTGGGGCTTCTCCGGCGAGGACCAACTGTTCTTCTTCGGCTTCGGGCATCCGTTCTGACGGGGGAGGCGCTCCGGCCTCAGAACTCCCCCTTCACGACCTCCATCAGCTCCAGCAGCTCGCCGTCCGGCCCCTTGAAGAAGGCATTCTTCGCCACCACATCCCCCGCGCGCACGGTGGAGATGCCGGTCGGGGTGCGGGCGCCGGCGGCCTTCGCGCGGGCGAGTGCCGCGCCGATGTCGCGCACGTCCACGCCGAGGTGCTGGTAGAACGGCGGGGCGACGTCGGTCGCCGCCTTCCGCTCGGCGAGCTCGAGCACGAACTCCTGGCCCGGGAATCGGAGCAGCGCCATGCGCACGTCGCGCGTGACCGTCTGTCCGTCGGGGCCGGTGACGGTGAGCTGCGTGAGCCGCTGCGCCACCCGCGCGTCGAACGCGGCGGTGTAGAAGGCGATCGAGGCGTCGAGGTCGCCGACGTACAGCATCACGTGGTTGAAGCGCGGCGAGAGGGCCGCCTCGCTCGGGACGAACGCGGCGAGCGGCAGCACGGCGAGGCACAGCAGGAGGAGGGCGAGACGCGAGACGGCAGGACGGCGCGACACGGGGGACTCCGCGGGCGAGGGGATCGCCAAGGATACCAGACGCAGACGGCCCCGGCGCGCGTGGCGCGCCGGGGCCGTCAGGTCGGGCGGAGCAGGTGGTGCTGTCGCTCAGCTGCGGCGGCGACGGCCGATCGCCGCGACGAGCGAGAGCCCGCCCGCCAACAGCGCGTACGTCGACGGCTCCGGCGCGACCACGGTGAAGGCCCGGATCTCACCAGTGGGGAACGTGTTCGTGTGGATGTTGAAGTAGGCGCGGCCGGCATTCATCGCGGTGATGAGCGCCGTCGTCGCGCTCGCCGCGGTCCCGCCATTGTTGTTGCGGAAGCCGTTGGTGAACGAGCCGGGGTTCGAGAGATCGATGGTGCGCTGGTACGAGCCGGCCGAGAGGCCGGTCGGGAAGCCCGGGATCGTGTTCGGCGCGACGCCACCGAACGATCCGATCGCGACGCCCACGGTGCCCGGCGGCGTCACGCAGCAGTGGATGTGCGCGACGGTGGTGGTGCCGGAGAGGCCCGTCCACGTCGTGCGGATGAAGAGGGCCTTCGTCGTGGTGTTGAAGGTGATCACCCCGCTGCCCGACCCCGTGGCGCCCTGCGCCTCAGGGCTGAAGGTGAGGGTCCAGCCCAGCTGGGCATGCGCTGCGGTGGGCGCTGCGACAAGGGCAGCGAGCGCGAGCGCGCCTGGAAGCGCGCGAACGAGAGCCTTCATGCGAAGATCCTTCCTGCATGGGGTGCGTGCGAGGGAACGCTGTTCGGACAGGCATCTGCCCGCCGACAAGTTCAGGGTAGCAATAAGTGTTACCCCCTGCAAGATGCATGGTGCCGATCGTGACCTGTCCGTCTGCCCGCCGGCCCGCTTGCCCCTCGTCCAGCCCCCCGCTGCGCCCGCGCCCAGACCCGTGCATCTTCCCGCCCCGCTTCCCCGACCCCAGCAAGGCCCGTCCGATGACCGCCCCCGTCTTCCAGATCCAGCGCATCTACCTCAAGGACTGCTCGCTGGAGCAGCCGCACGCGCCGCGCATCCTGCTGGAGCAGGCGCAGCCGCAGGTCGAGATCGCGCTCGACCTGCAGGTGGAGTCGATCCTGGACGGGATCTGGGAGGTGCGCGTCACCGCCACCGTCACCGCGAAGATCGCCGCGCGCACGCTCTTCCTGGTCGAGGCCGAGCAGGCCGGCATCTTCGAACTCCGCAACCTGCCGCCCGAGCAGGTGGACGCCATCCTCCATGTGAACTGCGCGACGATGGTCTACCCCTACCTCCGGGCCTCCGTCTCCGACCTCTGCACGCGCGCCGGCGTCCCGCCGGTGATGCTCGCGGAGGTGAACTTCCACGCGATGTACGAGCAGAAGCTCGCGGGCGAGGGCGGCGCCGCGTCGGGGCCGCTGCACTGATGCCGGCCGGCGGGGCCGTGCCCGGCGGAGCGCGCCGCGTGCTGCTCGCCGGCGCCACGGGGACGATCGGGCGCGCGACTGCCCGCGCGCTCCGGCGGCACGGGCACGAGGTGCTCGCGCTGGTGCGCCCCCTGCGCGACGGCTCGGGCCCCGACGAGGTCCGCGCGCGTATCCCGGCGCTCGACGGCTGCGACATCCGCTCTGCCGACGTCACCGATCCGGCCTCCCTCGCGCGCGACGGCCTCGCGGGTGAGCGGGTCGACGCCGTCATCTCCTGCCTCGCCTCGCGGACGGGCGCCCCGGCCGACGCGTGGGCGGTCGAGCATCGCGCCCAGGGGCACCTCCTCGCCGCGGCCACCGCCGCCGGCGCCCGCCAGTTCGTGCTGCTCTCGGCGATCTGCGTCCAGAAGCCCCGCCTCGCCTTCCAGCATGCCAAGCTCGCGTTCGAGCGCGAGCTGGCGGCCTCCGGCATCGACTACGCGATCGTGCGGCCCACCGCGTTCCACAAGTCGCTCTCGGGGCAGGTCGAGCGGGTGCGGCGCGGGAAGCCGTTCCTCCTCTTCGGCGACGGCACGCTCACCGCCTGCAAGCCGATCGACGACGACGACCTCGCCGAGTACCTCGTCGGCTGCCTCGACGACCCTGTGCGGCGGAACCGGATCCTCCCGATCGGCGGCCCCGGCCCGGCGCAGACACCGCGCGAGCAGGGGGAGGCGCTCTTCGCGCTGCTGGGCCGCGCGCCGCGCTTCACCCGCGTCCCCGTCGCCATGATGGACGCGATCATCGGCGTCCTCGGCGCGCTCGGCCGCGTCGCGCCGCCGCTCGCCGACAAGGCCGAGTTCGCGCGGATCGGCCGGTACTACGCGACCGAGTCGATGCTCGTCTGGGACGAGGCGCGCGGCCGCTACGACGCCAACGCAACCCCCGAGACCGGCACCCGCACCCTGCTCGACTACCAGGCGCGGCTGCTCCGAGGCGAGCGGCAGGACGATCGCGGGCAGCACGCCGTCTTCTGACGCGCTGGCGGCGTCCGCGCGCCGGCCGCACATTCCCCGCGTGCTCCGCCAGGCGCTCTCCCGCCAGACGCTCGTCTTCGGCCTCCTCGGCGGCCTGCTGATCGCCCTCCTCCGGGCGATCGAGTACCGCTTCCTCGTCGTCGAACACTCGCTCGAGCTGTACGGCGGGCTCGTCGCCGTGCTCTTCGTGTCACTGGGCCTCTGGCTCGGCCGAAAGCTCGTACGGCCGACCGAGGTGGTGCGCGAGGTGACCGTCGAGGTTCCGGTGGAGGTCCGCGTGCCGGTCCCCGCGGGCGGGCCGTTCGAGCGCGACCGCCAGGCCGTCGACCGGCTCGGCATCACGCCGCGCGAGCTCGAGGTGCTCGAGATGATCGCCCAGGGCCTCAGCAACCGGGAGATCGCGGAGCGGTGCGCGGTCACCGAGAACACGGTGAAGACACATGCGAGCCGCCTGCTCGACAAGCTCGGCGCGAAGCGGCGCACGCACGCCGTGCAGCTCGGCAAGCAGTTCCGGCTCATCCCGTGAGGTGCGTTTCGGGGGCGCTTCGGGCGACGGCGCGTCATCCGGGCGCATGACCGGTACCCGGCGCGGCGCCGGTCACCCTTTCCGGTGATTCGCGGACGGCGCCGCGGCGCTACCGTCGCCGCACCACTTCTCCGGGAGCCACCCGTGCAGCGCGTCGTCCTCCGTTACGGCCTCATCGCCGGCACCGTCCTCGCCCTCCTGCTCGTGCTCACGTTCGTGCTCCTGCCGGAGCCCGACTTCGAGAACGGCCAGCTGTACGGCTACACGGGGATGGTGGTGGCCTTCCTGATGGTCTTCTTCGGGATCCGGGCGTACCGCGACCAGCAGCCCGGTCCGCTCAGCTTCGGGCGCGCGTTCCGCGTCGGGGCGCTGATCACCGGCGTGGCGACGCTGTGCTATGTGGCGACGTGGGAGGTGATCTACTGGAAGTTCGCCCCCGACTTCGCCGACAAGTACGCGGCCTACGCGCTGGAGAAGGCGCGCAAGGGGGGCGCCTCCGACGCCGAGCTGGCGAAGACGAAGCGCGAGCTGGACGACTTCAAGGTGATGTACGACAACCCGCTCTACAACGCCGCGATCACCTTCCTTGAGCCGCTGCCGGTGGGGCTCGTGATGACGCTGGTGGCAGCGTCGATGCTGCGGACGAAGGAGGGGGCCGGGGGCTGAGGGGGCGCGGCACCCCGCCGCGCCCCTCGGGGCCCCCGGGCTCCGCGACGCTACGGCACCGCCGCCGTGAACGGCGCGAGCTGCGCGTTCACCACCGCCGTGTCGCCCACGACGACGATCGCCATCTTCGCGGGGTCGAGGTATTGGCGTGCGGTGGAGCGCACCTGCTCCGGCGTGACGGCCATCACGCGCTTCGCGTAGTCGCGCAGGTACGCCTCGCCGAGGCCGTTCGACTCGGCGAACCAGTAGTTGGCCGCGAGGCCGCCGCGCGAGACGGTCTGCAGCGTCTTGAGCCCCACGAGGTTGTTCTTGATCCCCGCGAGCTCGGCGGCCGGCGGCGCCTCGCCGCGGAGCCGCTCGGCCTCCTTGAAGATCTCGGTGAGCGCGGCGCCCGTGACGTTGGTCGTCACGTCCGCCATCTCGCTCCAGATCGCGACGCCGCCCGCGTCGTCGACCGACGAGAACGGGGAGTAGGTGTACCCCTTCGCCTCGCGGATGTTGGCGGTGATGCGCGAGCCGAACGCGCCGCCGAGCAGTGCGTCGGTCACCTCGAGCGGGATCCAGTCGGGGCTGGACGGGCCCGCCACCGGCAGCCCGGTGATGAGCGTCGACTGCGGCGCCTTCGGCCGGTCGATCACCTCCAGGCGCCGGCCGGCGCGCGGCGCGGGCGGGCGCACGGAGGGCGCCGGCCCCTTCGTCCACCCCGCGAAGCGGGCGCGCACCGCCGCCTCCACCGCCTTCGCGTCGAACACGCCGATCACGTAGAGGGTCGAACGCTGCGCGCCCGCGTTCGCCTGCCAGAACGCGCGGGCGTCGGCGAGCGTGAGCGCGCCGAACGACGCCTCGGTCGGCAGGACGCGGCCGAACGGATGGTCCCCGAACATCAGCGACGCCATCCGCTCCATCGCGAGCGTCTGCGGCCGGCTCCGCGCGATCGCGAGCTGGCGCAGGCGCCCGGCGCGCACGCGCGCGAACTCGCCCTCGGGGAAGCGCGGCTGCTGCGCCACCTCCGCCACGAGCGCCACCGCGTCCGCAGCGCGCTCGCCCAGCACCTCGGCGGAGAGCGTCGTCACCTCGTCGGACGCGCCGATGCCGAGCGAGCCGCCCATCCCCGCGACCAGCTCGGCGACCTCGGCGCCGCTGCGGGCGACGGTCCCCTCGTTCAGCAGGTCGGCCGTGAGCTGCGCGAGCCACGTCTGTGCCGGGCCCTGGTCGATGGCGCCGGTCCGGACGTACAGGCGCACCAGCGCCTTCGGCACGGAGCCATACGGCACGAGCGCGACGCGGAGCCCGTTCGGCAGCGTGAAGGTGCGGCGGGCGGGGAGGGCCCGCGGCGCCGGCGGCGCCACCGGCGGCGGCGCCTCCTTCTGCTGCGCAGGGAGCGCGGGTGCGACGCTCGCGAGCAGCGCGACCGCGAGGAGCGGACGGCGGGTCACTGGGCACCTCCGGCCGCGGGCGCCGCGGCGGGCGAGACAGTCAGGATGGTGCGGTTCGTCGGCCGGAGCCACTTCTGCGCGGCGGCCTGCACGTCCGCGGGCGTCACCTTCGCGAAGCCGGCCTCCAGCGTGTTGAGCCGCGCGGGGTCGTCGTCGAAGAGCGCGAACGAGGCGAGCAGGTCGGCGCGGCCGAAGCCGGAGAACGACTCGACCGCCGAGTAGAGCGAGGAGCGGAGCTTCGTGCGCGCGCGCTCGAGCGTCGCCGCGTCCACCGGCCGCTCCTGCAGGCGCCGGATCGCCGCGTCCATGGCGCCCACCAGCGAGTCGGACGGCGTCGCCGCGTCGTGGAACGCGGAGACGATCCAGAGCATCGGGCCCTTGTAGTTGAACTGGTTGCCGAGGCCGACGTTGATGCCGCCCGAGAGGCCGCTCGCGTAGCCGCGGCGCCGCACCACCTCGTCGTAGAACCAGCTGTCGCGCCCCTGAGCGAGGAGCTGGTCGATCAGGCCGAACGCGAACCAGTCGGTCGTCCACCGCTCGGGCACGTGGTAGCCGAGCGCCAGCGCCGGCCGCGTCGCGAGGCGGTCCTCCTTGCGCACGCGCTTCTCGACCACCTGCTCCGGCTCCGTCAGGTCGGGCGGCGCCGGCAGCTCCTGCGCGGGGATCGTGCCGAAGTACTCGGTCACCCACGCCAGCGCCTGCGCGGGCTCGAAGTCGCCGACCACCGCGACGACTGCGTTGTTCGGCGCGTAGTACGTGCGGAAGAACGCCTTCACGTCGTCGAGGTTCGCGGCGTCGAGGTCGCCGAGGTCGCCGTAGAAGTTGTGGGCGTTGTGCCAGTTCGTGTTCGCCGCCTGGGGCATGTCGAGCCACGGGAAGCCGCCGTACGGCTGGTTCAGCACGTTCACCCGGACCTCGTTCTTCACCACATCGCGCTGGTTGTCGAGGTTCGACTGGTCGATCGCCAGCCCGCGCATGCGGTCGGCCTCGCCCCACAGGATGGTGCGCAGCGCGCCCGCGGGCACCACCTGGTAGTAGTTGGTGAAGTCGAAGCGGGTGGAGCCGTTCAGCGCGCCGCCGTTCTGCTCGACGAGCTTGATGAACTCCATCTTGCCGAGGTTGCGCGATCCCTGGAACATCATGTGCTCGAACAGGTGGGCGAAGCCCGTGCGCCCCTTCGGCTCGAGCCGGAAACCGATGTTGTAGTAGACGGCCACGGCGACGGTCGGGCTCGCGGGGTCGCGCGAGAGCACCACGCGCAGGCCGTTCGGGAGGCGGTGGTAGGCCACGGGCACCGTCAGCGCGCGCTGCTGGGCGGCCGAAGGCGCCGGTGCGAGCAGGGCCGCGGCGGCCGCGAGGGCGGCGAGGGAATGCGGAAGGCGTCGGAGCATGCCGGGTCGGGTTGGGGTCAGGCGCCATACGATTGTGACGGCCCGAAGGTTGCACGGGTTGCTCATCCAGCGATAGGTTGTCCGAGCCGGGGGTCGTCCCGGCTGCCCCGACTCCGCACGACAAGGCAGGTTTCCGATGCGCTCGTTCGCCGCCGCCGCCCTCGTGGCCGTGCTGGCCGCCTCCCCGGCTGCTGCGCAGTACTCGCAGACGCTGCCGTCGTTCAGCGGCCCCTCGATCCCGCTCGGGCCGTGGGCGCCGGTCTCGCTCGGCCACTTCACCGGCGTGCCCACCGCGACGTGGCTTGCCGGCCGCGTCTCCGGCTCCGTCGGCTTCGGGAGCTTCCCGAACTTCCAGCCCACCGCGCCGGTCTTCATCTTCCTCGGCGGCATCCAGGTCTTCGACTGCCAGGCGATCGAGAACAACCCGTGCTTCGGTGCGGCCGACCCGGTCGACTGGAGCTACGACTTCTCGGCGACCGAGCGGGCGACGCTGGCGACACTCGCCGGGGTGCTCGGCAACAAGCTCGAGCTCACGGCGCTCCAGAACGGCTCGGAGTTCCTGCGCATCGGCCCGACGAAGCTCGAAGTCCGCACGCGCCCGGTGAACCCGCCGCCGCACGTCGTCCCCGAGCCCGCCACCGTCGTCCTGCTCGGGACGGGTGTGGCGCTGGTGCTCGGAGTGCGGCGCGCGCGCAACAGCTAGGCGCCACACCGTCGGCACGGCGCCCCGGGGCGGCACGATTCGCCGCCCCGGGGCGCTTGCCTATATTCGCCCCCGTGACGAAGCGCCTGCCGTATCCCCACGCGCACGACGTGCCGCTGCTGCTGGCCCCGATGGCCGGCGTCAGCGAGGCACCGTTCCGCCAGGTCTGCCGCAGCATGGGTGCCGACGTGGTCCTGACCGAGTTCCTCAACGCCGAGGGACTCCGCCGCCGCATCGCGGGGGTGCTGGAGGGGTGCGAGTTCGAGCCGTGCGAGCGGCCGCTCGGCATCCAGCTCTGGGGCGCGGACCCGGACGCGATGGCCGAGGCGGCGGCGATCGTCACGGACTTCTACCAGCCCGACTTCCTCGACATCAACTTCGGCTGCCCGGTCAAGAAGGTCGTGGCGCGCATGGGCGGCTCCGGCTGCCTGCGCGACATGGACCTCGTCGAGCGGGTCATCCGCGCCGTCGTCCGCGCGACGCCGCTGCCGGTCACGGTGAAGACGCGCTCCGGCTGGAACGACGAGACGCGCGACCCGGTCGGCATCGCGCGCCGCATGCAGGACGCCGGGGCGAAGGCGTTCACGCTGCATGCGCGCACGCGCACGCAGATGTTCTCGGGGAAGGCGAACTGGGACGAGATCGCGGCGGTGGTCGCGGCGCTCGACGTGCCGGTGATCGGCAACGGCGACATCGAGACGCCGGAGGACATCGTGCGCATGCGCGAGCACACCGGCTGCGCCGCGATCATGGTGGGGCGGGGGAGCTTCGGGAACCCCTGGCTCTTCCGCGACGCGCGCGCGCTGCTCGAGGGACGGCCGCGCCCCGCCGCGCCGACGCCCGCCGAGCGCATCGCGCTCGCGCTCGACCACCTCCGCCTGGCGCTCCGCCTCCAGGGCGACTCGCGTCGCACGGTGATCGAGTTCCGCAAGCACTTCGGCTGGTACACGAAGGGGCTGCACGCCTCCTGCGCCCTCCGCGAGCGCCTCTTCCAGGTCGACCGCCTGGAGCAGGCGGAGGCGATCCTGCGCGAGTACCTCGAGCGCGAGGCGGTCGCCCGGGCGGCATGATCCGGACGATCCTCGACGCGGAGCATGCCGGCTTCGACTGGATCGACGTCCTGGCGCCGACGCCCGAGGAGCTGCGCGCCCTCGCCGAGCGGTTCGAGCTGCACCCGACCTCGGTGCAGGACTGCCTCGACCCCGAGCACCTCCCCAAGTACGAGACGTTCGGCACCCGCACCTTCGTCATCGTCCGCGCGTCGGACGACGGCGCGGAGCCCGACGCGACCACGGTGCAGGAGCTGACCCACAAGGTCGCCATCTTCGCCGGCGCCACCTTCCTCATCACGATCCATCGCCGGGAGCACCCGTGGCTGCTCGCCTTCGAGGAGCAGTGCCACTTCCGGAGCGCCGGTCCCCGGCCCGTCGTCGAGGTGCGCGACGGCCTCGTGCCGCAGCTGATGCTCGAGCTGATCGGGGCCGCGATCGACACGTACGGCGCGCGGCTCGAGACGCTGGAGGGGCGGATCGACGGCTTCGAGGCGGTGGTGTTCGGCGGCCGCGAGTTCACGGGCGACCTGCGCGACGCCTACGTGCTCAAGCGCCGGATCACGCTCATCCGCCGCGTGCTCTGGCAGATGCTCGGCGTCGTGCAGAAGCTCGCCCCCGGCACGGAGCGCGTGGCGCCGCTCACGCAGGACCTCAAGGAGCACGCCGAGTCGCTGCACAGCTACGCCGACGAGCTCCTCGACGAGATGAACAACCTCCTCGGCGTGCAGCTCGCCATCTCGTCGCACCGGACGAACGAGGTGGTGCGCGTGCTCACGCTGTTCTCGGTGTTCTTCCTGCCGCTCACGTTCGTGACGAGCATCTACGGGATGAACTTCGAGCACATGCCCGAGATCCGCAGCCGGTACGGCTATGCGACGGTGTGGGCGGTGCTGCTCCTGGTGGCAGGCGGGATCTACTGGTGGTTCCGCCGCCGCGGCTGGTTGCGGGCGTAGCAGGCGGGCCGGAGGGCCGGGGGCCAGAGGCCGGTGGCCTCCGGCCCGCTCGCCCTCCTGCCGCCCTACTTCACGGCCCCTCCCCGCTTCGTCCAGATCAGGATCACCCCGCACGACGAGTTCACCGGCTGGTACTGCGGCGGCGCGGTGAAGACGTTGGGGTAGACCTCGATGCCGCGGATCTCATTGGGGCGCACGGCGAGGTCGGGGTTGGGGTAGTTCGTCTGCGGGTCGAGGATGCCGCGCGCGAGCACGCCATCGATGTAGTAGACCGGCGGGCAGTTCTGCGCCGTGGCGCTGTTGCCGAGGCTGCGCTGGAACTCGACGTAGGTGTCGTTGAACGCGCCGCCGAAGCTCACCTTGGCACCGGGGATCGTGACGAACATGTCGTTCACGCGCGCCGGGTTCCGCCGCCGGATCTGCTCCTCGTTGAAGAAGTAGCCGTTCCCCGACTTCATCCGGTCGTCGAAGCCGGTGATGTCGCGCAGGTTCCGGTCGTCGGCGACGACGGTGAGCGGGTTGAGCTGCACGACCGTGCGGTCGAGCAGCACGGAGAGCGTCGCGGAGCGCCCGGGGCTCACCGCCACCGCCGAGCGCACGGGCCGGTAGCCGATGCCACGCACCTCGACGACCTGGCTCCCGACGGGCGCCGCGTCGATGCGGAAGCGCCCCTGCGCGTCCGTCATCGTGTTCGCCCCGAGCGCCCCGAGCACCGTCACCTCGGCGTTCACGACCGCCTTGCCGTCGGGCGTGCGGACCGTGCCGCGGACCACGCCGCGCGTGCGGCCCGCCGGCCCCGCCGGGGCGGCGTCCGCGTCGTCACCGAGCGCGATCGTCACGGAGCGCGCGAGGAACCCCTTCTGCTGCAGGTTGAGCTCCCCGAACGCCTGCGCGCTCTCGCCGTAGCTGTACCGGGTGAGGACCGGCACGTCGCCCGGCACCCCGCAGAGCAGGTAGCGACCCGACTCGTCGGTGGTGGAGCCGGCCTCCCGCTCCTGCCGCCGCAGGCCCTGGCCCGCCGCGATCACGTAGTCGCTCCAGGAGGCGACCACCGAGACCTTCCCCAGCGGGCGCCCCCGCTCGTCGCGGACGACGCCGAGCACCGCACCGAGCTTGTCGGGCAGCGGTTGACCGCAGACCGCCTGATAGACCCGCCCAGCCGATGGCGTGAAGAGGACGATCGGCGTCTCCCCACCCGCCGCCACGTCCACCGACGGGCTCGGCGCCGAGAGGTCCAGCTCCGTCAGCGAGGGGTGGAAGAACGTCACCGTCCGCTTGCCCGCCGGCACGCCGACCAGTCGGAACCTGCCGGCCTTGTCGGTCCGCGACGTCAGCTCCGTGCCCGCCACCCAGACCTCGGCGTCCGCCAGGGGGGCGCCGGTGACCAGGCTGTCGAACACCGTGCCGGTCAGGGTGCCAGTGCCACCCGGCTGCTGGGCGGCAGCGGGCCCGGCGAGGGCGAGCAGGACAGCGAGCGGAAGCGTGCGGGCGCAAAGGGGTCGCGTCATGCGGGACAACGTAGACGGGTCCGGCAGGTCGGGAAACCGTCACGATTCTTGCCGGCGGGAGGGACGGGAGGTAGCTTCCCGATGCTTTTCAACGGGGGCGATCGGTTTCGACGGGACGGAAGAACGATAGGCTGCGTGCCCAGGTCCAGACCCCTGGTTAAACCGTTTGGAAACATTACCTGCCAACACTGACTTGGCGCTGGCTGCGTAAGCTGAGCTAGACTCGCTTTACGCTCCACCGGTTCGAGGAGCCCGCCTGGGGCGTCTCGGCCGGAAAGCAATCCGGGCTGGCCTGACTCGGCGTCCTGACGAGTCGGGCGAGATCTTCCAGGACTCGTCCGCTGGCAGCTCGGCGCGGTAGCGGCCAGCGGAGACGGCAGAGAACTTCGCCTACGCACGTAGACGCGGATCAGGAATCCGTTGCGGACCAGGGTTCGATTCCCTGCGCCTCCACTCCCGAGCTGTACGCACAGGGCCGCCCGAAAGGGCGGCCCTGTGTCGTTTCGGCAGGGCAGGGAAGGGGGCCAGATGGAGCGCCACCTCGGCAGAGCGGCGCGCCTCGGCGGGCTGCTTCGAGCTCTCCGACGGTCACACGCGGGGCGCCGCAGCCCCGCCGCGGGCACTGTGGACGAAAACCGGCGTTCTCATTCGCAGGAAAGTTTATCAACACTCGATGTTGCGGATTCTTCTCGTTTTCATCTGTGTCATAAATGATCTTCTTAAATGGCTTTACCTGCTTGCATCTAATGTGATTTGTGAGGCTTCATGCTCTTGAATCTCGTCTTCGCACTAGATTGGCGATGTCCCGAGTGGAAAACCCGCAACTCCGCGTGGATTCGCATGCTCCAGCCGCTCTCCACAGCCGCGCCGGCCCTTGATGTTGAAAAGTTCCGCTCGGCGTTTCGCGCTCTGGACCGCCGCCATCTTGGCAAGCCGGTCGCGTACTTCGATGGGCCCGGCGGTACGCAGGTGCCGGAGCCCGTCGTCGAGGCGATGAGCGACTATCTCCGCTTCCACAACGCCAACAGCCACTGGGCCTTCCCCACCTCCGTCGAGACCGACCGGATCCTCGATGAGGCCCGTTCGGCCGCCGCAGATCTGCTCGGATGCGACGTCGGCGAGGTGGCGTTTGGCGCGAACATGACCACCCTGACCTTCCATCTGGCCCGGGCGCTCGGACGGCGGTGGGGCCCGGGCGATGAGATCGTGGTCACGGAGCTCGATCACCACGCCAACCTGGCGCCATGGACCGCCCTCGAGCGAGAGCGAGGGCTCACCGTGAAGTCGGTGCCGCTCAACGCCGACCGCACCGGGCTCGACATGGCGGCGTGGGCGCGCGTCCTCGGACCGAAGACCCGGCTGGTGGCGGTCGGTGCCGCATCGAACGCGATCGGCACCCGGTCCGACGTGGCGGCCATCGCCGCGATGGCGCGGTCGGTGGGGGCGCTGGTGTTCGTGGACGCGGTCCACCTCACGCCGCATGTGCTGCCCGACGTGCGGGCCCTCGGTTGTGACTTCCTGGCCTGCTCGGCCTACAAGTTCTGCGGGCCGCACGTCGGCATCCTGTTCGGCCGGGCCGACCGGCTCGCCGAGCTGGACGTGCCGAAGCTCGCCCCGGCGCCCGACGTCGGCGCGCCGAGGCTCGAGACGGGAACCCAGAACCATGAAGGGATCGCCGGCGTCGCGGCCGCGATCGATTTCCTGGCCGGCTTCGGCGGGTCGGGCGTCGGCCTCGGCCGGCGAGCGGCGCTGGCGGCCTACTACGAGCGGCTGGCCCGGCATGAAGGGCGGCTCTTCGTGCGGTTGTGGGACGGTCTCGCCTCCATCCCCGGTGTCCGGCTGCATGGCCTTCCGCCCGGCGGGTCGCGAACGGCGACGGTCGCCTTCGAGATCGACGGCGTACCGGCCCGCGACGCCGCGGTCGCCCTCGCCGGGTCCGCGTGTTTCGTCTCGCACGGGGACTTCTACGCCACCACGCTGGTCGGGCGATTGACGGGCGGTCGGCCGCTTCTTCGCGCGGGATGCGCCCCGTACACCACGCTCGACGAAGTGGAGCGCCTCGTGACAGCCGTGGAGCGTCTTGCCGAGGCACGTTCCTTGCTCCGCGCGCCGTCGTGACCGACACCTCCCGACGTTTCTTCCGCCCCGCCGCCGGCTTCGTCCTTCTCTCGCTGCTGATCGCCGGCTGGACGGCGGCCTGTGGCACCACGCCGGTCGGTCCGCCGATCGGGGGCGACACGCCGACCTCGGTCAGCGCGAGTTCCGTCAGCCGGCAGACGGTGACGGCCGGTCAGGCCGTTGCCGTGCGTCCGGCCGTGATCGTGCGCGATGCCGGCGGCCGGGCGCTCTCGGGCGTGGCCGTGCGTTTCGTGGCGCCGGTCGGCAACGGCACGGTGACCGACGGCGACGCGCGGACGAACGCCGAGGGGATCGCGGTGGTGGGCAGCTGGACCGTGTCGATGCTGCCGGGGCCGGATACGCTCGCGGCCGTCGTCGGGAACCTCTCGCCGGTGCTGTTCATCGCCGACGTGACGGGGCGCCCGGCGGGTGCGCCCGCGGTGGTGGAGGCGGTCGCGGGCCAGACGCCGCTGCAGGTCGTCATCGTCGGGCGCGACGTGCCCGTGCTGCCGCGCGTGCTGGTGAAGGACACGGCCGGCATCCCGGTGCCGGAGGTCCGCGTCGACTGGATCGTCAGCGCCGACAGCAGCAACGGCGTCGTCCCGGTGCCGTTCTCGGTCACGACGGGCGACGGCACGGCCAGCGTCCCGATCTGGCGTGCGGCGCGGCGGCCGGGGCGCGACACGCTCGTGGCCCGCGTCGGCACGCTGCCGGACGTGCGCTTCATCATCACCGCCACCGCGGGCTTCCCCGCGACCATGGTGGCGGCGGCGGGGGCCGACAGCCAGCGCGCGAACGTCGGCGCGACGGTCCCGGTCGCCCCCGCCGTGGTCATCCGTGATTCGCTCGGCAACGGCGTCCCGGGGCTCCCGGTGCAGTTCGCGGTCGCGCTGGGGGCAGGCACGGTGACGCCGGCGGCACCGGCCTCGGTGCTGACCGACACGGCCGGCCGCGCCGTGGTCACGTCGTGGCGGCTCGGGAGTGCCGCGGGCGCCAACACGCTCACGGCGACGATCAACCTCTCGCTCACCGGCCTGCCGCCCGCGGTCACCCTCCGGGCGACGGCGGTCGAGCTGGTGGCACCGGCGGAGGGGAACGCGCAGACCGCGCCGATCCTGAGCCAGCTGCCGACGGCGCCGGCGGTGCGCGTCCGCGACGAGAATGGCAACCCGGTCGCCAACGTGCCGGTGCAGTTCCGCATCCTCTCGGGCAACGGGCGGATGGTGGGCGACTCGAACCGCGTGACCGACGCGAACGGCATCGCGCGTCTCGACGGCTGGCGCCTCGGGCCCGTGCGCGGCGAGCAGCGCCTGCGCGCGCAGCCGCAGGGCCGCGACGCCTTCGTCTTCACCGCGACCGCCACCTCCACCGACCTCTCGGCGCTCGTCTCCGCCTCGGGGCCGACGATCGCGGTCGGCGGTGCCTTCTTCGACGCCGTCCCGCGCGACACCGGCTTCACCTGCGCGCTGACCGCGCCCGCGGGCGCGCTGCGCTGCTGGGGCAGCAACCGCTTCGGCCAGCTCGGTGTCGGTGCCGCCGACAGCTTCCGCGTGGTGCCGACGGCGCCCGCCAGCGACCCGGGCTTCCGCACGATCAGCGCGGGCGGCGCGTATGCCTGCGGCCTCACGCCGTCGGACGCGCTCTTCTGCTGGGGCCGCCCGACGACGCAGAACAGCGGCAACGTCTTCGGCGACGCCTCGTTCACCTCGATCGTCACGCAGCCGACGCGCGTGCAGGGGAGCCGGACGTACCGCGCGATCTCGCTGGGCGCGAGCCACGCCTGCGGCATCGCCTCGGGCGCCGATTCCACGCTCTGGTGCTGGGGCGAGAACGACGAGGGGGAGATCGGCGACGGCACGACGGGCGGGCAGCGCAACGCGCCGACGCTGGTCGCGGGCGGCCGGAAGTGGCGCTCCGTGTCGGTCGGCACGTCGTTCACCTGCGCGATCGACAACCTGCCGTCGGCGTGGTGCTGGGGCAACGGCACGCTCGGCCGCCTCGGCACCGGCAGCGTCACCAACGTCAACGCGCCGACCGCCGTGGCGGTCGGGCCGGGGCTGCAGTTCGCCGCCGTCTCCGCGGGCGAGCAGCATGCGTGCGGGCTCCTGACGACCGGCCGGCTGCAGTGCTGGGGCAACAATGCCTCGGGCCAGCTCGGCATCGGCGTGGCCGACACGTTCCGCGTGGCGCCGGGTGACCTCTCCCAGGACGCGTCGTGGATCGCCGTCTCGGCGGGCGGTGCGCACAGCTGCGGCATCACGAGCCAGGGCCAGCGCGCCTGCTGGGGCAGCGACTTCCGCGGCATCACCGGCCTCGGCCGCGTCAACACCCAGCCGCCGACGACGCAGCCGAGCGTGCTGAACACCGAGCTCGCGACCCTGGGCGCGTTCGTCGGCGTCGTTGCGCGGTGGGACCACACCTGCGTGCTCGGCACCAGCGGCCTCGTCGCCTGCTTCGGCATGAACGACCTCGGCCAGCTGGGCGAGCCGAACTTCGCGCCGCCGATCATCCCCGCGGGCAGCGCGCAGGCGAGCACGCCGGTCAGGCCGGTGGTGCCGTAGGGGCTTGGGGCCGGACGGCGGGCGCAATCGAAGCGACAAACGCGAAGGGCCGGGCGACATTGCCCGGCCCTTCGACGTACCGCCCCTCCGCGTGGCTCAGCTGCCGAGCGGGATGCGCACCTTCGTCTTCTCCCACTCCACCACCAGCTCCTTCGCGCCCTTCGCGGCCGCGCTGAAGGTGAGCTGCTCCACGGGCGCCGCCGCCGCCTCGGCCTTCACCTTGCCGCGCCCGACCTCCTGCTTCTTCACCTCGTCGGTGTAGCCGCTCTCCTCGCCCCACTGCTTCACCGAGCGGTTCACGATGACCTCCCACTCCTTGTCGCCCGGCACCGCGTAGAGCGAGTAGGAGCCGGCGCCGACCTTCACGCCGGCGATGACGAGCGGGCCGCTCGTGTGGATCATCGTCGGCTCGTTGGCACCGAAGCGCCAGAGCTGGCCGAACTTGACGACGCCGGGGAAGATGGCGCGGCCACGCGCCGACGGGCGGCCGTAGCACACCTTCACGTCGCTCGTGCCGACGGTGAACGACAGCGAGTCGAGCGGGCTCTTGCGGCCCTCGGCCTTCATGCCCATGACGATGCAGCCCGACGGCGGCGCGGCGGGCGCGAGGGCGGGGGTGGCGAGCAGGGTGGCGAGCGTGGCGAACAGCATCGAAGTCCTCTCCGGGGTGGTGGATCCTGCCGAACGGGCGGGAAGCTAATGGGGCCGGGAGGCTCGGGGCCCGGGGGCGTGGGGCCCGTGCGTCAGGGGATGCGCAGCCGCCGGTGCGCCTCGAGCGCGAGGGCGAGTGCCTCGGGGCCCGAGGCGGCGAGGCAGTTCAGGTGCCCCATCTTCCGCCCCGCGCGCGGCACGCGCTTGCCGTAGAGGTGCAGCTTCACGCCGGGCAGCGCGAGCGCCGAGCCCCAGTCGGGGGCGGCGTCGTCCCACGCGTCGCCGAGGATGTTCACCATGCTGACGGGCGAGAGCAGGTGGGGCGTGGGCAGCGGCAGGCCGCAGAGCGCGCGCACCTGCAGCTCGAACTGGTCGACCGACGCCGCATCGAGCGTCCAGTGCCCGCTGTTGTGCGGCCGCGGCGCGAGCTCGTTCACGTACAGCCGCCCGCCATCGGCCACGAACAGCTCGACGCCGAGCACGCCGACGTACTCGAGCGCCTCCGCCACGCGGAGCGCGAGCGAGAGCGCGGCGGTGCGGGTCTCGTCGTCGAGCGTGGCGGGCACGGTGGTCGTGTGCAGGATGCCGCCGACATGCACGTTCTCGCCCGGCGGGAAGGCGACCGCCGCGCCGTCGTCACCGCGCGCGAGCACGACCGATGCCTCGCGCTCGAGGTCGAGCCGCCGCTCCAGCACGCACGGCACGCGGCCGAGCGCCTCCCACGCCTCGCGCGCCTCGTCGGGGCTCCGCACCGTCGCCTGGCCCTTGCCGTCGTAGCCGAGCCGCGCCGTCTTGAGCAGGCACGCGGGCGCGGCGATCGCGCGGAACGCATCGGCCGCCTCGCCGCCGGAGCCGACGGGAGCGAACGCCGCCGTCGCGAAGCCGTGCGCCTGCAGGAAGCTCTTCTCGGCGATCCGGTCCTGCGCGATCGCGACGGCGGCGGGGCCGGGACGCACGCGCACGCGCGCGGCGAGCCGCTCCATCGCGGCGGCGGGGACGTTCTCGAACTCGGTGGTGACGGCGCGGCAGCGGGAGGCGAGGTGGTCGAGCGCGTCGGTGTCGTCGTACGGGGCGCGGATCTGGTCGTCGCCGCAGGCGCCCGCTGGCGACTCCGGATCCGGGTCATGCACGATGACGCGGTACCCCATCTCGCGCGCGCGCATCGTGAACATGCGACCGAGCTGGCCGCCGCCGAGGACGCCGAGGGTGGCGCCGGGGAGGATCATCCGGCGTCGGGGCGGGGCAGGGTGATCGCCTCGACGCGCGCGCGCTCGCCCGCGCGCCACGCCGCGAGCCGCTCGCCGAGGGCGGCGTCGCCCGCGGCGGCGAGGAGGCTCGCGGCGAAGAGGCCGGCGTTGGCGGCGCCCGCCTCGCCGATGGCGAAGGTCGCCACGGGGATGCCGGCCGGCATCTGCACGATGGAGAGGAGCGAGTCGAGCCCCTGGAGGTGCCGGCTCGGCACGGGGACGCCGAGCACGGGCAGGGTCGTCTTGGCCGCGAGCATCCCCGGCAGGTGCGCGGCGCCGCCCGCGCCCGCGATGAGGCAGCGCAGGCCGCGCGCCGCCGCGGTCGCCGCGTACTCGAAGAGCAGGTCGGGCGTGCGGTGCGCCGAGACGACGCGCGTCTCGTACGGCACGCCGAACTGCGCGAGGCGGCGGGCCGCGTGCTCCAGCACGGGCCAGTCGGAGTCGCTCCCCATCACCACGCCGACCAGGGGGGCGGTCATCGCGTCAGACCGTCGACCGCGTGCGGTCCATCGTCCCGCGCTCGGCGAGCGTCGCCTGCGCCGCGGCCAGCCGCGCGACCGGCACGCGGAACGGCGAGCAGCTGACATAGTTCATGCCGAGCGCGTCGCAGAACATCACCGACTTCGGCTCGCCGCCGTGCTCGCCGCAGATGCCGAGCTTGAGGTCCTGCCGCGTCGCGCGGCCGAGCTCGCACGCCATCTTCACCAGCTTGCCGACGCCCGCCTGGTCGAGCACCTGGAACGGGTCGTCCTCCATGATCCCCTGCTCGACGTACTGCGGGAGGAAGCGGCCGGCGTCGTCGCGCGAGAGGCCGAACGTCGTCTGCGTCAGGTCGTTCGTGCCGAACGAGAAGAACTGCGCCTCGCGCGCGAGCTCGTCGGCGCAGAGCGCGGCGCGCGGCAGCTCGATCATCGTGCCGAGGAGGAACGGCACGGTGATCTGCCGCTCCGTGAAGACCTCGGCGGCGACCCGGCGGACGATGAGCGCCTGCTTGCGCAGCTCGACCGCGGTCGCGACGAGCGGGATCATCACCTCGGGCATCACGCGCCCGCGGCGCGTGGCGACGGCGCAGGCGGCCTCGAAGATGGCGCGCGTCTGCATCTCGGTGATCTCGGGATGCATGATCCCGAGGCGGCAGCCGCGGAGGCCGAGCATCGGGTTCACCTCCTCGAGCGCGTGCACGGCGTGCCGCACCTCGGCCTCGGTGCGGCCGAGGTCGCGCGCGAGGGCCGAGATCTCGTCCGGGTCACGCGGGAGGAACTCGTGGAGCGGCGGGTCGAGGAGGCGGATGGTGACGGGGAACCCCTCCATCGCGCGGAAGATCGCCTCGAAGTCGGCGCGCTGCATCGGCAGCAGCTTCGCGAGCGCCTGGCGGCGGCCCGCCTCGTCGCTGGCGAGGATCATCTCGCGCATGGCGCGGAGCCGGTCGCCCTCGAAGAACATGTGCTCGGTGCGGCACAGGCCGATCCCCTCGGCGCCGAAGTCGCGGCCGCGGTGTGCGTCGGCCGGCGTGTCGGCGTTGCAGCGCACGCGGAGCGTGCGCACCTTGTCGGCCCAGCCCATCAGGCGCGTGAAGTGCTCGCCGGGGTCGGGCTCCACGAGCGCGGCCTGGCCGGCGTACAGCCGGCCGCTGCCGCCATCGACGGTGATCCACTCGCCCTGGCGGAAGGCGCGGCCGTTCACCGTCATCGTGCCGCCGTGCTCGTCCACCTCGAGGCCCTGCGCCGCCGCGATGCACGGCGTGCCGAGGCCGCGCGCCACCACGGCGGCGTGGCTCGTCATGCCGCCGCGCGCGGTGAGGATCGCGCGCGCCGCGACCATGCCGTGGAAGTCCTCGGGGCTCGTCTCGCCGCGCACGAGGATCACCGCGCGGTCCTGCTTCGCGAGCTTCTCGGCGAGGTCGGCGTCGAAGACGATCTCGCCCGACGCCGCGCCGGGGGAGGCGGGGAGGCCGGTGGTGAGCAGGTCGAGCTGCGCCGCCGGGTCGATCATCGGGTGGAGCAGCTGGTTGAGGTCGTTGGGCGGGATGCGCGCGACCGCCTCCTCCTCGCTGATCAGCTCCTCCTCGACCATCTCGCAGGCGATGCGCACCGCGGCGCGGCCGGAGCGCTGGCCCCGGCGCGTCTGGAGCATGTAGAGCGTGCCGCGCTCGATGGTGAACTCCATGTCCTGCACGTCGCGGAAGTGCCGCTCGAGCAGGCGCGCCACGCGCTCCAGCTCGCGGTAGGCGACGGGGAGCGCGTCCCTGAGCTGCGAGATCGGCAGCGGCGTGCGCGTGCCCGAGACCACGTCCTCGCCCTGCGCGTTCATCAGGAACTCGCCGTAGAGCGTCCGCTCGCCGGTCGACGGGTCGCGCGTGAAGGCGACGCCCGTCCCCGAGTCCTCGCCCATGTTGCCGAAGATCATCGCCACGATGTTCACCGCGGTGCCCATCGTGTCCGGGATGTCGTGCAGGGCGCGGTAGTCCTTCGCGCGCTGGGTGTTCCACGACTCGAAGACCGCCGAGATGGCGCCCCACAGCTGCTCGAGCGGATCCTCGGGGAACGGCTGGCCGGTCTGCTCGCGGTAGAGCGCCTTGAAGTCGGCGACGACCTTCCGGAGCGCGTCGACCGGCAGGTCGATCTCGCGGGCGGCGCCGTGCGCCTTCTTCGCCTCCGCGAGCAGCCGCTCGAACCCCTTCTTCGGCAGGTGCGAGACGACGGCCGCGTACATCTGCACGAAGCGGCGGTAGCTGTCCCAGGCGAAGGCGGGGTTCCGGCTCTGGCGCGCCAGCCCCTCGACCGTGAGGTCGTTGAGGCCGAGGTTGAGGATCGTCTCCATCATGCCGGGCATCGAGACGGCGGCGCCCGAGCGCACGGAGACGAGCAGCGGGTCGTCGGCGCCGCCGAAGTGGCGGCCGGTCGCGGCCTCGAGGCGCTGGAGGTACGCCTCCACCTGCTGGCGCAGGCGCGGCGGCAGGGTGCGGCTCTCGAGGTACGCGATGCAGAGCGAGCTCGCGATGGTGAAGCCCGGCGGCACGGGGATGCCGAGCGTCGTCATCTCGGCGAGGCCGGCGCCCTTCCCGCCGAGCAATTCCTTCATGGACGAGGTGCCTTCGGCGCGACCCTGGCCGAAGAAGTAGACCAGCTGGGGGCTGTAGGGCGCGGTCATGCGGGCGTGGGCACCAGGGGCGAGGCATGGCGCAGCGGCACCAGCTCGCCCGGGACGGGGGTGGGGTAGTGGCCCGAGAAGCAGGCATGGCAGAACGGCTGCGAGCCGGCGGACGCGAGCATGCCGGGCAGCGAGAGGTACCCGAGCGAGTCCACCCCGAGGTAGGCGCGGATCTCCTCGACCGAGTGCGTGGCGCCGATGAGCTCCTCGCGCCGCGGCGTGTCGATGCCGTAGTGGCACGGTCCCGTCACCGGCGGGGAGCCGAGGCGCAGGTGCACCTCGCGCGCGCCGGCGCCGCGGATGAGCGCCACGAGCCCGCGGCTCGTGGTGCCGCGCACGAGCGAGTCGTCGACGACCACCACCGACCGCCCCTCGATCACCTCGCGCACCGGGTTGAACTTGATGCGCACCTTCGCGATGCGCGTCGCCTGCGTCGGGTTGATGAAGGTGCGGCCGACGTAGTGGTTGCGGATCAGCCCGTGCTCCAGCTTGAGCCCCGACTGCTCCGCGAAGCCGAGCGCCATCGCGTTCGCGCTGTCGGGCACGGAGAAGACGCAGTCCGCGCCGGGCGCCGGCTGCTCGCGCGCGAGCTGGCGGCCGATCTCGCGCCGCGCGCGGTCGACCGACTGGCCGAAGACGGTGCTGTCGGGGCGGGCGAAGTACACCAGCTCGAAGACGCAGCGCGAGACGGGCCGGTCGCGCAGCGGCTGCAGGTGCTCGAGCCGCCCATCCTCGATGCGGACGAACTCGCCCGGCATCAGCTCGCACGACACCGTGGCGCCGAGCAGGTCGAGCGCGCACGTCTCGCTCGCGACCACGAGCCCCTCCGCCAGCCGCCCGAGCACGAGCGGGCGGAAGCCGCGCCCGTCCACCGCGCAGTAGATCGTCCGGCCCACCGAGATCACCAGCGAGTACGCCCCGTCCACCTTCTCCAGCGCCTCGCGGATCGCCATCTCGGCGGTCGGCTGCTCGGAGCGCGCGATCAGGTGCACCAGCACCTCGGTGTCGGTGCTGCTCGTGAAGATGGCGCCGTGCGCCACCAGCTCGGCGCGGAGCGCGGCGATGTTCGTGAGGTTGCCGTTGTGCGCCACCGCGAGCGGGCCGAAGCGCATGTTCGCGAAGCACGGCTGCGCGTTGGCGAGCACCGTGCTGCCGGTGGTGGAGTAGCGCGTGTGGCCGACGGCGACGTCGCCTGGCATCTGCCCGAGGCGCTCCTCGTCGAACGTGTCGCCGACGAGGCCCATGCCGCGGTGCAGCACGGGGCGGCCCGCCGCGTCGAGCGCGACGATGCCGGCGCTCTCCTGGCCGCGGTGCTGCAGCGCGTAGAGGCCGAGGTAGGCGAGCCGCGCCGCGTCGGGGACGCCCGAGACGCCGATCACGCCGCACACGGCTCAGCCCTCCAGCAGGGGCGAGCGCGCGCCCATGAGCCGCGGGATGGCGCCGAAGTAGAGGCGCCGCAGCTGGCCGACGTCGCGCACGAGGCGCACGTCCGTGCCGCGCGCCACCTCGAGCGCCCCGCAAGGCGCGCCGACCGTGCCGACGGCGCGGCACGGCACGCCGTGCGCCGCGGCGAGCGCCTCGAGGGCCGCGAGCGCGCCCGGCGCGCAGCTCGCCAACACGCGCGCGCCGTCCTCGCCGAAGAGCAGCCCCTCGGGGCCGACGTCGTCGGCGTGGCCGGTGAGCTCCACCTGCGCGCCGTGCCCGCCGGCGGCCCACGCGCCGCCCATGGCGGCCTCCGCGAGCGCGACGAGCAGGCCGCCGTCGGCGCAGTCGTGCGCGGAGCGCAGCAGCCCCTGCCGCGCGGCGGCCGCGAGGAGGCGCTGGAGCGCCGCCTCGGCGGCGAGGTCGCAGGGCGGCACGGCGCCCGCCACCGTCCCGAGCACCTCGGCCCAGTACGCCGAGCCGCCGAGGGCGCCGCGCGTCGCGCCGAACAGGACGATCCGGTCGCCGGGGCCGCGGAAGTGGCTCGGCACCGCGCGCTCCGCGTCGTCCAGCAGGCCGACCATGCCGACGGTCGGCGTCGGGTCGATCGCGCCGAGCGGGCTCTCGTTGTACAGCGAGACGTTGCCGCCCGTCACGGGCGTGCCGAACGCGCGGCAGGCATCGCCGATGCCGCGGCACGCCTCGCGGAACTGGAAGAACACCTCGGGCTTCTGCGGATTGCCGAAGTTGAGGTTGTCGGTGATGCCGAGCGGCACCGCGCCGGTGCAGGCGACGTTGCGCGCCGCCTCGGCGACGGCGTGCTTGCCGCCCTCGTACGGGTCGAGCGCCACGAGGCGCGCGTTGCAGTCGACGGTGAGCGCGAGGGCGAAGCCGGTCCCGGGGACGCGCAGCAGCCCCGCGTCGCCGCCCGGGGCGAGCAGGGTGGAGGCGCCGATGGAGCTGTCATACTGCTCGTACACCCACTGCTTCGAGGCGAGCGTCGGCGCCTGCAGCAGCCGCTCGAGCGCGGCGCCCGGGTCGAACGCCGCGACGGGCGGCGGCGCCGCCGCGCGTCTGGCGACGGCGGCCTCGCCCTCGCGCGCCTCGGGGTGGTACACGGGGCAGTCGTCGACGAGGCGCTGGCCGGGGATCTCGGCGACGACGAGCGCGCCGTGCACCACGCGGAACAGCCCGTCGTCGGTGACGCGGCCGACCGGCGTGGCGTCGAGCTCCCAGCGCGCGCAGATCGCGCGCACCTCGTCGACGCGGTGCGGCTCGGCGACGACGAGCATCCGCTCCTGGCTCTCGGAGAGGAGGATCTCGTACGGCGTCATCCCGGGCTCGCGCGTCGGCACCTTCGCGGTGTCCAGCTCGACGCCGACGCCGCCCTTCGCCGCCATCTCGGCCGAGCTGGAGGTGAGGCCCGCGGCGCCCATGTCCTGGATGGCGACGATCACGCGCGACGTGATCAGCTCCAGCGACGCCTCCATCAGCAGCTTCTCGGTGAACGGGTCGCCCACCTGCACCTGCGGCCGGCGCGCCTCGCTCGCCGCCGAGAGCTCCTCGGAGGCGAAGCTCGCGCCGTGGATGCCGTCGCGCCCGGTCCGCGCGCCGACGGCGAGCAGCACGTTGCCGACGCCGGTGGCGGCGGCGCGGATGAGGTCGGCCTCGCGCAGGATGCCGACGCACATCGCGTTGACGAGCGGGTTCCCCGCGTTCGTCGGCGCGAACGCGACCTCGCCGCCGAGCGTCGGGATGCCGACGCAGTTGCCGTAGTCGCCGATGCCGCGGACGCAGCCGGCGAAGAGGTACCGGTTGCGCGCGTCCTCGAGCGGGCCGAAGCGGAGCGAGTTGAGCAGGGCCACGGGGCGCGCGCCCATCGTGAACACGTCGCGCAGGATGCCGCCCACGCCGGTCGCCGCGCCCTGGTACGGCTCCACCGCCGACGGGTGGTTGTGCGACTCGATCTTGAAGGCGACCGCCCAGCCGTCCGGCAGGCGGAGCACGCCGGCGTTCTCGCCCGGCCCCTGCACGACGTGCGGCCCCTCCGTCGGGAACGTCCTGAGCACCGGGCGCGAGTGCTTGTACGAGCAGTGCTCCGACCAGAGCGCCGAGAAGACGCCGAGCTCGGTGAGCGTCGGCGTCCGGCCGAGCATGGCGGTGATGCGGCCGTACTCGAGGTCGTTGAGCTTGTGCTGCGCGACGATCGCGGGCGTGATCGCCGGCTCGCCGGGGAAGGGCGAGGCTTCCGTGGCGCGCGCCGCGGGGGCGCCGGTGCCGGAGGCCAACGTCAGCCGCCGAACCGCGTGTTCTTCAGCGCCTCGGCCATGTCCTTCAGCGCGCGCTGCACGAGGTTCCCCTCGCCGGGCTCGCGGCCGATGAGCTGCTCCAGCTCGCCGGGGTCGAGCCAGACGCCGTGGCAGCCGGAGCAGACGTCGACGGTGACGCCGCCGACGGTCCGGGGCTCGAAGCGCGCGGGCGCGGGGCACTGGCGGGGACACGGTCCGGTGGTCATCGGGAAGCCTCCGCCAGCGGCGGCGCGGGGTGCGGGTCGGGGGTCACGCGGGGGAGCCGAGCGCGGCGACGGCCGCGAAGAACGGGGCGCCATCGGCGGCGCCGGCGAGCGGGTCGAGCGCGCGCTCGGGATGCGGCATGATGCCGACGACGGTGCCGGCGGCGTTGCAGATGCCGGCGATGCCGGCCGCCGACCCGTTGGGGTTCTGCGCGTACCGCAGCACCACGCGCCCCTCGGCCTCGAGCATGCGCAGCGTCTCGTCGCTCGCGGCGAAGCGCCCCTCGCCGTGCGCCACCGGCAGCACCAGCCGCTGCCCGCGCGCGAACGGGCCGGTGAACGCGGTGTCGGTGCGCTCCACCGTCACCGCCACGGGACGCGCGACGAAGGCGAGCCCCGCGTTCCGCAGCAGCGCGCCCGGCAGGAGGTGCGCCTCGCACAGCACCTGGAAGCCGTTGCAGATGCCGAGCAGCGGGCCGCCGGCGGCGGCATGCGCCTGCACCGCCTGCATGACGGGGCTGAAGCGCGCGATGGCGCCCGAGCGCAGGTAGTCGCCGTAGCTGAAGCCGCCGGGGAGGATCACGGCGTCGGCGCCGCGGAGCGACGTCTCGCGGTGGTCGACGGTGAACGCCTCGGCGCCGGCCGCGGCGACCGCGCGCACCGTGTCGGCGTCGCAGTTCGTGCCGGGGAAGCGGATGACCGCGACGCGCGTCGCCATCAGTCCTCCTCGACCTCCACCGCGTAGTCCTCGGTCACGGGGTTGGCGAGCAGCTTGTCGCACATCTGGCGCGCGCGCTGCACCGCCTCGTCCCGGCTCGCGGCCGCCACCGTGAACTCGATGGCGCGGCCGACGTGCACCTGGCGCGCCTCGCCGAAGCCGAGCGCCTTGAGCGCGTGCTCCACCGCCTGGCCCTGCGGGTCGAGCAGGCCGGCGCGCGGCATCACGCGGACGTGGACACGGAAGGTCATGCGTCGTCGCTCCCGCCGGCATCGGGCCGGCGTCGCAGGGGCAGGGGGGTGACGCCGTCGGTGCCGGTGGCGAGCGCCGCGTCGGCCTCGGGACGGTCGAGCAGGCCGTGCAGCAGCGCGCGGACGATGCCGAACGCCAGGTAGAACAGGCCGAGCGGGAACAGGAACGACGCCGGCGCCAGCAGCGCCCCGCCGAAGATGATCAGGTTGATCAGCAGGCCGAAGATCCCCTGCGGCGACCGCAGGTCCATCCGCGGCAGCCGCGGGTACTTCACCGCGCTCACCATCAGCAGCGAGAGCAGCAGCATCAGCACCACCAGCCCCTGCCGCTCGAGGTCGAGGTACTCCAGCGTGCGCCGGTACCACTCCGTCTGGCTGAACGGGTACCAGCTCGCGAGCGTCATCCCCGCGGCCGGCGACGGCATGCCCGTGAACCACTGCGAGCCCGCCGGCTTCGTCTGCGCCAGCACGTTGTACCGCGCGAGCCGCAGCGCCACCGCCACCACGAACAGCCAGCAGAGCACCCAGGCGAACTTCCCGCCCGTCCGGAACTCGAGGAAGTACATCAGGAGCGCCGGCGCCATGCCGAAGCTCACGCAATCGACCAGCGAGTCGAGCTCGGCGCCGAAGCGGCTCTCCGTCTTCGAGAGGCGCGCCACGCGACCGTCCAGCAGGTCGAGCACGCCGGCGAAGACGATGAGCCAGCCGGCCATCGCGAACTTGCCGTTCACCGCGCTCACGATCGACCAGAAGCCGAAGAAGAGGTTGCCGAGCGTGAAGGCGCTCGGCACCACCACCACGACGCGGCGCATGTCGGGCCGCAGCGGCTTCGCGCTCAGTCCCATCGCGCCACCACCGAGAGGCCCGCCTTCGTGCGCTGGCCCACCTGGACGAGCACCGGCGTGCGGGGCGGGAGGAAGAGGTCGACGCGGGAGCCGAAGCGGATCATGCCGAACCGCTCGCCCTGGACGGCGCGCGTGCCGACCGGGTGGTCGGTGATGATGCGCCGCGCGATCAGCCCCGCGATCTGCCGCACGAGCACCCGTCCCTTCGGCGTCGTCAGGCCGACGGAACTCTGCTCGTTCTCGAGGCTCGCCTTCTCGTCGGCCGCGTTGAGGAAGCGGCCGCGGTTGTAGTGGCGGTAGGCGACCGACCCCGCGACGGGGTACCGGTTGACGTGGCAGTCGAAGACGTTCATGAAGATCGAGACGCGGAGCGCCGGCCCCTCGAAGAAGGTCGGCTCGTCCACCTCGCGCACGTCCACCACGAGCCCGTCCGCCGGCGCGATGACCAGCTCCGGCCCGCGCGGGCCGTCCCGCGGCGGATCCCGGAAGAAGACCACCAGCCACACGGCCAGCGGCAGCCAGACCAGCGCGGCGACCCACATGCCGAGCGCGAGGAACGCGACGAGGACGACGGTCCCGGCCAGGATGAACGGTCGCCCCTCGGGCGCGATGCGGATCAGGAGGCCTCCTCGAGCGGGGCGCCGGTGAGCCGGCGGAACGCCTCGCGGTAGCGCAGGCTGGTGGCGTCGATCACCTCGGCCGGCAACGGCGGCGGGGGCGCATCGCCGTTCCAGCGACCCGCCTCCCGCTCGGCGGCAAGATAGTCGCGCAGCGGCTGCTTATCGAAGCTCGGCTGGCCGCGTCCGGCCGCATACCGGTCGGCCGGCCAGAAGCGCGAGCTGTCGGGCGTCAGGGCCTCGTCGATCAGCCGCAGCGTCCCCTCGTCGTCGTGGCCGAACTCGAACTTCGTGTCCGCCAGGATGATGCCGCACGCGGCCGCGTGGTCCCGCCCCGCCTCGTACACGCCGAGCGACGTGTCGCGGAGCAGTGCCGCGAGCGGCAGGCCGAGGGCGGCGGCCATCCGGTCGAAGGGGACGTTCTCGTCGTGGCCGCTCTCCGCCTTCGTGGCGGGGGAGAAGACGGGCGGCTCCAGCCGGTCGCTCTCGACGAGCCCCGCCACGAGCGGCTCCCCCGCCAGCGTCCCCGCCTGCCGGTACTCCGCCCACGCCGAGCCGCTCAGGTACCCGCGCACGACGCACTCGAACGGCACCGGCGTGGTGCGGCGCGCGAGCGTGGCGCGGCCGCGGAGCAGCGCGGCGTGCGGCCGGAGCGCGGGGAACCGGTCGACGATCTCGGCCGCGTCGGCCGAGACGAAGTGCGTCGGCACGAGCGGCGCGAGGCGGCGGAACCAGAACGCGCTCAGCTGCGTCAGCACGATCCCCTTCCACGGCACCGGCTCGCGCATCACCACGTCGAAGGCGCTCACCCGGTCGCTCGCGACGAGCAGCAGGTGCTGCGCGTCCACCTCGTACACCTCGCGCACCTTGCCGCGCCGCACGAGCGGCAGGGGGAGGCGCGTCTCCTGGACGACGGGCGCGCTCACACCGTCACCTGCGCCGCGTCCGGCGCGAGCGCGAGCGGCGTCACGCGCGCGAGCAGCGGCCGCACCGTCTCCTCCAGGAACTCCCCCACCTGCGCCGCCGAGCGGCCGGTGTAGCGCGCGGGCTCGAGCTCGGCGCGGAGCGTGGCGACGGGCACGGCCGCGAACGCGGGGTCGGCGCCGAGGCGGTCGAGCAGGTCGTTCGGCTCGCCGCGCGCGACGCGCTCCGCGGCCGCGAGGCTGTGCGCGCGCACCACCTCGTGCAGCGCCTGCCGGTCGCCGCCGGCCTGCACGCCGAGCATGAGCCACCGCTCGGTCGCCATGAACGGCATCTGCGCCGCGACGTGCCGCGCCACCACCGGCGGGCGCACCTCCAGCCCCTCGGCGATGTTCGTCGCGAGGATGAGCAGCGCGTCGGTGGCGAGGAACGCCTCGGGGAGCGAGAGCCGGCGGTTGGCCGAGTCGTCGAGCGTGCGCTCGAGCCACTGGCTCGCGGCGGTGTGCGCGCCGTTCGCCTGCAGCGAGAGCACGAAGCGCGCGAGCCCGCCGATCCGCTCGGCGCGCATCGGGTTCCGCTTGTACGCCATCGCGCTGGAGCCGATCTGCTCCGCCTCGAACGGCTCCAGCACCTCCCCCTCGTGCTGCAGCAGCCGGAGGTCGCCCGCCATCTTCGCCGCCGACTGCGCCACGCCGCTCAGCGCGTCGAGCACGGCGCTATCCATCTTGCGCGTGTACGTCTGGCCCGTGACGGGCCACGCCTCCGTGAAGCCGAGCTTCGCGCTCACGCGCCGCTCCAGCTCGCGCACCGGCGCGTGGTCGCCGCCGAACAGCTCGAGGTAGCTCGCCTGCGTGCCGGTCGTCCCCTTGATGCCGCGCAGCCGGAGCGTGGCGATCCGGTGCGCCAGCTCCTCGGCGTCGGTCGCGAAGTCCTGCATCCAGAGCGTCGCGCGCTTGCCCACGGTGGTGAGCTGCGCCGGCTGGAAGTGCGTGTAGGCGAGGCACGGGAGGTCAGCGTGGCGCTCGGCGAACGCCTCCAGCGCGCGCAGCACCGCCAGCACGCGCCCGAGCACGAGCCGCAGCCCGTCGCGCAGGACGAGCACGTCGGCGTTGTCCGTGATCTCGGCGCTGGTGGCGCCGAGGTGCAGGAAGGCGCGCGCCGCGGGGGCCTGGTCGCCGAAGTGGTGCACGTGGGCCATCACGTCGTGCCGGAAGCGGCGCTCGTACGCGGCGGCCGCCGCGAGGTCGGCGTCGTCGAGGTGGGCGCGCATCGCCGCCAGCGCCGCCTCGGGGATGTGCAGGCCGAGCTCGCGCTGGCTCTCGGCGAGGGCGAGCCAGCAGCGGCGCCACAGGCCGATGCGGTGCCGCTCGCCCCACAGGCGCTGCATCGCGGGGGAGCTGTAGCGCGTGCCGAGCGGGGAGCGCCAGCGGTCGCCGGGAAGGTCGGTCATCGGCTCAGAAGGTGAGGTCCGCGAACAGGATCTGCCCCTGCCGCTCGAAGTAGAGCCGGAACGGGCGCCGGCGCGGCATCCCCTCCAGCGTGCGCCCCACCTCCTCGGCGGAGCGGACGCGGATGTTGTCGACCGCGACGATCACGTCGCCGGCGCGGAGGCCGGTGGCGCCCGCCGTCTCCTCGGGGAGCCGGTAGATGAGCGCGCCGCCGTCGCTCTGCACGCCGCGCTCCTGGCGCACCTGCGGCGTCACGGTGATGAGCTGCAGGTTCCGCAGCACCGTCACCTTCTCGGCGGCGACGCTCGGCAGGTCGCCGGTGACGAGGCGGCGCGTCGCCTCGCCGAGCGCGCCGCGGGAGGTGACCTCCACCGCATCGCCGACGTGGAGGTCGAGCTTCACCGCCTCCCAGTCGAGGTAGTTGCGGAGCCGCCGGCCGCCAGCGCGCACCAGCACGTCCCCGCGCGAGAGGCCGGCGCGCGCGGCGGGGCCGCCCGGCGCCACCGCGGTGACCTTCACGCCGCCCTGCGTCTTCCAGTTGCCCATCCCCTCGGGGCCCTCCACGTCGAGCCCGGTCCACGCGCGGCGCACCGTCCCCTGTCGGATGATCTCCTCCGCGACGCGCACCGCGCGCTCGATGGGGATCGCGAAGCCGAGCCCCACCGACTGGCCCGTGTTCGACAGGATCGAGCTGTTCACGCCGATCACCTCGCCGTCCGCGTTGGCGAGCGGGCCGCCGGAGTTGCCGGGGTTGATGGCGGCGTCGGTCTGGAGCATGTCCAGGTAGAGGCCCGGCTGGTCGCGCGAGGGGAGGATGTTCCGGTTCAGCGCGCTGATCACGCCGACCGTCACCGACGGCTCGGTGTTGCCGAGCACGTATGCGTACGGGTTGCCGAGCGCCATGACCCACTCACCGATCGCGAGGTCGGTGCTGCGGCCGATCGGCGCGGGCTGCAGCCCCTTCGCCTGCACGCGGATCACCGCGATGTCGGTGACGGCGTCCTCGCCGAGCAGCTCGGCGGGGGCGTCCGTCCCGTCGGGCAGCGTGACCACGATCTTCTCGGCGCCGTTCACCACGTGCTGGTTGGTGAGCACCGTGCCGTCGCCACGGAGCACGAAGCCGGTGCCCGACCCCTGCACGAGCTGCTCGCGCGTCTGCGGCATGAAGAAGAAGTCGAACGGGCTCGCCACCTGCACCTGCTGGCGCGAGGTGACGGTGATCGACACCACCGAGGGCCCCACGCGCCGCGCCGCCGTCACGATCGCGGTGCGGCGGCCGGCCGTCACCTCGTCGGTGCGGGTGGCGCGCGCCTGCGCGTGGAGCGTGTCGGCGCCGGGCCCGCCGCCGGTGTCGCGCGGGCCGCAGGCGGCGACGAGCGCGAGCAGCGCGAGCGCGCTACGCATGCGCCACCCCCTCCGCCGCCTGCGCGACGGCCGTCCCGAGGTACCACTCGGCCGGGTAGTCCGCCGAGACGAAGAAGAGCCCCTCCGCCGGCGCCGGCGGCGAGGTCTCGTCGTTGTCGATGCGCCCGAGCAGGCGCGTCATGTCCGCGGCGGGGCGGCGGCCGAGGCCGATGTCCACCATCGTGCCGACGAGGAGGCGCACCATGTGATGGAGGAAGCGGTCGGCGGCGACGTGGAAGCGCCACGCGGCGCCGTCGTCCACCGCCTCCCAGCGCGCCTCGCGGAGCGTGCAGCGCCAGTGCGGCTTCTCCTGCCCCGTGACGGCGAAGGCGCGGCAGTCGTGCGTGCCGGGGAGGGCCGCGGCCGCGTCGGCGAGCGCCGAGCCATCGAGCGGCTTCGCCAGCGCCCAGCACCAGCGACGCCGGAACGGCGAGCGCGCGGCGTCGGTGACGCCCACGTCATACCGGTACCGGCGGCCCGTCGCGCGCGTCCGCGCGTGGAAGCCGTCCCGCATCGCGTGCACCTCGGCGACCCAGATGTCGGGCGGAAGCACGGCGTTGAGCGCGCGATGCACGGCGGGAGCGGTCCAGCGGTCGGGCATGAGGAACGAGACGGGAAGGCCGAGCGCGTGCACCCCCGCGTCGGTCCGACCGGCCGCATGCGCGCGCGTGGGCGCGGCAGCGAGCCGCTCGAGGGCGCTCTCCAGGTCCTGCTGGACGGTGCGGCGGGCCGGCTGGCGCTGCCAGCCGTGGAACCCGGAGCCGTCAAAGTGGAGGAGGGCGAGGAACGTCCGGGTCATGAGCCCGTAAAGATAGCCGCCGCCGCGCCCCCTAGCAAGCGGCGTAAACCCTTGTCAGATTTGGAGTAAACCCGTCAAGACAGGCCCGTGAACGCGCCCGCCGCCACCCCGCTCGCCCTCGCCCTCCGCCGCCTGGCCACTGGTGCGTCCCTCACCGCCGACGAGGCGGCCGACGCGTTCGGCCAGGTCATGCGCGGCGAGGCCACGCCCGCGCAGGTCGGCGCGCTGCTCCTCGGCCTCCGCGCCCGCGGCGAGACGGCCGACGAGGTGGCCGGGGCGGTGCGCGCGCTCCGCGCCGCGATGACCGTGGTGCCGGTCGCCGCGCCGGAACGGCTCGTCGACACCTGCGGCACCGGCGGCGGCACCGTGCCGACGTTCAACATCTCGACGGCGGCGGCGTTCGTCGTGGCGGGTGCGGGGGTGCCGGTCGCGAAGCACGGCAACCGGTCGTTCACGAGCCGCTCGGGGTCGGCTGATGTGCTGGAGGCGCTCGGCGTCCCGGTCGACCTCGCGCCGGAGGCCGCCGCGGCGGCGCTGGCCGGGCACGGCTTCGCCTTCCTGTTCGCACCGCGGCACCATCCGGCGATGCGGTACGTGGGGCCCGTGCGGCAGGAGCTCGGCGTGCCGACGATCATGAACCTGCTGGGCCCCCTCGCGAACCCGGCGCGCGCGGTGCGGCAGGTGGTGGGCGTCGCCGACCGGGCGCGCGCGCCGCTCGTCGCGGGGGCGCTCGCGCGGCTTGGCGCGGCGCACGCGCTCGTGGTGCATGCGGACGTCGGCATGGACGAGGCGAGCCCGGCCGGCACCACCGCGGTGTGGGAGGTGCAGGACGGCGCGGTCCGCACGTGGACGCTCGACCCCGCGTCCGTGGGGCTCGCGCACGACGACCTGGGCGCGCTCGCGGGCGGCGAGCCCGCCGAGAACGCGGCGCGCGTGCGGGCGCTGCTCGACGGCGCGCCCGATCCGGCCGGGCGCGCCGCCGTGCTGCTCAACGCGGCGCTCGCGCTCGTGGTGGCGGGGCGGGGGTGGTCGCTCGCGGAGGCGGCGGTGCGCGCGGCGGCGAGCCTCGATGGCGGTGCCGCGGCCGCCGCGCTCACGGCCGCGGCGCGTCCAGCCGCTCCCTGACGGCGCGGAGCAACTCGCGGAGGGTGAACGGCTTCGGCAGCAGCGCCACCTCCTGCGCCTGGATGCCGTGGCGCAGCACCGCATCGTCCGTGTAGCCCGACATGTAGAGCACCCGCACCTCGGGGCGCAGGGCGGTGACCCGCTCGGCCACCTGCCGCCCGGAGAGCTCGGGCATCACGACGTCCGTGAGGAGCAGGTGGAGGGGGCCGGGGTGCGCCTCGGCGCGGTGCACGGCCTCGACGCCGGTCGGTGCTTCGAGGATCGTGTAACCGCGTGCGCGCAGCACCTCCGCGGCGAGGTGCCGGATGCCGGGATCATCCTCGACCAGCAGGATCGTCTCGGTGCCGTCGAGGGCGGGGGCGGCAGCCTGCCCGTGGGCCGCATCGGCGGCCACCTCCGCCGCAGGCGGGAGGAGCACGCGGAAGGTCGCGCCGGCACCGGGGGCGCTCTCCACGAGCACGTGGCCGCCGGCCTGCGTGACGATGCCGTGCACGGTGGAGAGGCCGAGGCCCGTCCCCTTGTCGAGCTCCTTCGTGGTGAAGAACGGCTCGAAGATGCGGGCCCGCGTCTCGGCGTCCATGCCGACCCCCGTGTCGGACACCGCGATGGCGCTCCATTCGCCGGGCGGCACCCCGTCCCACTCACGGTCGCGCGCGTCCCGCGCCGTCGCGATCGCGATCCGTCCGCCCTCCGGCATCGCGTCGCGCGCGTTCACCACGAGGTTCACGAGCACCTGCTCCAGCTGCCCCGGGTCGGCGCGCACGCTGCCGGCGTCGGGCGCCAGCGCCACCTCGAGTTCCACATCCTCGCCGATCAGCCGGCGGAGCATCGGCTCGAGCGTCCTCACGACCTCGTTCACGTCGATCACGCGCGGCTGCACCACCTGCCGCCGCGAGAACGCCAGCAGCTGGCGCGTGAGCCCCGCGGCGCGGAGCGCCGCGCGGTGGACCTGCTCCACGTCGGCGCGCAGCGTCGGTTCGTCGGGGAGCGAGAACTGCAGCAGCTCGCAGTACCCCGTGATGACGGTGAGGATGTTGTTGAAGTCGTGGGCGATGCCGCCGGCCAGCCGGCCGACCGCCTCCATCTTCTGCGCGTGCCGCAACTGCTCCTCCAGCGCCTTCCGCTCCCCGATGTCGATGGCGGAGGCGATCACGCCCACGATGCGGCCGTCGGCGTCGCGGAGCGGGCCGACGATCGTGTCGAGCGGTGCGCGGCGGCCATCGGGGCTGACGAGCACGAGCTCGTCGCGCACGCGCTCGCCCGCCAGCGCGCGCGTGACGACCGCGCGCACGCGCGCCGGCTGCTCCGGGTCGGCGTGGAAGAGCGGGACCTCCCAGATCGGGCGACCGAGGAGCGTGCCCTCGTCGCCGACGAGGCCGAGCACGGCGCGGTTGGCCGTGGAGACGCGGCCGTCCGGCTCGAGCATCACGACGTAGCTGGCCTGCCCATCGAGGATCTGCCGCAGCCGGTCGCGCTCGGCCTCCAGCGCGGTCTCGGCGCGCTTCATCGGCGTCACGTCGATGGCGACACCGCCGACGAGCCCCGGCGCCTCGCCGGGGACGGGGAACTTCGCCACGAGGAAGGTGCCGACGCCGCCGTCCGGCTGCACGGCGGCTTCCTCCAGCAGCTGTGGCACGCCGCCCGCGCGCACGCGCGCGTTGTTCGCGGCCATGGTGCGCGCGGCCTCGGCGGGGAAGATCTCCGCCACCGCCCGACCGACGAGCCGCCCGATGGGGGTGCCCAGCAGCACGGCGAAGGCCGGGTTGGCGTACACGATCCGGTCGGCGGCGTCCACGATCCAGCAGATCACCGGCGCGTGCTCCATGAACGCCGCGAAGCGCGCCTCGCTGCGTCGCAGCGCCTCGGCCATCGCATGCCGGTCGGTGACGTCCATGTGCGTGCCGACCATGCGGGTGGGCCGCCCCTCCGCGTCGCGCGAGACGAGGCGCCCGCGGGCATGGATGCGGCGCCACGAGCCGTCGCGGTGCCGGAGCCGGTACTCCGCCTCGTACTGCTCGGAGCGGCCCGCCAGGTGGTCCTGTACCGCGGCCTCCACGAGCGGCCAGTCGTCCGGGTGGACGCGCGCCACCCACGAGGCGCCGGCCGGCGGGAGCGTCTCCACGGTCTCGCCGAGCATCGCGCACCAGCGCGCGTCGAAGACGGCGGCGTCCGTGAGCGGGTTCCAGTCCCAGAGACCGAGGCCGCCGCCGTCGAGCGCGAGCTGCAGCCGCTCGGACTGCTCGACGAGCGCCTCCTGTGCGCGGGCGATCGGCGTGATGTCGTAGTTGATCCCGACCATGCGCGCGGGCCGGCCCTCCTCGTCGGTCAGGCACAGGGCGTGCGCGCTGATGTGGCGCACGTCACCGTCGGGCCGGCGCACGCGGAACGGGACGGTGAACGGCCGTGCGTCGGCGACGGCCCGCGCCGCGATGGCATCGACGCGTGCGATGTCGTCGGGCACGATCAGGTGGCGCCATGTGGTGTGCGCGTCGGGCCAGGCATCGGGCGTGGTGCCGTAGATCGCGTACATGCGCGGGTCCCACTCCATCGCGCCGGTGCGCATGTCGAGGTCCCAGACGCCGATCCCCGCCGCTTCCGTGGCCAGCTGGAGCCGGTCCGTCAGCGACCGGGCCCGCGCCTCGCTCTGCTGCAGGGCCGCCTCGCGTTCCATCTGCGCCGTGACGTCCTCGAACGTGCCGAGCAGGCGGATCGCCCGCCCCTCGCGCACCACGGCCCGGCAGCGCGAGCGCATGCGCCGCTCGGCGCCGGCCGCGTTCACGAAGCGGAAGACCTCGTCGAACCCGCCGCCGTCCTCGGCGGCGCGCTCCAGCAGCTCCACGAGCCGCTGGCGCTCATCCTCCGGATAGCTGGCCAGGGCACGCTCGAGCGGGGGGTCGTCGCTGGGCTCGAGGCCGTACAGGCGGAACGTCTGCTCCGTCCAGCGCACGCGACGCGTGGTGAGGTCGAGTTCCCAGCCCCCGATCTTGGCGAGCGCACCCGTCGCGTTGAGGATCGCCTCGCTGCGCTCGAGCCGCTGGCGGATGGCCGAGTGCTGCGCGTCGGCGCTGGCGAGGCGCGCGAGGCGCGCGAGCGCCTCGCGGGTCGGTCGGGCGTCGGGGTCTGGCGGGTCGAGGACGCCGAGGACGCCGAGGACGCCATCACCGCCGTCCGGCAGGGGGAAGGCGAGCCAGCGGTGGCCGCCCGGTGTTCCCTCGATGGCGCCGTCCCAGGTGGTGTGCCAGCTGCCCGGATCCGGTGGCAGCCGCACGTCCGGCACGACGCCATCGACGCTCGTCTCGGTCGGCAGGTCGCCGACGGACACCTGCAGGCACGACACGGGAGCGCCGGTGAACAGGCGCGCGAGAGCCAGGATGTCACGAGCGTGGTCGGACAGGACGTCGACGTCCGTGAAGAGCGGGTACTCTCACGTTACCTCGTCGTACCCGTGAACGGCAGGGCCGACGGTGGGGAGCGCGCGCGCCGCTCAGTACTTCCGGATCACCCCGCAGACCACGCCCTGCACCGTCACGTCGGTCTCGGGGTACCGCATGGGCTGCATGGTCGAGTTCCGCGGCTCGAGGCGCACCCAGCCTCCGGGTTCGCGGTAGAAGCGCTTGAGCGTCGCCTCGCTGCCGTTCACGAGCGCAATCACGAGCTCGCCGTTCTCGGCCGTGGGGCGGCCGTGGACCACCACATAATCGCCATCCTCGATGTGGTCCTCCACCATCGAGTCCCCCTGGACGCGGAGCGCGTAGTTCGGCCCGCGCTTCGGCAGCATCGCCTCGGGGACGGCGAGCGTCTCCTCGTGGCTCAGCGACTCGATCGGCTTGCCGGCCGCCACCTTGCCGAGCAGGGGCAGGTCGCTGGCCGGGGCGGTGCCGCGCGGCGGCAGCACCTCGATGGCGCGGCTCTCGTTGTAGCTGCGGCGGATGTACCCCTTCCGCTCGAGGTTCGTCAGGTGCTCATGCACCGTGGCGAGGGAGGCGAAGCCGAACTGCTCGGCGATCTCCTCGAAGCTCGGCGCGAAGCCGCGGTCCCGGATGTGGCGACCGAGGTATTCGAGGATCTCGCTCTGCCGGCGCGTGAGCGGCATCGGCTACCTTCCTCCTCTTGGGGGTCCGACCGAACGGATGCCAAAAGCTGACCGAACAGCCGCCGAAACACAAGCGCCCACCCGCCCGGAAGCCTGCCTGGTGCCTGTCTCGCTCGACGACATCCTCCGCCGCACGCGCCTCGACCTCGAGGCCCGCCGACCGTTCGCCGCCGATGTCGCGCGCCGCGCCGCGGTCGCCGCGGAGCCGCCGGGTTTCCTCGCGGCGCTGCAGCGGCCGACGGTCGCGCTCATCGCGGAGGTGAAGCGGCGCTCGCCGTCAGCCGGCGTGATCCGCGCCGAGCTCGACCCGGTCGCGCATGCGACGGCGTACGCCGGGGCGGGGGCGGCGGCGATCTCGGTGCTGACCGACGGTCCGCACTTCGGTGGCTCGCTGGACGACCTCGCCGCCGTGAGCGCGTCGGTGCCGGTGCCGGCGCTCCGGAAGGACTTCGTCCTCGACGCGCTGCAGGTGGACGAGGCGCGAGCGGCCGGGGCGTCGGCGGTGCTGCTCATCGTGCGCGCCCTGGCCCCCGCCGAGCTGCGGCGCCTGCTGGTCGCGACGTGGGAGGCGGGGCTCGAAGCGCTCGTGGAGGTGCATACCGCGGACGAGATCGCGGTGGCGCTCGACGCGGGCGCGCGGGTGGTCGGCGTCAACAGCCGGGACCTCGATACCTTTCGCATCGACACCGCCGCCGCCTGGAGGCTGCTCGACCGGATCCCGGCCGGCGTCATCGCCGTGGCCGAGAGCGGGATGGCGTCGCTCGCCGACGCGGAGGCCGCCGCCGCGGCGGGCGCGGACGCGGTGCTCATCGGCACCGCGCTCTCGTCCGCGGCCGACCCGTCGGCGCTGGCGCGCGCGGTGAGCGGCGTCGCGCGGCGCGGGCGGTGAGCACGCCCGCCGCGAAGATCTGCGGGCTGCGCCGTCCGGAGGATGCCGCGCTCGCCGCCGAGGCGGGGGCGGCGTACCTCGGCGTGATCCTCGCGGCCGGGGGGCCGCGGACGGTCTCGGTGGCGGAGGCGCGAGCGGTGGTCGCGGCGGCAAGCGGCGTGCCGGTGCTCGGCGTGGTGGTGCGGGAGCCGGTCGCCGAGGCGATCGGCGCGGCGCGGGCGGCGGGGCTCGCGGGGCTGCAGCTCCACGGCGCCTACACCGCGGGCGACGCGCGCGCGGTGGCGGCCGCGGGGCTCCGCGCCTGGCGCGTGCTGCGGCTCGCGGCCGACGCGGCGCCGCCCTCGGCGGAGGACGTGGCCGAGGGGGAGGTGGTGCTGCTCGAGCCGCACGTGCCGGGACGGGACGGCGGCACCGGCGTGGCGCTGCCGTGGCCCGCGGCGCGCGCCGCCCTCGAGCGGGTGCGCGTGCTCGCGCCGCGGGCGCGCGTGGCGCTCGCGGGGGGGCTCCGGCCAGAGACCGTGGCGGCGGCGATCGCCGCGGTCGGGCCCGACATCGTGGATACCAGCTCCGGCGTGGAGGACGCGCCCGGGGTGAAATCGGCGGCGGCGCTGCGCCGCTTCCTGGAGGCCGTGCATGGCCATCGTGCTGGACGCTGAGACCGCCGTCGCGGGACGGTTCGGGCCCTACGGGGGCCGGTACGTGCCCGAGACGCTCATGGCCGCGCTCGACGAGCTGGCCGCGCTGTACGACTCGGTCCGCGACGATCGCGCCTTCTGGGGCGAGTACGAGTGCCTGCTGATGGACTTCGTGGGCCGCCCGTCGCGCCTCACCAGCGCGCCGCGCCTCTCGGAGGCGGTCGGCGCGACGGTGCTGCTCAAGCGCGAGGACCTGAACCACACCGGCGCGCACAAGATCAACAACGCCATCGGCCAGGCGCTGCTCGCGCGGCGGATGGGGAAGCGGCGGATCATCGCCGAGACGGGGGCGGGGCAGCACGGCGTCGCCACCGCGACGGTGTGCGCGCGCTTCGGGCTGGAGTGCGTCGTCTACATGGGCGCGGAGGACGTGCAGCGCCAGGCGCTCAACGTCTTCCGCATGCGGCTCCTCGGCGCCACCGTGGTGCCGGTCGAGTCGGGGACGCGCACGCTCAAGGACGCCACCAACGAGGCGCTCCGCGACTGGGTCACCAACGTCCCCACCACGCACTACATCATCGGCTCCGCCGTCGGCCCCGACCCGTATCCGCGCATGGTGCGCGACTTCCAGTCGGTGATCGGCCGGGAGACGCGCGCCCAGGTGCTGGAGCGGCACGGGCGGCTGCCGCGCGCGGTGGTGGCGTGCGTCGGTGGCGGCTCCAACGCGATCGGGATGTTCGCGCCGTTCACCGGCGACGACGTGGAGCTGGTGGGGGTCGAGGCGGCGGGGCACGGCGTGGCGTCGGGCCAGCACAGCGCCACGCTCTCGGCCGGCGTCCCCGGCGTGCTCCACGGCAGCCTGAGCTACCTGCTGCAGGACGCCGACGGCCAGGTGCTGCCGGCGCACTCCGTCTCGGCGGGGCTCGACTATCCCGGCGTGGGCCCCGAGCACAGCTGGCTGCGCGACACGGGCCGCGTGCGCTACGAGGCGGTGACGGATGACGCCGCGCTGGAGGGGTTCCAGCAGGTGTGCCGCCTGGAGGGGATCATCCCCGCGCTCGAGACGGCGCACGCCTTCGCGTGGCTGCTCGGCACCCGCGGCCGCTGGCGCGCGGACGACCTCGTGGTGATGTGCCTCAGCGGCCGTGGCGACAAGGACGTCGCCCACGTCGCCGGGCTCCTCGCGGAGCGCGCGCGCGCCGGATGAGCGCCCCGCACGCCGCGCCCGTCCCCGTGGCGCCGGTGAACGACCTCCTGCAGACGCTGGTGAAGGCGCTGCGGGCGTTCAAGATGTACCTGCCGAACAACCCGATCTACGCCAAGGCCGCGCAGAACGTGCAGGCGGCGTTCGCCCCGGTCTGGCAGCACACGGACGAGCTCACCCTCCGCGTGATGGAGGGGGAGCTGCGCGTTGAGGACGAGGTCGTCTACGCGCAGCCGAACCGCTCGGAGTCGTTCGCGTGGGCGCTGTACAAGGACGGGCTGCGGCTCCTCGTGCTGCGGCGCGGGGTGGAGGCGGCGGAGATCGTGCGCTTCCTCGAGGTCGTGAACCGCGCCCGCTTCCTCCCCGCCGACGCCGGCGACGACCTGCTGACGCTGCTCTGGGAGCAGGAGTTCACGCTCATCCAGTACCGCTTCGCCGACCCCGATGGCCAGGGCGACCCGTCGCTGGGCGGGGCGGGGACGGGGACGGCGTTCGCGCTGGCGAAGGGGGCGAACGAGGCGGAGCCCTCGGGGACGCGCGCCGCCGGCGTGCGCGCGGAGGCGGGCGAGGCCGCGCGGCCGAAGGGCGTCGTCGACCCCGAGGAGTTCGACTCGACGCTCTACTTCCTCGACGACAGCGAGGTCACGTTCATCGCGGGCGAGCTGCAGGTGGAGTACGCGCGCGACGTGCGGCAGAGCGCGCTCGACGCGCTGTTCGACATCTTCGAGGTGCAGGCCGACGGCGGCGTGCGCGAGGAGGTGGTGGCCGTCGTCGAGTCGCTGCTGCCGAACCTGCTGGCGCAGCGCGACTTCCGCGCCGTGGCGGGGATCCTGCGCGAGCTGCGCACGCTCGCGGGCCGCGCGGCGAGCATCACCTCGGAGCAGCAGGCGCGCCTCGCCTCGTTCGAGGCGCGGCTCTCGGAGCCCGACAACCTCGCGCAGCTCGTCCAGTCGCTGGACGAGATGGGCGTGACGGCAGGGGACGACGACGTCGCCGAGCTGCTCCGCGAGCTCCGGCCGGGTGCCATCGGCACGCTGGTGGCCTGGATGCCGAAGCTCGCGCGCCCCGAGGTGCAGGCGCTGCTGCGCGCCTCGCTGGACCGGCTCGCCGCGCTGCATCCGCAGGAGGTGGTGGCGCTGCTCAAGGACCCGGCCACGGACGGGCTCGGCGCGCTCGTGGCGCTCGCGGGGCGCCTCAGGCTGCAGGCCGCCGTGCCCGGCCTCGCGGAGTCGGCGGCCCACGCCGACCCCGCGATCCGCCTGGGCGCGGTGGAGGCGCTCGCCGAGATCGCCACGCCCGGCGCGCTGCAGGCGATCGAGCGCGCCATCGATGACGCCGACCGCGGCGTCCGCCTCGCCGCGGTCCGCGCCTGCGGCACCAAGGGGCACCGCCAGGCGCTCCGGCGCCTGGAGCCGGTGGTGCAGGGGAAGGTCGCCGATCGCGACCTTACGGAGCGGATGGCGATCTTCGAGGCGTACGGCGCGCTCGCGGGCGCGGCCGGCATCGAGCCGCTCGCGGCGATCCTCCTGCCGCGTGGGCTCTTCGGCGCCAAGGCGCCGGCCGAGCAGCGCGCCTGCGCGGCGATCGCGCTCGGGCGCATCGGCACCGCCGAGGCGAAGGGCGTGCTGCAGAAGGCCGCCGACGACAAGGAGCCGGTGGTGCGCAACGCCGTGCTGCGCGCGCTGCGCGGGGGGCGCGCGTGAGCGGGCCGCTGCCGGGGCTGACCGGCACCTTCCCGCTCCCGGGCGGCGCCGCCGGCGACGGCGAGGACGCGTTCGTCCGCGGCGCGGGGCGGGTGTTCCTCGTGGCGATGTACGCCGCGCTCCGCTCGCTCAAGCTGTACCCGCTCGAGAACGCCACGGTGCAGAAGTCGCTCGACGACCTCGAGGCCGCGGCCGTCCAGCTCCAGCGCGACGGCGAGATCGACGTGAAGCTCGCCGGCGACTTCCTGTACGTGAACGGCACCCGGCTCCGCCTCGAGCTGGACAACTACACCTCGTTCAGCATGGTGCTGGCGCAGCTCCGCGCGCTCGGCATCGGCACGCTGCACGTGGCGCCGGGGGTGACGCGCAAGGAGTGGCAGGCGGTGCTCAGCATCCTCCTCGCGCTGCAGGGGAAGGGGGAGCCGGACGCGCTCTTCGACCAGCTGCGCGAGCGCGTGGAGGCGGCGGGCGTCGGCGCCATCGCCTTCGCGCCGCGCACCGAGGGGGGCGAGGGGTTCGCCGACGAGGGGCAGAAGAGCAGCAAGGAAGTCGCCAAGCGCACGTACTCGCAGGGCGTCGCCGTCACGCGCGAGGTGATGGGCCAGGCGCGGCTCGGGCGCGCGGGCGGGCTGCGCAAGGTGAAGCGCGCGGTGCAGCTCATCGTCGACCAGGTGCTCAACAACGAGACCTCGATCGTCGGCCTCACCGCCATCCGCGACTACGACGAGTACACGTTCACCCACTCGGTGAACGTCTGCATCTTCTCCGTGGCCCTCGGCAAGAAGCTCGGCCTCAGCAAGCTGCAGCTCTACGACCTCGGCATGGCGGCGCTGCTGCACGACATGGGCAAGTCCCGCATCCCGCTCGAGGTGCTGAACAAGACGGGCGGCCTCGACGAGCGCGAGTGGCGGCTGATGCAGGCGCACACGTGGCAGGGCGCGCTCGCGCTGTTCCAGATGCGCGGCTTCGAGGATATCCCGTGGCGGTCGATCCTCGCGGCGCACGAGCACCATATGAAGCGCGACCGGAGCGGCTACCCGCGCTCCGTGCGTCACCGGGAGCTCGGGCTCTTCACGCGCATCGTGTCGGTCGCCGACGGCTACGACGCGGCGACGACGCGCCGCGCCTACCAGACGGTGCCGATCGAGCCCGACCAGGTGCTGCGCGAGATGTGGGAGAACCCGCACCGCGGCTACGAGCCGGTGCTGGTGAAGGCGCTGATCAACCTGATCGGCATCTACCCGGTCGGCACCTGCGTCATCCTCGACGGCATGGAGGTGGCGATCGTCACGGGGCCGAACCCCGAGGCGCCGCTCAACCGGCCGAACGTGCGCATCGCCATCGACGCGCAGGGCGCGCTCGTGCCGCCGCCCGGGATGGAGACGAGCCTCGCCGACAAGCTCCCGGGCGGCGCCTGGCGCCGCTCCATCATCAAGGTCACGAACCCCCAGAAATACGGCCTGACGGTCGGTGACTATTTCATCTGACGCCCCCCGCGCCGCCGCGACCGGCGCCTCGCCGATCGCCGCGACGTGGGCCGCGCTGCGCGCGCGCCGGCGCACCGCGCTGATCCCGTACCTCACGGCGGGGTGGCCGGATCGCGCGGCGTCGCTCGCGGCGCTCCGCGCCGCCGACCGCCACTGCGACATCATCGAGGTCGGCGTGCCGTTCTCCGACCCGCTGGCCGATGGCCCCACGATCCAGCGCTCGACGTTCGAGGCGCTGGCGCGCGGGATGACGCTCGCCGGCACGCTGGAGCTGATCGCCGAGGCGCGGCTGCGGGCGCCGGTGGTGGTGTTCAGCTACCTGAACCCCGTGCGCCGCTACGGCGTGGAGCGCTTCCTCGCCGACGCGCATGCGGCCGGCGCCTCGGGGCTCCTCCTGACCGACCTCCCGGCTGGCGGCGACGCCGCGCTCGAGGGCGCGGTGCGCGCCTCGCCGCTCGACCTGATCCGCCTCGTCGCGCCGACGACGGTCGGCGCGCGGCTCGCCGAGACGGTGGCGGACGCCGAGGGGTTCATCTACCTCATCGGCCGCCTCGGCGTGACGGGGGCGCGCGCCACGCTCGACGAGGGCCTCCCCGCCACGATCGCGCGCGTGCGCGCGGCGACGCCGCTGCCGGTGGCGGTCGGCTTCGGGCTCTCGACGCCGGCGCAGGTGCGCACGGTGGCGGGGCTCGCGGACGGCGTGGTGGTGGGGAGCGCGCTGGTGGACACGCTGGGCGCCGAGGGGGTGGAGGGCGCGGAGCGGTTCCTCGCCGGGCTCCGCGCCGCGCTCGACGACGCTGCCGGCGGCGGCTGATGCGCGTCGCGGCCCTCCTCGCCGCGTTCGCCGCGACGCTGCGCTGGGGGGGCCTCCTGGCCGCGGCGGGCACGGCGTGGTGGCTGCGCGGCTGGGAGGCGGGCCCCGCGGCGTTCGGCGTGCTGCTCGCCGCCATCGCGCTCGCGCGCGCGGCGCCGGTCCGCCTCAGCAAGTACTCGTACCTCACGCAGACCGCGGTCCCCGTGCTCGTCGGTGCGCTGAGCGTCGGCCCCGGCGCCGTGGTGGCTCCGCTCTGGCTCGCGGTGACGCTCGTCGACTGGCTGTGGGTCGGCAAGCCGCTCCGCTTCGCGCAGGTGAACGCCGGGCGCGAGGTGCTCGGGCTGCTCGCCTCGTTCGGCGTCTATGCCGCGGTGCACCGCGCCTCCGGCTCGCCGCCGCTCTCGGTGGACTTCCTCCCCGCCGCGTTCACGCTGCTCGCGTTCCACTTCTTCACCAGCCGCGCGCTCTTCTACTTCGGCCTGCTCGCCCGCGCGAAGCTGCCGCCCGCCGAGCAGCTGCTGATCCTGCGGTGGGAGGTGCTGTCGTACCTGCTCACGGTGACGGGCGTGGCGATCTTCGCGCTGGCGCTCGATGCGCTGACGCCCGCGGGGTGGCTCACGGTGGCGGGGGCGGTGCTCGTGATCGGGCTGCTGACGCAGCGGATGTTCGAGGAGGCGATCGCGGCGGAGGACCTGAACAAGGTCCACCTGATGCAGACGCAGATCACGGCCAACCAGTCGCTCGAGCGCACGTGGGAGGCGATCGAGCAGGTGGCGTACCGGCTGATCGACTGGTCGGACCTGCGGATCTACCGGCTGGAGGGAGGGACGCCGGTGCTGGCGTACCGGAGCGTGCAGGGGCGGCCGGGGCGCGGCGCGGTGGCGCCCGAGCTCGCCGCACCGCGGCAGCAGGCGCTCGTGAGCGGCCGCGCGGTGGTGCTGGCCGACGCGCAGGCCGACCCCGCCACGCGCCCGAGCGACCCGGCGGTGCGCGCGCTCGCCATCGAGCCGTTCCGCTTCGGCGACGAATGGCTCGGCACGCTGGAGATCGACCACTTCAAGAAGGCGGTCTTCGGCCCGCGCGAGCGGAACGCGCTCGCCACCATCGCGGCGCAGGTGGCGACGGCGGTGCACATCGCCGAGCTGCGGAAGCCGCTCACCGACACGGTCGGGCGGATCGGCGCGCAGGTGGCGGCGCTCGCCCGCGCCGCCGAGTCGCTCCGGCTCTCGGCGGCGGCGCTCACGCAGGCGTCGGCGGCGATGCAGCGCACCGTCGCCGACCAGGAGCAGTTCGCGCGCCTCGGCCGCGACGCCACGACGGCGCTCGCCGCCGGCGCCCGCGCCACCGCCGACCAGGGCGCCGCCGCCGCGGCCGACAGCACGCGCGCGGCGACGGTGGCGGGGGAGAGCCGCGCCGTGATCGCGGGCGCGATCGAGCGGCTCGTGCAGCTCACGCGCTTCGTGGACGAGAGCAGCGCGCAGGTGGCACAGCTCGGCGACGTGACGCGCCGCATCACCGACTTCCTCGGCACCATCCGCGAGATCGCCGACACGACCAACCTCATCGCCCTCAATGCCGGCATCGAGGCCGCGCGCGCCGGGCGCGAGGGGCGCGGGTTCGGCGTCGTCGCCGAGGAGGTGCGGACGCTCGCCGGGCAGTCGCTCGACGCGGCGCGCGAGATCGGCGTGCTCGTGGCCGAGATCTCGGACCAGGCCGACCGGCTCGCCGCGCAGATGCGCCGCGGCCGCGAGGTGGTGGCGGGCGTCGAGGGGATGAGCGCCGACGCCGCGCGCGCCCTCGAGGCGATCGGCGACGCGACGGGCGCCGCCGGCCGCGGTGCCGCGACGATTGCCGAGGCCGCGGGCGCGCAGGCCGCGCGCGTGCACGAGCTCGCCCGCCGCATCGACGAGGTGGCGGCCGTCGCCACGCGCGCGCGCGAGGAGACGGATACGCTCGCCCGCACCGCGGGCGAGGCCGCGCGCGGCCAGCTCGAGCTCGACGGCGCCATCCGCGAGCTCTCGCAGGTGGCCGCGCGCCTCGAGGAGCTGGCGCGGCAGTTCGCGGAGGTCGGGTGAGCGCCGCCGTCCCCCGCCTCGTCGCCGCGCTCGCCCTCGGCTCCAACCTTGGCGACCGCGCGGCGCACCTCGCCGCGGCGCGCGCGCTGCTCGCGGCGCTCCCCGCCACGCGGCTGCTCGCCGCCTCCGCCGAGGAGGAGACGGCGCCGCTCGGCGGGCTCGACCAGCCGCCGTACCTGAACCAGGTGCTCCTCGTCGAGACCGCGCTCGCGCCGCCGGCGCTGCTCGAGGCGTGCCAGGCGGTCGAGGCGCTGCGCGGCCGCCGCCGCGAGGCGCGCTGGGCGTCGCGCACGCTCGACGTGGACATCATCGAGGTCGACGGCGTCACGAGCGACGCGCCCGCGCTCGTGCTGCCGCACCCCGGACTCGCCGAGCGCGACTTCTGGCGGCGGCAGCTGGCCGAGGCGCGCGCGCGGCTGGCGGCTTCCTCGGGCGGTGACGGCGAGGCGGGGCTCCCCGCGTGGGCCGTCGTGTCCCCGAAGCGCGAGGCGCACATCCGGCGCGTGGTGGCGCTCGTGGAGGAGTGGATCGCGCGGATGGCGCCGCCGCCCGAGGCGGCGCGGCGCTGGCGGCGCGCGGCCTGGCTGCACGACGCGCTGCGCGACCTGCCCGTCACCGAGCTGGCGCGTCTCGCGCCCGAGTGCCGTGGCCCCGCCGAGCTGCTGCACGGCCCCGCCTGCGCCAACCTGCTCGCCGCGCAGGGCGAGGCCGACGCGGAGCTGCTCGACGCCGTGCGGCACCACTCGCTCGGCTGGCCCGCGTGGGGGATGGCGGGGCGCGTGCTCTATTGCGCCGACTTCCTGGAGCCGGGCCGCAGGTTCGACCGTGAGGCGCGCGCCGCGCTCGCCGCGCGCTTCGCCGCCGAGCCGGACGCGGTGCTGCTGGAGGTGGTGCGGCGCCGGCTCGCGCACGCGCTCGCGGAGGGGTGGATCGTGCCGACGCAGAGCAGCGAGTTCTGGAACTCGCTCGCGACCGGTGGCCCGCGCGACACGGGGGAGCGGCCCGTGCCGGTGGTCGCGCCGGAGGCGGCGGGCGACGGGCCGGCGGCATGAAGGCCGGGTGGCTGGTGGTGGCCGCGCTGGTCGTCGGCGCGGGAGCGGGGGTGTGGTGGTGGCGGGGGGCGGGGGGCCGGGGGCCGGGGGCTGGGAGTGTCGCGCAGCCGGTGGCCGAGCCGGCCGACGACACCACGCCGGCGTGGGAGGTGCCGGGCGCGCGCGGCGCGCGCGTCGAGGTGCTCAACGCCTCGGGGCGCGACGGCTGGGCGCGCGTGGCGACGCGTCACCTCCGCGCGCAGGGGTGGGACGTCGTCGCCTACGCGACCGCGCCCGCCCCGCGCGACACGACGCTCGTGCTGAGCCGCACCGCCGACACCACCGCGGCCGCCGACGTCCGTGCCGCGCTCGGCGCCGGCGTGCTGCGCGTGCAGCGCGACTCGGCGTGCCGCTGCGAGGTGACGGTGCTGGTGGGGAAGGACTGGCGGGGGCCGGGCACCGCGCGCTGAGCGCGGCGCCGCGTGTCAGGCGGGGAAGCCCGGCGCCGAGCGCACCTCGACCACCTGCGCCGCATGCCGCTCGGCATGCGCCGCGAGGAACAGCAGCCAGTGGTGCCCCGTGAGGAAGCCGAGCCGGAAGTGCGCGTGGCCGAGGTCGTGCAGCGGCAGCGGCGACTCGCGCGCGAACGCCACCGTCCACGCCCGCGCGGCGGCGAGCGCCGCGAGCGCGTCGGCGGGCGCGGGGAGCGGGTCCGGAAGGCCGAGGCCATCGGGCGCCTTCACCCGCCGCTCGCGGCTCCGCAGCATACGGCCGATGAAGGCGCCGCGCTGGCCCGGGTACGTCTCGGGTTCCGGCGGCGGCGCGGGCACCAGCGACTCGAGCATCGTCCGGAGCCGCGTCTCCACCAGCGCCAGGTGCGCCACCACCTCGAGGGCCGACCACGCCTCCGGCGCCGGGCGCCAGCGCCACTGCGCGTCGTTCCATCCCTCCACCGCCTCGCGCACCATCGCCAGCGACTGCTCGAGCTGCGCCACCGTCCCCTCGCGCTCGTGCGCGTCGAGGGGGCCGGTGCGAGGGGCGATCGGCTCGGTCATCAGCGGGTTCAGCCGGCGGCGACGCGGCCGCGTGCGGTGAGCGCCAGCGTCACGCCGTCCGGCGCCTGCCCGCGGCGCCACGGCTCGTCGGCGACGAGGAACGGGTCGGGGCCGTCGAGGAGGTCCCAGAGCACCCCGTAGAACATCGTGTCGCCCAGCCAGCGCGCGTGCTCCTGCTCCTGCGAGTCCGCGAACGCGGCGCGCGGCGTCACGTGCCCGGCCGCGACGGCGGCGAGCGCCTGCCGCGCGGTGCGCGAGAGCCCGTGCGCACCCGGGAACTCCTCGGCGCGGCGGCGCAGCGCATCGGCCATGAACGGCAGGCGCGGGAAGCCGTGCGCGGCCTCGGCGGCGAGCCGCGGGGGGCCGCCGTCGGCGAGCGCCTCCCACGCGCGGCGCCCCTCGCGCAGCGTCGCCGCGTCCACCGGCACGCGCGCCGCGAAGAGCGGCGGCAGGTGCTCGGGATCGAGCTGGCCGAGGCCGTGGAAGGCGGGGACGGCGGGATGGCGGTCGAGCTGGATGAGCGACAGCCTGGCGCGCGCCTGCGGCTGCTCGAGCCACCAGGCGAGGAGGTAGGCGAGGATCGCCTGGTCGTACAGGTCGTGCTCGCACCACAGCACGATCTCGTCGGCGCCGTCGGCGGCGGCGTGGAGGGCGGCGTCCTCGGTCTCGAGGACCGCGTCGATCTCCTGCTCGCTCATCGCCCACTTCGCGCCGAGCCAGTGGGCGCGGAGCCGCCGCCACGCGGGCCGCGCGATGACGGGGCCGACGGGCCCGATGCAGAGCGGGTCGGCCCACTTCTGGTAGGCGCCCGGGAGGCCCGAGCGGCCGAAGGCGAGCCGCAGGTCGTCGCCGCAGCGGATGTGGACGGTGAGGCTCATCTGCCCCCCACCATCACCACCACCACGTCCATCACGTTCGTCCCCGTCATCCCCGGCCGGAGCAGGGCGCCGACGGCGTCGAGCGCGTGGAAGGCGTCGTGGCGGCGCAGATGATCGGCGGGGTCGCGGCCGGTGGCGGTGATCTCGGCCCAGGTGCTGCCGTCCACTACGGCGCCCGCCGCATCGGTCGGCCCGTCGCGGCCGTCGGTGCCGCCGGCCAGCAGCGCGATGCCCGGCTGGCCATCCAGCGCCCGAGCCGCGGCGAGCGCCAACTCCTGCGACCGGCCCCCCAAGCCATCCGCCTCCGGCCCCAGCGTGACGGTCGTCTCGCCCCCCTGCACATAGATGAAGGCGGGGCGCGGGGCGGGGTCTTGTGAAAAATGGTACGTGCTGTAACTTGTCGCCGCTGCGATCACACTCCCCGCCACGACCGATGCCTCGCCCTGCAGGGGCGTCCGCTCGGCACGGGCGGCGAGGCCCAACCCGATCGCCCTGCTTGCCACCGCCTCGACCGCGAGCCAGTTGCTCGCCACGATCTCGGACGTGACGCGTCCGAACGCCGGATGGGTCCCCTTCGGCGTCTCCTCGGCGTCGCCGCGTTCGACAAGTGCGAGACGCTCGCGTAGCGTTGGCGGCACCTTGGGCCAGAGGCCGGCCGCCTCCAGGGCGGCACGCACCTCGGCGGCGGTGGCGGGGTCGGGCACGCAGGGGCCGGACGCGATCGACGCGAGGTCGTCGCCGATCACGTCGGAGACGATGAAGACGCGGATGGCCGCGGACGGGATGGCGACGGCGAGCTTGCCGCCGCCCCAGCGCGAGAAGCGCTTGCGGATCCGGTTCATCGCCGTGATGTCGAGGCCGGAGCCGAGCAGCAGCGCGTAGAGCGCGCGCAGCTCCTCGCGCGCGACGCCGGGGACGGGGGCGCCGAGGAGCGCGGTGGCGCCGCCGGAGAGCAGCACCCAGGTCTCGCTCGCGGCGCCGATGCGCGCCACGGCATCGCCGAGTGCCTCGGCGGCGGCGAACGAGCCGTCGCCCGGCTCCGGGTGGTCGCCGGTGACGACGGGGAGCGCCGGGTGCGGCGGCTCGAACGGCGCGGGGCCGACGCAGACGCCGCCGGCCGGCGCGCGGCCGGCCGCCGCGAGATGCGCGACGGCAGCGCGCGCCATCGGCTCGGCGGCCTTGCCGAGGGCGAGCAGGTGGATCGGCGCGGCGGTGAGCGGGACGCGCTCGAGCGCGGTGCGGAGGGCGCGGTGCGGGTCGGCCGCGGCGATGGCGGTGTCGTAGAGCTCGCGCAGGAGCGCGCGAGGGTCGTGAATGGCGGTCATGGTCGGTCGATAGATAACCACACCTGACGAGGGACGAGCGATGAAGGGTCGAAACTTCCTGTTCGTGCCGGGGCCCACGAATTCCCCGGATCGCATCCTCCGCGCGATGCACGTGCCGATGGAGGACCATCGCTCGTCCGCCTTCCCGGAGCTCGCGCTGCCGATCTTCCGGGACCTGAAGAAGGTCTTCAAGACCGAGACCGGCACCGCGTTCGTCTTCCCCGGCACCGGCACCGGCGGCTGGGAGGCGGCGCTCACGAACACGCTCTCCCCGGGCGACAAGGTCCTCTCGTTCCGCTACGGCCAGTTCAGCCACCTCTGGATCGACATGATGACGCGCCTCGGCCTCGACGTGCAGGCCGTCGACGTCGAGTGGGGCGAGGGCGCGCCGCCGGCGATCATCGAGGAGATCCTCTCGAAGGACACGCAGCACGCCATCAAGGCCGTCTGCGTCGTGCACAACGAGACCGCGACGGGCGTCACGAGCGACATCGGCGCCGTGCGCAAGGCGATGGACGCCGCGAAGCACCCGGCGCTCCTCATGGTGGACTCGGTGTCGGGCCTCGCCTCCATCGACTTCCGCATGGACGAGTGGAAGGTGGACGTGGCGGTGTCGGGCTCGCAGAAGGGGCTCATGCTGCCGGCTGGCGCCGGCGTCGTCGCGGCGAGCCCGCGCGCGCTCGAGCTGGGGAAGACGGCGAAGCTGCCGCGCTGCTACTGGTCGTTCGAGGACATGGTGAAGTCGAACGCGACGGGCTACTTCCCGTACACGCCGTCGATCCCGATGCTCTACGGCATGCGCGAGTCGCTCGCGATGCTGCTGGAGGAGGGGATGGAGAACGTGTTCAAGCGCCACCACCGCCTCGCCGAGGGGTGTCGCCGCGCCGTGGCGGCGTGGGGGCTCTCGCTCTGCGCGAAGGGGCCGCAGTGGTACTCGGACACGGTCAGCGCCATCATGGTGCCGGCCGGCTTCAACGGCGCCGACGTCATCGACGTCGCGTACCGCCGCTACAACTTCGCGCTCGGCGCGGGGCTCAGCAAGGTGGCGGGGAAGCTGTTCCGCATCGGCCACCTCGGCGAGATGAACGAGATCACGCTCCTCGCCGGCATCGGCGGCGCGGAGATGGCGATGCGCGACGTCGGCATCAAGGTGCCGTACGGCGCGGGCGTCGCGGCGGCGCAGCAGTACTGGGCCGAGACCCAGGTGCCGCTCCCCGCGAAGGTGGCGCCGGTGGCGCCGGACGCCGCCAAGGTCGCGCGCGCGTGAGCCACACCCGCTACGAGCCGGCTCGCCCGCGCGTGCAGCGCAGCGAGCTGGCCGTGCCGGGGTCCAACCCGGCCATGTTCGAGAAGGCCCTGCAGAGCGCCGCCGACTACGTCTTCCTCGACCTCGAGGACGCCGTCGCCCCGGCCGACAAGGAGCAGGCCCGCGTCAACGTGATCCAGGCGCTCAACGACCTGGACTGGAAGGGCGCGAAGAAGACGGTCGCGGTGCGCGTCAACGGCATCGACACGCACTACTTCTACCGCGACATGGTGGACGTCATCGAGCAGGCGGGGCACCGGCTGGACGTGGTGCTCGTGCCGAAGGTCGGCGTCCCCGGCGACGTGTACCTCACCGACGCCCTCCTCACGCAGATCGAGGCGGCGCGGAAGATCCCCCACCGCATCGGCATCGACGTCCTCATCGAGACGGCGCTCGGCATCGCGAACGTCGAGGCGATCGCGCAGAGCTCCAGGCGGCTCGAGGCGATGCACTTCGGCGTCGCCGACTTCGCCGCGAGCAACCGCGCGCGCACCGTGAGCATCGGCGGCCTCAACCCCGACTACCCGGGCGACCAGTGGCACGCGGCGCTCTGCCGCATGATCTGGGCGTGCCGCGCGTACGGGCTCCGGCCGATCGACGGGCCGTTCGGCGACTTCAACGATCCCGAGGGGTTCATCGCGGCCGCGAAGCGCGGCGCCGCGCTCGGCATCGAGGGGAAGTGGGCGATCCACCCGAAGCAGATCACGCTCGCCAACGAGGTCTTCACGCCGCCGCCGGCGGAGGTGGACCGCGCGCGGCGGATCCTGGTGGCGCTGGACGAGGCGGCGAGGCAGGGCAAGGGCGCGGCGCAGCTCGACGGCAAGATGATTGACGCCGCGAGCGCCCGCATGGCCGAGAACATCGTGCGCATGGCGGAGGCGATCGGGGCGTAATGGACATCCACGAGTACCAGGCCAAGGAGCTGCTGGCCGGCTTCGGCGTCGGCATCCCGCGCGGCGGGGTGGCGTACAGCCCGGAGCAGGCCGTCTACCGGGCCACCGAGATCGGCGGGAACCGCTGGGCCGTCAAGGCGCAGATCCACTCCGGCGCGCGCGGCAAGGCGGGCGGCATCAAGGTCTGCTCCAGCGAGGACGAGGTCCGCCAGGCCGCCAAGGCGCTGCTCGGCAAGAAGCTCGTCACGCACCAGACCGGCCCCGAGGGGAAGACGGTGCACCGCCTCTACGTCGAGCAGGCCGTGCCGATCAGCCGCGAGCTGTACCTCGGCTTCGTGCTCGACCGCAAGAGCGAGCGCGTCATGATCGTCGCGCACCCGCACGGCGGCATGGAGATCGAGGAGCTCGCCCAGCGCGAGCCCGAGTCGATCATCCGCAGCACCGTCGAGCCCGCCGTCGGCATGACGGCGTTCCAGGCCCGCGAGATCGCCTTCGCGCTCGGCCTCGACGCCAAGCTCCTCTCCCGCGCCGTGACCGCCCTCACCGGCTGCTACCGCGCCTTCCGCGACCTCGACGCGACGATGGTGGAGATCAACCCCCTTGTCGTCACCGCCGACGGCCAGCTCCTCGCGCTCGACGCGAAGATGACGTTCGACGACAACGCGCTCTTCCGCCGGCCCAACGTCGCCGAGCTGCGCGACTACGCCGAGGAGGACCCGCGCGAGTCGCAGGCCGCGGAGTACGGCATCAACTACGTCGCGCTCGACGGCGAGATCGGCTGCATCGTGAACGGCGCCGGCCTCGCCATGGCGACGATGGACCTCGTCAAGCACGCCGGCAGCTCCCCCGCCAACTTCCTCGACGTCGGCGGCGGCGCCAACCCGGAGAAGGTCACCAACGCCTTCCGGCTCGTCATGGCCGACCCGAAGGTGAAGGCGATCCTGGTGAACATCTTCGCCGGCATCAACCGCTGCGACTGGGTCGCGACCGGCGTGGTGCAGGCGGTGCGCGAGCTGAAGCCGACGGTGCCGATGGTGGTGCGCCTCTCGGGCACCAACGTGGAGGAGGGGCGGCGGATCATCGCCGAGAGCGGGATCCCGTTCGTCACGGCCGACACGCTGGCCGAGGCGTCGCAGAAGGTCGTGGAGGTCCTGCAGCAGGCGAAGGCCGGGAAGGGGGCCGCATGAGCATCCTCATCGACGAGAAGAGCCGCGTCATCGTCCAGGGCTTCACGGGCGACAAGGGGACGTTCCACGCGAAGGAGATGATCGCCTACGGCACGAACGTCGTCGGAGGCGTCACCCCCGGCAAGGGCGGGCTCGTGCACCTCGACCGCCCCGTCTTCGACACGGTGAAGGACGCCGTCAAGGCGACCGGCGCCGACACGAGCATCATCTTCGTGCCCGCGTCGTTCTGCGCGGACTCGATCATGGAGGCCGCCGACGCGGGGATCAAGGTCGTCTGCGCCATCACCGACGGCATCCCCGCGCAGGACATGATGATGGTCAAGCGCTACCTCCGCCGGTACCCGAAGGAGAAGCGCACGAAGCTCATCGGCCCGAACTGCGCCGGCCTCATCTCCCCCGGCAAGGCGATGCTCGGCATCATGCCCGGGCACATCTACAAGCAGGGGAACGTCGGCGTCGTCACCCGCTCGGGCACGCTCGGCTACGAGGCGGCGTCCCAGATGAAGGCGCTCGGCATCGGCATCACGAGCTCCATCGGCATCGGCGGCGACCCGATCAACGGCTCGGCGTTCATCGACATCCTCGAGATGTTCGAGCAGGACCCCGAGACCGAGGCCGTGATGATGATCGGCGAGATCGGCGGGCCGCAGGAGGCGGAGGCCGCGCTCTTCGCCAAGGCGCACATGAGCAAGCCCGTCATCGGCTACGTCGCCGGCCTCACGGCGCCGAAGGGCCGCCGCATGGGCCACGCCGGCGCGATCATCTCCGCGTTCGGCGAGTCGGCCGCGGAGAAGATGGAGATCATGAAGGACGCCGGCCTGCACGTCGTCACGAGCCCCGCCGAGCTGGGGAGCACGGTGGCGTCGGTGCTGGCGAAGCACGGGAAGTGGACGGCGCTGGGAGGGGCGGCGTGAGCCGCCCCGTCATCGTCGTCACCCGCCGCATCCCCGAGGCGGTGGAGCGGGAGCTGGGCGAGACGTTCGACGTCCGGCTCAACCTCGAGGACCGCGACCTCGAGCCCGAGGGGCTGAAGCAGGCGCTCCGCGAGGCGGACGGCGTCATGACCACGGTGACCGACAAGGTCACCGCCGAGGTGCTGGGCGCCGAGGGGCGCCGGGCGCGGATCATCAGCCAGTTCGGCGTCGGCTTCAACAACATCGACGTCGCCGCGGCGAAGCAGCACGGCATCATCGTCACCAACACGCCCGACGTCCTCACCGATGCCACGGCCGACCTCGCCATGACGCTGCTCCTCATGACCGCGCGCCGCGCGGGCGAGGGGGAGCGGCACGTGCGCGGCAAGGCGTGGACCGGCTGGCGGCCGACGCACATGCTCGGCACGCACGTGACGGGGAAGACGCTCGGCCTCATCGGCATGGGGCGCATCGCCCGCGCGGTCGCGAAGCGCGCGCACCACGGCTTCGGGATGCGCGTGCTCTTCTCCGACCCGTACCCGCCGTCCCCCGCCGAGGCGAAGGCGCTCGGCGCCGAGCCGCGGAGCACGCCGGACGAGGTGATCGCGGAGTCGGACTTCGTGTCGCTGCACTGCCCGGCGACGCCGGAGACGCGGCACCTCATCAACGCGGAGCGCCTCGCGCGCTTCCCGCGCCACGCCATCCTCATCAACACCGCCCGCGGCGACGTGGTGGACGAGGCGGCGCTGGTGGAGGCGCTCAGGGCGGGGCACCTGGCCGCGGCGGGCCTCGACGTCTTCGAGCGCGAGCCGGTCGTGCACGACGGGCTGCTCGGCCTGGAGAACGTCGTCCTGCTGCCGCACCTGGGCAGCGCCACGCTCGACACGCGCGAGGCGATGGGCCGGCGCGCGATGGAGAACCTGCGGCTGCACTTCAGCGGGCAGCCCGTGCGCGACCGGGTGGCCTGAGCCGGCCGATGGCGCACGACGCGTCGCTGCACGCGCACCCCGACCTCGCGGCGCTCCCCACCTCGGAGTACCGCGAGGCGGCGGACGCGACGGCGTACGCGCAGGAGATCAGCGACCTCCTCTTCACCCTGCTGGCCGACGTGGTGCACGAGCGGCAGCCCGAGCTCGTGCCGATCCTGCACGGCGACGTGCTGGACGTCCCCGAGGCGCTCCGCGGGCGCGCGCTGCAGACGCTCGGCATCTGGCAGCACCTCGTGTCGATCGCGGAGCAGAACGCGGCGATGCGCCGGCGCCGGCAGATCGAGATCGAGCGCGGCGAGGAGGCGCTCAAGGGGACGGTGCTCGCCGCGATCCGCGAGGCGAAGGCGGCGGGCGTCGGCCCCGAGGACATGCAGGCGCTGCTGCGGCACCTGCGCATCCGCCCCGTCATCACCGCGCACCCCACCGAGGCGAAGCGCGTCACGGTGCTCGAGAAGCACCGGCGCATCTACCGCCTGCTCGTCGAGCTGGAGGCGCCGCGCTGGACCCCGCGCGAGCGCGAGGCGATCCGCGGCCAGATCCGGAACGAGATCGAGCTCCTGTGGATGACCGGCGAGCTGCGGCTCGAGAAGCCGACGGTCGAGCAGGAGGTGTTCTGGGCGCTCCACTTCTTCAACGAGACGCTGTTCGAGGCGGTCCCCGCGCTCATGGGGCGCGTGGAGCGCGCGCTGGCGCAGGCGTACCCGGGGCACCCGTTCACGGTGCCGGCGTTCCTCCAGTTCGGCTCGTGGGTCGGCGGCGACCGCGACGGCAACCCCAACGTCACCAACGCGGTGACGCGGCGCGCGCTCTTCGAGCACCGCGACGCGGCGATCCGCCGCTACCGGCGCCGGCTGCAGGAGCTGCTGGAGCGGCTCTCGGTGAGCGAGCGCGCCGCGCCCGTCTCGGCGAGCTTCCGCGAGGCGCTCGACCGGCTGCTGATCCAGACCGGCGAGCCCGCCGCGATCCGCGCGCGGAACCCGGGCGAGGTGTTCCGGCAGTACCTCGTGTGCGTGCTGCGCAAGCTGGATGTCACGCTGGAGCACGGGCCGGACGCGGCACCGGTGGCGCCGGGCACCGGTCTCGACCCCTACACCTCGGCGGACGAGCTGGTGGCGCACCTGCGGCTGCTGGAGCTGGGCCTGCGCGAGGCGTGCGGCGAGCACCTGGCCGACTCGCTCGTGCGGCCGATCCGGCGCGAGGCGGAGGTGTTCCGCTTCAGCTGCGTGCGGCTCGACGTGCGCGAGAACACGACGAAGCTGAACGAGGCGCTCGCCGCGCTCTGGCGGCTGCGCACCGGCGCGGCGGACGATGCGCCGCTGCCGGACAAGGACCAGTGGCTCCAGTGGCTGCAGGCGCAGCTCGCGCGGCCGCGCTTCGAGGTGCTGCGGCTCGAGGCGCTGCCCGAGGGCCCCGCCGAGACGATGGGGATGTTCGGGCTCGTCGCCGAGCTGCGCGAGCGCGTCGACCGGGACGCGTTCGGCAACTTCATCCTGTCGATGACGCACTCGGTGCACGACGTGCTCGGCGCGTACGTGCTGGCGAAGGAGGGCGGCCTCTTCAACGACCAGCGCGGCACCGACCGGTGCCTGCTGCCGATCGTGCCGCTGCTCGAGACGATCGACGACCTTCGCCGGGCGCCGGCGATCCTGCGCGACCTCCTGCAGGTGCCCGTCGTGCGCCGCTCGGTGCACGAGCAGGGCGGGACGCAGGAGGTGATGATCGGCTACAGCGACAGCAACAAGGACGGCGGCTTCTTCACCGCCAACTGGGAGCTGTACAAGGCGCAGCTCAAGCTCACGCGGCTCGGGCAGGAGCTGGGCGTGCCGCTCACGTTCTTCCACGGGCGCGGCGGCTCGGTGAGCCGCGGCGGCGCGCCGACGGGGCGCGCGATCGCGGCGCAGCCGGCGGGGTCGATCCGCGGGCGGATCCGCATCACCGAGCAGGGCGAGGTGGTGAGCTTCAAGTACGCCAACCGCGGCACGGCGCAGTACCAGATCGAGCTGCTGGCGTCGGCGGTGATCGAGCACGCGCTGAAGAGCGAGAAGGAGGCGGCGCTCGTCCCGACGGCGGAGCATGACGAGGCGATGGAGGCGATCAGCGGCGCCTCGATGGCGGCGTACCGCCAGCTGGTGGACGACCCCGACCTCATGGCGTACTACGGCCAGGCGAGCCCGCTGGACGAGATCACGCACCTGAACCTCGGGAGCCGGCCCGCGCGGCGCTTCGGCGCGCGCACGCTCGCCGACCTGCGCGCGATCCCGTGGGTGTTCGCGTGGACGCAGAACCGGCACCTCGTGCCCGGCTGGTACGGGCTCGGCAGCGGGCTGGAGAGCTTCCTCGAGGTGCGCGGCGCGCGCGGCGAGCAGCTGCTGCAGCGCATGTTCCGGGACTCGCGGCTCTTCCGGCTCATCATCGACGAGGTGGAGAAGACGCTCGTCTGGGTGGACCTGGGGATCGGGCGGCAGTTCGCGGGGCTCGTGGGCGACGCGCGGGCGCGGGACCGGATCTTCGGCCTGGTGGAGGCGGAGTACGAGCGGACCGTGCGCACGGTGCTGCGCGTGAGCGGCGGGATGCGGCTGGCGGAGCGGTTCCCGCGCTTCCTGCGGAAGGTGGCGCGGCGCCAGGTGACGATGGAGCAGGCGGGACGGATGCAGGTGGAGCTGATCCGCCGGTACCGCGCGGCGGGGACGGACGCGGAGCGGGCGGAGCTGCTGCAGCAGATGCTGCTGAGCATCAACTGCGTGGCGGCGGGGTACGGGGCGACGGGGTAGGGGGGGACATGTCGGAGGGGGGACGGGCAAGGGCGCGGGCAGGGAGCCGCGCCCTTGTCGCGTTCGGGGGGCAGGTCGGTCCACGCCCGTGACGATGATTGGGTCGATCGGCGCATTTCGCCGTTCGCGTTCTGCTGCCTTCTTAGGTCAGGTCGGTCGGCCCCCGTCAGTCCGGGACGCCGGCTCCGCGAATCCTTCAGCGATCAGGTCCCCGATGCCGCCTACCGTCCCGCGCGGGCCATGGCGCGGTGCACGCCCTCCCAGCGTGGGGCGCGTCCACCGACCGACCGCGTCCGAGGTCGAGGTTCCCTCCCGCCGGTGTGCGCTCCGCGCGGACCTCGGCGGGGCGGGGCGCGCCTGCTGATGCGGCGAGCCGTGCGTACCCTGCGAGCTGCGGCGTGGCCCGTGCGGCGGGTGCTGGCCGTCGGGGCGCTCTGGGTGGCCGCCGGCTCCTGCGGCTCGCCCGTCGAGCCCGACGTCCGCACCGGCATCAACGAACGGCCTGCCCGGCTCGCGCTCCGCGCGACCGTGACGGCCCATCGCGTGGACGCGCTCAACGTGCAGCTCCGAGCGAGCTACGAGCGGCGCGGCGGCGAGACGCGGCTGCTCTCCGAGTCGGTCATTCCGCTCTCGGACGTGCCGTCGCAGCAGGTGGCGTTCTCGGTGAACCTGTCACCCTGTCTGGCCGACACGGAACGGGTGCCGCAGGGCACCGCGTGCGCCACGACGATCGAGATCATGCTGCGCTCCGGCGAGCGGGTGCTGGATCGCCAGGTGATCGGCCCGGTGAACCTGCTGCCGGGCCAGAACGCCACGGTCCCCTCGGCGGTGGTGGTGTCGGACGAGTTCCGCGTGGAGGTGGCGCGCGCGGTCGACACGGTCCGCACCGGGCGCAGCGCCGCGTTCACCGCGCGGGTGACGGATCGTGCGCGAGCGGAGGTGCAGCGGCCGCTGCGGTGGCGCAGCGCCGACACCACGGTGGCGCGGATCGATTCGCTCACCGGCGTGGCGACCGCGCGCCGGGCGGGGAGCACCTCCATCATCGCGCGGCTCGAGTCGGGCGAGTGGTCCGGAAGCGCCACGCTGGTGGTGGTCGATGGCGGGGTCATCCGGCTGTCGGCGCCCGCCGCCGAGTTCCGGACGCGCGTGGGGGCGCCGGAGCCGGCGGAGCAGGTGATCACGGTCTCCAACCCCAACCCGGTCCCCCTGGGCGCGCTCGCGGTGGCGGTCCGGTACGCGCCGGGCGGGCCGACGGGGTGGCTCACGGCCACGCTCGACCAGCCGACGGCGCCGGCCGCGTTGCGGCTGAGGGCGGCGCGCGGTGCGCTTCCGCCTGGCGAGTACGCGGCGCGCGTGGAAGTGAGTGCGGCGGACGCCGAGAACGGCCCGCAGGGCGTGGACGTCGTGCTGCGCGTGGGTGCACAACCGGTGCTCGCGAGCGTGACGCCGCCCGCGCCGGTGGCCGCGCGCGTGGGGGGTGTGGCCCCCGCACCGCTCGCACTGCCGGTCACGGCCGCGTCCGGCGACACGCTCCGCGAGCTCGCCGTGACGGTCGCCTACACGGAGCCTGCGCAGCCCGCGGCCCCGTGGCTCACCGCCACGCTCGACCGCACGACGACGCCGGCGACGCTGTCGCTCGCGACGACCCAGGCGGGGCTCGCCGCGGGCACGTATCGCGCGAACGTGACGATCACCTCGCCCGCGGCCCCGGCGCCGGTCGTCGTGCCGGTCGAGTTCAGCGTGGGCGCGCAGCCCGCGTTCGCGGCGATCGCGCCGCCCGCGCCGGTGACGGCACGTGTGGGAGGGGCGGTGCCGCCGTTGCTCGCGCTGCCGGTCACGGCCGCGGCCGGCGACACGCTGCGCCAGCTCGCCGCGACGGTTGGCTTCACCGAGCCCGCCCAGCCCGCGGCCCCGTGGCTCACCGCCACGTTCGATCGCACCACGACGCCGGCCACGCTCTCGCTCGCGCCGACGCAGGCGGGACTCGCGGCCGGCACGTACCGCGCGACGGTCACCATCACCTCTCCCGGGGCATCCGCGCCCGTCACCGTGCCGGTCGAGTTCAGCGTCGCCGCGCAGCCGGCGTTCGTGGCGGTGACGCCGCCCGCGCCGGTGTCCGTGGCGGCATTCGGGCCTGCGCCCGCGGTGCTGTCGGTGCCGATCGCGGGGGCGGGCAACGAGGTGCTGGAGGGCCTCGTGGCGGAGGTCGCGTTCCTCGAGCCGGCCGCCCCGCCGGCCGCATGGCTGGCGGCGACGCTCGACCGCGCGACGACACCGGCGACCCTCACGCTCGCGCCGACGCAGGCGGGGCTCGCCGAGGGGACGTATCGCGCCGAGGTGCGGGTGCGCGCGCCCGAGGCTGGGGCGCCGCTCGTCGTCCCCGTGACGCTCGTCGTGGGCCCGCGCGCGCTCGGCGTGCTAGCGATTGCCCCGGCCACGGTGGGCTTCGCGGCGCGGCCAGGTCTCCCGGCGCCCGCCGAGGCGACGGTGGCGGTGACGGCGGCGACGGCCGATCCGGTCGGCCCGCTGGCCGCGACGGTCACGTACCCGGCATCGCCACCGGCGCCGTGGCTCACGGCCGTGGTCGAACCCGCGACCGTGCCGGCCACGCTGCGCCTGCGCGCGGACCAGGCGGGGCTCGCGTCCGGCACCTACACCGCGCGCGTCGCCGTGGCGGCGCCCTCGGCCGCGAACAGCCCGCAGATCGTGGAGGTGACGTTCGAGGTGGGGCCGCAGCCGCGCTTCGCCGTGGCGGCCGCGCCGCCGGCGTTCACTGGCGCGGAGGGGGGGGCCATGCCGGCGGCGGCGCCGGTCGCGATCGCGGCGGCGCCCGGCGATGTGCTCGAGGGGCTCGCGGTGGCGGTCTCGTACCTCGCGCCTGCGGCCCCCGCGGCCCCCTGGCTCGTCGCGTCGCTCGATCGGACCGTGACGCCGGCCGTGCTGACGCTCGCGCCGACGCAGGCCGGGCTCGCCGAGGGCCGGTATACGGCGGAGGTGCGGGTCACGGCCGCGGGCGCCGCGAACGCCGCCGTGGTGCCGGTGGAGCTCGTCGTCACGCCGCTGGCGCGGCAGCGGCTCGTCGCGAGCTGGGGGACGCCGACCGACAGCACGGTGGACCTCACGCTCACGTGGGATCCGACGCGCTGCCGCGTCGCCGACAACGCCGCGTGCCCCGCCGACATCGCATACACCGCGCTCGAGGTCGAGGCGGTGGCGGGAGGGCCCGCGGCAGCGCGGCTGGTGGCGCCGCGCACGCCGCTCGCGACGCCGCTCTTCGGCACCGCGACGGTCGGTGGCACGCTGCCGGTCACCACCCTCGCCTCGGCGACCACGGAGCCCGCAGGCATCCGCTCGGCGCAGCCGGTGGCCGTGGTGCGCTTCCGGCTGGCGCCGGGCGCGGCGGGGAACGTGACGATGACGCCGGTGATCCGCGCCGTGCTGGGGCCGGGTCAGGCGCCGCTTCCCATCGTGACGGATGGGCAGGGTGCCAACGCGCTGGCCATCTCCGCCAGCGTCACCCTGCCCGAGGTGGCAGCAGCGCCGGCGCCCTCGCTGGCACTCGCGCCGGCCGCGGTCCCGCTGGCGGGCGTGGCCGGCGGCGCAGCGCCGGCGCCGGAGGCGGTGACGATCACGAACGCCGGGAACGGCGTGCTGGACGGCCTGGCGCTCGGCGCGATCACGTACGGCGCGGGCCAGCCCACGGGGTGGCTGACGGCCTCGGCGCTGAGCGGCACGACCGCACCGGCGACGTTCACGCTGACGGCGAGCCCGGCGAGCCTGGCGGCGGGGACGTACACC
>JANRIU010000047.1:0-22551 GCA_033764615.1 Gemmatimonadales bacterium | reverse complement strand
CCGACCACCTACATCGGTAGCCGCAAAGTAGAGGGAGCCCGACCCTTCGAACAGGTTCGGCCACTCGTCGAGGCGGAGCTACGCGGCCAGACCAAACCCCACGTGCCGGCCCTCGCGTGGTTCGGCTTGCCAGCCTTGTTCCTTTGTTTTGGCCTGGTGGTCTTCCGCACCCGCGCGTCCGCAACCTGACCGCTGCCGGGCAGTCGCCGCCGGTGTACGCTCCATCGTGCTCACGGAAACCAACGCTCGCCCCACCGTTCCTCTCGAGGTCTTCCAGGCGCTGCCGAAGACGGACCTGCACGTGCACCTCGACGGGTCGCTGCGGCCGGCCACGCTGGTCGACCTCGCGCAGCGCGCCGGCGTCCCGCTCCCGACCACCGACCCCGCCGCGCTCGCCCGCCACATGCTGGTGGACGACGCCGCGCACCTCGACGACTACCTCGCCCGCTTCGAGCTGACCATCGCGGTGCTCCAGGACGCCGAGGCGCTGGAGCGCGTCGCGTACGAGATGGTGGAGGATGCGGCGCAGGACGGCGTGAGCCGGCTGGAGGTGCGCAACTGCCCCCTGCTCAACACGCGACGCGGCCTCACGCTCGACGAGGCGATCGTCGCGCAGTGCCGCGGGCTCGCGCGCGGCGCCGAGGCGTTCGGCGTCTCGACCGGCCTCATCAACTGCTCGCTCCGCCACTACGACCCCGCCGACTCGGTGCGGATCGCCGAGGCGTCGGTGCGGCACCGGGACGCGGGCGTGGTGGCGTTCGACCTCGCGGGCGGGGAGGCGGGGCGGCCGCCGGGGCCGCACGGGCCGGCGTTCGACGTCGCGCGCGAGGGGATGCTCGGCATCACCGTGCATGCGGGCGAGGCCGCCGGCCCCGACTCGATCCGCGAGGCGCTCTTCCGCTGCCATGCGATGCGCCTCGGCCACGGCACGCGGCTCATCGAGGACCCGGCGCTGCTCGCGTACGTGCGCGACCGCCAGGTCCCGATCGAGATCAACCTCACCAGCAACGTCCAGACGCGCGCGGTGCGCTCGCTCGCCGAGCACCCGCTGCGCCGCTACCTCGACGAAGGGCTCGCCGTGACGCTCTGCACCGACAACTGGCTGATGAGCGGCGTCTCGCTCACCGACGAGTACGAGGCCGCGCAGGCGGCGCTCGGCCTCGGCGACGACGAGGTGGTGCTCCTCATGCGCCACGGCCTCGCCGCCTCGTTCGCGCCGTGGCCCGAGCGGCAGCGGCTGCTCGAGGCGTCCGACGCCGCGCTGGCGGCGGCCTGACGATGGAGCGCTTCACCGGCCTCCTCGGCATCGCCGCGATCATCGCCCTCGGCTGGCTCCTCTCGTCCGACCGCAACTCGATCCGCTGGCGCACCGTCGCCTGGGGGCTCGGCCTGCAGGCGGCGTTCGCCGTCTTCGTGCTCCGCGTGCCCGCGGGCCAGCGGCTCTTCGAGGCGCTCGGCCGCGGCGTCACCGCGGTCCTGCACTTCAGCTACGTCGGCAGCGAGTTCGTCTTCGGCGAGCTCGGCCGCGACAAGTCGAGCCTCGGCGTCATCTTCGCGCTGCAGATCCTGCCGGCGATCATCTTCGTCTCGGCGCTCTTCGCCATCCTGTACCACGTCGGGATCATGCCGGTCATCGTGCGCGGCGTGGCGCGGGCGATGTCGCGGCTCATGGGCGCGAGCGGCGCCGAGGCGCTGAACGTCGGCGCGTCGATCTTCATGGGGCAGACCGAGGCGCCGCTCACCATCCGCCCGTTCCTCGCGCGGCTCACGCGGTCGGAACTGATGACGGTGATGACCGCCGGCATGGCGCACGTCTCCGGCTCGATCATGGCCGCGTACATCGCGTTCGGCATCGAGGCGCGGCACCTCCTCGCCGCCGTGATCATGACGGCGCCGGGCACCATCATGATGGCGAAGCTGCTCGAGCCCGAGACCGGCGTCCCCGTCACCTCCGGCGACACGCGCATCGAGATCCCGCGCGAGGACGTGAACGTCGTGGCCGCCGCCGCCCGCGGCACCGCGGAGGGGCTGCAGCTCATGCTGAACGTCATGGCGATGCTGATCGCCTTCGTGGCGCTCGTGGCGCTGCTGAACGGCGCGTTCGGCGCGGCCCACGGCGCGCTGCCCTGGTTCCCCGAGAACCTGCAGACCGTCCTCGGCTGGGCGGGCCGCCCGGTCGCGTGGCTGCTGGGCGTGCCGTGGCAGGACAGCGGCACCGTCGGCGGGCTGCTCGGCACGCGTGCGGTGCTGAACGAGTTCATCGCCTTCGCGCAGCTCGGGCCGCTCAAGGCCCAGCTCGACCCGCGGTCGTTCACGATCGCGTCGTTCGCGCTGGCGGGCTTCGCCAACATCGCGTCCGTCGGCATCCAGATCGGCGGCATCGGGGCGCTCGCGCCCGAGCGCCGCGGCGACCTCGCGCAGCTCGGCTTCCGCGCCATGCTCGCCGGCACGCTGGCCAACTTCCTCTCCGCCGCCATCGCGGGGATCCTCCTGTGAGCGCGGCCGCGGACGCCATCCGCGCCGCGCTCGGCGGCCGCGCGCCGGGCGTGGCCGTGGTGCTCGGCTCCGGCCTCGGCGCCTTCGCCGAGCGGCTCGAGGATGCCGTGCGCCTCCCGTATCGCGCCATCCCCGGCTTCCCCGAGCCGACCGTCGCGGGGCACGGCGGCGAGCTCGCCTGCGGCACGATCGCGGGGCGCGCGGTGCTGGTGCAATCGGGCCGGTTCCACCTGTACGAGGGGCATGACGCCGAGGTCGCCGCGCGGCCGGTGCGCGCGTTCGCGGCGCTCGGCATCCGCACGCTGCTCCTGACGAACGCGGCGGGCGGCATCCGCCGCACGTTCGAGCCGGGGACGCTGATGCTGCTGGCCGACCACGTGAACCTGATGGCGCGGAACCCGCTGGTCGGCGCCGTGCAGCCCGGCGAGGCGCGCTTCCCCGACATGTCGGCGCCGTACGACCCCGGGCTCCGCGCGCTCGCCCGCGCGGTGGCGCGCGCGCGCGGGATCGCCCTCGAGGAGGGCGTCTACGCGGGGCTGCTCGGGCCTACGTACGAGACGCCCGCCGAGATCCGGATGCTCGAGCGCCTCGGCGCCGACGCGGTCGGCATGTCGACCGTGCCGGAGACGATCGCCGCGCGGGCCCTCGGCCTGCGCGTGCTCGCCATCTCCACGATCACGAACAAGGCCGCCGGCCTCGGCCTCGCGCCGCTCGACCACGAGGAGGTGATGGCGACGGGACGCGAGGCCGCCGGCCGGCTGGGTAGCTTGCTCGAAGGGATCCTCGCCGGGCTGGACTGAGCGGATGACCACGGGCGTCGAGCAGGGCATGCGGCTCGCCCAGCAGGGGCTGCTGCTCAACGCGGCCCTCGCCGCGGTGAAGTTCGTCGCGGGCGTCGTCGGCAACTCGTACGCCCTCATCGCCGACGCCGTCGAGTCCGGCTCCGACGTCTTCGCCTCCGTCATCGTCTGGAGCGGGCTGCGCGTCGCCGCGCGCGAGGCCGACGACGACTACCCCTTCGGCTACGGGAAGGCGGAGGCGCTCGCCGCCGCCGCCGTCGCGCTGCTCCTGCTCGCCGCGGCGCTCGGCATCGCCGTCGAGGCGGTGCGCGAGATCCGCGCGCCGCATCACGCGCCGGCCCCCTTCACGCTCGCGGTGCTCGTCGGCGTGGTGCTGGTGAAGGAGGGGCTGTTCCGCCGCACGCGCCGCGGCGCGGACGCGACGGGCTCCACCGCGGTGCGCGCCGACGCGTGGCACCACCGCAGCGATGCCATCACCTCCGCGGCCGCGTTCATCGGGATCAGCGCCGCGCTGCTCGGCGGCCCGGGCTGGGAGAGCGCCGACGACTGGGCGGCGCTCGTCGCCGCCACGATCATCGCGTGGAACGGCATCGCCATCCTGCGCCAGGGCGTCGACGAGCTCATGGACAAGTCCCCGCCCCCCGACCTGCTGGCGCGCGTGGCGCACGCGGCGCACGGGGTGCCCGGCGTGCTCGCGACGGAGAAGCTCATGGTGCGGAAGGTGGGAACGCGGTACTGGGTGGACCTGCACGTGCAGGCGGAGCCGACGCTGCCGCTGCACGACGCGCACGTGCTGAGCGGCTGCGTGAAGTCCGCCATCCGCGCCGCGATCCCCGAGGTCGCCGGCGCGCTCATCCACATGGAGCCGTACGAGGGCGCGCCCGCGCCGGCGCCGCGTGCCTAGTGCGCGAGCGGGCCGGCGCCCGCGCCGAGCCCCGGCGCCTCGCGGAGCCCGCGCTGCACGTACGCGAGCGCGTCCTCCACGGCCGTCGCGAGCGGGCGCCCGCGCGCGAGGCCCGCGGTGATCGCCGCCGAGAGCGTGCACCCCGTGCCGTGCCCCGCCCGCGTCACGATCCGGTCGTGCGCGAACGCGCGCGCCTCCGCGCGCGTGACGAGCACGTCCACGAGCCGGTCGCCCGGCAGGTGGCCCCCCTTCACCAGCGCCGCGCGCGCGCCGAGCGCGAGCAGCGCCTGCCCCGCGCGGCGCATCGACGCCTCGTCGGTCACGGGGAAGCCCACGAGCAGCGCCGCCTCGTCGAGGTTCGGCGTGACGAGCGTCGCGAGCGGGAGCAGCCGCTCGCGCACCGCCGCCTCCGCGTCGGCCGCCAGCAGCCGGTCGCCGCTCGTCGCGAGCATCACGGGGTCGAGCACGTACGGCGCCCAGCGCCGCGCTCGCAGCTCCTCGGCCACGAGCGCCACGAGCGCCGCGTCGGCGAGCATCCCGCTCTTCACCGCCGCCGGCGGCAGGTCCTCCGCGAGCGCCGCGAACTGCGCGCGCACGAACGCGGCCGGCGCCGGATGCACCGCGCGCACGCCGAGCGTGTTCTGCGCGGTGAGCGCGGTGACGACGGTGGTGCCGAACGCGCCGAAGCGGAGGAACGCCTTGAGGTCGGCCTGGAGGCCGGCGCCGCCGCCCGAGTCGGAGCCGGCGATGGTGAGCGCGATGGGAACGGCGGGCATGCGGTGAGGCAGGGGCTCCTCTCGGTGCTGCGGGACCTCGCGACCCGGCGCGGGCGCGAGCGGCGCGGGCTCGCCCGCGCCGAGGGGGTGCGCCTCGTCGAGGAGGCGCTCGCCGCCGGCGAGCCGGTCCCCGGCGCCGCCGTCGGGCCCGCGCTCGAAGGTACGCCGCGCGGCCGCGCGCTCAAGGCGGCGCTGGAGGCGGCGGGCGTGCCGCTCGAGGCCCTCGATGACACCGCGCTCGCCGAGCTCGCCGACACGGAGCAGCCGCAGGGGATCGTCGCCGCCGTGCGCCCGCCCGCGTGGACGCTGGAGCACGTCGCCGCGCGGCCGGGCCGGGCGGTGCTCGTGCTCGACGCGGTGCAGGATCCCGGCAACGTCGGCACCATGCTGCGCAGCGCCTTCGCGCTCGGCGCCGCCGGCGTGGTCGCGCTGCCGGGGACGGCGGAGCTGCACAACCCGAAGGCGCTCCGCGGCGCCATGGGCGCCACCTTCCGGCTGCCGTGCGTCGCCGCGCCGCTCGCGGCGCTGGAGGCGTGGCTCGACCGGCACGCCACGCCGCTCTGGGCCGCCGACCTCGCCGGCGACGACGCGCACGCGCTCGGGCCCCGCCCGCCGCGCGTGGCGCTCGCCGTCGGCAACGAGGGGGCGGGCGTCGGCGGGGCGCTGCTCGCGCGGGCCGCTCGCCGCGTGCGGATCCCGCTCGCCGACGGCGCCGAGTCGCTGAGCGTCGGCGCCGCCGCCGCGATCCTGCTCCACGAGCTGCGGCGCGATGCCTGAAGGCGTCGCGCTCGCCGCGCTGCCGCCCGCGTTCGCCGCCGCCGTCGCCCTGGTGACCGGTGCGTTCCTCGGCTCCTTCCTCAACGTCGCCATCCTGCGGTGGGCGGCGGAGGAGTCGGTGCTGCGCCCCGCGCGCTCGCACTGCCCGCGCTGCGGGGCGCTCATCGCCTGGCACGACAACATCCCCGTGCTCTCGTGGCTCGCCCTCCGCGGCCGATGCCGCCGCTGCGCCGCGCCGATCAGCGCGATGTACCCGCTCGTCGAGGCGGCGACCGCGCTGGCGTGGATGGGCTGCGTGCTCGCCTTCGGCGCCTCGCTGGAGGCGCTGCGCACCGCGCTCCTGTTCACCATCCTCCTCGGCATCGCGGTGACGGACGCGCGCGAGCGGCTCATCCCCCATGAATTCACCGCGGGCGGCGGCGCCATCGGCCTCGCCAGCGCCTTCGCCCTCGGCGGGCTCGAGGGCGCGGGGCAGGCGCTGCTCGGCGCCGTGGCGGGCTATCTCTCGCTGCGTGCCGTCGCCTGGGTGGGCGAGTGGTGGCTCGGCAAGGAGGCGATGGGCCATGGCGACGCGACGATGATGGCGATGGTCGGCACCTTCACCGGATGGCTCGGCGTGTACTGGACGATCTTCCTCGGCGCGGTGCTCGCGACGCTCGTGTACCTGCCGCTCAAGCTCCTCGACCGCGACGGCCGCCTGCCGATCCGCCGCACCGAGCACGGCGACCCCGAGATCGCCTTCGGCGTCTTCCTCGCCATCGCCGCCGCCGGCGTCCACCTCGGCGGTGACCGGCTCTGGGCGTGGTACGTCGGCCTGGTGGGGCTGTGAGCCGGCGCGCCGGCCCGCTGGCCCTCCTCGTCACCGCGCTGTGCGCGGCGACCTCCGCCTGCCGCGGCGCGCCGCCTGCCGGGCAGGCGCGCACGGCGTCGATCGCGCCGCTCGTCGATTCGCTGCTGCCCGCCGTCGAGCGCGCGGCGGGGCTCCGCTTCCGCGCGAAGCCGCGCGCCGTCGTGCGCTCGCGCGAGGAGGTGAAGGCGTTCCTGCTGCGCCAGTTCGCGCGCGACCTCCCGGCCGCGCGGCTCCGCGGGCTCACCGGCGCGTACCGCCTCTTCGGCCTGCTGCCGGATTCGCTCGACCTCGGCGCGCTCGCGCTCCAGCTCTACGGCGACCAGGTCGCCGGCTACTGGGACCACGAGGCTGGCGTGCTGGTGGGCGTGGAGGGCGCCGACGCGCAGCAGCTCCGGCTGGTGCTGGCGCACGAGCTGGTGCACGCGCTGCAGGCGCAGGACGTGCCGGTCGACTCGATCCTCCGCGACCGGAGCGACGCCGACCGCACCGCCGCCGCGCAGGCCGTGCTCGAGGGCCAGGCGACCGTCGCCGGCGTCCTCGCGATCCTGCCGGACACGCTCACCGCCGACGCCGGCTTCTGGGACGCGTATCGCGAGCAGGTGGTCGGCGCGCGCGAGGCGTCGGCCGCGCTCCGCGCCGCGCCGCGCGTGCTCCGCGTCGGCCTGCTCTTCCCCTACCTCGAGGGCGCCGAGTTCATGCGCTGGTGGCGGCGCACGCACGGCGCCGCGCCGCCGTTCGGCGCCGCCATGCCGCGCTCGACCGAGCAGATCCTCCACCCGGCCCGCTCGCTCGACCGCGACCCGCCCCGCGCGCTCGCGCTCCAGCTGCGCGACGCCGGCGGCCGCACGCTCGAGCCGCTCTACAGCGACGTGCTCGGGGAGTTCGAGGTGCGGCTCCTCTCCGACGAGATCGCGGGCACCAACCTGGAGCGCGCCGCCGTCCCCCTCGGCTGGGGCGGCGACCGGTACGCGCTCGTGGCGACGCCGGGCGGCGATGCGCTCGCGTGGGCCATCGCGTTCGATGACGCCGCCGCGCGCGACCGCGCCGGCGCCCTCATCACCGCGCTCGGCGCCCGCACCCGCGCCGGCTACCGCAGCCGCATCGAGTTCCGGGACGTCGGCGGGCTGCCCGCCGTGGTCTGGCTCTTCGCACCGACGGGTGCGGCGCTCGAGGTGGCGGTCACCGTGCGCTGATTGCCGGCTCCCGGCCGCTGGCCTAGGATTTGCCGCTCGCGTCCCGCACCGGCACCTCCTGCCGGACCGAGACCCGTCCCGCGGCCACCGCGCCGCCCGAACGCCCGAGCCGACCGCCGATCATGCGCGCCGATCCCTCGCCGGACACCGCCACCGCCCCGTCGTCGCCGTCGGGGGGCACGGGGCGTGACGGGCGCCTGCGGGTCCTCCTCATCACCGAGGACGACCCGCTCTACGTGATCCGGTTCTTCGACGTCTTCCTTGACGAGTATCCGAAGGAGCGCATCGAGATCGTCGGGATCACGGTCGACGCGGCATTCCACGAGTCGAAGGTGAAGACGGCGCAGCGGATGTGGCGCTTCTTCGGTCCCGTCGACTTCGTCCGCACGCTGGTGCGCTGGGCGGGCACGAAGCTCTCCGGCCGCTCCATCGCCTCGCTCGCCGCGTCGCGCGGGGTGCCGGTGCTGCCGACCTCGAGCGTCAACAGCCCCGACTACGTCGCGCGCGTGCGCGCGCTGGCGCCGGACGTGATCGTGTCGGTCGCCGCGCCGGAGGTGTTCCGCCGCGACCTGCTCGGCTCGGCGCGCCTCGGCTGCATCAACATCCACTCCGGGCGCCTGCCGGTGTACCGGGGCATGATGCCGAACTTCTGGCAGCTGCTGCACGGCGAGCCGCACGCCACGCTCACCGTGCACGAGATGGCCGAGAAGCTGGACGCGGGCGACGTGATCGCCACCCACGCCTTCCCGCTCGCCGAGCGCGACAGCCTGCACCGCGTGATGGCGGGGGCCAAGGAGGAGGGCGCGCGCCTCATGATCCGCGTGCTCGACCAGCTGCGCGAGGGCTCCGCCACGCGCACGCCGCTCGACTTCTCCACCGCGAAGTACTTCGGCTTCCCGAAGCCGGACGACGTGCGCCGCTTCCGCGCGCGCGGCCACCGGATGATCTGAACGCGCGGGGCGGCCCGACCGCCCCGTCCGCCCACCATGCCCGCCGCCGCCCGCCCGCTCGCCGCGATGTCGATCGACGTCGAGGACTGGTTCCAGGTCGAGAACCTGCGCTCGGCGGTGCCCGGCGCCTCGTGGGACGCGCAGCCCTCCCGCGTGGCGCGCAACACCGACCGGATGCTCGAGCTGCTCGCCGCGCGCGGCATCCGCGCGACCTGCTTCATCCTCGGCTGGGTGGCGGAGCGGCACCCGGCGCTCGTGCGGCGCATCGCGGAGGCGGGGCACGAGATCGCCTCGCACGGCTACGGGCACGACCTCGTCTATTCGCTCACGCCCGCGCAGTTCCGCGAGGACATCGCGCGCGCGACCGGCCTGCTCGAGTCGCTGACCGGCGCCAGGGTGCGCGGCTACCGCGCGCCCAGCTTCTCCATCACCGACTGGGCGATCGACATCCTGCAGGAGCAGGGCTACACGTACGACAGCTCGGCCTTCCCCACCGTGGCGCATGATCGCTACGGCAAGCTCGCCGGGCTCGGCTCGGGCGCGCCGGTGGTCGAGCTGCGGCCGGGCTTCCACGAGGTGTGCATCTCGTGCGTGCAGCTGGGGGAGCGGGGGCTGCCGTGGGGCGGGGGCGGCTACTTCCGCCTGCTGCCGTACCCGGTCTTCGCGTGGGGGGTGCGGCGCATCCTCGCGGCGGGCACGCCGTACGTCTTCTACATCCATCCGTGGGAGATCGATCCGGGGCAGCCGCGCGTCTCCGGCCTGCGCGCCAGCCACCGCTTCCGCCACTATGTGAACCTCGAGCGATGCGAGGAACGGTGGGCCGCGCTGCTCGGCGCGTTCACGTGGGGCACCGTGCAGGCGGTCGTCGATGCGTACGCCGCTACTTCCCCATCACCCCCCGCACCGTCTCGATGAGGTCCTGCGCCGTGTACGGCTTCTGCAGGAAGTCGGTGACGCCGTCCAGCCACTCGAGGTCGCCGCGGTCCGGCGCGTAGCCGCTCGAGAGCACCACCGGCAGCAACGGCGCCAGCAGCCGCAGCTCCTTCAGCACCTCCCGCCCGTCCTTCCCCGGCATCGACAGGTCGAGGATCACGAGGTCGAACGCCTCCGGCCCCGCCTCCACGAGGCGGAGCGCCGTCTCGCCGTCGACTGCCGTCGTCACCTTCGCGCCGGCGTGGGCGAGCAGGCGCTGCGCCGTGTGCAGCACGCTCGGCTCGTCGTCGACCAGCAGCACCCGTCCGTCCAGGGTGGGCACCGAGGGGAGCGTGGGGCCGTCGCCCGTGGCCGCGGGCGCCGTGGTGCTCGCAGCGGGGAGGAGGATCGTGAACGTCGTCCCCGAGCCGGGCGCGCTCTCCAGCAGCACCGCGCCGCGGTGCGCGCGGACGATGCCGAGCGTCGCGGCGAGGCCGAGGCCGCGCCCACGCGCCTTCGTGGTGAAGAACGGGTCGAAGATGCGGGCCATCGTCTCGCGCGACATCCCGACGCCCGAGTCCGCCACGCGCAGCTCGACGTAGCTTCCCTCCGTCAGGTCGTCGCTCAGGACCGCCCGGCCGAGCAGCGCGCGGTCGGCGAAGACCGACGCGGTGGAGACGTCGATCACGCCGCCGCCGGCGGCATGCACCGCGTCGGAGGCGTTGGTGAGCAGGTTCATCACCACCTGCCGCAGCTGCGCCGCATCCGCGCGCACGCCCGGCAGCCGCTCGGCGAGGGCGAAGCGCAGCTCGGCCTGCTTCGAGCGCGCCGCCTCCAGCAGCTCGCCCATCTCGCGCACGAGCCGCGAGAGGTGCACCTCCTCGATGACCACGTCGGCCTGGCCCGCGTAGACGAGCAGCTGGCGCACCAGCTCCGCCGCGCGCCGCGCCGTCGTCTCGATCTGCTCCAGCGTCCCCTGCACGGGCGAGTCGGACGGGAGCTGGACGCGCGCGAGCCCGGCGCCGCCGAGGACGCCGACGAGCAGGTTGTTGAAGTCGTGCGCGATCCCGCCGGCGAGCACGCCCAGCCCCTCGAGCTTCTGCGTCTGCTGGAGCTGCTGCTGGAAGCCGAGGCGCGACGCCTCCTCGCGCTTGCGCGCCGTGATGTCGCGCTGCACCGCCACCCAGTGGGTGTACCAGCCCGTGTCGTCCGCGAACGGCGTCACCTCGAGCTCCACCCAGAACGGCTCGCCGCCCTTCCGGTAGTTCATCAGTTCCACGCGGCACGCCTCCCAGCGCCCCATCGCCGCACGCAGGCGGTCGAGCGTCGCGCGGTCGGTGCCGGGGCCCTGCAGCATGCGCGGCGTCTGCCCGAGCACCTCGTCGCGCCGCCAGCCGGTGGTGCGCTCGAACGCCTCGTTGACGTACACGATCCGCGGCCCCGGCGGGGCCATCGGCTCGGCCTCCGTGATGAGCACGACGTCGTTGGCGTGCGCCATCGCGATCTCCAGGATCCGGCGGCGGCTGTCCGACCGCTGCCGCTCGATCGCGATGCCCGCCAGGAAGCCGGCCTCGTCCATCAGGCTCGACTCGAGCCCCGACGGCGACTCCGTGGCGCGCCGGAACAGGGCGATGATCCCGAGCGGTTCGCCCGTGGTCGCGAGCACGGGCAGCATGATGGCGGTGCGCGCGCCGCTCGGCTTGAGCGCGGCCTCGAGGCGGGGCCAGAGCGGGTCGGCCGTGATGTCGGGCAGGAAGGTGCGCTCGCGGCGCGCCAGCACCGCGCCGAACGCGCTCGCGGACGCCGCCGCCGAGAGGCCCGTCAGCGCGTCCCGCATCCCCGCGGCCTGGGAGGGCGAGGCCCCGACATGGAACGCATGCACCGTGCTGTCGTACAGGACGACGCAGGCGACCGCCCCCGGACCGCAACGCTCCTCGAGCATCTCGGTCACGGCGGTGAGCACCTCCGGCAGCGGACGGCCGGCGGCCACGAGGGACAGCGCGGAACGACGAAGCGCGAGCGGCATCGACGACCTCGGCGCAAGGGGGCGGAACAGACTTCCCAATCTCGCGCCCGGTGCCCGAAATGTCGACGTGTCCGGGTGCTCACTGTCGCCGAAAAAGGCCAGTGTTACATGCCCGTGCGGATCACATCATCCATTGCAGAAGGAAGGCGAGCAGGCCGACGACGCCGCCCAGCCAGTACCCGAGACGGACGATGAGCGTGAGTTCGCGCTCGGTCACGTCCCGGATGATCTGTTCCATCCGCTCGGTCGAGAAGCCGAGCACCTTCTGCTCCACCATCCCCGGCACGTCGAGCTGCTGGACGAGGACCGGCACCTGGCCGGTGGCCCAGCGCCACATCGCCTCGCTTGCCTCGCGCCGCAGCACGACGGCCGCGTCCGCGCTCGGTGCCTCGCCTTCCGTGTGGGGCCGGCGGTGGGCCAGCCAGTCGCCGATCGCCTCGGCGAGGCGGGCGCGGAAGGCAGGCGAGGTGACGAGGCCCACGAGCCGCTCGGCGCCCTCGCGCTCGATCCCCTCCAGGAGCTTCTCGAGCAGGGCGTCGGTGAGGAGCGCCCGCGCCGCCAGCCGCTGCGGGAGCGAGAGCGGGCGCACCACCTCCTGCACCGTCGCCTTCAGGGTCCCGTGCACCTCGGCGCGCGTGTCGGGGTCGGCGAGGACGCCGCGGAGCGCCGCTGGCACCTCGCGCTGCAGCGAGCCGAGGTCGGCCTCGAGCAGCTGGTCGATGACGCGGCCGACCGCGGCGTCGAACTGGGCGCGCACCCTGGGCGACTGGAGGCGGCCGGACAGGTCCTCGGCGGTGAGCAGCTTCTCGCCCACGGTCTTGCCGATGGCCCGGGCGAGGCGCGCCTTGTTCTTGGGAATGGCGCCCTGGATGGTGAACGGCCCGATGGTGACCGGCTCGTAGGGGTGGAACAGCATCCAGATCGCGATGGCGTTGGTGACGCCGCCGGAGACGGCCCCGACGCCGATGGTGACGGCGCCTTCGAGGAGGGGGGAGGGCATGGGGGAAGCTTAGGAGCCCCGCCGGCCGCCCCGAGCCGCCTACCATTCTCCCCATAACCCCGCTATCCTTCAGGGCTTATGTTCGAGGAGCTTTCCTCCCGCCTCACCGACACGCTCCGGAAGCTCGCGGGGCGTGGCGTGCTCTCGGAGGAGGCCGTCAAGGAGGGCCTGCGCGAGATCCGGCGCGTCCTCCTCGAGGCCGATGTCAGCTTCGACCTCACCCGCGAGTTCCTCGACCGGGTGCAGGCGCAGGCGACCGGGCAGGAGATCCTCAAGGGGGTCCGGCCCGGGCATCAGCTCGTCAAGATCGTGCACGACGAGCTCGTCGCGCTGCTGGGCGGGGCGCAGGCGCCGCTGAAGCATGCGTCGGTGCCGCCGACGGTCATCCTGCTCGTGGGCCTCCAGGGCTCGGGCAAGACGACGACGGCCGGCAAGCTCGCGAAGCGGCTGAAGCTGGAGCAGAAGGCGCCGTTCCTCGTCGCGGCCGACGTGTACCGGCCGGCCGCCGTGGAGCAGCTGGTGACGCTGGCCGGGCAGGTGCAGGTCGGCGTCCACGCCGAGCCGGGCGTCACCGACGTCGTCGGCATCGTGCGGCGGGGCATCGGGGCGGCGGGGAAGGCGCGGGCCCGCACGGTCATCGTCGACACCGCGGGCCGGCTGCAGATCGACGCGGCGCTGATGGACGAGCTGCGGGCGCTCAAGGCGGCGGTGTCGCCGCACGAGGTGCTCCTCGTCGCCGACGGCATGACGGGCCAGGACGCCGTGCGCATCGCGCAGGGCTTCCACGAAGCCCTCGTGGTGAGCGGGGTGATCCTCACCAAGATGGACGGCGACGCCCGTGGCGGCGCCGCGCTCTCCATCTTCGGGGTCACGAAGGCGCCGATCAAGTACATCGGCGTCGGCGAGAAGCTCGACGCGCTCGAGCCGTTCCATCCGGACCGGCTCGCCGGCCGCATCCTCCAGCAGGGCGACATCCTGTCGCTCGTGGAGAAGGCCCAGGCGACGGTCGACCAGGGCGAGGCCGAGCGGCTCGCGAAGAAGGTGGTGAAGGGGAAGAGCCTGGACCTCCAGGACTTCCTCGGCGCGCTGAAGCAGATGCAGAAGCTCGGCCCGCTGAAGAACGTGCTTGGCATGCTGCCCGGGGTGAACCCCGCGATGCTGCAGAGCGCGAAGCTGGACGAAAAGCGGGTGAAGCACGTCGAGGCGATCGTGCTCTCGATGACGAAGGCCGAGCGGGCCGATCCGGACCTGATCGACGGCAAGCGCCGGCTCCGGATCGCGAAGGGGTCGGGCCGCACGGTGCAGGAAGTGAACCAGCTGCTGGGGCAGTTCCGGCAGATGCAGAAGCTCATGAAGGGCGCGGGGAAGCCGGGCGGCCTGCGGCTGCCGACCGGTCGCGCATTTCCCCGCTAGGCGCCGCACGGACGCCGGGACACCGCAGCACCGAGGAAGAGGAACGATGTCGACTCGCATCCGCCTGCGCCGCGTGGGGCGCAAGAAGGTCCCGCTCTACCGCATCGTGGTCGCCGATCGCACGGCGCCGCGCGACGGGCGGTTCATCGAGGTGATCGGGACGTACGACCCCCGCGCCACCGACGACAAGCAGGTCACCGTCGACGCCGAGAAGGCGAAGGCGTGGATCGCGAAGGGCGCGGAGCCGTCCGAGACGGTCGGCTCGCTGCTCAAGCGCGCCGGAGTGGTCGCGGGCGCCTGACGATGCCGGAGGGCGGCCGCCGCATCGTCGTGGGCCGCCTCCGCAAGCCGCACGGGCTGAAGGGGGACGTGACATGCTTCCCCCTCACCGACCGCCCCGATGAGCTCTTCCGCGCCGGGCGCCGCCTGATGGTGGTGGACCTCGCCGGCGAGCTGGTGGGCGAGGGCGTCACGATCGAGCGCGGCCGGTCGTACCACCGCGAGTGGCTCCTCAAGTTCGAGGGGATCGACCACCGCGACCAGCTCGGCCCGCTGCGCGCCGGCTTCCTCGCGGTGGAGGAGGCGGAGCTGCCCCCCCTCGCCGATGGCGAGGTGTACATGGGCGACCTCGCGGGCTTCGCGGTGCGCGACGCGGCGGGCACGCCGCTCGGTCTCGTGACCGCGGCGTACGAGCTGCCGGCGGGCCTGACGATCGAGGTGCAGGGGCCGAAGCGCGAGTTCCTGCTGCCGTTCCGCAAGGAGTTCGTCGTCGAGATGGACGCTCGCGCGCGGACGCTGGTGGTGGCGCCCCCGCCGGGGCTGGTGGACGAGGGGGGCTGATGCTGGTCATCGACGTGGTGACCCTCTTCCCCGAGGTGATCGCCCCGTCGCTCGAGGCGAGCATCGTGGGTCGCGCGGCGGCCGCGGGGAAGGTGCGGTGCCGGCTGGTGCAGCTGCGGGACTTCACGCACGACCGGCATCGCACCGTGGATGACGCGCCGTACGGCGGTGGGGCGGGGATGGTGCTGAAGCCGGAGCCGTTCTTCGAGGCGGTGGAGAGCCTCGAGACGCCGGATGCCCCGCCGAGGGGCCCGGTGATCCTCCTCTCCCCGCGGGGCCGGCGCTTCGAGCACCGTGATGCTGTGCGGTGGTCCCTGACCGAGCGGCTGGTGCTGCTCTGCGGGCACTACAAGGATGTCGACCAGCGCGTGGCCGAGGGGCTGGCCACCGAGGAAGTCTCCCTGGGGGACTTCGTGCTGACGGGCGGCGAGCCGGCCGCCATCTGCATCATCGACGCGGTGGTGCGTCTGCTCCCCGGTGCCATCGGGGACCATGAATCGGCCAGCACCGATTCGTTCTACGACGGGCTCCTGAGCCCGCCGAGCTGGACCCGGCCCGCGGAGTACCGGGGCCTGACGGTGCCCGACGTCCTGCGGTCGGGCGACCATGCGGCGGTGGCCGCGTGGCGACGTGCGGAAGCCGAGCGGCTGACGCGCGAGCGGCGCCCGGACCTCTGGCGCCGTCATGAGCACGAGGACGTGACGACGCCCTGAACCGGGCAGCCCGAAGGGGCGAGGAGTGACGATGATCGACCGCCTGATGGAAGCGACCCACGAGGGCCTGCGCGCCGACCTGCCGCGCTTCGAGCCCGGTGACACGGTGAAGGTGATGGTGCGCGTGCGCGAGGGCGACAAGGAGCGCCTGCAGGCGTTCGAGGGCGTGGTGGTCGCGCGCCGCGGCGCCGGCATCAACGCCACGTTCACCGTCCGGAAGGTCTCGGCCGGCGTCGGCGTCGAGCGCATCTTCCCGGTGCATGGCAACTCGTTCGCCTCGGTGGACGTCGTCCGCCGCGGCCGCGTGCGCCGCGCCAAGCTGTACTACCTGCGTAACCTCTCGGGCAAGGCCGCGCGCATCCGCGAGAAGCGCGACAAGTAGCCCCATGCCGGCCCGGGCCGCGTCGCTCGCTCGCGAGCGGCTCGCCTGGGCCGACGGCGCCCTGCTGCTGGGCGTCGACGAGGTCGGCCGTGGCCCCCTGGCAGGACCGGTGGTGGCCGCGGCCGTTGCCTTTCCCCCCGGCGGACCCGTGCCCCCCGGCCTCCGCGATTCGAAGCTCGTTCCCGCCACGCGTCGCGCGCCGCTCGCCGTCGCCATCCGCGAGCACGCGCTCGTCGTGGCGCTCGGCGCCGCGAGCGTCCGCGAGATCGACCGCCTGAACATCCGCGTCGCCACCGCCCTCGCCATGCGGCGCGCCGTCGAGCGTGCGCTGCAGGCCCTTGCAGCGCTCCGCCCGCCGACCTTCCCGCCCGTCCGCCTCCTGCTTGACGGCCTCGCGATGCCCGAGCTCGGCCACGCGCACGACGCGCTCGTGGACGGCGATGCCCGCTGCGCGTCGATCGCGGCGGCGTCGGTGGTGGCGAAGGTCTGCCGGGATGCGCTGATGGAGCGGCTGGCGGCGCGGCACCCGGCGTACGGCTGGGCGACGAACGCCGGGTACGGGACAGCGGGGCATCTGGCGGCGCTCAGAAGTGTGGGGCCGACGCCACACCACCGTAGGTCCTTTGCACCAGTCTCGTCCCTGCGGGGCTGCTGACCGGCGAGCTACGCCATGGATCCTAGCGTGGGTGCCTATCCCTGGAGCGCGATGACGAGAGAGAGGGGTACGAGGGTTATACCATTTCGTTGCAATGACTTGTGCAACCGTCTTCTCACTCCAGGCTCGGCCGCTGCTCAGCAAGGGACGATTCCTGTTGCACTTCGCACGGGAATTGCCATGGAAAAATCTGGACAGTTCGCGACGCTTATCGTTAAGATGTGCGCCCGGCTGACCAAGTCGGTCACTTTCACAACCTGCAACCAAGAAGACCTGCCCATGCGTTTGCAGACGAGGGCGCTCGGCCTGCTGGCCGCCAGCGCCGCATTGGTTTCCGCCTGTTCCAGCAACGAGTCGGTCACGCCGAGCTCGGCCGATGGCGAGCCGATGGCGCTGGCGCTGACGTCCGGGAGCTCGGCCGGCACGCCGCGGTTCCTGGTGCAGCTGGCGGAGGGGACGCCGTTCGGCCCGGGCTCCGCGATCGCTGCGGTGGGCACCGTGCTCGACGTGATGCCGGCCATCAACGCCATCGAGGTCCAGTCGTCGAACGTGGACGCGCTGCGCGCGACGGCCGGCGTCAAGGTCGTCGAGCCGAGCTTCGAGTTCCTGATCGAGACCCGCCAGGGTGACGGGATCGTCCCGCAGGGCGGCGCGCAGCCGCAGAATGCCCTGCCGGTCGGCATCAACCAGTCGTCCGCACCGTTCTTCGCGTCGGGCATCCAGTGGGACAAGCGCGCCATCCGCGTCAACGAGGTCTGGTCGACCACGAACGGCGGTCAGGGCACGAAGGCCTGCGTGATCGATAGCGGCATCGACCCGACGCATCAGGAGACCGACGGGATGATCGCGAACGACACGTCGTTCTTCAGCAACTCCCCGACGGCGCGCGACTCCAACGGCCACGGCACGCACGTCGCGACGACGATCGCCGCGAAGGGCGTGGCGATGGCGTCGGTGGCGCCGAACGCGCGACTGATGACCGCCAAGGTCTTCTCGGCGACCGGCGGCACGCCGGTTGCGCGTGTCGTGAACGCCATCACCTGGTGCACCGACCGCGGCGCGCATGTGATCAACATGTCCCTCGGCGGCATCCGGTACTACCAGCCGGTCAGCGGCGGCAACGACTTCATCAACTACAACGCCGCCGTGCAGTACGCGCGCAACGCCGGCGTCGTGGTGGTGGCCTCGGCAGGAAACAGCAACATCCGCCTCCAGCCGCTGGTAGGCCGCACGCTGGTGCTTCCGGCGCAGATCCCGGGCATTGTCACGGTCGGCGCGACGGGCCCGCTCTCGCGCGTGGGCCTCTGGCCGGTCGACGGGCAGAACCGGACGCTGCCGCTGACCGTGCTCTCGCAGCCGGTGAAGTGGGATCCGACGATGGCCTCGCAGGTCTGGTTCGGCCCGGATGGCAAGGCGTTCTACAGCAACTTCGGTGATGGCGTGACGGTCTTCGCGCCGGGCGGCCGCGGCAGCGTCCCCGCCGGCTACGTGAACCGCATCATGACGGACGCCGCGGGGGCGCGTGTGCAGCAGGTGGGTTCGGCGTACGACAACATCATCGCCGCCTGCTCGCGCTGGGCGACCTACACGGGTTGGCAGAACGTCGGCGGGGACATCGGCGCCAGCCAGGTGTGCCGGTCGGCCACGACGGCCACGACCGCGCGCTACGCGATCCTGGCCGGCACCTCGATGGCGGCGCCGCAGGTGTCGGGTCTCGCGGCGATCCTCTACGGGGAGCTGGGCGGCGTGCGCAGCACCGCCAACCGCGCGAAGGTCGAGCAGTGCCTGCGCGCCACGGACAACGTCGGCCCGTCCTCGACCTTCGGTGGCGGCCGCATCAACGCGGTCAAGGCCGTCGCCTGCGTCCGCTCCTGAGCCTGACCACCACCTGACCACGGATCGATGAATCGCATGAACACGACTTCCCGTCTCGTCGCCGCCGGCGCGCTCCTCGCCGGCGTCGCGGCGCCCGCGGCCGCCCAGACCCGGGTGCTGATCGACTTCTCGCCGTTCCGCTCCGCCGTGACCACCGAGTTCCAGGCGCTGCCTGGCGGCGACGTGTACCAGCACGGCTTCGGCATCTTCGCGACCTTCGGCAACGGCGCGCGCAACGCGCTGGGCACGTGGGGGACGGACGCGGTGCAGGAGCGCGCCGACCTGTTCGCGAACGTGCCCACGAACCTCGGCCCGACGTCTGCCGCCATGTGGGGCACCCAGTTCGCCGAGCAGATGAACCTGTTCCGCGAGGATGGCCGGACGTTCCGCCTGCACACGATCGACCTCGCGCACATGTACGCGCGCAGCTACCTGATCTCCGGCGACCTCGCGCCGTTCTCGGTGCGCTTCTTCGGCATCCCGGCGGGCCAGACCACCTTCTCGATCACGCAGGATTGCCCGCTGACCCTCGCGCCGATCGTGGGGAACGATCGTCCGCCGCAGCTGCAGACGTGCACGTTCGACAGCCGCTGGCGGAATGTCCGCGAGGTGGCGTGGTTGAACCAGGGACAGCAGGGGAACAGCGCCTTGGCCGGCTCTGCCTTCTCGCACCAGTTCACGAACATCGATGCCACCATCGTGCCGGAGCCCGGCACGTGGGCGTTCATGGCGACCGGTCTCCTCGGCCTCGCGGCCGCGGCGCGCCGCCGCCGGTCGGCGTAGTCCCGAGGCGTCCGGCCCCGGCCGGACGCGTGACCCCGGGGCGCCGTGCCTACTGGCACGGCGCCTCGTGCGTTTCCCAGGAGGGCACCGGTTCGCCGGTCGAGCGCGGCAGGCGGATGACGTCGACGGGAGCGCCCATCACCGCGCTCGCCATGCAGTCGGGAGCCTGTCGTGTCCGGCGGATGCGCAGCCGGTGGGCACCACCCGCGGCGCGCGCCGTCCCGAGCACCTCCACCGCGTGCCCACCGCTCGACACCTGCCCGGCGAACACCACCACCACTTCGTCCCTGGTGAAGTCGACCGCGGGGGCCGGTGGCGCCGCCGGCGGCAGGTGGATCTCGCGACTCCAGACCGCCTCCCACTCCGCCCGGCTGCGCACGACGCGCACGCCGGGTTCGCTGCCGGCGCTCTGCTCGCTCTGCAGCAGGCGACGGCCGGCGGGAAGCGGCGTCCAGATGGGAGGCGGCAGGTCGGCGGTCACGGCAGAGGCGGGCGGAGCGGGCGGGGGCGGCGGAGCGCCGCAGGCGGGCGTCGCGAGGAGGACCAGCAGGGTGAGGCGCATCGCGGGCGCTCCGAGGACTGGGGTGACGAGGCCGGGTCCGGCCCGGGTTGGATGCTCAGGGGGAGCCCTCCTGCGGCGGATGCGCCTTGAGCAGCTCCCGCACGGTGCGGAGCCGCTCGTCCAGGTCGAGCACGCCGAAGTCGTACGTCTCGTCATCGGCGCCCGTGAGCGCGCCGAGGGCGCCGCCCATCGGCTGGCCCATGCGCATCTCCGACGGCACGAGCAGGCGCAGCTCCTTCACCTGCTCGACCGACACCGAGGCGCTGTCCCCCGCCTGCGTGTAGCGCAGCCGGTCGCCGCTCAGGCCGCGGAGTCGCAGGTCCCACAGCACCGTGCCGTCCTGCAGCGTGATCTGCCAGCGGTCCACGCGCGGACGGCGTGCAGGCGCCTGCGCCGCAAGGTCGGCGGTGCCGAAGAGGAGGAGCGAGGCGATGGCGAGGAGGGACGAGCGGCGCATGCGGGTCTCCGACGCGGCGTCGATGCCGCAAGGTGTTGCCATTCGGGAGCGCGGCGAGCACGTTTCCGCTCGTCCCGGGGGTGTAGCTCAGCTGGTAGAGCAAGGGACTTTTAATCCCAAGGTCGTGGGTTCGAGCCCCACCACCCTCATGCCGGTCCGGCGGACCGGACACCTGCCCGGCCTTGGTACCCCGCGAATCCTAACGCTCCTCCCGCGCGCGAAAGGGCGTCATGGCGTGGCGTGAGATCGAGATCGCCGGTGAGCGCTGGCACGTCGGCATGGCCGCCGAGCGCCGCGCGAACAGCGAGACCTGGACGCTCGTCCTGTCGTTCCGCGCACCGGATGCGGTGCCGCGGCGCGCGTTCTGGCATCCGTGGCCGCTCTCGGCGTCATCCCGCTCCGTGCTGTTCCGCCACGCCGAGCAGATCGGGGACGAGGCCTTGAAGGACGTGGTGCGCGCGCGGCTCGCGCCCACCGGATGAGCACGGCCTCCCGCGAGGAGCTGCGGCGCGTCGCGCAGGCGCTCGGCGCCCTCAAGGGCGGCACTGTGCACGACGCCGCCGTGCGCGCCGACCTGCGGCAGGTGCGCGTGGAGCTGGCCGATGGGCGGCTCGCGGTGATCGGCATCGCCAGCGACGCCGACGGCCGCCCGCGCCTCGAGATCGACGTCGTGCGTGGCGCCGAGCCCGCGTCCGGGCAGCTGGAGGTCAGGTTCGACCCGTGACCGCGCGCCACACGAGCGCGGAGAGGTCGGCGATCGCCGCCGCCCCCTCCGCCCGCGTGGCGAAGCCCCGGGTGAGCACCACGACGACGTACGGCGCGCGTCCGGGCGGGTAGACGATCCCGGCGTCGTGCGTGATGCCGCTGATCTCGCCGGTCTTGTGCGCGATCCGCGTGCCGGCCGGGAGGCCGGCGGGCAGCGCGTCGTTGAACTCCTGCGCCAGCAGCAGCGCGCGCACGGTGTCGGTGGCGGCGGGGCCGGCGGCCCGTCCGGCCTCGATGGAGGCGAGCAGCGCGGCGAGCGCGCCGGCGGTGGTGGTGTTGTTGCGGCCCGCGCGGAACGCCTTCGTGTCCTCCACGCCGCGCCGCACCTCGAGGCCGCCGGCGCCGAGGGCGTCGACGAGCGCCTGCACCGCCGCGGCGCCGACGCGCTCGAGCAGCAGGTTGGTGGCGAGGTTGCTCGACCGGGCGATCATCCGCCGCGCGAGGTCGAGCAGTGGCCGGTCGCGGCCGATGCTGTCGTAGAGGGTGGAGTCCGAGTCGTCGGCCGGGTCGAGCGTGAAGGGCGAGCCGTCGACGAGCGAGGCGAAGCGGTTCCGCACCGGGACGGGCTCGTCCCAGCGGAGCGTCCCTGCCTCCACCTGCCGCGCGAGCGCGACGGCGATCGGTACCTTCATGGTGCTGGCGGCGTGGAACCGCTCGGCGCGGCGGACCCCGGTCGCCGCGCCCGTCCGCGGGTCGGCCACCGCGACGGCGATGGTGACGCCGGGCCGCGCGGTGCGCAGGGCGAGCGAGTCCGCGAGCCACGGCGCCCAGGGTGCCTGCGCCATCGCGGGTGCGGCGGGCAGCTGGAGGAGCAGGCATACGAGCAGGCGGCGCGGCGGCATGCCGGGATGATACCCGGCGCCGGGGCGACGCCCGCACCACGGAGGCGCATGGACGGCAGGCTTCCCCCGACGGGCGAACGGCTCCGCTTCGACCGCTTCGTGCTGGACCGCGCGCATGACGGCCGGTGCCGCGCGCGCGTCGAGCTCACCTGGCGCGGCACCGAGCGCTTCATCGGCGAGGCCGAGGGGATGGCGAGCGCCACGGGCGAGCTGCGGTGCGCCGCGCAGGCGACGCTCACCGCGCTCGAGCAGGTGCTCCCCGGCGGCGAGCCGTTCGAGCTGCTCGGCGTGAAGGCGGTGAAGGCGTTCGACGAGACGGTGGTGATCGTCTCGCTCGCCCTGCCGAGCGACCCGCGCGGGCAGCGGATGGTCGGCTCGTGCCTCGCGGGCGACGAGATCGCGCGCGGCGCCGCGCTCGCGGTGCTCAACGCCACCAACCGCGTGATGGGCAACCGGCTGCACATGCGATGAGCACGCGCCTCCTCGCCGTCCTGGCCGCCACGGCCGCGCTCGGGTGCGGCGGCGCGCCCGCCCCCGCGCCGGCCCCCGCGCCCGAGCGCGCGCCCGCCGTCGCCGCGCC
>JANRIU010000034.1:0-16842 GCA_033764615.1 Gemmatimonadales bacterium | reverse complement strand
GGCGCGGGCGGCTGCGCCGCGGGTGCCGGGGCCGGGGCGCCGGGCTTCGCCGCGGCGGGCGCGGCCGCCACCGCAGGCGCCGGCGCCATCCCCTTGGCGGGGCCGCACGCCTGGACGATCGGCGGCAGCTCCTCGCCGGGGGGCAGCTTCGCCTCGAGCACCTTCCGGCCGCCGGGGCTCTTCTTCAGCGCGGCGACCACCGAGTCGGCGCAGGCGGCGCGGCGCGCCGTCGCGAGCGAGTCCTTCTGCTTCCGCACCTTGCGCATCGAATCGATGCGCGCGCGGGCGAGCTGCTCCTCCTGCGAGGGCGCGCCATCCTCCTCCCCGCCGCCCTCGCCGCCGCCGCACGCCCCGGCGAGGCCGGCGAGCGCGAAGAGCAGCAGGAGCGCGCCGAGGCGGGCGCGGCGGGAGCGGGGCGCGAGGTCAGGTGCCACTGCCGTCCACCTCCGGAGCGGGCGACTTGACGAACGTGCGGATCTGGAACCGCGCCTCCACCATCGCCGTCCCCTCCTGGCCCAGTGCGCGGACCGCCTGGTCGTTCGCGGGGCGCAGGTTGAGGTCGAACGGCACGACGATGCGGTTGAGCGTCGCGATGTCGGCGATGAAGCGGCCGATGTTGTCGTACGGCCCCATCACGGCGACGTCGTACTTGTACGTGTCGAAGGGCCCCGGGCCGGCCTCCACCGGCTTCGGCGTCACCGCGCTGATCGCGACGCCGCGGCGCTTGGCGCGCACCGACACCTCGTCCAGCAGGTCGGGGACCTCGTTCTTCTCGGGCACCAGCCGCCGCAGGAGCCGCAGCGACGCCCGGTTCTGCTCCAGCTTCTCGCGCACGTCCTGCACCGACCCCTTGGCCAGTTCGCGCTTCGCGGCGTCGATCTCCCCCTGCAGCTTCTCCACCTCCGCCGCCAGCTTCGCCGCGGAATCGGCGCGCTGCGTCAGCCCCGCGATGCCGAACCCGTCGATGACGGAGCCCGACCACGCGACGTAGCCGAACAGCGCCGCCATGACGAGCGCGAGGAGCGAGGTCTGCTTGACGTCAACGGCCATCGCTCACCTCACCGACTGGGTCAGGGGAGTGGTCTGGATGTACGCCGAGTCGGCCACGCGGTACCGCGCGGTGACCGTGAACGCCGTCACCGCGCGTTCGCGCTCCACCACCGTCTGCGCCGAGACCGGCGTCACGTTCTGGATCCAGGGCGACGCCTCCAGCTGGCGCAGGAACTTCGTGTACGCCTGGATGTCGATGGTGCGGCCGGCCATGGAGAGCTGGACGACCTGCGGCACGGCGCCCGAGTCGCGCTTCTCGCCCTTCTTGAGCGGCGCGGACATCGCGGCCGGGTCGGGGCCGGACTTGCCGCCGACCTCGGTGAGCCAGGTGTACTCGGGGAGCGCCTTGGCCACCTCGTCGAGCACGTGGCCCCAGACGTAGCGGTCGCCGTCGACGGCGCGGATGACGGCGATCTGCTTCACGAGCGAGTCGCGCGCCGCCTCCTGCGTCTGCTTGTCGGCGAGGAACTTCTTGAAGCGCTTGTGCTCGAGCTGGACCCGGGCGAGGCCCTCCCCGCCCTCGGTCAGCGCGCTGCCCGTCGACGTCCACTGCCAGCCGACGTAGCCCAGCACGGCGACCCACGCGGCCACGGCGCCGACGAGCAGCGGCTCCTTGACCGCGCTCGCGGCGCCCTGCAGCCGCTCCTTCAGCCCCGCGAGCGGGGCGCTCTTCGCCCGCTTCCGCTTCTGGCCGGGCTTGAGGTTGATCTGGATCCTCATGCGGCCTTCCTCAGCGCGAGGCCGATCGGCAGCATCAGCAGCGGCGCGATGGCGTCGATGTCCAGGCCGGCGAAGACGTCGTCGGCCACGGCGAGCTTGGCGAGCGGCGTCGCGAGCTGCACCGGCACGCGGAGGCGCTCGCCCAGCATCCGGTCGATCCCCGGCATGCGGGAGCCGCCGCCCGTGAGGTACAGCCGCGAGAGCTGCGCGTTGGAGCGGCTGGAGGTCTGGAGGAAGGCGGCCGCGCGCTCGATGCCGAGCGCGAGCTCGTCGCCGCGCGTGCGGAGCGACGGCTCCAGCGCCTCCACCGCGCCCTGCCCCTGCAGCACGAGTTCCGCCTCATCCGCCGAGAGGCCGCGCTCGCGCTGCATGTCCTCCTTGAAGCGCCGCGTCCCGAGCGGGATGTCCCGCGTGAGCACCGGCACGCCATCGTCGAGGACGTTCACGTTCGTCATCTCGTGGCCGATGTTCGCCAGCGCCACGATCCCCGTCATCGCCTCGGGGTAGTTCAGCTCGAAGGCGTTGTGCAGCGCGAAGGCGTCGACGTCGATCACCGACGGCTCCACGCCCGCGTCCGCCAGCAGCTGCGTCTTCTGGTCGATCAGCTCGCGCTTCGCCGCGACGAGCAGCACCGTCATCTGCGGGCCGCTCCCCTCGCCATCGAGGATCTGGAAGTCGAGCTCGACGTTCTCCATGTCGAACGGCACGTGCTGCTCCGCCTCCCAGCGGATCACCTCGCGCGCCTCGTCCTCCTTCATGCGGTCCATCTGGATCTTCTTGATGATGACGTCGCGCCCGCCGACCGCCGTCACCACCTGCTTCGCCTTCTGGAGGCCGGCCGCCTCGAGGACGGCACGGATCCCCTCGCCGACGATGCCGGGGTCCATGACCTCTCCCTCCACGATGGCGTCATTCGTCACCGGGATGAAGGCGACCTTCGTGAGGGTGGGCTCGTCACCCTTGTGCGACACGACAGCCAGCTTGATGAGGCCGCTGCCGATGTCGAGGCCCACCGAGGTCTGGGCACGGCCGAAGCTCAAGCCCGGAAAGCGCATTTCGCCTCCGTCCCGCTGTAGAGGGTTCTGGACGTAGCCTATGGGTCGGCCGCCCGCTTGTCAAGCTCCAAACTGCTTGAGGTGAGGACCGGCAAGCCCATGAAGAAGCCACACTTAGGGCCGGAGACACCCCGCTCACAACCCGCCGGGCACCCCGGCCCGCATCGGCAGGGGGGCCAGCCGGAGCCTGCCGTCGGCCCCCCGGAACAGCCGCACCGCAAGCATCAGCCGCCGCTCCGCGACGCCCGATTCCGCCTCAGCGAGCAGCATGGCGAATGCGTCCGGCCCCGCCGGCCGCGCGAGCGCGACGGTGTAGATCGCACCACCGGGCAGCGCGCCCGTCACCACCGTGCCGCGCGCCCCGGAGTCGGCCATCGCGGAGTCGAGCGACACGACCGCATGCGCATGCACGAGGCCGGAGAGCGCCGCGAGCTCCGCGCGCTGGCGGCGCACCGCGAGTGCCGCCTCCGCGTGCGAAGCGGACCCCACCATCGGCGCCAAACCCGCGACCACCCCCAGGATGGTCACCAGCGACACGACGAGCGGCAGCGTCATCGCGTCACCAGCTCGTGAGCAGGCGCTCGACCTGCATCCCCGCTCCCGAGACGCGCACGCGCAGCACCGCACGCGCCCCCACCGACTCGACCGCCACCCGCAGCCCCCCCGCCGCCAGCGGCCCCTCGACCGGCTCCGCGACGGCGCGGGGCACCGCAAGCGCGGTGAGCAGCAGCGCCTGCTGCCCCTGCGACGGCGCCACTGCGAGCCGCACGGGCTCCATCACGCGCACCGGCGCGCCGACGGCGATCGGCGCCGGGTCGGCACCGGGAACGAGCCGCAGGAGGAGCCCCGGTGCGGCACCGAACGGCGCGGCCACGGGGCAGGAGGCCGCCTCGATCGCCTGCAGCGCGCGTGCCACCCAGCGGGCGCCCGCGCTGTCCACGGCGACGGCGAGCACCGAGTCGCGCCCGGGAACGGGCATCCGGAGCAGGTGCGCCTCCGCCGTGTCCACGGTCACCGCATCCGCCGCCCCCGCGCATGCGACCGCCGCGACGCGGAGCGCCCGGAACTCGGGCCTCGGCGCAAGGACGCGCAGGTCGGCCCCCGCCTCGCTCGCCGCGGGATCGGCGGCACCGAGCTCGGACGCCACCACCAGCGCGGCGGCACGCACCGCCCGGGCACCGTGCGCAAGGCGCAGCGTGGCGCGCAGGCCGCGCGTGGTGGCGACGAGCGCACCGGTCGCCGCGGCGGCCACCAGGCCGCCCAGCGCCAGCGCCACCACCGCCTCCGCGAGCGAGGCACCGCGGCGCGTCACGAGTCGCGGCATGCGACGAGGAGGGCGAGCGGCGGCTGTCCGGCCACGTCGAGCGACGCCTCCGCGAGGCGGAGCCCCGGCGCTGGGCCGGGCCCCACCGCCACCGCGAGCGAATCCGCGAGCAGCGGCATCTCGGCGCAGCGCCGCTCCGCGGCGAGCAGCCGCAGGCGCGTGAGCCGCCCGGCGGCGAGGTCGGCGCTCCGCTCGAGCGCGCGCGCCTCGGCGAGCCGCCGAGTGGCCACGGCCGCCGCCGCCTCCGCACCGAGGAGGCCAGCGGTCAGCAGCAGCATCGCGACCAGCACTTCGAGGAGGGTGGCGCCGCGGCGGCGGGGCGACCCGGGGCGGACGCGCGGACGGTCGGTCGGTCGGGACGGGAGAGCGGTGCGCATCCGGCCACGGTAGCGCGTGCGGTCCGCGGGAGCGCATCGAAATCACGATGAGGTGGTGCGAAAAAGCGCGATCCGCGCCCGGCCCGACCGTCCCACCGCCCGTCCGCCCCGCCTCAGGGCGAACAGGCCACGATCCCGTCCACCGTCGCCGGCCCCGCGGGCCCGGCGGCGCCGCGGAAGACGCCGCAGATGCGGGGGCTGTTGGCGTAGCTCGCGGTGGCGCCCCAGCCGGTGGGCGAGACGCCCTGCAGCGTGATCGAGACGCCCTTGGACGGGTTGTAGACCAGCTCGGGAGCCGGGATCGGGCCGTTGTAGTACACGCCCTGGTGGTCGTTGTAGTACGCCTCCTGCGCGCTCGTGAGGTTGCGCAGGTCGTTGCGCATCACGGCGAGGTAGGAGGCTTCCTTGGTGGTGGCGAACTTGGGGATCGCGATCGCGGCGAGGATCGCGATGATCACCACGACGATGAGGAGCTCGATGAGCGTGAAGCCGCGCCGGTCCATCGGGCACCCGTCATGGTGGGAGGTGCCTCAAGGGTGGCGCCGACGCGCCGCCGCCGCAATGGGCGGACGGCCGCGCGTCAGTTCACCGTGCAGAGGATCACGCCGTCGACCGTCGTCCCGCCCGTGCCGACCTGCGTGGTGCACCCCTTGAAGCCGCCGGTGATGCTCGGGTTCACGACCGTCACGGTGAAGACCGCCGCCGACGACGAGCCGGTGCCGGTGTTGCCGCTCGAGAGCGTGAAGTTGTAGGGGACGGCCTGGAGCGACGAGAGGTCGCCGTAGCGGCCGTGGTCCGCGAAGTACGCCTCCTGCGCCGACATGTAGTTCCGCACGTCGGTGCGCGTGGAGGTGAACTTCGCCTTGTCCTTCGTGTTGCTGAACTTCGGGATGGCGATCGCCGCGAGGATGCCGATGATCACCACCACGATCAGCAGTTCGATGAGCGTGAAGCCGCGTCGCGTCATGCCGTCCTCCGGGGGTCGGATGGGCCGAAACGCCGACGGGCCGGGGCGCTGAGCGTCCCGGCCCGCCGTTGAGCCGTCGGCCCGCGAGATCAGCCGATCACTGCACCGTGCAGAAGATCACGCCGTCGACCGTCGTGCCGCCCGTGCCGACCTGCGACGTGCAGCCCTTGTTGCCGGTCGTGATCGTGGTGTTCGTCACCGTCACCGTGTAGGCGCCCGTGACGCCCGTGCCCGAACCCGTGTTGCCCTGCGAGAGCGTGAAGTTGTACGGCGCAGCCTGCAGCGACGCGAGGTCGCCGTACTGGCTGTGGTCGGAGAAGTACGCCTCCTGCGCCGACATGTAGTTGCGCACGTCGGTGCGCGTCGACGACAGCTTCGCCTTGTCCTTCGTCGAGCCGAACTTCGGGATGGCGATCGCCGCGAGAATGCCGATGATCACGACGACGATCAGCAGCTCGATGAGCGTGAAGCCCTTGCGCGAACCGGTCATGCGAATCCCCTCGTCAGAGCGGTGGGTAGATGGGGCCGCTCGGATGCGGCCGACGGAGCTCACCCCGTTACACAGCAATACAGGTGCCACGGGAGCAGCGTATTACCAAGTGACTCAGCAGCAACGACTTGCAAGCTGCATGCCCAAAAACAATACACCGGCATCACCGCCAGCGCCACCGGAAAATGCGAGTGGAAGACCGGTCGGGATCGATCGTTGAGCCCCGCCGAGGCGACGCGTCCCTGCGGCGCGGGCCGCGGCCCGCTTTCTTTCGCCCCCGTGACGACCCCCGGCCCGCGCGCGCCATCCCCCACCGACCCTCGCGACCGGTGGCTCCGTCTCGGCGTCGCACTGCTCGCCGTCCTCGTCTCGCTGACGGCGCTCCGCAACCAATTCCCGCTCGACGACAAGCCGATCATCGTCGAGAACCCGTTCGTGACCACGCCGGCGCTCTGGCGCGGGATCTTCACGGCGTCGTACTGGCCCGCAACGTACGCCGCCGACCTCTACCGCCCGCTCACCACGCTCTGGCTCATGCTGCAGCGCTGGGCCGGGAGTGGCCGGCCCGAGGTGCACCATGCGGTCTCCCTGCTCCTCTACGCCGTGTGCGCCGCGCTCACGTACACGCTCTGCCGGCGGGTCGCCGGCGTCGGGGCGGCGCTGGTCGCCGCGCTGCTCTTCGCGGTGCATCCCGTCCACGTCGAGGCCGTCGCCGCGTCGGTGAACCAGGCCGAGCTCGTCGTCGGCGCGCTCGGCGCGGTGATGGTGCTCCTCTGGCTCCGGGTGCGCGCGCGCGGCCTCCCCTCACCCGCGGCCAACGCCGGCCTCGCCCTGCTCTACCTGCTCGCCTGCGGCACGAAGGAGTCGGGGGTCATGCTCCTCGGGCTCGTGGGCGCTGCGGAGCTGCTGCTCGTGGACGACGGCACGCCCGCGCTCCGGCGGCTCCTCGCCACGCGGCGCACGTGGCTGCTCCTGCTGCTCGTGGCGGTCGCGTTCATCGCCGCGCGCGCGACGGTGCTCGACGACGTGGTCGGCACGTTCACCGCCGAGACGCTGCGCGGCCAGCGCCTCGGCGGGCGGGCGCTGACGATGCTCGGGGCGATGCCGGTGCTCGCGCGGCTCCTCGCCTGGCCCGACGACCCGAAGATCGACTACTCGCCGACGGAGATCGTCCGCGCCGACGCGTTCGGCGGCGCCCAGGCGCTCGGCCTCGTCCTCGTGCTCGGCGTCGCGGCGACGCTGGCATGGAGCTGGCGGCGGCGGCCCGCCGTGGCGTTCGGGCTGGCGTGGTTCGCCATCACGTACTTCCCCGTGAGCAACGTGCTGATCCCCACGGGCATCGTCCTCGCGGAGCGGACGCTCCTCGCGCCGACGATGGGGCTCGCCCTCGCGCTCGGTTCGGGGCTCGACGCGCTCGGGGCACGCCTCCAGGCGGGCCCTCGTGCGCTCCGGTTCGCGTGCGCCGGCACGCTCGCCGCCCTCGTGACGCTCGGCGCCCTCGAGACGGCGCGCGCGCACCGCGCGTGGTACGGCACGAACACGCTGTTCCGTGACGCGGTGGAGCGCGGCACGCGCAGCTACCGCGTCTACTGGCAGTTCGGCCTGCTGCTGCGCGACCTGGGCAAGTACGCCGAGGCGCGCGCGCTGATCCAGCGCGCGATCGCGATCCACCAGGACGATCCGTTCCCGTGGATGGGGCTCGCCTCGGCCTGGGAGCGCGACGACCGTTGCGACGCGGCGATCCCGGTCTACGACCTCATCCTCCGGCGGCGCCCCGACATGGAGGAGGCGCGCGCGCACCTCGCGAGCTGCCTCGCCTGGGAGGCGCGCTACGACGAGGCGCGCCGCGTCGCGCGCGTCGGCGCGGCGCATGGCCCGAACGACGAGCTGTTCGCGCGGATGGCCCAGTTCGCCGACAGCGCGGCGCGCCTCGGCCGCCCGCGGCACAGCGTGAACCTCGAGGCGCTCATCGCCCCGCATGCCCGCGCCCGCTACTCCACGCTCTACACGCGCTGACGCGGCGGCGGGCGCGCTCCTCGCGGCGCTCGTGCTCGCGGCCTCCGCGACCAGCCTCGCCAACGGCTTCGCCTACGACGACTCGGCCGCGATCGTCGCGAACGCACGCGTCCACGAACTGCGCTCCCCGCTCGCCTACCTCGGCGAGTCGTACTGGCCCCCGGAGAGCAGCGGCTCGCTCTACCGGCCCGTCACCATCGTCGGCTTCGCCGTGCAGTGGGCGCTGGGCGGCGGGAGCGCGCTGCCGTTCCACGTGACGAGCGTGCTGCTGAAGCTCGCGGCCACGCTCGTCGCGTGGCGGCTGCTCCGCCGCGCCCTCGGCGCCGGCGGCGGGCCATGGGATGCGGCGTGGTGGGGCGCGGCGTTCTTCGCGGTGCAGCCCGTGCACACGGAGGCGGTGGGGAACGCCGTGGGGCAGGCGGAGCTGCACGCGCTGCTCGGCACCACGACGGCGGCGTGGCTCTACCTGCGCGCGCGGGTGGGCGGCGCCCCCGGCCCGGGCGTGCCGCTCGCGCTCGTGGGCTGCGCGCTGTGGGCGGCGCTCGGCAAGGAGCAGGGGATCCTGGCCCCCGCCTTCCTCGCGCTGCTTGAGGTGACGGTGGTGCGGGACCCGACGCCGTGGCGCGCGCGCCTGCGTGCCCTCATGCCGACGTACGCCGCGCTCGCGCTCGCGATGCTCGGGGTGGTGGCGGCCCGCACCGCCGTGCTCGGTGGCGACCTCGCGGGCCCCGTGCACTGGGCGCTCCGCGGCCTCTCGTGGCCCGAGCGGCTCTGGACGATGCTCGCCTTCGTGCCGACGTGGCTGCGGCTCCTCTTCGCGCCGTGGCACCTCCGCGCGGAGTACAACCCGCCGAGCTTCCCGCCCGCGCACGCGTTCGGCATGGCGCAGGCGGCGGGGCTCGCGGCGCTGGTGGGCGTCAAGCTCGCCGCATGGCAGCTGCGGCGGGTCGCGCCGGCGGTGACGGCCGGCGTCGGCTGGATCGCGCTCGCGCTGCTGCCGGTGAGCAACGTGCTCGTGCCGACCGGCATCCTCCTCGCCGACCGCACGCTGCTGCTGCCCTCCGTGGGCGGCGCCCTCGTCGTGGCGGGCGCGCTCGCCGCCGGCTGGACGTCGCTCGCCCGCCGGCCGTCGCTGGCGCGCGCGCTCGCCGGCGCGGGCGTCGCGCTGCTGGCGGCGTTCACGTGGCGCTCGGCCGACCGGATGCGCGCCTGGCACGACAGCGGCACGCTCTTCCGCCAGATGGTCGCCGACGACCCGCGGAGCTACAAGGCGCACTTCCACCTGGGCGAGTCGCTCTTCGCGACGGGGCAGCCCGCGGCGGCCGCCGAGGCGATGGGGCGCGCCTACCGGCTGTGGGACGGCGACGGGCGCATGCTGGAGGACTACGGGCAGGTGCTGCAGCACGAGGGGCGCTGCGCGGAGGCGCTGGTGCCGCTCCGGCGCGCGCTCGTGCTCGAGGCCGACCGGCTGAAGGCGCGCAACCGGCTCTACTTCTGCCTGCTCAAGACGGGCGGCTACGACGAGGCGGTGCGGGTGGCGGAGGCGGGGGTGGCTCTGGGGGACACGATCTTCGCCGGCTACGCGCGGCGGGCGGACTCGCTGCGGCGCGCGGCGTCAGCGCCGTGACGGCGGGAACAGGTTGTACCGCACGATGTGGAACAGCGCGGCGACCCCGTCCTTCCAGCCGATCTTCTTCCCCTCCTCGTAGGTGCGGCCATTGTAGGAGATCGGCAGCTCCCAGATCCGCGCGCGGGCCTGCGCGAGCCGAGCCGTCACCTCGGGCTCGAAGCCGAAACGGTCGCTCGTGAGCACGAGCCCCTTGAGCAGCGGCGCGCGGATCAGCTTGTAGCCCGTCTCCATGTCCGTCAGGTTCAGGTCGGTGAACATGTTGGACAGGAGCGTGAGGAAGCGGTTGGCGGTGTAGTGCCAGAAGTAGAGCACGCGGCCGCCGCCGCCGAGGAAGCGGGAGCCGAACACGGCGTCGGCGCGGCCGTCGGCGATCGGGCCGAGGAGGCGTGGCAGGTCGGCGGGGTCGTACTCGAGGTCGGCGTCCTGCACGACCACCACGTCGCCCGTGACGCGCACGAAGCCGGTGCGGAGCGCGGCGCCCTTGCCGCGGTTGACGGGGTGGTGCTCGACCGCGTCGACGAGGCCCTCGGCGAGGAGCCGGTCGAGCTCGCGGCCGCTCCCGTCCTTCGAGCAGTCGTTGACGCAGATGATCTCCATCGGCAGGCCGACGTCACGGAGGCGCCGCACCACCGTGGCGATGGTGCGCTCCTCGTTGTAGACCGGGACGACGACGGAGAGCCGGAGCCCGGCCGCGTCGCTCAGGCGCGCCTCACGGGCGGGCGGCCTCCGCCTCCTCCGAGTACCGGCTCAGCTTCCGGTACAGCGTGGACGGGTCGATGCCGAGCACCTCGGCGGCGCGCGTCTTGTTGCCGCCCTCCGCCTGCAGCACCCACATGATGTAGGCGCGCTCGATCACGTCGAGCGAGGGGTTGCGGTAGGCCCGCTCGGAGACGAACGGCTCCTTCTTGCGGCGCGTGATCCGCTCCGGCAGGTGGGTGACCTCGATCAGGCTGCCGCGCGAGAGCACGTAGGCGTGCTCGAGCGCGTTCTGCAGCTCGCGCACGTTGCCCGGCCACTCGTACACCATCACCGCGTCGAGCGCCTCGGCGGAGAGCGCCTTCGCGTCACCGCCGCGCTCGCTCGCGAGCTGCGTGAGCGTCGCGTCGATCAGGAGGAGCAGGTCCTCGCGGCGCTCGCGCAGCGGCGGCAGGTGCAGCGGGATCACGTTGAGGCGGTAGAAGAGGTCGGGCCGGAAGTGGCCGCGGCGCACCTCCTCCTCGAGGTCCCGGTTGGTCGCGGCGACGATGCGGACGTCCACCGGCACGGCCTCCGTGGCGCCGACGGGGATCCCCTCGCGCTCCTGCAGCACGCGCAGCAGCTTCACCTGGAGCGAGCCGGGCATCTCGCCCCCCTCGTCGCGGACGAACGTCCCGCCGCGCGCGGCGGCGAAGAGCCCCTGCTTGTCGCGCACGGCGCCGGTGAAGCTCCCCTTCACGTGGCCGAAGAGCTCGCTCTCGAGCAGGGTCTCGGGCAGGGCGCCGCAGTTGATGCTGAGGAACGGGCCCGTGCTGCGGTGCGAGTTCTGGTGCAGGAACCGGGCGACGACCTCCTTGCCCGTGCCGCTCTCGCCGGTGACGAGCACGGTGGAGTCGGTCGCGGCGACCTGCTCGGCGATGCGGAGCGCGTCGAGGAACTTGCGCGACTTGCCGATCGGCCGGTTGACGACTGGGCGCTCGCCGCGGCGGATCTCGGCCTTGAGCTGCTTGTTCTCGACGCGGATGCGGCGGAACTCGCCGGCGCGCCGGAGGATGGTGACGAGCTCGTCGTTCTTGAACGGCTTGGTGATGTAGTAGAACGCGCCGGCGTTGACGGCGGCGATGGCGCTCTCGAGCGACGCCTGGGCCGTCATGAGGATCACCGGGGTGAGCGGGTCCTGGTCGCGCACGGCGGCGAGGATGTCGAGGCCGCTCGCGAACGGCATCCGCACGTCGGTCAGCACGATGTCGAACGTGCCGCCGCGGATGGCGTCGAGCCCGGCCTTCCCGCCCTGCACCGTCGTCACGTCGAAGCCCTCGTCGCGCAGCAGGATGCGCAGCGTGTCGAGGATCCCCGATTCGTCGTCCACCACCAGCACCGTCGGCTTCTGCGTCATCCGGCCTCCTCGGTCGCAACGTCTTGCGGAAGGTAGATGGTGAAGGTCGTTCCCGCCCCGGTCGCGGTGTCCACCAGCACCACGCCGCGATGCGCGGCCACGGCCCGCTGCACGATGGCGAGCCCGAGCCCCGTGCCGCCGGGCCGCCCCGTCACGAACGGCTCGAAGAGCCGTGGGCGGAGCTCCTCGGGGACGCCGGGCCCCGTGTCCTGCACCTCGAGCCGGGCGACGCGCCCGCCTCCGAGCGACGAGGGGGCCTCCCCCGACGCCGCATGCCCGACCCGGAGCGTCACGGTGACGGGCTCGCCGGCCGCCGCCTGCACCGCGTTGAGCGCGAGGTTCATCAGCGCCCGGTGGAGCAGGTCGGCGTCGCCGCGGAGCGCGAGCGGCCCCCCCTCCACCACGAGCCGCATGCCGGCGGCGAACGCCGGGTGCGCGCGCACCAGCAGCGCCACGTCCTCGGCCACCGTGCGGAGCTCCACCGGCTCCAGGCGGACGGGCCGGACCCGCGCGAAGTCCAGGAACTCGCTCAGCAGGTTCGTCAGCCGGTCGCTCTCGCGCACGATGAGCCCGGCCAGCGTCCGCTCGTCCTCGCCCGGGGCGGCGCGGCGCGCCAGCAGCTCGACCGCGCTCCGGATGGAGGCGAGCGGGTTGCGGATCTCGTGCGCGAGCCCCGCCGAGAGCGCGGCCACCGCCTCCGACCGCTCGGCCCGGAGCCGCAGCTCCTGCAGCCGCTTCAGGTCGGTGATGTCGGTGAAGATCGCCGTCACCGACGGCGCGTCGCCCGGCTTCGGCTCGAACACCGTCGTCGAGAGGCCGATCGGCAGCTGCGCCCCGTCCTCCAGCTTCACCTGCCCCTCGCCGCGCCGCACCTTCCGCCCGCCGCGCAGGCCGCTCTCGATGGCGGTCCACAGCTCGGGCGACCGCCGTCGCAGCAGCTCCAGCACCGGCCGCCCGAGCGCGGCGTCGCCCCCGAGGCGGAGCAGCTGCTCGGCCATCGGGTTCACGAAGGCCAGGCGGCCCACGCCGTCCACCGTGACGATCCCGGCGCGGATGCTCCGCAGGATGTCGCCCGCCTCGAGCCGCGCCCGCTGCAGCTCGCTGGCGAGCGTCGCCCGTTCGTCGCCCGCCGCGCGCAGCCGCGAGCCGAGGAAGACGACCGTCGCGAACACCAGCAGGAAGACGGCCACCTGGGCCCACACCGCGGCATCGGGCGGGTCGGACGGGAGCAGCACCGCGTCGCCCAGGTACAGCGTGCCGGCGAGGAGCGCGAACGTGAGCCCCATCCGCACGGGCAGCAGCAGCGCATGGATCGCGATCGCCGGCACGTAGAGCGCCGCGAACGCGCCCCGGACCCCCGCCACGTGCACGATGGCGCCGACCAGCAGCAGGTCGGTCAGCGCCTGCACGGAGAGGAACGATGGCCCGACCGGGTCGCCGTCGACCAGCACCCGCCACGCCGCGTACCCCGTGATGACCAGCGCGAACACGACGAGGACGCTGACGATGAACGACTCGTCGGCCCGCTCGGTCCAGACCAGCGCCGCCGCCAGCAGCGCCAGCACCGCGAGGACGAGGCGGGCGGCCAGCAGCCAGCCCAGCAGGCGGCGGCTGTCGGGCAGCACGCCGGGCCCGGCCGGCGTGGACTCCTCGGCGGCAGGAACGGTCACGGGGCTGTCGTCTGGTGGGGCGGCACCGACCTACAGGGTACGACGGAGCGGCCCCGTGCGCCAGACGCGCGCGACGCCTCGTGACGGATATCATCCGCCGATGCCGCTGCGCGATCCCTTCCCGCCGCCGACCCCGCGCGCCACCGCGCTCGCGATGCTGGTGGCGGCGGCCGCCACGGCGGCGATCACCTGGTGGCTCGGCGCCGCGCACGGCTGGCTGCCGCTCACGCACGACGAGCAGGCGTACGTGCTGCAGGCCCGGCTCCTCGCCGCGGGCCGGCTGGTGGGGCCGGCGCCGCCGCTCCCGGACTTCTTCCAGCAGTTCCACGTCCTCGTGACGCCGGTGCTCGCGCCGAAGTACCCGCTGGGCCACGGGCTCGTGCTCGTGCCGGGGGTGTGGGCGGGTTGGCTGCCGCTCATGCCGCTCGTCCTCGCGGCCGTGGCCGCCGCGCTCCTGACATGGCTCGTCACGGTGACGACGCGCTCGCTCGCCGCGGCCGGCCTCGCCGTGCTGCTCTGGCTGCAGGCGCCCGCGGTGCAGTGGAACGCCCCGGGCTACTTCTCCGAGGCGACCAGCACCGCGGCCTGGCTCGGCGCGCTGGCGGCGGCATGGGCGTGGGACCGGCAGGGGCGCATCCGCTGGGCACTCCTCGCGGGCGCGCTCCTCGGCTTGTGCGCGATCACGCGCCCGTTCGTTGCGCTGGGCGCGGGACTTCCGCTGGCGGGGTGGGCGCTGCGGGAGGCGGCGCGGCGCGGGCGCCTGGCGCACGCGGCGTTCGCGCTCGCCGCGGCGGTGCCCGCGCTCGGCCTCGTGGGACTGCAGCACCGTGCCGCCACGGGCTCGTGGTTCGCGCTCCCGGCCACGGCGTACGCGCGCACCTACTTCCCGCACGACGTGCCGGGCTTCGGCGCGCGGGACGGGGCCTCCACCCGCCCGCTCCTGCCGGACCACCGGCGCTACGACGACGAGTATCGCGCCATCCATGCGGCGCACACCGTCGGGCGGCTGCCGACGACCATCGCCGAGCGGGCGCGCTTCCTGCTCCGCGACGCGTACGGCGAGGGACGGGCGCGGTGGGCGCTGCTCGCCTTCGCCGGGCTTGGCACGCTGCTCGGGCCGCCGGCGTTCCGCCTCGCGCTGCTCGCCGCGGCCGGCCAGTTCGTGGCGTACCTCGGCTTCGGCCACCGGCCGGACTGGACGCTCTACCAGCTCGAGCAGATGCCGCTCGCCGCGGCACTGGCGGCGGCCGGGATCGGGATCGTGCTCGGGCAGGCGGGCGCCTGGCGCCTGGGCGGCGCGGCCGTGGCCTCGCTGCTCGCGTTCACCCTGTGGGATGCGACGCGCACGCGCGGCGAGATGGGGCACCAGATGGCGGCGCGGCAGCGCGCGTTCGAGCGCGCCGTCGCCAGCGTGCCGGCGCCCGCGATCGTGTTCGTGCGGTACGCGCCGTGGCACAACTTCAACCGCGCACTGGTCGAGAACGCGCCGGACTGGCGCACCGCCCCGCGCTGGCTCGTGCATGACCTCGGCACCCGCAACGCGGAGCTGCTCGCGCGCTTCCCCGAGCGGCGCGCCTTCCGCTACGACGAGGCGACGCGGCGCATCGCGCCGCTGCCAGGCTGAGGCTCAGCGCCCCGCGCGCCATGCCGCGAGCAGCGAGTCGCGCGCGAGCGGCTCGAAGCGCGGGGCGAGGCCGACGTCGGCGGATGGCGGCCGGAGCAGGAAGACCGGCCGCGACGGCTCCGCCGCGAGCACGAGCGAGTCGCGCGCCTGCAGGTCGCGCACCCAGCGGTTGCCGTCATCCGCCAGCAGGAGCGGCGCGTGGAGCGTGAATCCCGCCGCGTCGTCCCGCAGCCGCGCCGCGCAGGCCGGGCCGTACGGCACGCCGGGCTGGAACCCCTCCGAGTCGTCGCTGGAGAACGGCGAGCGGCCGACCGCCGCCGAGTCGGCGAGGAGCGGGCGCAGCGCGACCGCGGCCGCCTCGCCGCGCACGGACGCGGCCTCGAGCGCGGTCACCGCCCCCTCAAGGCGGCACGCGTCGACGGCGCGGTAGAGCAGCTCCGCCTCGGCGCGGCCGACGCCGAGCGCCCAGAGGCGGGCGAGCAGCTGCGCGCCCCAGCTCTCGCGCACCAGCACGAGCGCGTCGCGCACGCCGGCCGCCCGCGCGGCGCCCGCGGCGTCCCACCGCGGCGTGAGGAGGAAGCGCGCGTACTCCGCGGCGCGCGCCGGCCAGAGCGTGCCGGCGCCGATCGCGATGGCGGCGATGCCGGCCACCGAGAGCCCGTGGCGGACGTCGGCCCCGGTGGCCCCCGCGAGCCGCGCGCCGACGAGCCCCGGCGCGCGCGCGGCGGCCAGCGCGAGCGCGGGGAGCAGCGCGTAGTGGAACCGCGGCCCGGGGAAGAAGCCGTCGTGCCAGTAGCAGAAGTAGCCGGCCGCCAGCAGCAGCGCTGACGCGAGCAGCCAGCGCTCGACGCGCCCGAGCGACGGCAGCAGCAGCAGCGTCGCCGCGACCGGCAGCAGCGACGGCACCGGCAGCTCGAACAGGTACCGGTTGAGCCGGAGCAGCGCGAGGCTCGCGAGCTCCAGGCCGCGCGCCGGCGTGTGCACCGGGCCCCAGGGCGCGCGATGGAAGCCGAGGCCGTGGTCGGCGCCCCAGAGCAGCGTGTAGCCGAACGTCGTGGCGCTCCCCGTCGTCTCCCGGTTCACCCACGCCACGAGCGCCAGCGGCAGCGCCACGCCCGCGAGCGCGGCGAGCGCCTCGGCCCACGCGCGCCCGCCCCGGCGCAGGCGCCACGCGTGCCACGCCGCCGCGGGGGCGGCGTAGGCGAGCGCGTCGAGCGGGCGCACGGCGGCCGCCGCGCCGAAGGCGAGCCCGCCGAGCCCCGTGAGCAGCGGCCGCGCACCCGGCGCCTCGAACGCCGCCACCGTCGCCCACACGCCGAGCAGCGCGAGCGCGAGCGCGCCGACGTGGTTCATGTGCGTCGCCGCCATGAAGGCGAAGAACGGCGCCAGCGCGGCCACCACGAGCGTCCCGCCACGCTCGGCCGGCGTGAGCGCGGGCACGCGCGCGAGCAGCGCCGCGAGCGCGAGCAGCATGACGCCGGCGAGCAGCGGGTCGACCAGCCACTCGGCGTGCGCGAGGGTGCCGAGCGCGAGGAGCGCGGGGCCGCCGACGGGGAACTGCGCGAAGCGGCGCCCCGCATGATCGACGACGTGCGCGCTGGCGGTGAACTCCGGGTGCGCCGGGAGCGGCGCCCACAGCCGTCCGTCGGCCAGCTGCCGGGCCTGCCAGACCTGCGCGATCTCGTCGATGATGAGCGGCCGCGCATCGAAGACGCCCCAGGCGAGCGCCGCGTACGCGAGCGGGGCGCCGAGCGGCAGCCAGCGCGGCAGCGCCGGGTGCGCCAGCGCGCGGCCGGCCGCCCCGAGCGCCCGCGCCCACGCCGCCGA
>JANRIU010000009.1:0-35484 GCA_033764615.1 Gemmatimonadales bacterium | reverse complement strand
GGCGCGCATCATGGCGCCCACCGAGTACATCGGCGGCATCATGAAGCTCGGCCAGGAGCGCCGCGGCGTGTACAACGGCATGGAGTACGTGGATGCCGCGCGCGTGGAGTTCGACTTCGAGTTCCCGCTCGGCGAGATCGTCCTCGACTTCTACGACCAGCTCAAGAGCCGCACCCGCGGCTACGCCTCGCTCGACTACGAGGTGGTGGGGTACCGGGAGAGCCCGCTGGTGAAGCTCGACATGCTCATCAACGGCGACCCGATCGACGCGTTCAGCGTGATCATCCACCGCGACAAGGCCTACGACTGGGGCCGCAAGGTGGCGGAGAAGCTCAAGGAGCTCATCCCGCGCCAGCTCTTCGCGGTGGCGATCCAGGCCGCCGTCGGCAACAAGGTCATCGCGCGCGAGACGATCAGCGCGATGCGCAAGGACGTGCTCGCCAAGTGCTACGGCGGCGACATCACCCGCAAGCGCAAGCTCCTCGAGAAGCAGAAGGAGGGCAAGAAGCGCATGAAGGCGATCGGCGCCGTGGAGATCCCGCAGGAGGCCTTCCTGGCCGTGCTGCAGGTGGAGTAGCCGATGGGCGACCGGTACGTCCTCGGCGTGGACATCGGCGGCACGAAGCTCATCATCGGCGCGGTCCGCGAGGACGGCGCCGATCTCGTGGGCACCGAGAGCACGTGGACGCAGGCCGAGCGTGGCGCCGACGACATCCTCGAGCGGCTCGCCGCGCAGATCCGCCGCGTCGCCGACGCCCTCGCCCGCGAGCGGCCCGGCGCGGAACTGATCGGCATGGGCGTCGGCGCGCCCGGCGCGCTCGACCGCGCGAAGGGCATCGTCTACCTCGCCCCCAACCTCGGCTGGCGCGACATGCCCCTCGGCGCGCGCCTCCGCGAGATCGTGGACGTGCCCGTCGCGCTCGAGAACGATGCCAACTGTGCCGTGCTTGGCGAATGCTGGATCGGCGCCGCGCAGGGCGTCCGTCATGCCATCGGCCTGACGATCGGCACCGGCGTCGGCGGCGGCATCATCATCGACGGTCGCCTGTACCATGGCGCCAGCGACTGTGCCGGCGAGATCGGCCACATCACCATCGACACCGAAGGCCGCCGCTGCGGCTGCGGCAACTACGGCTGTCTCGAGGCCTACGCCTCGGGCACCGCCATCGCGCTGCGCGCCGCCGAGCAGATCGAGAGCGGGGCCGACAGTTCGCTGGTGGACCGCGTCGAGGGCAATCTCCGCGCGATCACCGCGCAGATGGTCTACGAAGCGGCCGAGGCCGGCGACGTCCTGGCGCTCGAAGTGGTGACGGAGACCGCGCGCTTCCTCGGCGCCGGTGTGGCGAGTCTGCTCAACATCTTCAATCCCGAAGCGGTAGTGATCGTCGGCGGCGTCACGCGTGCCGGCCCCCGCCTCTTCGTGCCGCTCGATCGCGAAGTGCGCCGCCGCGCCTTCAAGCCGGCGGTGGCCGCCTGCCGCATCGTGCCGGGCAAGCTCCTCGGCACTGCGGGCGTCTGGGGCGCCGCGAAGGCCTTCCTCGATCAGCAGGCGCATGCGTAAGCGGCTCGGCGTCCTCGGCACGCTCGTCTGGGACGAGATCCACGGGCGGACGCCGGGCACGGGCGTGGAGCACGAGTGGGGCGGCATCGCGTACGCGCTCGCCGGCCTCGACGCCGAGCTCACCGACGAATGGGAGATCGTCCCGCTCGTGAAGGTCGGGCGCGACCGCGCCGCCGCCGCGCGCGACCTGCTCGCACCGCTTCGTCACCGTGCGGCCGCCGCGCGCTTCGTGGAGTGCGATGCGCCCACCACCGGCGTGACCCTCTACTACGCGCACGGCGAGCGGACCTGCGGCGGCCGCACCGGCGGCACTCCGCCGTGGACGTGGGTCGAGCTCGGCCCCATGGTCGCGGACCTCGACGCGCTCTATCTCAACTTCAGCACCGGCGACGAGCTCGCGCTCGAGACGGCGCTCGCGCTGCGCCACGCCTTCGCGGGGCCGATCTACGCCGATCTGCACTCGCTCGTGGTGGACGACGCGCTGCGTCCGCGCGCACCCGAGATCCCGTCGTGGTTCCGCTGCTTCGACGTGGTGCAGGTCAACGAGGCCGAGATGGCGCGGCTCTCGCCCGATCCGCTGGCGCTCGCGGCGCGCGTGCTGGCCGAAGGCGCGGCGCTCCTCCTCGTGACGGTGGGCGAGCGGGGCGCGGTGTACGTGGCGCAGCCCGGATTCGACGGGTGGCCTGCCGGACGCCCGCCGACGGGCCGCGTCGCGCGCCTGCTGGCGGAAGGTCAGCCGCTGCGCACCGCGCGTCTCGCACCGCCCGCCGCCGAAGTGGTGGACACCACGGGCTGCGGCGACGTCTTCGGCGCGACTGCCTGGGCGCATCTGCTCGACGGCAGCAGCATCGAGGGCGCCGTGCGCGAGGCCAATCGCTGCGCGGCGCGCACTGCGGGCTTCCGTGGCGCAGCGGGGCTCGCTGTGCACCTGCGCGGCGCCCTGCTCGGGACGGCGCTCGCATGACGCGCGTCGTGGAGATCCCCGCGTCGTTCGACGATCGGGCCATGGATCAGTTTGCCGCCGCGATCGGGCCCTGGCCCGCCGAAGGCCGCCTGCTCTTCGATGCGCGGCAGGCCGCGTGGGCCTCGCCGTACGGTCTCGTGGCCATGCTCACCGCCGGTCAGGCGCTCGCGGAGGGCGGCGCCGAGAAGCCGCTCTTCACCGTGCCCGCCAACGCCGATGTGGCCGGCTATTGGGCACGGATGCGCTTCTTCGAGTTCGCGGCGGAGTTCTTCGAGCTGCACGGGAAGGTGCCCAAGGTCCGCATCGGCACCAGCGACGCGCTCCTCGAGTCCACGCCCATCCGCGCCGCCGAAGACGTGCACGGCGCCGTGGAGCGGATCAGCCAGAGCGCCACGCGCATCCTGGTGAACGACCTCGGCCTCCAGAGCAACGCGGCCATGGGATTCAGCATGGCGCTCTCGGAGGCGTGCCAGAATATTGTGGAGCACGCGGGCACGAGCGGCTGGGTGGCGGCGCAGGCCTACACCTACCGCCGGCGCCTCGGCGGCCGCCGCGTGGTGGTGATCGCCGTGAGCGACTGCGGCGTCGGCTTCCGGAAGACGCTCGAGGCGCAGCAGGCCCGCAAGCTCGGCGACCGCTGGCGCGACGGCACGGCGATCGAGTCGGCCCTGGTGCACGCGGTCAGCCGCTTCCGCGATCCGGGCCGCGGCCAGGGCCTCGGCTTCATCCGCAAGTACGTGTCGCGGTGGGACGGCAAGATCAGCGTGCGCAGCGGCACCGCGCGGCTCGCCCTCGTGCCCAGCTGGGACGACGAGGAGCCGCTCGCGGAGCATCTGCCGTACTTCCCAGGATCCCAGGTGCAGGTGACGATTCCCGGAGCCCCGGCCACATGATCGCGCACGTGCAGGTGGCGACCGTCCTCCGCGAGGCGGTGGCCGCGCCCTACACCAATCTCGTCACCCGCAGCACGGGTGCGCGCGTGCGCGAGCAGATCGAGGCCGTGCACGCGCCCGAGTCGTCGCACGTCACGGTGCTGGACTTCTCCGAGATCGCCCTGCTCGACTGCTCCTGCGCCGACGAGATCGTCGCGAAGCTCGCCTTCGACGCCGAGGGGCAGGCGCGCCGCCTCGTGGTGCTGCGCGGCCTCCGCGACGACCAGCGCGAGGCGATCGAGCACGTCTTGGTGCGCCGCGGAGCCGCCGTGCTCAAGCTCGACGGCTGCGACGCGGAATCGGTGGGCGAGCTGCCCCTCGAGGCGCTCCTGCTGGTGGCGGCCCGGCTCGGCGGCGGGGAGGCGATGGCGTGATCCGGTTCCACCGCGTGTCGAAGTCGTATCCGAACGGCCACGTCGCCCTCAAGGACGTCTCGTTCACGATCAACCGCGGCGAGTTCGTCTTCCTCACCGGTCACTCGGGCGCCGGCAAGAGCACCATCCTCAAGGTGCTCTTCGGCGAGCAGAAGCCCACCGCGGGCGACGTGCGCGTCTCCAACTTCGTCCTCGGCGACATGAAGCCGGACGACATCCCGCGCCTGCGCCGCAAGCTCGGCATCGTCTTCCAGGACTTCCGCCTGCTCGAGGACCGCACGGCGAGCGAGAACGTCGCCTTCGCGCTGGAGGTCACCGGCGCGCGGCCCGACACGATTCCCGCCCGCGTGATGCGCGTGCTCACGCAGGTGGGGCTCGCGGCCAAGGCCCGCGCCTACCCGCGCGAGCTCTCCGGCGGCGAGCAGCAGCGCGTGGCGATCGCCCGCGCGCTGGTCAACGATCCGCCGATCCTCCTCGCCGACGAGCCCACCGGCAACCTCGATGCGCGCGCCACGCGCGGCGTCTTCCAGCTGCTCCGCGAGATCAACGCCACCGGCACCATCGTCGTCATGGCGACGCACGACCTCGAGCTGGTGAAGTCGGCCGGCTACCGCCAGCTCGAGATGCGCGGCGGCGAGGTGACGTACGACAGCGGCGTGGACGACACGCTCGCCACGGAGCTGCCGTGAACCTGCTCACCCGCGAGGCACTGCTCAGCTTCCGGCGCGCGCCGCTGCTCTCGCTGCTCTCGGTGACGGCGATCGCCTTCTCGCTCTTCGCCGTGTCGCTCTTCCTGCTCGTCGCCTTCAACCTGCGCGAGACGCTCCGCGGGATCGAGGAGCGCGTCGAGGTCGTGGCCTACGTGACGCGCGGCGCGCAGTCGGAGGCGATCACGGCCGTCTCGCAGGACATCCAGGCCTTTCCCGAGGTGCAGGTCGTCAACGTGGTGACGCAGGAGGAGGCGCTGGTGCGCGCCAAGACGGAGCTCGTGGAGTTCCGGGACGCGTACCGCGATCTGCAGGTGAACCCCCTGCCCGCCTCGCTCGAGATCCGCATGAAGGAAGGCTTCCGCGACGCCAAGTCGGTCGCGGCCGTCGCGGAGCGCGTGAAGGGCTTCGATCTCGTGGACGACGTGCGCTTCGGCCGCGAATGGGTGGAGCGGCTCGATCAGCTGCGGAACGTCACCGGCATCGTGGGCCTCAGCATCGGTGCCGCGTTCGCGGCGATCGCCATCGTGATCATCGGCGTCACCGTGCGGCTGACCATCCTGCAGCGCGCGCGCGAGATCGCCATCATGCGCGTCGTCGGCGCCACCAACTGGTTCATCCGCGGGCCGTTCCTGCTCGAGGGCGCCATCAAGGGGCTGCTCGGCGGCGTCACCGCGGTGCTGCTGGCCGGCGCGGCGTGGCGGCTCTTCCGCAACTCGCTCGGCACCGCGATGCAGGGGCTCGTCTTCCTCGACGGCGTCACCATCCTCGGCATCGTCCTCTTCGGCCTCGCCCTCGGCCTCGGCGCCTCGCTGGTGAGCGTGGGACGGCACCTGCGGGACGTCTGACGCGCATGCGGCGCCGCTCCCTTGCCCTCCTGTTTCTCGGCGTGCTCCTCGCCGGCGCCGTGCCCGAGCGGGTGCATGCGCAGGCCGACACGAGCCGCGCGCAGCTCGAGCAGTCGCGCCGGCGCCTCGAGCAGATCCGGCAGGAGCGCGATCGGCTGCGCCAGCAGCAGGAACGCCTCAAGGGTCAGGTGCACGACGTCGGCGAGGAGCTCGGCAACCTCGAGCGGCAGCGCAACGCCACCAGCCGCCTCGTCACCGAGATCGACCGGCAGATCAGCGGCCTCTCCTCGCAGCTCGACCGCACCAGCGCGGAGCTGATCCTCGCGCAGGACAACCTCGCCGAGCGGCGGGCGGTGCTCGAGCGGCGGCTGGCGGAGATCTACAAGCGCGGCCGGATGTACACCTGGCAGGCACTCCTCGCCGCCGAGAGCTTCGGCGACCTGCTCAGCCGCTACAAGTACCTCTACCTCACCAGCCAGCAGGACAAGCAGCTCCTCGCGGACGTGGAGCTCCTGCGCGCGCGCATCGGCCGGCAGCGCGACGACCTGCTCGGTGTCCGCACCGAACTCGACCGCCGCCGCACCGAGCGCGAAGCCGAGCTCCGCCGCTACGACGAGCTCGCCGACGAGCGCACGCGCCGCCTCGAGTCGCTCCGCCGCAGCCAGGCCGCCACCGAGCGCCGCCTCGCAGCCCTCACGCGCGACCAGAACCGCCTCAACACCGTGCTCGCCAACCTCGAACGCACTCGCCGCGAGACCGCCACGCGCGACGCGGCCCGCGGCGTCGCTCCCTCGCGCGGCACCATCAGCACCGCCGACATCGGCAAGCTCGACTGGCCGGCCAACGGCACCATCGTGTACAAGTTCGGACGCGATACGCTGCCGAGCGGCGGCGTGATCCGCTGGAACGGCATCGGCATCGCCGCGGCGGCGGGCACCTCGGTGACGGCGGTCGAGGCGGGCACGGTGGGCCTCGCGGGCAACTTCGGCACGTACGGGCTCACCGTCGTCATCCAGCACGGCGACGGCTACGCGTCCGTCTACTCGCACCTGCAGAACCTCGTGGTGCGCGTCGGCGAGTCGGTGACGAAGGGCCAGATCATCGCGCAGGTGGGCGGGCAGAGCTCCGACTACGGCCCGCATCTGCACTTCGAGATCCGCGGCCGCAATCAGACGGCGCTCGACCCGATGGACTGGCTGCGACGCCGCTAGCGCGTCACCTCGCCGTGAACGCCGCCGTGCGCACGGCGGTGCTTCACCCTCCCGCATGCATGATCATGCATGCACCAATGCGCACAAGAGCACGTCCCCGATCCGGCCCGCCTTCCGCTCTATATTTGCGCGGATGATGCACTCCTTCTGCGACGCGGTGCCGCACCGCCGCCGCGCATGAGCGCCGCTCCGAAGGCGGACGACCGCCTCGGCGCGCACGTCTCGATCGCGGGCGGCGTGCAGACCGCGCCCGCACGCGGCACCGCCATCGGTGCCACCGCCCTGCAGCTCTTCACCAAGACGCCCAATCAGTGGCGCGAGCCGACGATCGGCGCGGCCACCGCCGACGCGTTTCGCGCCGAGGCGGACAAGAGCGGCATCCGGCACTACGTCGTCCACGACTCGTACCTGATCAACCTCGCGAGTCCGGACCCGGCCCTCCGCGCGAAGAGCATGGACAGCTTCGCCGCCGAGCTTCGCCGCTGCGCCGCGCTCGGCATTCCCTTCCTCGTCTCGCACCCCGGCAACTTCATCGACGATCACGACGCGGGCCTGGCGCGCAACGCCGCGGCCATCGCGGAGTGCTTCGAGCGCGTGCCGGACGGTCCGATGGTATGCCTCGAGACGACGGCCGGCAGCGGCACCGTGCTCGGCCGGACGTTCGAGGAGCTGGCGGCGATCCGCGAGGCACTGCCTTCGGCGGCACGCGCGCGCATCGGTTTCTGCGCGGACACCTGCCACCTGTACTCCGCCGGCTACGACCTCGTCAACGACTTCGACGGCGTCTGGTCGCAGTTCGATCGCGTGCTGGGCCTCGCGAACCTGAAGGTGCTCCACCTGAACGACTCGAAGCATCCGTTCGCCAGCCGGAAGGACCGGCACGAACTCATCGGCGAGGGCACGCTCGGCCCCACGCCGTTCCAGCGCATCATGACCGACGCCCGCTTCCGTGACGTCGTGAAGTGCCTCGAGACGCCCAAGGGCGACGACGAGACCACGCTCGACATCCGCATGCTCGACCGCCTGCGCGGCTACGCCACGAGCAGGGCGCCGACCACCTGAGGGATCGCATCGCATGACCAGCACCATGCCCGACATCGCCCCGCCGCCGTACGTGCACAACAGCCGCCTCGTGGAATGGGTGACCGAGATGGCGGCGCTCTGCGAACCCGAACGCATCCACTGGTGCGACGGCTCGCAGGAGGAGTACGACGCGCTCTGCGAGCAGATGGTCCGCAGCGGCACCTTCATCAGGCTCGATCCCGCCAAGCGCCCCAACAGCTTCCTCGCCCTCTCGGACCCGTCGGACGTCGCGCGCGTCGAAGATCGCACCTTCATCTGCAGCAAGCGGAAGTCGGACGCCGGCCCCACCAACAATTGGGTGGACCCGCGCGAGATGCGCGCGAAGCTGATGCTCCTCTTCAACGGCTGCATGCGCGGGCGGACGATGTACGTCGTGCCGTTCAGCATGGGGCCGATCGGCTCGCCGCTCTCGCACATCGGCGTGGAGCTGTCGGATTCGCCGTACGTGGCCGTGAACATGCGGATCATGACGCGCATGGGCCGCGCGGTCCTCGAGCAGCTCGGCGACGGCGACTTCGTCCCCTGCATGCACACGGTCGGCATGCCGCTCCAGCCGGGGCAGGCCGACGTGAAGTGGCCCTGCAACAAGGACGAGAAGTACATCGTCCACTTCCCCGAGGAGCGCGAGATCTGGAGCTACGGCTCCGGCTACGGCGGCAACGCGCTGCTCGGCAAGAAGTGCTTCGCATTGCGCATCGCGAGCGTCATCGGCCGCGATGAGGGCTGGATGGCCGAGCACACGCTGATCCTCGGCGTGGAAGACCCGGAGGGGCGCAAGACGTACGTCGCCGCCGGCTTCCCGAGCGCCTGCGGCAAGACCAACTTCGCCATGCTGATCCCGCCCGCTGCCTACGCGGGCTGGAAGGTCACCACCGTCGGCGACGACATCGCGTGGATCAAGCCCGACGCCGACGGCCGCCTGCGCGCCATCAATCCGGAGGCGGGCTACTTCGGCGTCGCGCCGGGCACCTCGTGGGCCACCAATCCGAACGCGATGGCCACGATGGCGAAGGACACCATCTTCACCAACGTGGCGCTCACCGAGGACGGCGACGTCTGGTGGGAAGGCCTGACCGACGAACCGCCCGCGCGCCTGACCGACTGGACCGGCCTCGCGTGGACGCCCGACTGCGGCCGGAAGGCGGCGCATCCCAACGCGCGCTTCACCGCGCCCGCGTCGCAGTGCCCGAGCATCGATCCGGCCTGGGAGGATCCGGCCGGCGTGCCGATCAGCGCGTTCGTGTTCGGCGGCCGTCGCGCGAGCACGGTGCCGCTGGTGCACCAGACGTTCAACTGGGCGTTCGGCGTCTATCTGGCCGCCACGATCGGCTCGGAAACCACCGCCGCCGCCGCCGGCGCGATCGGCCAGGTGCGCCGCGACCCGATGGCGATGCTGCCGTTCTGCGGCTACCACATGGGCGACTACTTCAACCACTGGCTCAACTTCGGCCGCTCGCTGAGCGACCCGCCTCGCATCTTCGGCGTCAACTGGTTCCGCAAGGACGAGCAGGGGCGCTTCGTATGGCCCGGCTTCGGCGAGAACATGCGCGTGCTCGAGTGGGTGGTGCGCCGCGTCCATGGCCGCGCCTCCGCCGTCGAGAGCCCGCTCGGCTGGATGCCGCGCCACGACGACCTCCGCTGGGACGGGCTCACCTACGACGCCGGCACCTTCGGGCGCATCATGGCCGTCGAGGCGGAGGCGTGGAAGGCGGAGGTGCTCTCGCACGAGATGCTGTTCGAGCGGCTGTACGACCGGCTGCCGAAGGAGTTCATCCTGATGCGCGAGCTGATCCTCTCCAGCCTGTGGCGGAGCCCCGAGCGGTGGGAGCTCGCGACGGAGCACGACATGGAGTGAGCGGCACCCGGCCCTCAACCCGGGCGCCCCGCCCTCCGATAGTCCGGTCATGTCGCAGAAGGCCCGGACCGTCGCGGGGAGCGGGGCGCCCGCATGATCAACCGTTTCCTGCACCGGCTCTTCGAGCGCCGGTCGCTGCCCGCGCCGTCGCCGGCCGGCCCCGTCGCGCCCGACGACCTCGTGCCGATGACGGACGAGCATGCGGCCGCCGCCGAGCCCGACCCGTCCGCCTGGTTCCGGGCGCGGCTGGTGGCCGCGCGCGGGACGCTGGCGGAGCGCCACCCGGAGACGCCGGTGCCGGCCGTGATCGCGCTCGACGCGCTCGTGGCGCCGACGGAGCAGCTGGTACCGGCGCTGCCGGCCTGGGCGGGCGACTTCCTGGCGCAGTGCGGGCCGGGCGCTGATGCGGCGACCCTCCTGCGCGCGGCCGGGCGCGACGCCGCGCTCGCCGAGGTGATCCTCCGCCACGCCGACCATCCGTCGGTCCGGCTCCCCGGCCGCGGCGCCCCCGCGACGCTGCGCGAGGCGATCGACCGGCTCGGACCCGTGGGCGCGCGGAACGCGGCGGTGGACGCCGCCGTGCGCGCGACGCTGGCGCCGGGCGCCACGGGCGAGCGGCTCGCCGGCAAGGTGTGGGAGCACTCCCGCCGCGTGGCCGACCTCGCGCGCCACCTCGCGCCTGCGTTCGGCGCGCCGCACGACGACGCGTGGCTCGCCGGCCTGCTGCACGACGTGGGCAAGCTCGTGATCCTGCGCACGCTGCTGCCGGCGCGCGCCGACGGCTCAGCGCCCGCCTCGAGCGTCGTCGCCTGGCCGGTCGCCCGCGACGCGCTGCTGCAGCTGCACGAGGCGATCGGCGGGCTCACGGTGATGCAGTGGGGGCTCGGCCAGCACGTGGCGCGCGCGGTGGCGGCGCACCACCGCCGCCCCGTGCCGCAGGTGCGCGATGTGCTCGGCGAGGCGGTGCACGTCGCCGAGCGCGCCGACCTCGCGGCGCTGCGGGGGCAGATGCTCGACCTCACGCGGGTGTGGGACGAGGCGCGCATCACCGCCACGCACGGGCGGGTGGCCGGGCTGCTGCTGCGCGAGGTCGAGGCCTGACCCGGCGCGGCCCGGCCTCGCCCGCCGTACCTTTCCGCGATGCCCGTCGCCCACGACGTCGTGCGGGACCCCCTCTGGGACAACATCCGCCTCGAACCCGCCGCCCTCGCCGCGCTCGACACGCCCGAGATGCAGCGGCTCCGCTACGTCCGCCAGCTCGGCCACGCCTTCCTCGTCTATCCCGGCGCCTCGCACTCGCGCCTCGAGCATGCGCTCGGCGCGTACCACCTCGCGCGCCGCGCGCTCGCGCAGCTCGAGGAGCGCGGCGAGCTGGACGGCATCCCGGAGGCCGACCGCCTCGCCGTGCGCCTCGCCGCGCTGCTGCACGACGTCGGCCACTACCCGTTCTCGCATGCGCTGGAGGAGGCCGGCTTCCCCGACCACGAGGAGCTCGGCCGCCGGAAGCTCGTCTCGGGCGCGCTCGGTGCCGTGCTCGCGGGCCTGGGCGACGGCCTGGGCGCGACGATCGGCGCGCTCGTCACCGGCACGAGCACGGCGCCGCTCGCCGGGCTCATCAGCGGCTCCTCGCTCGACCTCGACAAGCTCGACTACCTCAGCCGCGACGCGCGCATGTGCGGCGTGCCCTACGGCGCGGTCGACGTGGACCGCCTGCTCGCGGCGCTCACGATCGTCGGCGAGGGGGACTCGCGCGAGGTCGGCGTCGGCGAGAAGGGGCTGTCGGCGCTCGAGTCGCTGCTCTTCGCGAAGTACCAGATGTACCGGAACGTCTACTGGCACCACGCCGTCCGCAGCGCCACCTGCATGTTCAAGCGCTGCGTGCGCGCGGCGGTGCGCGCCGGCACGACGTCGACGGCACAGCTCGCGGAGGCGACCGACGACGGGCTCATGGAGGTGCTCGCCCGCGGCGGGCAACCCCTCGCGGTGGCGCTCCGCGAGCGGCGGCTGCACAAGCGCGTGGTGGACCTGAGCGCCACGGAGGTGACCGAGGCGCTGGCGGCGCTCGCGCCGCCGGAGGCGGATGCCGCGGAGGCGATCGAGGATGCGGTGGCGGCGCGGCTCGGGCTCGCGCCGGGCGAGCTGCTGATCGACTATCCCCGGCGCGACAGCATGCTCGCGGTCGACCTGCCGCTCCGCCTCCGCGACGGGCGGGTGGAGCGCCTCACCGCCGAGGGGCGCGCCGGCACGCTCGGCCTCCCGCGCGTGGCGGGCGAGCTGTACACGAGCGCGCGGCGGTTGCGCGTGTTCGTCGCGCGCGGGCGGGCGCTCGAGCCGGCGCGCGTGCTGGCCGCGCTCGCGGCCGCGTAGCGGCCCGGGCGCTCAGGCGAGCTCCAGCACCTCCGCCGCAGGACGGCGCGGCGTGTGGGCGACCTCCTCCGCGTAGCCCGCGCGCAGCACGAGCTGCGGCCGCGCCTCGAGCGCGAGGAACGCCTGCAGCGACCCGCGGAGCGCCGCGACCTCCACCGGCTGGTTCAGGAACGAGCACGCCACGCCGACCGAGGTCAGCTCCAGCAGCACGTCGAGCAGCGCCATGCCGCACGCCAGCCAGTCGGCCGGCGCGTCGGCCGGGGCGGCGAAGACGAACAGCGCCGGCGCGTGGGCGGCGAGGTCGTGGTCCTTCGCGCCCTGCACCTTCCCCCAGTCGAGCCAGCGCATCACCAGCGGGCCGATGTGCGATGCCAGCTCCCCGAAGCCGAACGCGGCCCCGGGCATGCCGTCGCCCCGCCGGTCCGAGTTGGCGTGCACCCACGCCGAGAGCTCGGCGCGGAACGCGGGATCCGACGCCTGGATCCGGTCCCCCTCGTCCACGAGCATCCCGACGTACTCGCGCTCCGCGCGGTCCGTGACCGGGCGCACCGTGACGCCGTGCCGGGCCGCCGCCGCCACCACGCGCGCGACGAGCGGCGCCGGCAGCGGCGTCGGCGCGTAGGCGCGACGGTTGGTCGCGCGGCGGAGCAGCGCGTCGAAGCGTGAGAGGTCGTCGCTCGAGGCCGCTGCGCCCGGCCGCACCGTGAGCCAGGCGAGGCGGTCGGCGTCCTCCGTGCCGGGGAGCAGCCGCACGTCCAGCTCCAGCCCGAAGCGGCGCGCCGCCACCCGCGCCGCGCCGATCGCGGCGCCGCACGAGATGATCATCGCGCGATCGTCCGGGTCGACCACGCGCAGCTGCCGCGTCGCGTCGGCCCGGAGCTCGAGGACGTCGCCGAGCAGGCGGAACCGCCACGGCTGCGTGTTGTGCCCGCTCGGGGCGAGGATGGCGTACGGGACCAGCGCGGCCAGCTGCTCGCGCGCCGTACCCGACACCGGGAAGGCGGCGGGGTCGAGCGTCCAGGCGGCAGGCGATGTGACGGCGGCGGACATGGGGCGCTCCGGGTGGGCGTCTCCCGGATGCTGCCCTTCGCCGGATGAAGGAACCCTGAAGCGGGGAGGAGCCTCCCCGCCTACAGCAGCTTCGGGCGCAGCAGGAAGCGGAGCACCGCGCTCCCCGCCTTGGGCGTCGGCATCTCGAGGCCGAGCACGCCGGCCTTCGGGAAGTCGATGCGCACGCTGTCGGCGTCGCCCGCCAGGAGCTGGCTGGCCAGCCCGCCGATCCACGGCGTGTGGCCGACGAGCGCGAGGCACGGGTGCCCCGCGTGCGAAAGGAGGCCGCCCAGCACGCGCTCCGCGTCGGGCGGCGCGGCGAGCGGCGGGAACTCGACCGAACCCTGCGCCAGGTCGAGCGCGCTGACGAGCAGGTCGGCCGTCTGCCGCGCGCGCGTCCACGGGGAGGTGAGCACGAGCTCCGGCACCGTCTCCGCGGCAAGCAGCGCCTTCGCCACCTTCGCCACCTGCTTGTGCCCCTTCGGCGTCAGCGGGCGGGCGCGGTCGTCGGGCCAGCGCTCGGCGTCGGCGTCACCGGCATCGGCATGGCGCAGCAGGAGCAGCAGCATCGGCACGGCCTCCTCGCGGGGACGGGTGGGGGCGGTACGTTCCGGCAAACGAATCCGCGAAACTACACCATGTCCGTCCCGCTTCCGTCACCGTCCGGCGTGCGCGTGCGCCCGGCCACCGCCGCCGATGCCGCGCTCGTCACCCGCCTGATCCACGCACTCGCCGAGTACGAGCGGCTCGCGCACGCGTGCCGGGCGACCGAGGCCGCCGTGCGCGAGTCGCTCTTCGGCGCCGTGCCGCAGGCGGAGGTGCTGATCGCGGAGCTGGACACGGCGGACGGCGTCGCGGCGGCGGGGTTCGCGCTCTACTTCCACGGCTACTCGACGTTCGAGGCGCGGCGGGGGCTGTACCTGGAGGACCTCTTCGTCGAGCCGGCATGGCGCGGGCGCGGCATCGGGCGGCGGCTGCTCGCGGAGCTGGCACGGCTGGCGGTGGCGCGCGGCTGCGCCCGCTTCGAGTGGTCGGTGCTGCGGTGGAACGAGCTGGCGCTGGGGCTGTACGACCGCGTGGGGGCGACGCGGATGGAGGAGTGGGTCACGTGCCGGCTGGAGGGGGAGCGGCTCGCGGCGCTGGCGGCGGAGGCGCCTATTCCTCCTTCCTCGGCTTGACGCCGGTCAGCACCTTCCAGGGCTTGCGCGTCACCTCCTTCGTGAACGCGTTCAGGTAGACCGACATCGTGTCGGCGTTGCGGATGATGCGGTCGAGCGACGGCTGCCACCCCTCCATCATCCCGTTCGCGCGGCGCGCCATGTCCTTCGACTCGTTCATGAGCACCTGCACCGAGTCGAGCAGCGGCTTCATGCCGGGCGTCGTCGCCTTCACGTCGTGCAGGATCGAGTCGGTGGTGCCGAGCGAGCGCTCCACCTGCGCCATGATGCGCGGGACCTGCGTGGCGCTCGAGTCGAGGAGCGTGGAGCTCGCGCGCGCGAGGCGGGCGGTCTGCGTGCTCGTCTCCACCAGCGCGTCCATCAGGGCGCGCGCCTTCTCGAGCGTCGCCTCGAGCTCGGGCGTCGCCTTCTGGGTGAACTTCTGCATGTCCGCCAGCATCGTCGACGCGACCTCGCCGGGGAGCTGGTCGCCGGACATCAGCAGCCGGTCGGCGGTGGCGAGCGAGTCGGGCGGCGGCACGAGGGTGATCTCCCCCTGGACGAAGCCGCGCACGGGGAGGGCGGGCGGGGTGAGCACGGCGCGGGTGCCCCGCGGCAGCAGCAGCGTGTCGCCGCGCGCGAAGCGCGGGATGACGCGCAGGCGGATGCGGAACTGCAGCCCGCGGCCCGGCTTGAACAGCGGCTCCACGGCCTCCACGCGGCCGACCTCGAAGCCCGACAGCGTCACCGGCGAGTTGTCGGTGAGCCCGAGCAGCTCGTCGTACACGACGTAGAGCCGCGGCCCCTCCTCCGTCTTGGGACGCAGCCACAGCACCCCCGTCACCACCGCGGCGAGCGAGGCGAGCACGAGCAGGCCGACCTTGAAGTCAGCGGACTCGAAACGCACCCGTGAACTCCTGCACCTGCTCGTTCTCCCACTCCACGTGCCAGCCGGCGTGGCGGCGGAGCACGTGGTCCTCGGTGTGCGTCACGACCAGCACGGTGCCCGCGGCGCGGCGGCACGTCTCCAGCAGCGCGGGGACGTCGTCCTGGTCGATGGAGCCGAACGGCTCCTCCAGGAGCAGCAGCTCGGGCTCCCGCGCGACGGCGCGCGCGAGCGCCGCGCGCTGGCGGAGGTCGAGCGAGACGTCCGCGGGGCGGAGCGCGCCGACGTGCGCCACCTCGCAGGCGGCGAGCGCGGCGTCCGCGCGCCGCGCGGCCTCGCCGGCGTCGGCGAGGCCGCCGTAGACGAGCGGCACGATCACGTTCATGCGCAGCGAGAGGTTGCTGGTGAGGCCGCCCGGCAGCAGCGCCACGCCGAGCCGCCGGCGGAACGCCTGCACACCGCGCCGGTCGCCGACCGGCGGCACCTCGCCGAGCACGCGCACCACCCCCGCGCGCGGGGCGTGCACGCCCGCCACCAGGCGGACGATGTCGGCCGCGCGCTGGGCCGTCGCCTCCACGAGGCCGAGGCCGCCGGCCGGCACCGCGAGGTCGAGCGGTCGCGACCAGTCGGCGTACGCGACCGGCGGGAGCACCGCGTCGAGCGAGACGGCGACGTCGTTCATCCGTACAGCACGAGCGCGAACGCCGCGGTGACGACGAACGTGAACAGCAGCGAGCGCACGACGCCGCGCGTCACCGACTGGGGGATGTCGGTCGGGCGCCGTCCGCCGAACAGGCCCCAGTACGAGCAGAGCACCGCGATGCCCGCGCCGAAGACGGCGCCCTTGAGCAGCGTGATGACGAGGTCGCGCAGCGTCATCGCGAGCCGGAGCGAGCGCAGGAACTCCTCGCCCGTGATGCCGGAGAAGAACGACGCCGCCGCGGCGCCGCCCACCACGCAGAGGAAGTTGAACCAGAGCGAGAGCAGCGCCACGCTGAGCGCCACGCCGACGACGCGCGGCAGCACGAAGTACTGCAGCGGGTCGACGCCGTTGGCCTCCATCGCATCGGTCTCGCCGAGGACGTTGCTGGTCGCGAGCTCGGCGGCGATGGCGGTGCCGGAACGGCCGATCACGATGATGGACGTGACGAGCGGCCCGAGCTCCCGCACCACGACGACGGCGAAGACCTTGCCGATCGCCTCGCTGAACCCCTCGAGGAGGCCGGCGGCCTGCGCCTCCAGCACGACGGTGACGCCGAGGAGCGAGGCGAGGATGGTGAGGAACGGCAGCGCCTGGACGGCGGTGAAGAGCACCTGGTTGCGGATGTTGCGGAGCCAGAGGCCGCGCGCGGTCGCGGGGTAGGCGCCGAGCGCGCGCGCCGTGGCGCCGACGAAGCGCGTGACTTCCGCCACCTCCCGCCCCCCGCCCTGCGCGCCCCGGCCGAGACCGGCGATGACGTCGGCCAGCATGCCGCTCAGGCGGCGCCCGCGGCCCTCTGCGCCGCGTGCTCGCCGGTGACGGCGTCCACGGCGTCGATGCGGACGATGATCGCGGTGATGTTGTCGAGGCCCCCGCGGCGGTTGGCCTCCACGACGAGGCGGTCGACCCACTCCACCGGCCCGCCCGCCCCGCCGAGGATCGCCTGCAGCTGGTCGTCCTCGAGCATGCCGGTCAGCCCGTCCGAGGCGAGCAGCAGCACGTCGCCGGTGTTGAGCGTGCCGAAGTAGAGGTCGGGCACCACGTCACCACTCACGCCGACGCAGCGGGTGATGACGTTGCTGTATGGGTGCACGCGCGCCTCCTCGGGGCTCAACAGCCCGAGGTCGACCTGCTCCTGCACGTAGCTGTGGTCGCGCGTGACCTGGAGCAGGCGGCCCTCGCGCAGGAGATAGGCGCGGCTGTCACCCACCTGGCCGATGAGGTAGCGGCCCGGCAGCAGCAGGAGCGCGGTGGCGGTGGTGCCCATCCCGCGCTTCTCCTTCTCGCGCAGCGTGCGCTCGAAGATCGCCTCGTTGGCCGAGATGATCGCCTGGCGCATCCGCTCGCCCAGCACCGCGTCCGAGAGGCCGCGCGTGCTGCCGATCTCCTGCCCGATGATGGTGACGGCCATCTCGCTCGCCACCTCGCCGGCCGCGTGCCCGCCCATCCCGTCCGCCACCACGAACAGCCCGCGCTCGGCCACCATGGCGAACGCATCCTCGTTGCCCGATCGGACGATGCCGACGTCGGTGCGCGCCGCGCAGGAGAATCGCACGCCGGCGCTACCGCCCCAGCCACCACGCGGCGGCGGCTGCCGTCGGCAGCGCCATCGCGAAGAGCAGCAGGCCGAAGCACCCCTTCTTCTCGGCGGTGGCCGGCGTGCCGACCGCCTTCGCCGCCGGCTTGGCCGCCGCGGCGGGGGCCGGGACCGGGGCCGGCTTCGGTGCGGGCGGCGCCGGGACCGGGGCGGGGGCCGGCGGCGGGGCCTCGGCCTTCGCGGGCTTGGGCGGGAGCTTCACGCCCTGCATCACCTTCGTCCCGGCCGCCTCCTCGTCCCCCCCCTCGTCGAGCGAGTCGAAGAGCACCGACACGTCGCCGAAGCGCACCGTCGCGCCCGGGGAGAGCGCCGCCTCCTCGGTGAGCTTCTCGCCGTCCACGAAGGTGCCGTTCGTGCTCTCCAGGTCGACCAGCACCCATGCCGAGCCGCGGCGCTGGAGCTTGGCGTGGCTCGTCGAGACCGACGGGTCGGGCAGCACCAGGTCGTTGTAGTCCGCGCGACCGATGTTCACCACCGGCGTCCGGATCGCCAGCCGCTCCCCCTTCAGCGTGCCGGCACGCACCAGCAGGGACGCCAGCACCGGCCGCTCGGGGGCCGGTGCAGGCGCGGGGGGAGCGGGGGCGGGCGGCGGGGGCGGTGCCGCGGCGGCCGGCGGCGAAGGGGGGGCGGGAGCGGGAGCCGGAGGCGGCGGCGCTGCCGCCTTCGGCGGCTCCACGATGGGCGGGATGCCGGCCAGCGTGTTCTGCAGCTGGTGCACCGCCCCCGGCGGCGGGGAGGGCGGCGGTTCGGGCGCCTTCGGCGGCTCCGGCGACGCCTCGGCGTAGAACCGGAACTCCTCCGGGCCGATCGCGATCACGTCGGCCCGCTGGAGCACCCGCGCCGAGGCGATCCGCTGGCCGTTCACCCGCGTGCCGTTCGAGCTGAAGTCGGTGAGGACGTAGCCATCGGGAGTCGACCGGATCTCCGCATGCCGCCGGGAGACCTCCGTGCCCGTCACCACCACGTCGCTCGACGCCTCGCGACCGAAGACGAGCCCCTTCTCCGTCACGGCGTACTCCCGCCCATCCGTGAGGGAGACGCAGCGGCCGTTACGCGTCGGCCCCTTCTGGGGCGTCGTTGACGCCGCCGAGGCCACCACCGGCGCCCCCATCACCATGGTGCCGCCGCCGCGCCCGGGGTCGGAGACCTGGATTTCGTGCGCGCCGATCGTGACCTTGTCACCGTGGAGCACCGGCGTCGGGTCGGTGCCGAGCCGGACGCCGTTCACCTGCGCCTCGGCGTCGGGCGACGCGGCCCGGACGGCGACGGCCGCCGCGGTGACCGAGACCACGAGGTGCCGGGGGAGGACGCCCGGCCCCTCCAGCCGGATAGCGCAGGCCGGATCCGCACCGACCAGCAGGTCGCCGGGGGAAAGCGGGTAGCGCTGGCCCCCGACTTCGAATTGCAGCATGGCGCGACGTCCCGGTGGAAGCGGTAAGGATTCGAAAGGTATCGTCGGCGGAAGCCGCGCGACAATCCCGGGGCTCAGGCCGCGGGCCGGGGCCCGGCCTGCGGCGGCGCGGCACCGGCCAGCTGCTGCAGCCGGTAGAGTCGCGCGTACAGGCCCTCCCGCGCCACCAGCTCGGCGTGCGTCCCCGCCTCCCGAAGCTCCCCGTGGTGCAGCACCAGGATCCGGTCGGCCTCCACCACGGTCGCCAGCCGGTGCGCGATGACGAGGCTCGTCCGCCCGGCCATCAGCACACGGAGCGCGCGCTGGATCTGCGCCTCCGCCTCCGGGTCCACCGAGCTCGTCGCCTCGTCGAGCACGAGGATCCGCGGATCGAGGGCCAGCGCCCGCGCGAACGAGAGCAGCTGCCGCTCGCCGACGCTGAGGGAGCGCCCGCGCTCGCCGAGCACGTGGTGCCAGCCGAGCGGCAGCCGCTCGATGAAGCGGTCGGCGCCGACCTCCCGGGCGGCGGCCTGCGCCTGCGCCGCCGGCACCGGCGCGTCGAGCGTGAGGTTGCGCAGCACGTCGCCCGCGAACAGGAAGAGGTCCTGCTGCACGTAGCCGATCAGCCCGCGCAGGTCGTGGAAGGCGAGCTCCCGCACGTCGATCCCGTCCACCAGGACGCGACCCCGCGTCGCGTCGTGGAAGCGGAGCAGCAGCGCCACGATCGTGCTCTTCCCCGCCCCGGTGTGCCCCACCAGCGCGACGCGCTCGCCCGGCCGCACCGTGAACGACACGTCGCGGAGCACCCACGGGCCGTCCGGCGCGTACCGGAACCAGACCCCCTCGAAGGTGACCTCGCCGCGCGGCGGCGCCGGCAGCGGCCGCGGCGCGGCGGCCTCGGGGACGCCCACCGGCTCGTCCAGCAGGCGGAACACCCGCTCGGACGACGCCATCGCGCTCTGCAGCAGGTTGAACTTCTCGGAGAGGTCCTGGATCGGCTGGAAGAAGCGCCGCACCAGCTGGATGTACGCCGCCAGCACGCCGACCGTGAGCGACCCCTGCTCCGTGCGGATCGCGCCGTACCAGAGCAGCACGGCCAGCGCGAGGATCGTGAGGAACTCGACCGCCGGGAAGAAGAACGCGTAGAGCCCGATCGAGACGTGCTGCGCGTCGGCGTGCGCGCGGTTCACCTCGGCGAAGCCGGCCGCCGCCGCGTCCTCCCGCGCGAAGAGCTGGACCACGCGGATGCCGGAGAGCCGCTCCTGGAGGAAGGTGTTCATCGCGGCGACGCGGAGGCGGATCTCGCGGAACGCGTCGCGCACGCGGCGGCGGAAGAATGCGGCCACGCCCCACACGGCCGGGACGACGGCGAACGACGCCAGCGCCAGGCGCCAGTCGGTGGCGAGCATGAGCGAGACGATCGCCACCAGCACGAAGACGTCGCCGAAGACGGCGATGACGCCGCTCGAGAACAGCTCGCTCAGCGTCTCGACGTCGGACGTCACCCGCGTCATGAGCCGGCCGACGGGGTGCCGGTCGTAGAACGGGATGGAGAGCCGCTGGAAGTGGCGGAAGAGCGCGAGCCGCAGGTCGTGCATGACCCGCTGGCCGATCGAGGTGGTGAGGAGCGCCTGCGCGTAGTCGGCGCCGAACTCGAGGGCGAGCGCCGCAAGCTGCAGCAGCACGAGGGTGCGCAGCAGTCCGAGGTCCCGCGCCGGGACGGCGACGTCGAGCGCGCGCTGGGTGAGCAGCGGCGGCACGAGGGCGAGCCCGGCGGAGACGAGCAGCAGCGCCACGGCCAGCGCCACGCGCCAGCGGTACGGCGCCAGGAAGCCGAGGAGGCGGCGGACGAGCGCGCCGTCGTACCCGTTGGGGAGGGCGTCGTCCGGCGGCGGCCCGGTCACGTCGGCGCCTCCGCGGCCTCGGGCTCGTCGCTCACCTGCCGCAGCCCCTGGCGCAGCCACGCCGAGAAGACCACCACGCCCGCCGCGAGCGTGCCCCAGCTCGTCACGAGACGCCAGACGAGCGTGTAGAGCGGCGTGAGCGGCTTGGGCACGTGCGCCGCCATGATGAGCGCGGCGAGCACCTCGCCGATGCCCGACGCCCCCGGCGTCGGCGCGAAGTAGAGCAGGAAGGTGATCAGCGTCTGCAGGATCAGCACGTCGACGAACGGCGCCTCGACGCCGACGGCGCGCATCGCGAAGTAGCCGCCCACGAGCTTGGGCGCGAAGCAGAGCGCCGAGGCGCAGGTGGCCCACCAGAGCGCGAGCAGGCCGCGCGGCGTGCGGAACACCGCCACCGAGCGCGCGAGGTCGGCCAGCGCGCGCTCGACGCCCGCGAGCCGCGCCTCCACGCGCGGGTGCCGCGACCCGGCCCAGCGCGCGAGCGCGTGGAGCCGCTCCTGGACGTGGGCGGGGAAGACGATGATGAGCGCGAACAGCACGCCCAGCAGCCCGAACAGCACGGCGCTGCCGACCCACAGGTCGTACAGCGAGAGGCCGAGCCCCGCGTAGTTGGCGCGCAGCGCCGTGCCGCCGCGCAGCAGCAGGGTGAGCGGCCCCGCGATGGCGAAGAACGCGACGGTGGCGACGAACGTCATGAGCACCGCCGCCGCCGCCGCGCCGAGCGGGACGCCGGCGCGGCGCATCGCCACGACCATGAGCGGCGCCGAGCCGGAGTTGGCGGGCGTGACGATCGCGCCCCAGGCGCCCATGCCCCCCGCGATCACCAGCGGCCCGAGCGGCGGCGACGGGTGCACCAGCCGCGTCACGATCCAGAGCCGGAGTCCGCCGCCGAACCAGTCGAGCGAGCCGACCGCGAGCCCCGCCAGCACCCATCCCCACCGCAGCCGCCCCACCCCCTCCAGCCACGCCGTGGCGCTCCGGCCGTAGACGACGGTCCCGACCCACCCGGCCAGCGAGGTGAGCAGGAAGATCCCGATGCCGCGGCGGATGAAGGAGGGGGTCAGGCGGGACACGGCGGGAAAGTACGCGGACGGGCGGACCGGCGGACGGGTACGCCGCCGGGCCCCCGCGCGTCCTTATGCTTCCCGCGCCCATGATCCGCCTGCGCAACGCCCGCCAGCACAACCTGCAGGGCATCTCCGTCGACCTGCCGCACCGGCAGCTGATCGTGGTCACCGGGCCCTCGGGCTCGGGGAAGTCCTCGCTCGCCTTCGACACGCTGTACGCCGAGGGGCAGCGGCGCTACATCGAGTCGCTCTCGACCTATGCGAAGCAGTTCCTCGAGCGGATGCCGAAGCCGCTGGTCGACCGGATCGAGGGGATCCCGCCGTCGGTCGCCATCCAGCAGCACAACCCCACCGTGTCGAGCCGCTCCACCGTCGGCACGGCGACCGAGGTGTACGACTACCTCCGGTTGCTGTGGGCGCGCGTCGGGAAGCCGTTCTGCCGGCGCTGCGGCGCGCCCGTCCGCCGCGACGACCCCGGCTCCGCCGCGGACGAGGTGCTGCGCGCGCCGCCCGCGCGCCTGCAGGTCGCCTTCCCGCTGCCCGCCGAGGCGCGCACCACGCACGCGGCGATCGTCGAGAACCTCCGCGCGCTCGGCTTCGTGCGCGTGCTCGCCGACGGCGCCGCGCTCCACCTCGACGAGCTGCCGCCGAAGCAGAACCTGGCCCGCGCCGCCGAGCTGCTGGTGCTCGTCGACCGCCTGGCCGGCGGGGAGGGGAGCCGCGGGCGCCTCACCGAGGCGCTCGCGACGGCGTTCGCCGAGGGCGAGGGGGTGGGGATCGTGCTGCGCGAGCAGGACGGCGCCTGGGCCCGCCACCGCTTCACCGAGCGCCCCGCCTGCTCCGCGTGCGACACGCCGGCCCCGGTGCTCACGCCCGCGCTGTTCTCGTTCAACAACCCGCGCGGCGCCTGCCAGGGCTGCAACGGCTTCGGCGCGACGCTCGAGTACGACGAGTCGCTCATCATCCCCGACCCGCAGCGGACGCTCGCCGGCGGCGCCATCGACCCGTGGACGAAGCCGCGCTACGAAGCGCGGCGGAAGCTGCTGCTCACCACCGCGAAGGCCCTCGGCGCGGACCCCGACGCGCCCTGGGCGCGCCTCAAGGCCGCCGTCCGCCGCGAGCTGCTGCACGGGTCGAAGGGCCGCTACCTCGGCATCTTCCCGTTCCTCCGCTCCCTCGAGGAGAAGCGGTACAAGCAGTACGTCCGCGTCTTCCTGCGGCAGTACCAGCTCGCCCGGCCGTGCGAGCCGTGCGCCGGCACTCGGCTCAACGCGGAGGCGCGCTCCGTGCGCGTCGACGGGCTCACGATCGACCAGCTCGCGAGCCGCCCCGTCGAGGCGCTCCGCGGCTGGCTCGCAGGGCTCCAGCTCGGCGCGATGGACCGCCAGGTGGCGCAGCTCATCCTGCAGCAGCTCGAGGCGCGGCTCGCCTACCTCGACGACGTCGGCCTCGGGTACCTCTCGCTCGACCGGCAGGCGCGCACGCTCTCGGGCGGCGAGGCGCAGCGCATCGCGCTCGCGAACGCGCTCGGCAGCCGACTCGTGGACACGCTCTACGTGCTCGACGAACCGTCGATCGGCCTGCACCCGCGCGACACCGGACGGCTGCTGGCGCTGCTCCGGCGGCTGCGCGACGGGGGCAACACCGTCGTCGTCGTCGAGCACGATCCCGAGGCGATCCGGCAGGCCGACTTCATGCTCGAGCTCGGCCCCGGCGCCGGCGAGCATGGCGGCCGCGTCGTGCACGCCGGGCCCGTCGCCGACGCGCACGACACGCTCACCGGCCGCTACCTCACGGGCCGGCGGCGCATCGGCGTGCCGAGCGCGCGGCGTCGCCCGGGGCCGCCGTGGATCAAGGTGCGCGGCGCGCGGCTCCACAACCTCGAGGGGCTCGACGTCGACATCCCGCTCGACTGCCTGGTCGCCGTCACCGGCGTCTCCGGCTCGGGGAAGAGCACGCTCGTGCACGACGTGCTCGCCCGCAACCTCGAGGCCCGCCTGCACGGTGAGTCGGCCGCGAAGGCGCACCTCGGCGAGGCGACCGGCCACGTCGACAGCCTCGCGGGCTGGGAGCTGCTGAGCGACGTCGTGCTCGTCGACCAGTCCCCCATCGGGCGGAGCCCGCGCTCCAACCCGATCACCTACGTCCGCGCCTTCGACGAGATCCGCGAGCTGTTCGCCATGCAGCCGCTCGCGCGGCAGCGGAAGTACACCGCGGCCACCTTCAGCTTCAACATGCCGGGCGGCCGCTGCGAGACGTGCGAGGGCGCGGGGTACCAGCAGGTGGAGATGGTCTTCCTCGCCGACGTCTTCGTGCCCTGCGAGGCGTGCAACGGCACCCGCTTCTCGCCCGCCGTGCTCGACGTGCGGATCCAGGGGCGCTCCATCCACGACGTGCTGCAGTTCCCCGTCGAGGAGGCGATGCAGCGCTTCCGCCACCAGCCGAAGCTCGGCGCCGCCCTGTGGCAGCTGCAGCAGGTGGGCCTCGGCTACCTCCGCCTCGGCCAGCCCGCCACCACGCTCTCCGGCGGCGAGGCGCAGCGGCTCCGCATCGCGCGCGAGCTCAACGTCTCGGCCCGGAAGGCGGGCCGGAAGCTCTACATCCTCGACGAGCCGACGACCGGCCTCCACCTGGAGGACGTGCGCGTGCTCATCGGCGTGCTCGAACGGCTGGTCGACAACGGGCACACGGTGCTCGTCATCGAGCACCACCTCGACGTCATCAAGCGCGCCGACTGGGTGATCGAGCTCGGGCCCGACGCCGGCCCGCAGGGCGGCCGCCTCGTGGCGGCGGGGACGCCCGAGCAGCTCATCGCCGGGCCGGAGACGCACACGACGCGCGTCCTGCGCCCGCTGCTCGCCGCGGGCGAGCGCGAGGAGCGGCGCGACGGATGAGCCATCGCGCCGCGCTGTGGACGCTCGTCGCCGTCGCCATCGTCTGGGGCGTGACGTTCGTCGCGATCAAGGAGGCGCTGGCGTGGATGTCGCCGGCCGTCTTCCTCGCGCTGCGCTTCGGCCTCGCCTCCCTGCTGCTGCTCCCGCTCTGGCGCGGCCTCGGCCGCGAGGCGCTGCGCGCGGGCCTGGTGCTGGGCCTGCTCTTCTTCGCCGGCTTCGTGTTCCAGACGGCGGGCCTCGCCCGCACCTCCCCCAGCCGCTCGGCGTTCATCACCAGCCTCGCGACCGCCGTCGTGCCGCTCCTCGCCGCGGCGCTCCACCGCGAACGGCCGCGCGGCGCCGTGCTCGCCGCCGTGGCGCTCGGCCTCGCCGGCACCTGGCTCTTCACCGACCCGGCCGGGGGCGGCCTCAACGCCGGCGACCTGCTCACCTTCGGCTGCGCCGTGATGTTCGCCGCGCAGATCGTCGCCGCCGGCCGCTACGCCCGCCGCTTCCCGACGGCGCAGCTGCTCGCCGTGCAACTCGCCGTCACCGCCGTGCTCGCGCCGCCGGTGGCGCCGCTGCTCGAGACGCCGCGACTCGACCCGTCGCCACTCGCGATCGCACTCATCGTGGGGACCGCCATGACCGGGCTCGGCACCTTCTGGGGGCAGCTGCAGGCGCAGGCGGTCGTCACGCCCGCCGAGGCTGCGCTGATCTTCCTGCTGGAGCCGATCGCAGCGGCGGCGGCCAGCCGCGCGGTGTACGGCGAGCGGCTCGCCGGCATCCAGTGGGTTGGCGCCGGGATGATCCTCGGCGCCATCGTGCTCCCGGAGCTCAAGCTCGACCGGACGCCGCGCCCCCCCGCCGACGGCGCCATGACCTAGCAAGGTGGCCGATACCGGGCGCGCCGTCGAGGCGATGCAACGGAATCGCGTCAGGCGCCTAAAGCGCGCGAGCACTCACTCCCGGAGCGCGTGAAGTGCTGATGGTTCGGCAACAATCATCGGGAAACCGCGCGATCGCCGCCCGACCGGGCATCTCGGATCACGCGGTCAGGATCCCAGCTTTGCTCCTGACGCCGGAGGAGGCCACGCGCACCTAAACGGTGCGCGACGCCCTACGACTCGCGCTTGTCCCGTGCCAAGCCGGCCGCCTGCATCGCGCCGACCGTAGCCTGCCGCTCCCGCTCCAGGCGCTCCCGCGCCGGACCCTCCAACGGGATCACCGTCACCAGCCTGACCCCCTCCCGCACCGCGACCGTCAGCCGCGCCACATGCTCCATCGCCGATCTCCCTCCCGCATCCAAGACCTCATGGGCCACCGACCTGTCGGCCGTGGCACCTTGCCACATATCTGTCTGCGAAGCATCTTCGCTTTCCTCCATCATCAAGACGTCATCACCGCCCGGGACCCGCGTCATCTCCAATCCCATCTTCGTCTTGCGGGTGCTCGGCGGGCTCTCCCTGCAGCGGGAGGGTGAGTCGGAGCCGTGTCCCGTCCAGCCCCGCCGACTCGCGCTGCTGGCGCTGCTCGACGCCGCAGGTGAGAAGGGAATCTCGCGTGACGCGCTGCTCGGGATGCTCTGGCCGGACGTCAGCGAGGCGCGGGCGCGTCATGCGCTCCGGCAGTGCCTGCACGGGCTTCGTCGGGACACGAGCCACGACCTTGTGCTGGGGAAGCACCTACTCACACTCGACCGTACCCAGCTCACTTCCGACCGCGCGGCGTTCCTGATTGCCCTCGCCAGCGGCCAAGCGGCGTGCGCGGCGGAGTTCTGGGAGGGTCGCTTCCTGGACGGCTTCCATCTCGACGGCGCCCCTGCCGCCTTCGAGAGCTGGGTCGACCGGCAGCGACAGGATCTGGACCGCGCCGCAGCATCGCTGTTCGGCGGACTGTGGGAGGACGCGATGCGTCGCGGCACGCCGTACGCCGCGATGGTCCACGCCGAAGCGCTCCGGCGGCTCGACCCGACGGAGCCGGCGCATGTGCTCCGCCTCGTCGAGGCCTCGGAGCGGGCGGGCGAGGCGGCCAGCGCACGCCGGGTGATCGACGGCTTCGAGCGCGAGTGGCGCGAGGCGGTCGGGCTGCCGTTGCCGCGTTCGCTGCAGGCCGCGCGTGAGCGGCTGCTGCGGGGTGACGCACCGGCGAACGTCGCGGTCCCCGCACCTCCTGCGGCCGATGCACCGCCGGAGACGCCGCCCCAGCGCGCGCCGGAGGCCCCGCACGCGGCGCCCGAGCCGGCAACGCGCCCGCGCAGGCAGCCCCGCTCCCCCGTACCCGCCCGCACGGGCCGCCAGGCATGGGCGGCGGCGGTCATGGCCGCCGCACTGGCGCTCCTCGCGGTGCCGCTGGTGCGCGCGAAGGGGAAGACCCCCGCACCGCCGCGGCCCGCCGCCGCCGAGCAGCGGGCGCTCGCCGAGGGGGTGCGGCTGTTCCGCCTGTCCGTGGTGGAGAACCGGTTGATGGAGGCGCGTGACAGCTTCCTTGCCGTGCTCGCTCGGGACAGCACGTCCGTCGCCGCCTGGTCGCGGCTCGCGCAGGTCGAGGCGCGCATTTACTGGCATGGGTACGACCGCACCCCGGCCAGGCTCGCGGCAGCGGACAGCGCCGCCCGTCGCGCCGTGGCGCTCGGGCCTCGCCAGGCGGACGCGTACTCGGCGCGGGCGATGGTGCACTACGTGCGCCGCGAGTGGGCCGAGGCGATGACGGACTACCAGCTCGCACGCGAGCGCGCCCCCGGCGACCTCGAGCTGCTGCAGCAGGTGGGCAAGGTGGAACGGCGGCTCGGCCGCTGGCCCGAGGCGCTGGCCCACTTCGAGGAGGCGGCCCGGCTGGACTCGGTGAGCGCCAACGACGCGCTGCTCGAGGTGGCGTGGACCGCGATCATGATGCACGACGGCGGGACGGCCGCCCGCGCGGCGGCACGCCTCCAGGCCCTGACGCCGACGAAGCCGGCCGGCTGGGTGCTCGGCGCCATGGCCGCGCTCTCCGCGGGAGACTCGGCCGACGCGAGCCGCCTGCTCTCGGCGGGCAACGCGCGCGCCGGCGCTCGGCAGACCGGGACGCTCGCGGTCCGCTGGTTCCCCACGCTGCGCCGCACGCTCGGACCCGCGCTCTTCCATGGCCTCGACGCCGCCACCGCCGCCGACTTCGGCGGCCGCGAGGACGAATGGCAGCTCGCATTGGCCGAGCACCACGCCGCGGACGCCCCTCCAGCCGTGACGCGCGCCCGGTTCGCGGCCGCGGAGGCCGCGTACGCGGCGCGGACGGCGGATGCGCCCGGGTTCGCGGAGGCGCTCGCCGACCGGGCCCGCGCGCAGGTCGGCCTCGGCCGGCTCGCGAGCGCCGAGCGGCTCGCGCGCCAGGCATGGCGCGCCGTGGACGATGAAGACCACTTCGTCTCCGCGCGCGTCGGCGAGGCGCTGGCGCTCGTCCTCGTGGCGCGCGGGCAGCCGGAAGGGGCGGAGATGCTCGCCGCGATCCAGCAGCGCCCGAGCTTCGTCTCCGAGGCGATCGCGCGGCTCGATCCCGTCTGGCGCTCGCCGGTCGCCCTCAGGCCGTAGGCGCGCCGGCGGGCAGTGCGGCCGCGCCGAGTCCCGCGGCCCGGCCCGTCGCCCACGCCCAGTAGAAGTTGTAGCCCCCGATCGGCCCGAAGGCGTCGAGCAGTTCGCCGCACAGGAAGAGCCCCGGCGTGCGCCGGCTCTCGAGCGTGCGCGCGTCGACCTCGCCGAGCGCCACGCCGCCCCCCGTCACCTCGGCCTTCCGGTACCCCTCGTCCCCGGTCCACGGCAGCGGCATCGCGGTCAGCGCGCGGATGAGCGCCCGCCGCCCGTCCCGGGTGAGCTGCGCCAGCGTCATGTCGCCCGGCACGCCCGCGTCCGCCTGCAGCGCGAGGGCGAGCCGCTCGGGCAGCTCGCGCGCGAGCACCGTGCGCACGAGCGTGCTGCCGGCGCCGCCCGCGTGGCCGAGCAGCCGCTCCCACGCGGCCGCGTCGTGCATGGTCCAGCGGATGTGCAGCGGCTGCGGCGTCCCCGCGCGCCGCGCGCGCACCGCGAGGTGCGACGCGTCGAGCACGCCCGGCCCGCTGTAGCCGCGATGCGTGAAGAGGAAGCCGCCCTCGGTGCGCCACGGCTTGCCGTCGACCGATGCCTCGAGGCGCGCCGTGAGGGAGACGCCAGCGAGCGCCGCGTACGGTGGCGGCTCGCAGACGAGCGGCGTGAGCGCGGCGTACGGCTCGTGCAGCGCGTGGCCGAGCGCGCGCGCGAGGCGGAGACCGGCGCCGTCGCTGCCGGTCGTCGGGACGGAGAGGCCGCCGGTCGCGAGGATCACCGCCGCGGCGCGGAGCGACGGTGCGCCCTCCAGTTCCACCCGCCAGGGGCCACCGGGCGCCCCGGGCGGCACGAGCCCGCTGACGAGCGTCTCGAAGCGGAGCGTGACGCCGCGGCGGCGGCAGAGTGCCACGAGCCCGTCGCGCACGTCGCGCGCGCGGTTGGACACGGGGAAGAGCTTCCCCGTCTCTGCCTCGAGGGCGAGCGGGATCCCCACCTCCTCCTCGAAGAAGCGGCGCTGCTCCGCCAGCGGCCAGCTGCGCAGCATGAGGCGCAGCGTGTTGGGCGAGGAGTCGGTGACGAACCGCCGCTCGTCCAGCTGCGACGGCAGCACGTTGCAGCGGCCGCCGCCCGCGATGAGGATCTTGCGGCCGCCGTCCTTCGTGCGCTCGAGCAGCAGCACGGGGCGCGGCCCCGTGGCGGCCCATGCCGCCGCCATCAGGCCCGCCGCCCCCGCGCCGATCACCACCACCGGGTCGCTCACGGGCCGGAAGCTACGGCCGTGCGCCGTGGGCGCGCCGCTACCTTCGTCGCATGCCGAACCGGACGGTCGCCGTGCTGGGCGCGGGCTACGTCGGCCTCGCACTCGCGGAGGCGTGCCGCGCCGCGGGCGACGCCGCGTGGGCCGTGCGCCGCTCCGCCGGCGACGGCTGGCTGCGCGGCGACGTGGCGACCGGCCGCGTCGACGGCCTGCCGCCGCGGCTCGACGCGCTGGTGCTCACGATCGCCCCCGGCGGCCCCGGCGACGACTACGCGGTCACGTACGTCGCCGGCGCGCGCGGCGCGCTCGCCCTCGCCCGGCGGCACGGCGCGCGGCGCCTCGTCTACACCTCGAGCACCGGCGTGTACGGCCGCCGCGACGGCGCGTGGGTCGACGAGCGGACGCCGCCCGAGCCCGCGGGCCCGAACGACGCGCGGCTCCGCGAGGCCGAGGAGGAACTGCTCGCCGCCGCGGACGTCATGGTCACCGTGCTGCGCGTCGCCGGCATCCACGGCCCCGGCCGCGACGTGCTGCGCCGCTTCGCCGAGCCGGCGCGCCTCCCCCGCGGCGGCGACTACTGGGTGAACCTCGCGCACCGCGATGACATCGTCGCGGCGATCCGGCACGTGCTCGCGCTCGAGGCACCGCCGACGCTGCTCAATTGCGCCGACGGCGCGCCCACCCTCGCCCGCGACATCGCGACGTGGCTCGCGGCGCGGCGCGCCGGGCATCCCGTCGACCCCGCCACCCTGCCGTTCGACCCCGCGGTGCCGCTGGCGCGCTCCAACCAGCGCGTCCGCATCGACGCGCTCCGCGCCACCGGCTGGACGCCCCGTGTCCCGAGCTATCGTCACGCCGACGCCGACGCCCGCTGACGACGCGGTGCGCCTCGTGCTCGCGGCCGCGCGCGCGCTCCACGCCGCAGGCACGACCGCGCAGCGCCTCGAGGAGTCGCTCGAGCTGCTCGCGCGGCGCCTCGGCCTCGAGCACCCGCAGTTCTTCAGCACCCCGACGAGCATCATGGCGTCGTTCGGCCCGGACGAGCGGCAGCAGGTGCACCTGCTGCGCGTGGAGCCCGCCGGCGTCAACATCGGCCGCCTCTCGGAACTCGACCGGATTGTCATGCAGGTGCTCGCGGGGCGCCTCGGCACGCGCGACGCGCTGGCGCGCGTCCGCGAGGTGGAGGCCGCGCCCTCGCCGTACGGCCCGCTCGCCACCGTCCTCGCGTTCGGCCTCGCCTCGGCGGGCGTCGCGCGCTTCCTCGGCGGCGGCACGCGCGAGCTCGTCGCCGGCGGCGCCCTCGGCCTCCTCACGGGTGCGCTCGAGGCGGCCGCCGAGCGGACGCCGGGCCTCGCGCGCGTCTTCGAGCCGCTCGCCGCCTTCTGCGCGGCGTTCCTCGCGACGTCGCTCGCGGCGCTCCAGGGCGCGTACGCCGTCTACACCGCCACGCTCGCCGGCATCATCGTGCTGCTGCCGGGCCTCGTGCTCACCAACGCGGTGCGCGAGCTCGCCACGCGGCACCTCGCCTCCGGCTCCGCGCGGCTGCTCTACGCGGTGATGATCCTGCTCGGGCTCGTGTTCGGCGTGGCGCTCGGCGACCGCCTCGCGGAGGCGCTCTTCGGCGCGGTCACCGCGGCGGCGCCGGTGGCGCTGCCGGTCTGGACCGCCGTCGCGGCGGTGCTCGCCACGGGCGCCAGCTTCGTCGTGATCCTGAAGGGGGACCGGCAGGACGCGGCGTGGATGGTCGCGTCGGGGGCCGCGGCGTACGTGGCGGGCCGCATCGGCGCACGCTGGGTGGGGGCCGAGCTCGGGCTGTTCCTCGCGGCGCTGCTCGGCGGGGTCGCCAGCGCCTGGTGGGGCCGCGTGCAGGACCGCCCGCAGGCGATCGTGCTCGTGCCCGGCATCCTCATGCTCGTCCCCGGTTCACTCGGCTTCCGGAGCCTGAGCAACCTCCTCGAGCGGGACGTCATCAGCGGCGTGCAGACCGCCTTCACCATGATCCTCGCCGCCACGGCGCTCTCGGCGGGGCTCCTCGTCGCCGGGCTGCTCGCGCCCGGCCGCCGCGTGGCGCGCCACCTGGACGCGCCGCTCCTCCCCTGAGCGCTACCGGCGCCGCGCCGGCGGCGGAGGCGGCGGCGGCTTCTTCGCGCCGACGACGCCCGCCAGCGAGAGCTGGGTGCCGAACGTGGTGTAGAACTGCTGCGTCAGCGCCTCGGTGCCGGTGTACGTCGCGGGGAGCGCCGGGAGCTGCGCGTACGTGACCTGCAGGTACGGCCGCACCAGCAGGCCCGCGAGCTTCGCCTCCACGTACGGCATCGCCTCGAGGTGCGTGAGCCCCGTCCGCCCGAACGGCACCAGCCGCGCGGGCCCGCCGCTCACCCGCTGCTCCAGCGCGAAGCCCACTCGCGCGTCCACGCCCACGCGCGCACCCGCGGTGAGCGCCGTCGACGGCTGCACGCGTCCCTCCACGTAGGCGCCCTGCACCGCCCCCACCTCGTAGGTGAGCCCGAGCGACGCGCGCATCGGCGTCTTCGGGAACGCGAGCCGCGTCGTGACCGTGCCCCAGTTCGCCGCCGACGTGAGCCCGGAGTCGTTCGGGAACATGCGATACGCCGCGAGCAGCTCCACGACCACGCCGCCGCCCTTGCCGAACGGCTGCTGCAGCCGGAACTGCGGCCGCAGCTCCACCGGGTTCGGCAGCGCGTTCACGCTCGCGATGGGGAGGGAGACCGCATCCACGCGCGTCACCGGCTGGAGCGTGGCCAGCACGCCGAAGCCGATCTGGCCGCCGTTGGCGCCGGTGAGGCCGATGTCGAGCGCCGGCTGCACCACCGGGAGCGTGCCGAGGATGACGCCGCGGTCGATGTAGTTGCTCAGGAAGGTCGCGTCAAAGCGGATCGCGACCGGCAGCTGCGCCCCGGCAGGGGTTGCCGGAGCGGACAGCACGCCGAGCGCCATCACCGCGCGCAAGCGCTTGAAGCACAACATGTTGCCCTGCATCAACGGGATCCCTCCCGGAGGTGACCACCCCCCGGAAGGGCAAACCTCGGGCCACCCGCCCGTGGCCCTCGGCTCCCAGCCCCCATCGCTACCGCACGGACACCTCGCGCGCCAGCAGGAACCGCCGCACGAACTCGATCGTCGCGTGGAACTGGAAGTCGACGTTCGCCTTCTTGCGGAAGCCGTGCCCCTCGTCCTTCGCGACGAGGTACCACACGGGGCTGCCGTTCTTCCGTACCGTCGCCACCATCTGGTCGGCCTCCGACTTCGGCACGCGCGGGTCGTTGGCGCCCTGCACCACGAACAGCGGCTTCGTGATGCGCGCGGCGTTGGTGAGCGGCGCCGTCTCGTCGAAGAAGCGGGCCATCGCGGGATCGCGCTCGTCGCCGTACTCGACGCGCCGCAGGTCGCGCCGGTACGCCTCGGTGTTCTTCAGGAACGTGTTGAAGTTGGAGATCCCCACCACGTCGAGCGACGCCGCGATGCGCTCGTCGTACATCGTCGCCACCGCGAGCGTCATGTAGCCGCCGTAGCTCCCGCCCGTGACCATCACCTTCGCAGGGTCGAGGTCCGGCTGCGTCGCGATCCAGTCGAGCAGCGCGCCGATGTCGCGCACGCTGTCGAGCCGCTTCGGGCCGTTGTCGAGCGAGACGAACGTCTTGCCGTACCCCGTGGAGCCGCGGACGTTGGGGTAGATGATGGCGACGCCCAGCTCATTGAGGTGGAAGTTGTTCCGCCCCTGGAAGCCGGGGCGCGACTGTCCCTCCGGTCCGCCGTGGATGTTGACGATCACGGGCCGCCGGCCGGTGAAGCGCGCCGGCGGCGCATACTTGAAGCCGGTGATCTCGCGGCCGTCGAAGCTCGTCCAGCGCACCAGCGTCGGCTCGCTCAGCTGCGCCGCGTCGAGCCCGCCGAGCTCGCTCTCGGTCCAGCGCACGAGCTTCCGCGTCGCGACGTCGAGCGCGTACGCGTCCGCCGGCGTCCGCGCTGACGAGAGCGTGAAGCCGAGCGTGCGACCGTCGCGCGTGAACGCGAGGCCGCCGATGAGGCCGGTCGGCACGCCGGTCACCGGTGCGTGCGCGAGGGTGCGCGTGTCGAGCAGGTGCAGCCGCGCGATGCCGGCCTCGTTGGTGACGAACGCGAGCCGCGCCCCGTCGTCCGACAGGGTGAACTCCTCCACGTCCCAGGGGAGCGCCGTCGTCACGGGCGAGGCCGCACCGGTCGCCACGTCGAGGCGCGCGAGGCGACGGAACTCGCTGCCGGCGTCGGTCGTCGTCCAGACGCCCTTCCCGTCGCGCGAGAAGGCGCCGCCATCATAGGCCACCTCCTGCCCCGCGGGCACCGGCGTGAGCAGGCGCGCCGCGCCGGTCGCCACGTCGACCAGCCACAACCGCGAGTTGGTGACGGAGAGGTACTGCCCCACGAGCAGCGTCCGGTCGTCCGGCGACCAGTCGAGCACGCTCCACCCGCCGCCCGATGCCTCGAGCACGCGCCGGTCGGTGCGCGGGTCGCGCGGGTCCATGACGTGCAGGTCCCGGTCGGCGCCGTTGCGCCGCGTCGTCCCGTACGCGAACCGGTCCCCCTTCCGCGACCAGCGGACGCCGCCGTTCTGCGAACGGCCCCCGTCGGTGAGCAGCGTCGCCTCGCCGCTGGCGAGGTCGAAGCGGTAGAGCTGGCCGAACTCGTCGCCGCCGCGGTCCTTCGCGAACACGAGGAAGCGCCCCTCGACCGGGTCGTAGCTGCCGCCACCGATCGGCTCCTCGAAGAAGGTGAGCTGGGTCCGCGCGCCGAGCGGCGTCACCACGCGATGGAGCTGCGGCACGTTGCCGAAGCGGGTGCTGATGAGCATCTCCGCCCGGCGCGGATGCCACGCGACGAAGCCCGCACTGCGCGCCTCGGTGTACCGCCGCGTCTGCTCCGCGAGCGCCGCCGGCACCGGCGGCAGCCCCTCGGCGACGAGCTGGTCGTTGGGCACGAGCACCCGCGCCGGCTGCTGGGCAGCCAGCGGCAGGGCGACGACGGCGAGCAGGACGAGGGAGCGGGGCATGGGGGTCGGGGGTCGGAGGTCGCGGGTCTCGAGTCGGAGGTCGCGGGCCAGGGGCCGATGGCCAGCGACCGGAGGACGATACACCGCGGACCCACGGCCCTCGACCCTCGACCTACTCATGCCGCATCGCCTCCACCGGCGAGAGCCGCGCGCCACGCAGCGCGGGGTACGTGCCGAACACGAGCCCCACCACCACCGAGACGCCCGCGGCCGCGAGCACGGTCGGCCAGGTGAACGCCGCGAAGAGCAGCGCCCCCGTCTTCGCGCGCATCACCGCCGTCGCCGCGAAGGCGGCCCCGAGGCCGAGCGCCGCGCCGAGCACGCTGCCGACGCCGGTGATCGCCACGGACTCGGAGAGCAGCTGCAGCAGGATGTCGCGGGCGCGCGCCCCCGCCGCGCGGCGGATGCCGATCTCGCGCGTGCGCTCGATCACCGACGCGAGCAGCACGTTCATGATGCCGATCCCGCCGACCACGAGCGCGATCGCCGCGAAGCTGCCCATGAGCAGCCTGAAGATGAGCATCCCCTGCCGCATCTGCGCGAGACGCGCGTCGCCGTTCGCCTCCACGCGCGCGAGCTCGCGCCATCCCGGGCCCTCGCGCGCCTCCAGCCAGCGCTCCACGTCGGCCTTCACCGCCTGCACCTCCTCGACGGCCCGCGCGCGGACGAGCAGCACCGGCGGCTCCACGCTCTCGGGCGGCAGGAGCGGCGCCGCGGCCGCCTCGTGCAGCGCGAGCGGCAGCAGCACCATCGGCATCCCGTCGGGGGCCAGCCGTCCCTCGGCGCTGCCCAGCACGGCCGCCACCCGCACCGTGCCCGCGCCGAGCTGCACAGTCCGCCCGACGAGCCCGGTCCCCCGCCCCGCACCCGCAAGCGAGTCGGCCAGCGCGCGCGAGAGCATCGCCGCCGGCACGCGGCCCGCCCACTCGTCGGCGGTGAACGGCGCGCCGGCGAGCACCGGCATCGCGCGCGCCTGCAGCGCCCACCCCGCCGCGTCGATCGCCTGCGCCGGCGTCACGCGCGGCCGCGCCCCCTCGAGCGTGACGCGCCCCGCGCCCGACGCGCGCCGCGTCACCGTCGCGCGCGCGCCGAGCCGGGC
>JANRIU010000003.1:0-19177 GCA_033764615.1 Gemmatimonadales bacterium | reverse complement strand
GCGCCGGCGCACGCGGGGGCGCCGCCGAGGGGTTCGCCATCAGCTTGTCGATCTCGGCCATCCGGCTCTCGAAGTCGCCGGGGCCCGTCACGGGTGCTCCCGGCTCAGGCCGTAGCGCTCGATCTTCTTGTACAGGTTGGAGCGCGGCATCTTGAGGGCGCGCGCCGTCTCGGAGACGTTCCAGTCATGCTCGCGGAGCTTCTGCGCGAGGAACTGGCGCTCCGCGTCATGCTTGAACGCCTCGAACGTCTGCTCGCCCGGCACCTCGTCGGGCACCTGCTCGCCGGGGGCGAGCGGCAGCAGGCGCTCCACGTCATCGGCGGAGACCGTGCGCTCCGCGGCGAGGATCATCAGCCGCTCGACGGCGTTCCGCAGCTCGCGCACGTTGCCGGGCCAGCCGCGGCGCTGGAGGGCGCGCACCGCCTCCTCGCCGAAGCGCCGCTCCACGCCGAGCGAGGGGCCGAGGCGCTCGGCGAAGTGCGCGACGAGGAGCGGCACGTCCGTCAGCCGGTCGCGCAGCGGCGGCACCTCGATCTCCACCACGTTCAGCCGGTAGAGCAGGTCCTCGCGGAACCGCCCCTCGGCGATCTCGGCGTGGAGGTCCTTGTTGGTCGCCGCCAGGACGCGCACGTCCACCTGGACGGGGCGCTGGCCGCCGATCCGCGTGACGAGCCCCTCCTGCAGCACGCGGAGCAGCTTCGCCTGCGCGGCGAGCGACATGTCGCCGATCTCGTCGAGGAAGAGCGTGCCGCCGTCGGCCTGCTCGAACTTGCCCGCGCGGTCGGCGATGGCGCCGGTGAAGCTCCCCTTCACGTGGCCGAACAGCTCGGACTCGATCAGCTCGCCGGGGATGGCGGCGCAGTTGAGCTCGATGAACGGGCGGCTGGCGCGGGGGGAGCCGCGATGGATGGCGCGCGCGACCAGCTCCTTGCCGGTGCCGTTCTCGCCGGTGATGAGCACGCGGGCGCCGGTGGGCGCCACCTTCTGCAGCAGCGCGCGGACCTCGGTGAGCGCCGCGCTCGCGCCGACCATCAGCTCGGCGCCGGCGCCGTCCCTGAGCTCGGCGTTCTCGCGCTCGAGGTCGCCGTGGCGGAGGGCGTTGCGGACGGTGAGGAGGAGGCGGTCGGTATCGAGCGGCTTCTCTAGCACGTCGAAGGCGCCGCGACGCGTCGCCTCGACGGCGGTGCTGACCGTGGCATGGCCCGAGATCATCACGACGACGGCCTCGGGGTCGAGGTCGCGCAGGCGCGCGAGGGTCTCGAGCCCGTCGATGCCGGCCATCTTCACGTCGAGGAAGACGAGGTGCGGCCGCACGTCGGGGTAGACCGTGATCGCCTCGCCGCCGGAGCCCGCGAGCCGCACCTCCAGGCCCTCGTACTCGAGCACCTGGCGGAGCGCCTGGCGGATCCCGGGCTCGTCGTCGATGACGAGGACGCGGTGCTTCACGCGGGGCCGCCCCGGGCGGGGATGGCGGACGACCGGCGACGGTCCATGGGCGAATGGTAACGCGGGCCACCTATCTTCCCGCGATGCCGGACGGCGACCTGCCCGTGACCGCGGAGCTCGTGCTCCCCCGCGCCGAGCTCGTGCTGCGCGCCACCCGCGCCGGGGGGCCCGGCGGCCAGCACGTGAACACCAGCTCCACGCGGATCGAGCTCGTCTGGGACGTGGCGACGAGCCCGTCGCTGACGGACGACCAGCGCGCGCGGCTGCTGGAGCGGCTGGCGACGCGGCTCGACGCCTCGGGCCGGCTCCGCCTGGTCGCGGCGGGCTCGCGGAGCCAGCACCAGAACCGCGCGGAGGTGGTGGAGCGCCTCGTGGCGCTGCTGCAGGCCGCCCTCCGACCGCGGAAGGTGCGACGGGCCACCCGGCCGACGCGCGCCGCGAAGGAGCGCCGCCTCGACGCCAAGCGCCGCCGCGGCGAGGTGAAGCGCGAGCGCCGGCGCGGCCCCTCCGACGAATGACCCGCCACGCACTGCTGGTCGCCACGCTGCTCCTGCCACTCGTGCCCGCCGCGCTCGCGGCGCAGGGCGCGCGCGGCCGGGTGCTCGATGCGTCGACGGACGCGCCGCTCGAGGGGGTGGTCATCACCGCCCTCCGCGCGGACGGCGGCCGCGGCGGCGTGGCGCTCACGGGCGCCGACGGCAGCTACGCGCTCCGGCTTCCCGAGGGAAGCCGGGTCCGGCTGGTGGCGGAGATGGTCGGCTTCCGGACGGCGCAGGGCGCGCCGGTCACGGTGGTGGGCACCGTCTGGCTCCCGCTCGACCTCCGCCTCGCGCGCGACGACCGGCTGCTGGACGAGATCACCACGACCGCCAGCGCGGTCTGCGTCGACCGCGGCGACACGCTCGGCCTCACCGGCCGGCTCTGGAGCGAGGCGCGCAAGGCGCTGCAGGCGACCGCCCTCCTCGACGACGAGCGGCCCCTGCGCGCGCGCACCACGCTCACCGAGCGCCTGTTCGGCGCCGACGACGGGCGCCTCGTCGCCGAGCGACGCCGATATGCCGAGCGGAGCACGGCCCGGCCGTTCCGCGCGCTCCCGGCAAACCAGCTCGTGCAGCTCGGCTTCGCGGAGTTCGGCTCCCACTCGGCGGCGTACTACGCGCCCGACGCGGAGGTGCTGCTCTCGGACGCGTTCGCCGCGGAGCACTGCTTCGGGCTCGCGCTGCCGACCGCCGCCGACAGCGGCGGCAACGTGGTGGGGCTCAGCTGGCGGCCGAAGCGCGAGCGGGAGGGGGTCGTCGGCGTGCGCGGCACGCTCTGGCTCGATCGCGACGGCCTCGAGCTCCGGCGCCTCGACTTCACGTACGTCGGCATCCCGTCGCTCAAGCCCGACCCGCGCTTCGGCGGCCGCGTCAGCTTCCGGCGCCTCCCCACCGGCTACTGGATCGTGGACGACTGGGCGGTGAAGATGCCGATCTTCGGTCTGGGCGACCCGAAACTGCTGCTCACCACGAAGCTGCTCGAGGGAGCCGGCGCCAGCCTCGGCCCGACGCTCGTGGCGGTGAAGGAGGAGGGGGGCGCGGTGCTGCAGGTGGCGCCGACGGACAGCACCGGGGGCGTCGGGCCGGACGAGTGGGCGGAGCTGCCCGGCAGCCGCAGCACCACGGTGGAGGGGTGCCCGCCCGTCGACAGCACCCGCACGAACGTCGCCGGCGAGCTCGTCGACGCGCGCGGCCGGCCGGTGGCCGACGGCGCGGTGCAGCTGGCATGGCGCGACGGCGTGAAGGTGGAGTCGTGGGAGGTGTTCCGCTATGGCGACCAGTTCGGGCGCCTGCGCACCGATGCGCAGGGCCGATTCGCCGTCTGCGGCGTCCCGGTGCGCCGGCGCCTCTCCGTGTGGGCCGAGGGACCCGGCTTCCGTCGCGCGTGGCGCGAGCTGCGCACCGAGGGCGACGCGGTGACGCGCCTGCGGGTGGCCCTGCCGCGGTGACGCGCGTCCTCGAGGTGCCGCCCGACGCGACGCCGGCGCACCCGGCGATCGTCGAGGCGGCGCGCGTGCTGCGCGCGGGTGGGCTCGTCGCGTTCCCCACGGAGACGGTCTACGGCCTCGGCGCGAACGCGCTCGACGCCGCGGCCGTCCGCGCGATCTTCGCGGCCAAGGGGCGCCCCAGCTCCAACCCGGTCATCGCGCATGTGCCCGACGTGGCGGCGGCGCGCCGCCTCGTGCGCGCGTGGCCCGCCGCGGCGCAGCAGCTCGCGACCGCATACTGGCCCGGGCCGCTCACGCTGGTGCTGCCGAAGGCGGCCGACGTGCCGGCCGTCCTCACCGCAGGCCAGGGCGCGGTGGCGGTGCGCTGCCCGTCGCACCCCGTCGCGCTCGCGCTGCTCCGGGCGGCGGGCGTGCCGATCGCCGCGCCGAGCGCGAACCCGTCCACGCAGCTCTCCCCCACGCTCGCCCGCCATGTCGTCGAGCACCTGCGGGGCCGGGTCGACCTCGTGCTCGATGGCGGGCCGACGAGCGTCGGCATCGAGTCGACGGTGGTGGACCTCTCGGGGGACCGCCCGCGCCTGCTCCGGCCCGGCTCCATCGCGCGCCCGGCGCTTGAGCGCCTGCTCGGTCCGCTCGCCGACCCGGACGCCGACGCGCCGGCGCTCTCCCCGGGGATGGCCGCGCTCCACTACGCGCCGCGCGCCGCGCTCCGGCTGGTGGCGGAGGGCGGCGCGCTGGAGGACGTGCTCTGTGCGGAGGCGTCGGAGGGACGGCTCCTCGGCGTCATCGCCCGGCGGAAGGTGCATGCGCCGGACGTGCTCGCGGTGCGACTCCCCGACGACGCGGCCGGCTACGCGCGCGACCTCTACGCCGCGCTGCACGCGCTCGACGCGGAGGGCGTCGCGCTGATCCTCGTGGAGGAAGTGCCGCCGGACGCCGAGTGGGAGGGCGTGCGCGACCGGATCGGCCGCGCCGCCCGCGGGTGACGCGCGGCTACCAGCGCCGCGCCTCGCCCTCCTCCTCCTCGTCCTCCTCGAGCGCGCCGCTGGCCTCGTCGTCGGCGCCGGCGGGCGGGTCGACCGGCCTCGGCGCGATCGACGCGAGGCCCGCGCGCTGGAGCTCCGCGTTCAGCGCCGCGAGCGGCGCGCCGAGCTCCGCCTGCAGCGCGGCGAGCTGCTTCCCGAGCTCCGCGTCCAGCTTCGCGAACACCGCCTTCGCCTGCTCCGTGGGGCGATGGTCCGAGCCGCCGACCGAACCCGCGAGCGCGGAGAGCTGGTTGTTGAGGCGGATCGGGTAGTTCAGCGGGTCCTGTCCGCTCCGGTTCCGCACCTGGTACAGCTGTTCCTCGATGGCGCCGAGGCGCTGGCGCCACGGCGCGGCGAGCTTCGCGACCGCGGCCTTCCGCGCCGCGGGGAGCCGGCCCTCGCGGTCGGCGAGCTCGCGACGCGCGTGGCGGATCGTCTTCACCGCGTCGTTCGCGGCGCTCACGCGGTCGCGCAGCGTGAGCAGGAAGGCGTGCTGCTCCGCGATCTCGGCGTCGGTCACGCTGGCGCGCGGGTCGCGCCGGATGACGAGCGGCTGCGACTGGCTCTCGCCGTCGACCGTGAGGCGGACCGCGTAGCTGCCCGGCGGCACCACCGGCCCCTGCACCCCGCCCGCCCACAGGATCATCCGGTCGAAGCTGGACGCATCCTCGGCGCGCAGGTTCCACGCGAAGCGATTGAGGCCGGCCTTGTTCGGCACGCGCGGCGGACGCGCGCGGCGAGGCGCGTCCTCCGGCGCCTCGTCATCCCTGCCGAACTCGCGCGGCACCGCGGGGGCGAGCACGCCGAGCGCGCGCACGCTGTCCACCTTCCCCGCGATGCGGAGCGAGTCGGCGCGCGTGAGGGAGTCGGGGTCGCTCTGGAAGCGGCGGATCACGCGCCCGCCGCCATCGAGGAACTCGATCGTCACCGGGCGGTTCCCCTGCTTCAGCGCGTAGTGGACCACGGCGCCGCTCGGCGGGTTGGCGCCCATCGCGCCCGAGCGGAGGCTGAAGCCCCCGCCACCCCAGTTGATGCGGTACGCCGCGCGCGGCGCGTACAGGTGCGCCTTCTTCTCCTTCAGCTCGGCGGCCCACTGCCGGAGCGGCGTGAGGTCGTCGAGGATCCAGAACGAGCGGCCGTGCGTCGCGGCGACGAGGTCGCCCTCCTTCACCGCGAGGTCGTGCACCGGCACCGCGGGGAGGTTGCGCCGCAGCGAGAACCACGTGGCGCCGTCGTCGAGCGAGGCCCAGACGCCGCGCTCGGTGCCCGCGAAGAGCAGCCCCTGCCGCTCCTCGTCCTCGCGGATCACGCGCGTGAACTCGCCGACGGGGAGCCCCGCGTCGATCCGCGTCCAGGTGGCACCGTAGTCGGTGGTGCGCCAGAGGTACGGGCGGAGGTCGTCCAGCTGGAACCGGTTGGCCGCGACGTACAGCGTCCCCTTCCGGAAGCGCGACGCCTCCACGATCGAGACGCGCGTGTACGGCGCCATGTCCTTCGGCGTCACGTCGGTCCACGTGACGCCGTTGTCGCGGGTGACGTGGACGAGGCCGTCGTCGGAGCCGGTCCAGATCACGCCGCGCTCCAGCGGCGACTCGGCGATCGTGAACACCGTGCCGTAGTACTCGACGCCCGTCTGGTCCTTCGTGATCGGCCCGCCGGAGCTTCCGAGCGTGCGCGGGTCGTTGCGCGTCAGGTCCTTCGAGATCGGCGTGAACGACTGGCCGCCGTCGGTGGTGCGGAAGACGACCGACGAGCCGACGTACAGCACCTTCGGGTCGTGCGGCGAGAAGACGATCGGGAACGTCCACTGCATGCGGTACGTGGCGTCGGCGGCGGGGTGGCCCATCGGGTTGAGGGGCCACGGGTTCACGTCGCGCTCGAGGCCGGTGCGCAGGTCCTTGCGCGTCAGCAGGCCGCCGTAGCTGCCGGCGTAGACGATGTCCGGGTCATCCGGCGTGCTGGCGATGTAGCCCGACTCGCCGCCGCCCGCGTCCTGCCACTCGGCGATGCCGATGCCCCCCTCCGCGCGCGACGGACCGCAGAGCGTGCTGTTGTCCTGCTGCGCCCCGCAGACCCGGTACGGGAAGTGGTTGGTGGTCGTCACGTGGTAGAACTGCGCGGTGGCGAACGCCTGCCCCGTCCACGAGCGCGCGCCGTTCACCGACACGTTGGCGCCGCCGTCGTTCCCCTCGATCATCCGCTGGTTGTCCGACGGCGAGAGCCAGAGGTCGTGCGAGTCGCCATGCGGCGTGCGGATGTTGCGCCACGTCCGCCCGCCGTCGGTCGACTTGTGGAACGAGACGTTCGACGCGTAGACGATGTTCGTGTCCTTCGGGTCGGCGTAGATCTTCGAGTAGTACCACGCGCGCTGGCGGAGCTTGCGCTCGTCGTTGACGCGCGTCCACGTGTCGCCGCCGTCGTCCGAGCGGAAGACGCCGCCCGAGTCGGCCTCGATGAGCGCCCAGAGGCGCTTCGGCTTCGCCGGGGAGACGGTGATCCCGATGTTGCCGAGGAGCCCCTTCGGCAGGCCGGGGTTGCGGGAGAGCTCCTTCCACGTCTCGCCGCCGTCGGTCGACTTGAAGATCCCGCTGCCGGCGCCGCCGGAGACGAGCATCCACGGCGTGCGGCCGGCCTGCCAGAGCGCCGCGTACAGGATGTTCGGGTCGCTCGGGTCGATGGCGAGGTCGCTGGCGCCGGTGGAGTCGTTGCGGAAGAGCACCTTGCGCCAGTGCTTCCCGCCGTCGGTCGTCTTGAAGATCCCGCGCTCCGGGTTCGGCGCCCAGACGTGGCCCTGGGCCGCGACCCAGGCGACATCAGGGTTCTTCGGATGCACGCGGAGCCGGCTGACCTGCCGCGTCTCGACGAGGCCGGCGTACTGCCACGACTTGCCGCCGTCGGTGGTGCGGTAGACGCCGTCGCCATGCGAGACGTTGCCGCGGATCGGGTACTCGCCGGTGCCGACCCAGACGATGTCCGGGTTGCTCTCGCTCACGGCGATCGCGCCGATGGTGCCGCCGATGAAGCCGTCGCTGGCGGGGCCCCAGGTCAGGCCGCCGTCGGTGGTGCGGAAGACGCCGCCGCCCGTCGTGCCCATCCAGTACTCGAGCGGCCGCTTGTCGGAGCCGGCGACCGCGACGGAGCGGCCGCCGCGGAACGGGCCGATCTCGCGCCACTGCATCGCGGCGAGCGCCGTGGAATCGGGGTTGGCGGCCTGCGCCCGGAGGCGCGGCGCGGTGGCCAGCAGGGCGAGGGCGACCAGCGCGGCGGCGCGGGCGGTACGGGGCATCGGCACGACTCCGTGGCGGGAAGGGCGACGGGCGGCACGATACGCCGGGGCGGCCCCCGGGGCAATCGCGGCGACCGCGCGCGCGCCGAGCGGTTGAGCCCGCCGAGCGGCGCGGGCATCATTCGGGCGTCCATGCCGCGCCTCCCGCTCCTCACCGCGGTCCGCCTGCTCGCCAGCCTCCTCGCGCCATGCGCGCTCGCGGCCCAGGCCCCGGCGACCGCGCCGGCCGACACCGCCCGCCAGCTGCCGCCGATCACCGTCACCGCCGACCGCCTCCCCGGCGACCCGTCGCGCGCGTCGTACGCCGTGACCGACCTGTCGCGCGAGGACGCCGTGCAGCGCCGCGCCACCGGCCTCGACGATGCGCTCGGCCTCGTGCCCGGCGTGCTCGCGCAGTCGCGCGCCGGGGGCACGGACGTGCGGCTCGTCATCCGCGGCTCGGGCGCGCGCGGCGCCGGCGACCGCTCCAACGCGGGCACCGGCCGCGGCGTGCGCCTGCTGCTCGACGGCTTCCCCGAGACCGAGCCCGACGGCCGCACCGCGTTCGACCTGCTCGACGTCGGCGCGCTGGAACAGGTGCGGGTGGTGCGCACCAACGCCTCGACGCTCTTCGGCAACGCGGCCGGCGGCGTCGTGCTGCTGTCGACGGAGCCCGCGCCCGGCACGCGCGCGCTCGACCAGGAGGTGACGGCCGGCAGCTTCGGGCTCCGGCGCGCGCGCATGATCGCCGCCGCGCCGGTCGGCCAGGGGCAGCTCTGGGCGGCGCTCGTGCGGCAGGAGGCGGGCGGCTGGCGCGCCAACTCCGACGCCGCGCGCTGGTTCGCGAACGTCGGCCTCGCCGCCCCGCTCGGCGCGCGCACCCGCGGCTCCGTGCACCTCACGGGCGCCGACGCGCGCTTCGCGATCCCCGGCCCGCTCACCGCCGAGGCGCTGGCGGCCACGCCCGAGGCGGCGAACGCGACGTACGCCGCGCGCCGCGAGCGGCGCGAGAACCTCGTCGGCCGCCTCGGCGTGACGCTGCTCCACGCGCTGGGCGAAGACGAGCGGCTGTCGATCTCGGCGTTCGCGGCGCCCAAGGCGCTCACGCGCTCCGAGCGCGGCACCTTCCGCGAGTTCTCGCGGCTGCACTGGGGCGGCACGGTGACGTGGGGCCGCGACGCCCGGTTGGGCCCGACGCGGGTCGCGCTGCTCGCGGGCGCCGACCTCGCCACGCAGGACGGCCCGGCCCGCTTCTGGACCCTCTCGGCGACCGGCGACCAGGGGCCGACGCTCACCACCGACAAGCGGGAAGGCGCCACGAACACGGGACTCTTCGCGCAGGCCGAGTGGGCCGTCGGCGGCGGGGTGCAGCTGCTCGCCGGCACCCGCTGGGACCGCATCACCTACGACTATCGCGACCGCCTCCGGCCGTCCCTCGATGCCGTGCGCACCCTGGCGCGCGTGAACCCGCGGGCGGGCCTCGCGTGGGAGGTGGCGCCGGGGCGGCTCGTCTACGCGAATCTCGCGGGCGGCGTGGAGGCGCCCGCCGGCAACGAAGTCGACCCGGTCGGCACCTTCGGGCAGGACACGGTGACCGCCCTCAACCCGCTGCTGGAGCCGATCACCTCCACCACGTGGGAGGTCGGCACCCGCCAGCACTGGTCGCTCGACGGCCCGCTCCGGGCCGTGGTGCTCGACATGGCGGCCTACCGGACCGGCGTCACCAACGAGCTCGTGCCGTACCGCGGCGGCCGCTTCCACCTCACCGCCGGGCGCGCGCGGCGCGACGGCGTCGAGCTCGGCCTGCGGCTGGAGGTCAGGGGCGGCGTGGAGCTGCAGGGGAGCCTCGCGCTCAACCGCCACAGCTACCTCGACTACGTGGTCGACTCGGTGCACTACGGCCGGCCGGGCCGCGTCGCGGACTACTCGGGGAACCGCGTCGTCGGCGTGCCCGACCTCTTCGGCGCCGCGCGACTCCGCTGGCGCAGCGCTGGGCGCCACGGAGTGATCGCGGCCTTCGGCGTCCGCGGCAACGGCAGGTACTTCGCCGACGACGCCAACCGCGTGCCCGTGGACGGCTTCACCATCCTCGACGCGGAGCTCGGTACGCGCGAGCCGGTGGCGCTCGGGGCGGTGCGCCTGGGCGTGCGGCTCGGCGTCGACAACCTGGCCGACCGACGCTACACGGCGTCTGCCTTCCTCAACCCGGACGTCGTGGCGGGGCGCCCCGTGGCGTTCGAGCCCGGGCTCCCCCGCAATGCGTGGGTCAGCGTGCAGCTCGGCTGGCGCGGCTCGTGACCAGCATCGACGAGCGAACGATCGCGCGCGCCCGTCGCGCGCTCCGCGGCGTCTACGCGCTCGAGGCACAGGTCGGCGCCGGCGGGATGGCCGCGGTCTGGCGCGCACGGGACGAGCGGCACGGCCGCGCCGTCGCGCTCAAGCTGCTCTCGCCCACGGTGGCGCAGGCGCTCGGCCCCGCGCGCTTCCTGCGCGAGATCCGCGTCGCCGCGAGCCTCGTCCATCCGCACATCCTCCCCGTGCTCGACTCGGGCGAGGCCGACGGCCTCCTCTGGTACGCGATGCCGCTCGTGGAGGGGGGCACGCTCCGCGCGCGCCTCGCCCGCGACGGCGCGCTCCCGCTCGACGATGCCGTGCGCCTCACCGCCGAGCTGCTGGAGGCGCTCGCCCACGCGCACGCGCGCGACATCGTGCATCGTGACGTGAAGCCCGAGAACGTGCTGCTTGCCGACGGCCACGTACAGCTCGCCGACTTCGGCATCGCGCGCGCCGATGACGGGGCGCAGCTCACCTCCGCCGGGATCGCGGTCGGCACCCCGGCGTACATGGCGCCCGAGCAGGCGATGGGGCTCCCGGTGGATGCGCGGAGCGACGCGTACAGCGCGGCGTGCGTACTCTACGAGCTGCTGGCGGGCGAGGCGCCGTTCGCGGCGCCGACGGCGCAGGGCGTGCTCGCCAAGCGCCTCGCGCTCCCCGCGCCGGACGTGCGCGTGTTGCGCGAGACGGTGCCGCCCGCCGTCGCGGCCGTCCTCGCGCGCGCGCTCGCCCGCACGCCCGCCGACCGCTTCGCCGATGCGGACGCGTTCCGCCGCGCCCTGCTCGCCGCGGCCGATGGCAGCGCGCCGACCGTGATGGTGGCGCCGACGCCGACGGCACCGACGCTCGCGGCGCCCACCGTCGCGCCGCGCCGGGTGCCGTGGGTCGCGATCGCGCTGGCCGGGCTCGTCGTGGCGGCAGGCGTGGCGCTCGGGCTCCGGCGCGGCGCGACGACGACCCCCGCGGACGCCACCGCGCGGCCGCGCATCGTCGTCGCCCCGTTCGCCGACCGCACCGCCGCCGACTCGCTGGCCGTCTTCAGCCGGCTGGCTCAGGACTGGGTGAGCCGCGGGCTGCTCGCCGTCGATTCGCTCGACGTCGCGACGCCGCCCGGCGAGGGCGACGGGGGCGCCGCCGCCGCCTCGGCGACCGGCGCGCTCGAGCTCGCGCGCCGCTCCGGCGCCGCGTACGCCGTCACCGGCGCCGTGACGCGGCTCGGCGACTCGCTCCGCTTCGAGGCGTCGCTGCTGGAGGCGGCGCGCGGCACGCTCGTGCAGTCCGTCGTCGCCACGGCGCCGACCTCCGCCGGCACGCGGGGGCTCGGCGCGCTCGCCGACCGCCTCGCCGGCGCGGTGGCCCGCACGCTCGACCCCGAGAACGGCGCCCCGCGCGGCCTCGAGTCGGAGCCGCCGTCGCTGGAGGCGTACCGCCTGTTCCAGCAGGGACTCGGCCAGTTCTATGCGCCGGGGCCCGGCTTCGAGGAGGAGACGGCGCGGCTCTTCACGGCCGCGTGGCGCGCCGACACGACGATGTCGTACGCGCTGCTCTGGGCGGCGTGGGCGTACAAGCGGCTCGACCTCCGCGCCGCCGACTCGCTGCTGCAGCGCGCCCGGCGGGACGGCGCGCGCTTCACGCCGCTCGAGCGCGCCATCGGCGACCGGATCGCCGCCGAGCTCCGCGGCGACCGCGCGGCCGCCTACCTCGCGAGCCGCGCCGCGCTGCGCGCCGCGCCCGGCTCCGAGTTCGCGCGCGCGCTGGAGGCCGAGGCCGCGCTCTGGGTGAACCGCCCCGCCGAGACGATCGAACGCTCCAGGCCGCGGGGCGACGAGACGCGGCTCTGGTACGGCATCTACGTGCCGGGCCGCCGCTGGAATGCGCAGATGCAGCTCGGCCAGTACGAGGCGGCGCTCGCCGACCTGCGCGCCGCCGAGGCGCCGTTCCGGCGCTTCTTCGCGAACGACGCGGAGGCGCAGGTGAGCGACCTCAAGCTGCTGGAGGCGTACACCGAGGGCGCGCGCGAGCCGGCACGGGTGCTCGCCATCGTCCGCGGCATCCCCCGCCCCGACGCGCTGCGCCGCTTCTACCACGGCGAGGCCGCCGCGCGCCTCGGTCGCTTCTGGCGCGACGCGGGGCGGCGCGCGCTCGCGGATTCGCTCTTCGCGCTCGCGGTGGCGGATGCGCACGAGATCGCCTCGCGCCCGGGCGCGAGCCGCATCGACTCCACGTTCCTCGGCTGGACGCTCTACCGCGCGGGCCGGTGGGCCGAGGCGCGGAGCGTCCACGAGCGGCTCGCCGCGAGCCGGCCGACGCCGCGCGTGCTCGAGACGGGCACCGACCCGCGCGGCCGCGGCGGCCCGCCCGAGGCGATCCTCGGCGCCATCGCCGCGCACCTGGGCGACACCGCCGCCGCGCGCCGCGCCGACGCCTGGCTCGCGAGCCTCGACCCGCGCTGGCGGCTCGGCATGGCGACGTTCTGGCGCGCGCGCATCGCCGCGACGCTCGGCGAGCGCGAGCGGGCCGTGCAGCTGCTCGGGCAGGCGTTCGCCGAGGGGATCCCGCACCCGATGGGCTGGTGGAGCTGGGGCTCGCCGGAGGACGTGGACTTCGAGCCGCTGCGGGGGATGCCGGCGTATGACGCGCTGGTGAGGCCGAGGGGGGATGGCGGCTGACACGACGACAGAGGCCCGCCGCCCCTCCCGGGGCGACGGGCCTCGTCACGCCTGCGGCCCGATCAGTTCACCCGCGTGATCCGTCCGCCGCCGTTGTCCGGATACTGCGCCGCACGCACCACGCCACCCAGCCCGCCCTCCGCCACCGGCGCGCGCAGGTAGTTCAGCAGCGCCTGCTGGTACCCCACGCCGATCGTCGTGAACGGCAGGTCCGCCGTCGGGTAGCAGTCTCCGCCGCGGAGCGAGAAGTCGATGGAGGCGAGCACCAGGTCCGGGCCCGGCACCACCACGCCGTTCTCCACGATCTTCGTCCCGTCATCCAGCGTGATGTCGCGCACGCGGTCGCCGGGGTTGATCACCACGCAGTTGTTCGGCGCCGGCTGGAACGTCCGGGCCTGGCGGCTCGCGTCCCAGGTGAAGCGGAAGCCGGCGACCTGGCCGAAGCGCCCGTCCAGGTTCGCCACGCGCGCCACCATGTTCTCCACGACGTCCTTGAAGCGCGCCCGCGGCACGCTCGGCGCCACCGCCACGAAGTTCGTGGTGAACGCCAGGATCTGCTGCGTGTTCAGCTCGGTGATCGAGCCGGGCACGGAGGCGGGGAGGATGTTGTCGTTGCGGATGCCGCCACCGTTCTGGATGGCGACCTGCGCTCGCGGCAGGCTGAACTGCGCGGCGAGGCGCCGCGCCTGCCACAGGTGCGCGTCAGCCACCAGGCTGCCGAGGCCGGTCTGCCGCGCGCGGATCTGGGCGCGCCGGCCGTCGAGGCCGACCTCGCTGGTCGCGACGACGTTGGTGGCGAGGCCCGCGATGTACGCCTGCACCGGAGCCACCACCTGCGACTGCACCACGGGGTCCGCCGGCACCGCGTCCGGCTGGCTGCCGTTGGCCACGCGCACGGGGCCGGAGCCCTGATGGACCTGCACTACGTTGCCCGCCGCGTCGAAGCCGACCACGAGCCGGCCGACATACAGGTAGTTCCCGTCGGCGGTGACCAGCGCCACGTCGCGCCCGTCGGCATCGCGGACCAGCTCCGGATACGCGCCGATCGGCACGTCCCCCGGGATCAGCGTGTTGGACGGGTTCGCGAGGATCTCGCTGCCGCCGCCCGAGATGGCGACGTCCACGCCGCGCAGCTGGCGGATGAGCGCGCGATCCTCGGGGAGGTTCTGCAGGTGGCCGATCAGGATGATGCGCGTGACGCCATCGGCCTGCAGGGCGTCGATCTCGCGCTGCACCGACGCGACCGTGTTCGGGTCGATCACCACCGCGCCGGGGCTCGAGATCGAGCGGAGCGCCGGCGTGGTGACGCCGACGATCCCCCAGCGGAGCCCCTTGTGCAGCACCACCGTCCGGCGCGCGATCCGGCCCGCCGCGGCGAGCGGCGCCAGCGACGGCTCGGCCGACATGTCGAGGTTGGCGCTCACGAACGGCCCGCGGCCGCGCGTGAAGCCGTCGATGAAGCGGCGCGTCACCACCGGCGCGAAGTCGAACTCGTGGTTGCCGAGCGCGAACGCGTGATAGTTGAGCTGGTCGAGCGCGAGCGCATCGTACATCACCGGCCCGTTGAGGCTCGCGTTGAACTCCGAGCCCGCGAGGAAGTTGTCGCCCGCGTTGAGCAGCAGCGTGCCGCGGCGCGCCGGCGGCGCCCCCTGGCAGTCGAGCGCCCCGGCGGGCGCGCGCCACGCATCGCCCTCCGCGCGAAGGCGCCGGACGAGCGTCACGAAGTGCGCGATGCCGCCGAAGCCGGCCTTGTTGCCGACCGCCGGCAGCAGGCGCGACTCGCCGTCGTTGTTGTGCAGGAGCGTCAGGCAGAAGTCGACCGGGGCCGCCTGGTTGACCGGGGTGACGCTGAGCGCCGCCATCGGCGCGGCCGCCGGGTCGGCGGCAGGAGTGGTACCCCCGCCGCTGCAGGCGGCGAGGACGACCGGCAGCGCGAGCAGAGAGCGCGTGCGCATCGAAATCCCTCTCGAGGAGTGTGGGGTCGGGCGATTTGCAACGGCGAAGCTCGCCGCCGACCCCGACAACCACTCGACAGGGATGTCTCGGAACGATGTGCGCGGGTCACGCCACTCCGTGACGCGGCGGTGACGGCCTCAGTGCGCCGGCGCGGCGAGCGCCACCGGACCGAGGCCCGCCGCGTCCACCTGCCGCAGCACCTTGCGCGCCTCGTGCATCAGCACGCCCAGCCGCTCGAGGGCGCGAGCGGCGCTGTCTTCCATCCGCTCCGCCGACGCGGTGAGCGAATCATGCAGGCGCTCGAGCTCCACCGTCTCGACGGCGTCATCCCGCATGGCGTCGCGGACCTGCGCGAGGAGCGCGAGCACGGCCGTCACGTCGTTCACCGCCGCGCGCGCCCGCTGCACCGACTGGAAGGCATGACGCACCTGGGCGCCCATGGTCACCATCGCCTGCCGCGCCAGCGCCAGCTGCAGGCGCTCCGCCCCCGACATCGACGGTCGTGCGCGCTCGCGATCCGCCGCCAGGCTCGCCAGCAGCTCCTCGACCGCCATCGCCTCCTCCGACATCTCCTCCTGCGCCATGCGCCGCGCTCCCTTCCGCTGGGGACCAGCACGAAAAAGGCGAGCACCCCGGCGCATCGCGCCTAGAGGTGCTCGCCACTGATGGACCAGGTCGTCCACCCGCCCGAGCGAGCCGGGGCAGGTCCCCGGCTCCAACACGGACAGGTATCGACCGCTCAGCCCACGACTTGAGCCGGCGCGGTCCCCGGCGCCCCCTCCGCCTCGCACAGCACCAGCTCCAGGCGCTGGCGGAGGCGTCCGAGCTCCTTCGACTTGAAGGCCCCCTTCGTCGCCTCCAGGGTGGCGATCGTCTCGCGCACCGCCGCGGCGAGCCACTGCGAGCGGGGGCACGACTCTAGCGTGCAGACCTCCCGCTGCGTCGTGCGCTCCGGCAGCATGGTCAGCACGGAGTGCAGGTCGACCAGGCCCTGCGCGAGCGCCGCGAACATCGCATCCGCCACGGCCAGCACCTGACCCGCCGGCGACCCGGCGGGCACGGTCGCGCCCAGTTGCCGCAACGGCTCGACGCTCGCCCGGAGCGCCAGCGCGCGATCGGCCAGATGGCGACGGATGCGCGCATCCTCCGACGCCCGACGAGCCGCTTCCAGCAGTTCCGCCGGCGACGCCGAGGACGGCAGGTATCCCGCCACGCGCCGCCGCACCCCCTCCAGCGCGGTGGCGACGTCCGGCTGGTCTGCGAGCAGCACCACGGGCAGCTCGGGCGCCTCGGCGAGCAGCGCATCGAGCTCCGTCCACGGCGCGTCGCTCCCCGGGTCTATGCCGATGAGGAGCGCATCGAAGACGGCGGCGCGGAGCGCGGCGAGCGCCTCGTCCGTCTCGGCGGCCGTCAACGCCACGATGCCATCGTCGGCGAGCACGCGGCGCAATGCCTCGCGGCGGTCATGACTACGCATCACCAGCAGCACGGTGGGTGGCGGATCGAGCGGGGGCTTGGAGAGTGGCGACATCGGCGGAGCTGCCTACCGGACAGGCGCACGGGAGTGAGATATCACGATCGCATCCTCGTCTACTCGGAGGTCCGCGAGACGGGGGAGAGCGTACCTCTCGACCGCCGAGCGCGCAACGCCGTCAGGCCTGCGGCATCGCCCCCTGCCGCTCGCGATCGAGCGCGCGATACTGGATCGCCTCCGCCACATGCGCCGGCGCGAGGGCCTCGCTCGCCGCCAGGTCGGCGATGGTGCGCGCGACCTTGAGGACGCGATGGTACGCGCGCGCCGAGAGGCCCAGCCGCTCCATCGCCTCGCGCAGGAGCGCCTCCGCGGGCGGTTCGAGCGGGCACGCGCGGCGCACGTCGCGCACGCCGAGGTGCGCATTCGCGGCGGCGTACGCACCGAGGCGCGCGGCGCGCGCCTGCTGCTGCGCGCGCGCCGCCTCCACGCGCGCGCGCACGGCCGCGCTCCCCTCGCCCGGCGCGCCGGCGAGCTCCGCGTACCGCACCGGCGGCAGTTCGAGCTGGAGGTCGAAGCGATCGAGCAGCGGCCCGGAGATGCGGCCGCGGTACCGCGTGACCGCGTCGGGCGCGCAGCGGCACCGGCCGGCCACGCCCGCCCAGCCGCACGGGCACGGGTTCATCGCCGCGCAGAGCAGCACGCGTGCTGGGAACGTCACGCGGCGCGCCGCGCGCGCGATGGTGACGTGCCCGTCCTCGAGCGGCTGCCGCAGCGCCTCGAGCACGCCGCGCCGGAACTCGGGCAGCTCGTCCAGGAACAGCACGCCGCCGTGCGCGAGGCTCACCTCGCCGGGCGACGGATGCCGCCCGCCGCCGACGAGCCCGGCATCGGACACCGTCGCATGCGGCGCGCGGAACGGGCGCACGCCGAGCAGGCCGCGCCCCGGCGGCAGCGTGCCCGCCACGGAGTGGATGCGCGTGCACTCCAGCGCCTCGGTCGGCGTGAGCGCGGGGAGGATCGTCGGGAGGCGCCGCGCGAGCAGCGTCTTGCCCGCGCCGGGCGGGCCGATGAACAGCAGCGAGTGCGCGCCCGCCGCGGCCACCTCCAGCGCGCGTCGCGCCGTCGGCTGGCCGCGCACCTCCGCGAGGTCGACGTCGTCGCGGGGCGCGACCGGGCGCGCGGGCGCCACCGGCGGCGGCAGCGCGAGCGCGCCGCGCACGTACGCGCACACGTCCGCGAGCGTGCGCGCCCCCGCGACGGCGAGCCCCTCCACCACGGCCGCCTCCGCGGCGTTGGCCGCGGGGACGACCAGCGCGCGCACCCCCTCCGCGCGCGCGAGCAGCGCGATCGACAGCACCCCGCGCACCGGGCGGAGGTCCCCCTCGAGGCCGAGCTCGCCGACCACCAGCAGCCCCTCGAGCGCGGCGGCCGGCAGCTGGCCGCTCGCGGCGAGCACGGCGAGCGCGAGCGGCAGGTCGAGGGCGGCGCCGCTCTTCGGGAGGTCGCTGGGGGCGAGGCTGGCCGTGATGCGCCGGAGCGGGAACTGGAACCCCGCGTGCTGCAGCGCCGCCGCCACGCGGCTCCGCCCCTCGCGCACGGCCCCGCCGGGGAGCCCGACCGTCTGGAACGACGGCAGGCCGTTGCTGATGTCCACCTCGACGTCGATCGGCGCGGCGTCGATGCCGAGCAGCGCGGCGGAACGGATGCGGGCGAGCACGCGGGGCCTCCGGCCAGGTCGCGCCCAACATCGCGCGAGCCGCCCGCGGGGCCGTCATCCTTTTCGTGGCACGCGCGGTGCAAAATGCGCCGTGGCACCACGTCACGGCGCGAGCCGCACGTCGGCCACCGTGCCGACGCCGACGGCGCTCCGGACGGCCACCTCCCCGCCCCAGCTCTCCACCAGCCGCTTGACGATCGCGAGGCCGAGGCCGGACCCGCTCGTGCGCGTGGAGAAGCGCGGCTCGAAGATCCGCGGCAGGTTCGGCGCCGGAATCCCCTCGCCATCGTCCTCCACCGTCACGCACCGCTCGCCGGTGCGGATCGTGACGGCGCGCGCCCCGGCATTGCGGCCGTTCTCCACGAGGTTGATCAGCACCTCCTTCAGCTCGTCGCGCCGCGCGAGGCCGACGCTCGGCGCCTCCTCCACGAGCCGCACCTGCCCCTCCGTGGGCCCGAGCCCGTACAGCCGCACCACTTCACGCGCGACGGCCGTGACGTCCAGCCGCTCGAGCGGCTGCGCCGTCTCGCCCGGCGCACCAAGGCGGCTGAAGGCGCGGGCGATGCCGTCGAGCCGGTCGATCTCGGCGAGGATGCGCGTCGTGGTGTCCTCCAGCGCGACCGCGAAGTCGGGCCGGCCCGGCGTGGCACGGTCGCGCCACGCGCGCTGGAGGTGCTGCACGCCGAGGCGGATCGGCGTGAGCGGGTTCTTGATCTCGTGCGCGACCTGCCGCGCCACGTCGCCCCAGGCGAGGATCCGCTCGGCGGCCGAGAGCGCGGTGACGTCGTTGAGGGCGAGCACGAGGCCCGCGCCGTCGCCTGCCTCCGCGCCCGTGCCGAAGCGCGCCACCTCCGCGGCGACGCGCCGCCCCTCCACGGCCAGCTCGAGCGGTGCCGGCGGCTCGCCCCCCGCGCCCGCCCGCGCGAGGAGCGCGCGCAGCGGCTCCCAGGCGGGGCCGCACGCCGCCGCGAACGGCGCGCCGGGTTCGAGCCGGTGCCCGAGCAGCGCCTCGGCGCGGTGATTGGCGACGAGCACGCGCCCCTCGCCATCGAGCGCGACGACGCCGGTGGTGATCGTCGCGAGCACCGTGGCGAGGCGCGCGCGCTCCCCCTCGAGCAGCGCGCGGCCGGAGCGCAGGTCGTCCTGCATGCGGGCGAAGGCGGTGAACACCGGCTCCAGCTCGCGGAGCGCCGGTGCCGCCGCCGCGGGCGCCGGCGCCGGCTCGCCACGACCGCTGGCGAGCGCCGCGCGCCGCAGCTCCGACACCGGCCGCGCGAGCGACTCCGCCGCGGCGCCCGCGGCCG
>JANRIU010000102.1:0-12837 GCA_033764615.1 Gemmatimonadales bacterium | reverse complement strand
GCCGCGCCCGCGCCGGTCGTCGCGGCGCCGCCCGTGGCGGCCCCGGCGGCGATGCCCGCCGCGCCCGCCGCGATGCCGGCCGGTCCGCACGTGGAGCCGTGGGAGGGCGACCGGGTGGAGCCGTGGTCGCGCATCCGCCGGCTTACCGCCGAGCACATGGTCATGTCCCGCCGGACGTCGCCGCACGTGGCCACCTTCTTCGAGGTCGACTACACGCGCGTCGCGCAGCTGCGCGCGCGGCGGAAGGCGGAGTACCAGGAGCGCGGCGTGAACCTGACGTTCCTCGCCTTCATCGCGAAGGCGATCGCCGACGGGCTCCGGAAGCACCCCGGGGTGAACGCCGCCGTGATGGGCGAATCGACCATCGTCCGGCGCGACATCAACCTCGGCATCGCCGTGGCGCTCGACTGGGGGCTGATCGTGCCGGTCATCCGCCACGCCGACGAGCTCTCGCTGCTCGGCCTGGCGCGCTCCATCGGCGACCTCGCCGAGCGGGCCCGCGGCAAGCGCCTCGCGCCGGACGAGGTGCAGAAGGGGACGTTCACCATCACGAACCCCGGCACCTTCGGCTCGCGCATCGGGATCCCGATCATCAACCAGCCGCAGGCCGCCATCCTCGCGGTCGGCACGATCGAGAAGCGGCCGGTGGTGGTGACGGTGGACGGCGCCGACACGATCGGCATCCGGACGCTCGGCATGCTGGCGCTCTCGTTCGACCACCGCATCGTCGACGGCGCGGACGCCGACCGCTTCATGGCGGACGTGAAGAAGGGCATCGAGCAGTTCCCCGAGGGCGCGGTCTGAGCGGCATGGCGCGCGCGCTGTCGCTGTCGATCTGCCGCGTGCCCGCGGAGCTCGAGACCGAGTACCTGGCCACGATCCGCGAGCTGGCGCGCCACGCCCGCCGGCGCGGCCAGCACCTCTGGGCGTTCCGCAGCCGCAACCAGCCGCACACCTTCGTGGAGTGCAGCGAGAGCGCGTCGGCGGCGCTGCACCGCACCGTGGTCGAGAAGAGCACGGAGGAGGCGCAGCTGGAGCGGCGCCTCCGCACGCTGGCGCAGTACGAGGCGTCGGCGTGGGACCTGTGGGAGGAGGTGCCGCTGGAGCCCGGCCCGGGCGGCGTCGCCGCGGGGGGCGCCTGATGCCGCGCCGCGTCATCGAGGTGTCCGGGGTGCAGTGGGGCGTGGGCGGCGCGGGCCGCGTCACGCAGTACACGCGCGACGAGTGCAGCCTCGTCTTCACGCGCCTGGGCGACGGGCCGCGCGAGCAGCGGGTGACCCGCTTCTCGCCCCTCGGTGCCAAGCACCCCGAGCTCGCGCTCGACGAGCTCTCCGACGCGGACCTGCGCGCGCTCCTCGCGCGCGCCCAGCCCGCCTGGACCTCGCCCGAGACGGGCTACCGCGCATGAGCGCCCTCTGCGACCTGCACATGCACTCCACGGCGTCCGACGGCGCGCTGGCGCCCGCGGACGTCGTGGCCCGCGCGCGGGCGGCGGGCCTCGCGGCGATCGCGCTCACCGACCACGACTCGGTCGGCGGCGTCGCCGAGGCGCAGGCGGCGGGCGAGCGGCTCGGCGTGCGCGTCGTCGCGGGGTGCGAGTTCGCCGCCGCGCCGCCCTGGGACCCGCACGGCGAGCTGCACCTCCTCGGCTACTTCCTGCCGATCGACGATCCGCGGCTCGATGCCTTCCTCGCGGTGCAGCGCGCCGAGCGCGGGCGCCGCGTGCGCGCCATGGTCGCCCGGCTCGCCGCGTGCGGCGTGCGGATCAGCGAGGACGCCATCCTCGACGAGGCGAAGGGCGGCTCCGTCGGGCGGCCGCACGTGGCGCGCGCGCTCGTGAAGTCGGGGGGCGCGCGCCACGTGCAGGACGCGTTCGACCGCTTCATCGGCCGCGGGCGCCCGGCGTTCGTGTCGAAGGCGCTGCCGGCGGTGTGCGAGGTGACGGCGCTGGTGCACGCGCTCGACGGCGTCGTGTCCGTGGCGCACCTCAAGGGGGAGGGGACGAGCGTCACGGCGGCGCTCCTCGCGGCGGATGGCGTCGACGCGCTCGAGACCCGGCATCCCTCGCACGACGGCGAGGCGCGGGCGCGCCTCACCGACCTCGCGCTCGCGCACGGCCTCGCGCGCACGGGCGGCAGCGACTGGCACGGCGACGACGGGCACCCGACGCACGGCGGCCTCGGCTCGCAGCAGGTCCCCCTGGAGTGGCTGGAGCGGCTCGAACAGCGGCGCGCAGCCGCGGGAGCGACCGGATGAGCAGGCGGTTCGCGGGGCAGGTGGTGCTGGTCACCGGCGTCGGCAAGGCCGGCCAGATCGGCGACCGCATCGCGCGCGCGCTCGGCGCGGAGGGGGCGCGGCTCGTGGTGTGCGACGTCAACGCGGTCGGCGTCGCGCAGCGCGCCGCGGAGTACGCGAAGGACGGGCTCGACGCCCGGCCGGCCGCCGGCGACCTCTCCCTCCCCGACGCCGCGCGCTTCGCCGTGGAGACGGCCGTGAAGGCGTGGGGCCGGCTCGACCTCGTGGTGAACGTCGCGGGCGGACTCACGACGTACGGACCGGTGGCGCTCACCACCGTCGCCGACCTCCAGCGCGAGCTCGCCATCAACGTGGTCACCGCGTTCGTCGTATCGCAGGCGGCGGCGCCCGAGCTGGCGAAGACGAGGGGGAGCATCGTCAACTTCGCCTCGATCGCCGTGTTCGAGCCGTCGCCGCAGATGGTCGCCTACACCGCGGCCAAGGGCGCCGTCGCCGGGCTCACGGGCGCGCTCGCCGTGGAGCTCGCGCCGTTCGGCGTCCGCGTGAACGCCGTCGCCCCCGGCATGGTGCGCACGCCGGAGAACGTCGCGCAGGTGGGCGAGGAGGCCGCGTACGTGGAGGTGGAGGAGCTCATCGGCGCCATCGTGAGCCTCGCCCTCGGGGGCGAGACCGGCGCGCTCATCCCCGTCCACCCGCGCCGCTGACGCGTGGAGCTCGCAGGGACGGTCGCGCTCGTCACCGGCGCCGGGCGCCGGCTCGGGCGGGCCTTCGCCGAGGCGCTCGCGGCCCGCGGGTGCCGGCTCGCGCTGCACCACCACGCCAGCGCCGCCGGGGCCGAGGAGGCCCGCGCGGCGATCGTCGCGGCCGGGGGCCAGGCGCACGCCTTCGCCGCGGACCTGTCGGACCCCGTCGTCGCGCGGCACCTCCCCGAGCGCGTGGTCGAGCGCTTCGGCCGCCTCGACATCCTCGTGAACTCCGCGGCGATCATGGAGCACCGGAGCTTCGAGGAGACGGCGCCCGAGGACTACGACCGGATCATGGACACCAACCTGCGCTCGGTCTTCTTCGTGACGCAGGGCGCCGCGCCCGCGCTCCGCGCCGCCCGCGGCCGCGTCGTGAACCTCGCCGACCTCGGCGGGCTCGAACCGTGGCCCGGCTACGCGGCCCACTCCGTGAGCAAGGCGGGCGTCGTGATGCTCACGCAGGTGCTGGCCCGCGCGCTCGCGCCCGAGGTGTGCGTGAACGCCATCGCCCCCGGCACCGTGCTCGTGCCCGACGACTACGACGCGGAGACGCGCGAGCGCCTCCGCCGCAGCACGCCGCTCCAGCGCCTCGGCGAGCCGCGCGACGCGGTCGCCGCGCTGCTCTACCTGCTGGAGGGCGGCGACTTCGTCACCGGCGAGATCCTCGCCGTGGACGGGGGGCGGCGCCACCGCCGCTGAGCGCGCCCGCGCTCGCCGCGCGCCGCCTGATGGTCGTCGGCGGCGGCTGCTACGGCACCTTCTACGCGCGGCAGCTGCTGCTCGCCCGCGCGCGGGGGGCCGCCCGCTGGGAGTCGCTCCTCGTCGTCGACCGCGACCCGGGGTGCCGCGCCGCCTCCGCGCTCGCGGGGGAGGCCGGCGTCCGGGTCGTCACCGCCGACTGGGCCGACTTCCTCGACGGCTTCCTGGCCGATGCGGTGGCCGACGACGCGATCGTCCCCTCGCCCCTCATGCCGCACCTCATGGTCGGCTGGCTGCAGCGGCGCGCGGCGGCGCGGTGGCCCGGCCGCGCGGTCGGATTCGCACCGCTCGACGTCGCGAGCGGCCTGCCGTACGACGCCGAGGCGCCCGACGGCACGCGCTACCTCTCCTTCGCCGACTGGACCTGCCCGATCCACTGCATCGAGCCGCTCACGTGCCCGCGCACGCGCGCGCCGCGCACGTGGGAGATGGGCGAGGCGCTCGCCGCGCTCTCGGCGCGGCTCGGCCGGTCGCGCCGGGTGGCGGGGCCCGCGCTCTTCACCTGCCGCCACCGCACCCACGGCGTCGGCACCTTCGGCGCCGACGAGGCGCTCGTCGCCGAGGCACTGGTGGCGTCGGCCGGCGCGGCGGGCCCGGCGGAGGTGCTCGTCGGCACCGTCTCGGCGTGCCACGGCGCGGCGACGCTGCTCCGCCTCGGTTGACGCTCCCGCTACCTTTTCCGACATGACGACGCGTGAATCCTTCGAGGTGATCATCGTCGGCGGCGGCCCCGCGGGGCTGTGCGCGGCGATGTACTGCGGGCGCGGGATGCTGAAGTCGGTGCTGCTGGAGCGCGGCCTCACCGGGGGCGAGCTGCTCAACACCGAGTGGATCGAGGACTATCCCGGCTTCCTGAAGGTGATGGGCCGCGAGCTGGCCCAGCACTTCACCGAGCATGCGAAGCTCTTCGGGGCCGACATCCGGCAGGACAACGTCGAGACCATCGTCCGGCGCGACGACGGGATCTTCGAGGTCACGAGCTCGCTCGGCACCGTGTACGAGGCACCGGCCGTGATCCTCACCGCCGGCGGCACCCCCAACAAGCTCGAGGTCCCGGGCGAGCTGGAGTACGCGGGGCGCGGCGTGTCGTACTGCGCGATCTGCGACGGCGCCTTCTTCAAGGGCGAGACGATCGCCGTCATCGGTGGCGGCGACGCGGCGGTGGAGGAGGCCGACTACCTCACGCGCTACGCGGAGAAGGTGTACGTCGTGCACCGCCGGGACGGCTTCCGCGCGTCGAAGCTGCTGCAGGAGCGGCTCTTCGCGAACCCGAAGATCGAGGTGGTGTGGAACAAGCGGGTGCTGGAGTGCGTCGGCGAGCCGGCGTCGGGGCTCAAGGCGCTCCGCCTCGAGGACACGGTGACGGGCGCCGAGAGCCGCCTCGCGGTGACCGGCTGCTTCGTGTTCATCGGCTTCAAGCCGAACACGGGGCTCGTGCAGCACCACTTCGAGCACGATGCCGCGGGCTACATGATCACCGACAGCTGGATGCGCACGTCGATCCCCGGCCTGTACGCCGCGGGCGACCTCCGCGCACAGCTCACGCGGCAGGTCACGACGGCCGTCGGCGACGCGACCACGGCGGCGATCGCCGTCGAGAAGTTCCTCACCGAGCGCAAGCATGCGTCGGCGGTGGCCGCCGCGGGTGCCTGAGCTCGCGATCGTCCCGATCCCCAACGGGCAGTTCGCGGAGAACTGCTTCCTGCTCGCCGACGTCGCGAGCGGGGAGGCGGTGGTGGTCGACCCGGGCGAGGAGCCGGAGCGGTTCCTCGCCGCCATCGACGCGCGGGGCTGGCGCGTGACCGCGATCTGGCTGACGCACGCGCATGTCGACCACGTGGCGGGCGTCGCCCGCGTGAAGGCGGGGACGCGTGCGCCGGTGTGGCTGCATCCGCTCGACCGCCCGATGTACGACCGCGTGGTGCAGCAGGGCGCGTGGCTCGGCATCCCGGTGGAGGCGCAGCCCGCGCCGGACCACGCGCTCGCCGACGGCATGGTGCTCCGGGTCGGGCCGCACGCCTTCACCGTGGCGCACACGCCGGGGCACTCGCCGGGCTCGGTCATCTTCGTGGGCGACGGGCTCGTGATCGGCGGCGACGTGCTGTTCCGCGGCTCCATCGGCCGCACCGACCTCCCCGGCGGCGACCTCGACACGCTGCTCCACTCCATCCGCACCCGCCTGCTCGTGCTCCCCGACACCACCCGCGTGCTCTGCGGCCACGGCCCCGAGACGACGGTCGGCGTGGAGCGCCTCACCAATCCGTTCCTGCGCGACGGCGACGCCTGGCGGGCGGAGGCCGGCCCCGCCTGAATCCGCTCGCCGCACACGCGGCCTGCCTGGCCGTGACGCTCACCGGCATGGGCGCGCGCGCGTGGCGGATGCGCCTGCTGTACCGCGCGCTCGGGCATCCCGTGGGGTGGCAGGCGGCGCTGGTCGCGAACACGTGGGGCGAGGCCGCGGCGGCGCTGACGCCCGCCCGCCTCGGCGGCGAACCGGCGCGGCTCGCCGGCTTCCTGCGCGCGGGCGTGCCCGCGACGGCCGCGTTCGTCGGCCTCGCGATCGAGGCCGTGGCGGAGTGGCCGCTCATCGCGCTGCTCTCGATGGCCGTGCTGCTGCGGCACGGCGGCGACTGGTGGGCGCACGTGCGGGCGCGCGCGGCCGGCGGCCTTGCGGCCTTCTGGCCGTGGCTCGTCGCCGTCGGCGCCGTGACGCTGGTCGCCTGGCTCGCGGTGCGCGGCCGGGCGCGACCGGGCGAGCGGCACGTGCGCCGGCCGCTGCGCCGCCTGCGCGTCTACCTGCGACGGCTCTCGCCCGCGACGCTGGCCGCCACCGCGCCACTCACCCTCGTGAGCCTGGCGGGCCGCCTGCTGCCGCTGCCGTTCCTCCTCGCCACGCTGCCGCACGAACCCGCGATCGGCCCCGCGCTCGTCGGCACCATCGTGCTGACGTACGGCCAGCTCGTGCTGCCGACCCCGGCCGGCGCCGGCGCCGTGGACCTGGGCTTCCTCGCGGGGGCCGCGGGCGACGTCGGCGACTCGGGGCCGTCGCTGCTCGCGTGGTGGCGCGCCTACACCATCGGCGTCGGCGTGGTGGCCGGGGCGGCGTTCGCGCTCGCCGCCTACGGCCCCGGCGTCATCCGCCGCGTCGCGGGGGCGGGGCGATCGCGACGAGCATGACGGTGCGCTCGAGCGCCTCGAGCACCCCGTGCGGCACGTCGGCCGGGCACCAGACCAGCGTGCCCGCCTCCGCCTCGGCCACCTCGTCGCCCACCTGCATCCTCGCCCGGCCCGACAGCACGAGGTAGAATTTGTCCGCCCCGGCATGGGTGTGGACGTGCTGTGCCTGCCCCGGCTCGAAGCAGTTGAGCCCGCAGAAGAGGTGCTGGCCGGCCGCGAGGTCGGCCTTCGTCCCCCTCGCCGCGCTGAACGTCGCCGCGGCGGCCACCCGCCGGAAGTACGACTCGTGCATCCCGTGCTCCCCTGGCGATCGCTCGCCACCCGTGAGGCGTCACCCGGACGCCGACCCGCGCCCCCAGGCCCCAGCCCATGACCACCCGCCTCGAGAAGGATCCCCTCGGCGAGAAGGCCGTCCCGGCCGACGCGCTCTACGGCATCCAGACCCTCCGCGCCGCGGAGAACTTCCCGATCTCCGGCCTGCGCCCGCTCCCGCTCTTCGTGGACGCGGTCGTGTGGATCAAGCGCAGCGCCGCGCTCACGCACAAGGCGACGGGCCGCCTGGAGGCGAGGCTCGCCGATGCGATCGTCGCCGCCGCCGACGAGGTGCTCGCGGGCCGGCACCGCGACCAGTTCATCGTGGACGTGTACCAGGCCGGCGCCGGCACCAGCCACAACATGAACTGCAACGAGGTGCTTGCCAACCGGGCGAACGAGCTGCTCGGCGGCGTGCGCGGCGCCTACAGCCCGGTGCACCCGAACGACCACGTCAACATGGCGCAGTCGACCAACGACGTGATCCCGACGGCGATGCGCCTCGCCACGCTCGCCGCGCTGCCCGCGCTGCTCGCCGCGATCGACCGGCTCGCCGCCGCGTGCGAGGCCAAGGCGACGCAGTTCGACCACGTCATCAAGAGCGGCCGGACCCACCTCCAGGACGCGACGCCGATCCGGATGGGGCAGGAGTTCGCGGCGTACGCCGGGATGCTGGCGCGCCACCGCCGGAAGCTGGAGCAGGCGGCCGACTGGCTGCGCGACCTCGGCATCGGCGGCACGGCGGTCGGCACCGGGATCAACGCCGAGGCCGAGTACCCGCGGCTCATGGTGGAGGCGCTCCGCGCGGTCTCGGGCCTCGAGCTGCGCGCCGGCGCCGACCGCATCCAGCTCATGCAGAGCATGGGCGACATCGCGACGTTCACGGGCGCCGTGCGCGCCTTCGTGCTCGACCTCGCGAAGTTCTCGAACGACGTGCGCCTCCTCGTCTCGGGGCCGCGCACCGGCCTCGCCGAGCTGATCCTGCCGGCGGTGCAGCCCGGTTCCAGCATCATGCCGGGGAAGGTGAACCCGTCGATCGCCGAGATGGTGAACCAGGTCTGCTTCCAGGCGCTCGGCCTCGACACGACGGTGGCGCTCGCCGCGGAGGCGGGGCAGCTGCAGCTCAACGTGATGATGCCGGTGATGACCCACAACATGGTCTTCAACCTGCAGATCCTCGCCAACGCGACGCGCGTCTTCGCGGAGCGGTGCATCGAGGGCGCCGAGGCGGACGAGCGGCAGTGCGCATACTGGCTGGAGCGGAGCCCCGCGCTCGTGACCGCGCTCGCGCCGAAGATCGGCTACGCCGAGTCGGCGAAGCTGGCGAAGGAGGCGCTCGCCACCGGGCTCACGGTGAAGGAGCTGGTGGTGCAGAAGGGCCTGCTGCAGGGCCGGGAACTGGACGACGTGCTCGACCTGCGCGCGATGACGGAGATCGGCGTGCCGGGCGGGGTGGGGCTGCCCGGCGGCGGCTGACCGCCGACGCTCAGGTCGGCGCCGGCACGCGCGCGGCCGGCGCCGGCCGCTCGGCGAGCGCACGCACGAAGCTGTCGGCGATCGCGTCCCACGCGTAGGTGCGCGCCACGAACGCCGCCCCGCGCGCGGAGGCCGACGCGAGGGCGGCGCGATCGTCCCGGAACGCGAGGATCCGCGCCGCGAAGGCCGCGGCGTCGCCGCTCGGCACCAGCGTGCCGTTCTCGCCCTCGCGGATCGCGGTGGCGATCCCCTCGAGGTCGGCGCCCACCACCGGCAGGCCGGAGGCGCCCGCCTCCAGCATCACCACGCCGAAGCCCTCGATGTCGCCCGGCACCGCCAGGTTCGGCATCACGAACAGGTCGGCGCCGGCATAGAGCGCCTGGATCGTCTCGGCGGGGGCCTGGCCAGGCAGGTGCAGGCGTCCGCTCACGCCGGCGCGGGCGGCCGCGGCGCGGATCGCGGGCGTGAGCGGCCCCTCCCCGGCGAGCACGAGGTGCACGTCCGGAGGCAGCATCGGCAGGACGGCCTCGACGAACCAGTGGAACCCCTTCCGCTCATAGTGGCGCCCCACGCTGCAGAGCACGAACGACCCGTCGGGCACGGCGCCGCCCAGGCGCGCGAGCAGCGCCGCACGCGCAGCGGCGCGGTCCGGCGGCGGGGCGAAGCGCGTCGTGTCGACGCCGCAGGGAATGACCTGCAGGCGGCCGGGGTCCGCGCCGCGCGCGAGGCACTCGGCGGCGGTCGCGTCGCTGATGGGGAAGATGGCGTCGAGCGCGCGCATCACGCGCGGCACGAACCACTGGTATGGCGCCACGGGCAGCGTCAGGTCGCGCCCGATCGCGATGGCCGCGGTGCGCGCCCCGGCGCGCCGGACGCGGCCGGCCAGCACCACGGCGGTGGACGCCGTCACGAGCGAGGAGTGCAGCACCACCGCCGCCCGGCCGTCGCCCGCGCGCGCGGGGATCTCGCGCAGCAGCCGCGCGAAGAACGGCACGGCGCGGCGGTGCGTCGCCTCCCAGCTCGTCTCGAGCAGCAGCGTCTCGACGGCGGCGCCCGGGTGCCGGCGCAGCGCCGCCAGGAAGTCCTGGGCGATGCGCTGCATGCCGCCCACGTTGGACAGCGGCCGGCCCGGCAGCGGGAAGGAGTGCGAGACGAAGAGCAGGCGGAGGGGCTCGACGGCGCGGGGCGCGAGCGGCCGGCGCGAGGCGGGGGCGGTCACGGGCGCCAAAGCTGCCCGCGCGCGCGCGGGGCGGCAACCCGGTCCCTTGTTCGCCGACGCGGGTTGTCCCCATATTGCACGGCATGCGCGTCACAACCTGGACCGAGTACAGCCTCATCATCTCGCTCCACCTGGCCCGTCGCGGCGGCACCACGCCCGTCGCCGCGCGCGAGCTGGCGGATCAGGAGCGACTCCCGGCCGACTACGTCGAGCAGATCCTGCTGCGCCTGCGGCGCGCGGGGCTGGTCGAATCCGTGCGCGGCGCGCGCGGCGGCTACTACCTGGCGCGCGAGCCCGAGCGGATCTCGGTGCGGGACGTCATGGCGGCGTCCGAGCACCAGACGTTCGAGGTCAACTGCGATGCGCACCCGGTCGACGCCGAGCGGTGCGCGCCGGACAGCGGCTGCAGCATCCGGCCCGTCTGGTACGGCCTGCAGGCGCGCGTGGACGAGTTCCTCGCGAGCATCTCGCTGGCCGACCTGATGAAGACCGAGCCGCACGTGCAGTCGCTCGTCTCCATCGGGACGTCCGGCGGCAACGGCCGCGCGGCGGCCGCGCCGCAGCCCGCCGCCTCGCGCTGAGGCGGCGGCCGCCCCGGCCGCCGTGACGCTCTCCCCGCCGGAACTCCGCCGCTACGCGCGGCACCTGATCCTCCCCGAGATCGGCCCCGAGGGCCAGACCAGGCTCGCCGCCGCGCGCGTCCTGCTCGTCGGCGCGGGCGGCCTCGGCAGCCCGGCGGCGCTGTACCTCGCCGCCGCGGGCGTCGGCACCCTCACCATCGCCGATGGCGACGCCGTCGACGACACCAACCTCCAGCGGCAGGTCCTGCACGGCACCGCCGCCGTCGGCCGGCCCAAGGTGGCGTCGGCCGCGGAGCGCCTGCGCGACCTCAACCCGCACGTGCGCGTCGTCCCGCTCGCGGAGCGCCTCACCGCGGCCACGGCGCGCGCCCTCGTCGCCGCGCACGATGTCGTGCTCGACGGCAGCGACAACTTCCCGACGCGCTACCTGCTGAACGATGCGTGCGTGCTCGAGCGCCGGCCGCTCGTCTACGGAAGCATCCTCCGCTTCGAGGGCCAGCTCGCGCTCTTCGCCACGCCGGGCGGGCCGTGCTATCGCTGCCTCTTCGCCGACCCGCCGCCGCCGGAGCTGGTGCCGTCGTGCGCGGATGCGGGCGTCGTCGGCGCGCTGCCGGGGGTGATCGGCGCGATGCAGGCGCTGGAGGCGATCAAGCTGCTCTGCGGCATCGGCACCTCGCTCGCGGGCCGGTTGCTCCTGTTCGACGGGCTCGCCGCGCGCTGGCGCGAGATCGCCGTCCGCCGCGACCCGGGCTGTCCCGCCTGCGGCGACACGCCGACGATCTCGGCACTCATCGACTACGAGCGGTTCTGCGGCGTGTCGCCGGCCGCCCCCGTCGCCGCCCCGGACGACGCCGAGATCGAGCCCGCCGAGCTCGCCGGGCGCCTGGCCCGCGGCGAGCAGCCGCAGCTGGTGGACGTGCGCGAGCCGTGGGAGTTCGCCATCGCGCACCTGCCGGGCGCGACGCTCATCCCGCTCGGCGAGCTCGCCGCGCGCAGCGGCGAGGTCGACCCGCGGCGCCCGGTGGTGACGATCTGCCATCACGGCGTCCGCAGCCTCACCGCCCGCGCGATCCTGCGGCGCCACGGGGTGGTGGCGGTGCGGAGCCTGGCGGGCGGCGTGGAGGCGTGGGCGCGCGAGGTCGACCCGGCGATGGCGCGGTACTGAGCGGGCCGAACGACGACGCGCCGCGACGGAGCGATCCGTGGCGGCGCGTCGGCCCGGCGCGGGCCGGGAAGCGTGCAGTGCCGAAGGTGGGACTCGAACCCACACGGGCTTGCGCCCACTGCGCCCTGAACGCAGCGCGTCTACCAATTCCACCACTTCGGCGGGGACGGCAAAACTAGGCGCACCCCGACCCCGCAGCAAGCGCCGGGGCACGCGGCGTGCGCTATCTTCACCGGCGTGCACGCCAAGCCCGAGCCCTCCGACCGGCACTCCGTCGCCCGCAACCCGCGCGCCTCCCACGACTACCACCTCCTCGAGACGTTCGAGGCGGGCGTCGTGCTCACGGGGCCCGAGGTGAAGTCGCTGCGCGCCGGCCGCGCCTCCATCAAGGAGGCGTACGCGCGGCTGCGGCAGGGCGAGGTCTGGCTCGACGGCATGAACATCACGCCGTACGAGCAGGCCAACCGCTGGAACACCGACCCGGTCCGCACGCGCAAGCTCCTGCTGCATCGCAAGGAGATCGAGCGGCTCATCGGCGCCGTGGAGCGGGACGGCTGCACGCTGGTGCCGCTCGAGCTCTACTTCGCGCGCGGCCGAGCCAAGGTCGCGCTCGCCCTCGCCAAGGGGAAGAAGCAGCACGACCGCCGCGAGGACATCAAGAAGCGCATCGCCGATCGCGAGGCGGCGCGCGCGGTCGCGCGTCGGCGGTGATCGCGGCGCTGCTCGCCGTGCTGCTCGCCGTGGCGCCGCCGGCCGCGGCGCGACGCGCCGCGCCGGAGGCGGTGGTGATCGCGTCGGCGGCGGGCGAGCGACGGGTCCCCGTGCGCGCGGACGGTCGCGGGGCGCCGCGCCTCGCCGCGGCCGAGCTCGCGTCCGCCCTCGGCGCGCGGCTCGAGCTCCATCGCCCGTGGCTGGAACTCACGCTCGCCGGCGTCCCCTTCCGCTTCCTCCTCGACGCACCGCTCGTGCAGGTCCGCGGTGGCTGGCGCCCCCTCGCCGCCGCGCCGACGCTGCAGGGCGACACCGTGTGGCTCCCGTTCCAGGTCGTCGCCGAGGTGCTGCCGGCCGGCCTCGGCGCCGCGGCGCGCTACGACCGGGCGCGGGCGCGGCTCGTGGTGGCGGCCGTCCTGCGCGCGCCGCTCGCCGGCG
>JANRIU010000101.1:0-88162 GCA_033764615.1 Gemmatimonadales bacterium | reverse complement strand
CGCGAAGAAGGCGCCGGCGGCCGTGCCGCTGGCCCGGCGCCCGGCGCCGAGCCCCGCGAAGACGCCGCCCCGCCCGACGCCGACGCCGACCCCGGCACCGGCGGCGGCGACGCCCGCCGAGCGGGAGCCGAGTGCCAAGCCGCAGAGTCCGGCGCCCGCGGCGGCGGCCCCCGGCGTGGCGCCTGGCGCGGGGCTCGACGCGGTCACCGTGCGGACGCCCGGCATCGACTTCCCGTATCCGGAGTACCTCCGGAACATCCTCAACCAGGTCTTCCGCCGCTGGGATGCCGCGAAGGTGCCCCTGCGGGCCGAGGTGAGCTTCCTGATCCTGCGAGACGGCTCGGTGCGCAACATCGCCTTCGTGCGGCGCTCGGGCGACTTCAGCTTCGACCTCGAGGCGCAGGGCGCGGTCGAGGCGGCGGGGAACGCGCGCGCGTTCGGCGCCCTGCCCGATGGGTGGCCCAACGACGTGCTGCCCGTGAGCTTCGTCTTCGAGCCGTCGAGGGCCCGGTGAGGCGGCTGGTGATGGTCGGTGCGCTGCTGGCGGCCGCCGCCGCGCCCGCGGCGGCGCAGGACACGACGGCCGCGCCGCCCGAGGGGGTACGCGTCGTGCTCCGGTACACGCCGGGCGAGCGGCCGGTGCTCATCGTGGTGCCGGGGCCCGGGCTCGACAGCGCCCGTGCCATCCTCCGGCGCGACCTCGACCAGTCGGACCGGTTCGAGACGGTGGTGACGCCGGAAGGGACGGCGGCGGCGTCGGTCGAGGTGAACTACCCCCTGTACCGCCAGCTCGGCGGCGCGTTCGCGTTGCAGGCGTCCGGGACGCCGCGCGGGATGCTCGTCCGGCTGCACGACCTCAGGGCGGAGCGCGCGCTGAACGAGATGGAGGTGGCGCTGCCGGCGCCGGACGCCGCGGGCTACCGGCTCGCCGTCCACCGCGTGAGCGACGAGGTGCTGCGATGGATCACGGGGACGCCCGGCTTCGCCTCGACGCGGGTCGCGTACGTCGTGGAGGGCCGGGTGCGCGTGGTGGACGCCGACGGCTTCGGGGACGTCCCCGTCACGCCCGACGGGCGTCGGGCCCTCTCGCCGGCGTGGAGCCCGGATGGCCTGCGGCTCGCGTACACCGACTTCCGCGAGGGGCGCGGTCCGGTCCTCGTGCGCGACCTCGCGACGGGGCAGGAGCAGCAGGTCCCCGGCACGGGCGACGCGCTCAACATCACGCCGGGCTGGACGCCGGACGGCCGCACCATCGCCTTCGCCAAGGTGGACGAAGGGGGCACGAACATCTGGACGGCGAACGTCGCCGAGCAGTGCTGCGCCACGCGCTTGACCGTCGGACGGTTCGCCGATAATCTCAGCCCGACTTATGCCCCGGACGGGCGGCGGCTCGCGTTCATCTCCACGCGGGCGGGGTCCCCGCAGGTCTACGTGATGGCGGCCGACGGGACCGACCCCGAGGTGCTGGTCCCGTTCGATTTCGGCGCCACGGGGGAGTCGAACGCCCCGGAGTGGTCCCCGGACGGCGGGTCCATCATCTTTCATCGGGACGTGCGTGACGGGGGGCGGCAGCTCTTCGTGATGGACGTCGCGAGCCGGCGCCTGAAGCAGCTGACCTCGGCGGGGCGGAACGAGGACGCGGCATGGGCGCCCGATGGCCGGCACATCGTGTTCGTCTCCGACCGGTCGGGCCGGCGCCAGCTCTGGGTGCTGGACGTGGAGAGCGGGCGCATCCGGCAGCTCACCTTCGGCGGCAACGCCCGCCTTCCGTCGTGGTCGCGGCGTCCGGCCGCGCCCTGAACGACCCGCACTGAACCTGGAGAGGATCCATGCGTCTCCCGTCCCTGATCACGCTCTCCGCCGGCGCCCTCGCGCTCGCGGCGTGCAGCAGCAACACCCCGGCGCCCACGCCGACCCCGGCGGCCGCGCCGGCCGCGCAGACGGCGGCGGCGGATGACGCGGCCGCGGCCGCGAAGCGGAAGGCCGACGAGGAGGCGGCGGCCCGCCGTCGCGCCGAGGAGGAGTCGGTGCGTCGCCGCGCCGAGGATGAGGCGGCCCGCCGGGCGGGCGCCGATCGCGAGCGCGCCGAGCGCATCCGCGCGCTGAAGGCCGAGCTCGCACGCCACACGAACTACGACTACAACAAGGCGGACATCCGCCCCGAGGACGCGGCCAGCCTCGACCGGAAGATTCCGATCCTGCAGGCCAACCCCGACCTGAAGCTCAAGATCTCCGGGCACGCCGACGAGCGCGGCTCCGAGGAGTACAACCTGGCCCTCGGCAACCGGCGCGCGCTGGCGGCCAAGCGGTATGCCGAGAGCAAGGGGATCGACGGCGGTCGGCTCGAGACCGTGTCGTTCGGCAAGGAGCGCCCGGTCGACCCCGGGCACGACGAGACGGCGTGGGCCAAGAACCGCCGGGCGGAGTTCGAGATCGTCTCGGGTGACGTGACCAACATCCCGTGACGCCTCGCGGGTGGTGGGTGCTGGGGGTGGCGGGGCTCGCGGCCTGCGCCACCCCCGGTCACGTCAAGCAGGTGCAGGACCAGGTGGCGCTCCTGCGCGCCGAGCTGGCCCGCGGCGACTCCGCGCGGCTCGTCCAGCTCGCCGAGGTGCAGGTGGCGCAGCGGCGCACGGCCGACTCGCTCGAGGCGGCGCGCGCGCAGCTGCGGAGCCTCCGCACCGAGCTCGGCGCGGAGCTCTACGACGTGCAGCAGCAGATGGTGCAGGTGCAGGCCCTGACCGGGCAGAGCCAGCAGCGGCTCTCGGAGCTTCGGGCGCAGCTGGAGGCGCGCGCCGGCCAGCTCGCGGCGGCGGTCGCCGCCCCGCGTGACACGGCCGCCACGGCGGCCGCGCCGGCGGCCCCCGCGCCCGGCACGCCGGCGGTGGTGCCCGCCGCCTCGGCCGACCAGATGTACGAGGCGTCGCTGCAGCAGATGCGCCGCGGCAGCATGGGCACGGCGCGCGCCGGCTTCCTGGAGCTGCTGCGCGCCTGGCCGCAGAGCGACCGCGCGCCTGACGCGCTGTACTACGTCGGCCAGAGCTTCGCCGCCGAGGCGCCGGACAGCGCGGTGGCGTACTACGAGCGGGTCGCGAAGGAGTTCCCGCGCTCCTCGCGCGCGGCGTCCGCGATCTACAACGTCGGCCTGCTGGCCGACCGCCGGAAGGACGCGACGGGGGCGAAGGCCGCGTTCGAGCGCGTCGTGCGGCTGTACCCCCGCTCCGACGAGGCGGCCCTCGCGCGCGACCGGCTCAAGCCGCCCGCGCGCTAGCGGGCGCGGGCGGGACGCCGTCGGCGGATGAGCCGGCCCGACGCGGGCGGAGAGATGCCGTTCCTCGACCACCTCGAGGAGCTGCGGGCGCGCCTCGTGCGCGCGCTGGTGGCGCTCGTCGCCGGCGTCGCCTTCGGCCTCTGGGCCGTAGAGCGGTTCCAGCTCGTCCGGCTCATGATGGAGCCGATCCGCCCGTTCCTCCCCACCGGCCAGCTCACGGTGCTCTCGCCCACCGAGCCGGTGATGATCGTCCTCAAGCTCGGCTTCGTGGTCGGCCTCGTCCTCGCATCGCCGTTCCTGATCTACCAGGCGTGGGCGTTCCTCGCCCCCGCGCTGTACGACCGCGAGCGCCGCGTGCTCGTGCCCGCGCTCGTCGCGGGGCTGCTGCTCTTCCTCTGCGGCGCGGCCGTGGCGTACCTGCTGGTGCTGCCGAAGGCGCTGGAGGTGCTGTTCAGCTTCCAGACCGAGGCGCTCGCGCCGATGATCACGTACGACGCCTACTTCGGCTTCGTCGTGCAGGTCGTGCTGGCGATGGGGATCTCGTTCGAGCTGCCGCTCGTGATCGTCATCCTCGCGTTCCTGGGCGTCGTCTCACCGCGCGGGCTCGGGGGGTTCCGGCGCTACGCCGTGGTGCTGGCGTTCGTGGCGGGCGCGGTGCTCTCGCCGGGGACCGACGTCATCTCCATGTGCATGTTCACGGTGCCGTTGCTGCTGCTGTACGAGGTCGGCTACGCGGGGGCGGTGGTGGTCGACCGGCGCCGGGCGCGGGCGGCGCGCGTGGCGGCGGCGGCGGGCGCGCTCCTGCTGCTGCTGGTCGCGGGGCCCGCCGAGGCGCAGCAGCCGGTGCCTCGCGCACCGGTGCCCTCGGGCGCGCGGCCGACGCAGCAGGCGCCCCCCGGCGCCCCCGGGCGCGGCGCCCCGGGCGCGCCCATGCCCGGCGCGGCGGACACCGCGAACAAGCGCCGCCTCCCGTCGCAACCGACGCGGCAGTTCGGCGAGCCCGACTCCGCGATGAAGGCCCTCCTCGACCGCCCCGGCTACGTCCCCACCCGCTTCCGCGCCGACTCCGCGACGCTCTTCGTGGAGGAGTCGCGGCTCGAGCTCGTGGGCGGCAGCCTGGTCGAGCGCGAGGGGCTCCAGCTCGAGGCCGACTCGATCAGCTACGCCGAGCAGCAGTGCCTCCTGCGCGCGCGGGGCGACCCGAAGTTCTTCGAGCAGGGGAAGGCGGTGGTGGGCGAGGGGATCCGCTACGACACCTGCAACAAGCGCGGCGTCCTCGAGGACGCCGTCACCACGTTCCCCCAGGGCGCCACCACCTGGTTCATCCGCGGCGACGTGGCGCAGGACTCGTCGACCACGCGCATCTTCGCCGGCAACGGCGAGATCACGAGCTGCGACCTGCCGGTGCCGCACTATTCGTTCGTGGCGAGGAAGATCAAGTGGGTCTCGAACACCGTCATCGCCGCGCGGCCGGTCGTGCTGTACCTGCGCGACGTGCCGCTGCTCTGGCTGCCGTTCATCTTCCAGGACGCGCGGCCGGGCCGCCGGAGCGGCATCCTCGTCCCGCAGTTCGGCTTCTCGGACCTCGTGCGGCCGAGCAGCACGTACCAGCGCACCGTCACCAACATCGGCTACTACTACGCGCCCAACGACTACTGGGACGCGACGCTCCGGCTCGACTGGGTCTCCCGGCGCAACGTGCGCGTGGGGCTCAATGCGCAATACAACGTGCTCGACCGCTTCGTGGCCGGCTCCGTCCAGCTCGGGCACACGTGGGTCTTCGGCGGCGGCCGGTCGATCGACGTGGCGTGGGACCACCGGCAGGAGTTCAGCAAGGCGAGCCAGCTGACGCTCGGCATCGGTTTCGCGAGCAACTCGCAGGTGGTGGGGCAGAACGCCGTGGACGCCTTCCGCGTGACGCAGAACATCCAGAGCCGCCTCAACTTTCAGCAGCGCTACCGCTGGGGGAACCTGGCGCTGGGCGGCAGCCGCACCCAGCCGCTCGCGGGCCAGGAGGCGACGTCCACCACGCTGCCCCAGCTCGGCCTCAGCTTCAACCCGCTCCAGTTCGGCACCAGCATCACGTGGCAGCCGAACCTGAGCCTCACGAACCAGCAGTCGAGCGGCGGGCAGGGGACGCTCGTGCCGATCGTGCGGCCGGGCGGGGTCGACACGCTCCGGCTGCCGACCGACCGGCGCAACACGCAGCTCTCGCTGCAGACGCCGCTGCGCATCGGGACGTTCAACTGGAACAACGCCATCTCGGTGACCGACGAGCAGTCGACCGGGCGGCAGGTCATCACGTACCGCATCCCCGACCCGAACCGCCCCGGCGACTCGCTCACGGTGAGCGAGGTGCGGACGGGGACGTTCAGCTCGGGCTTCGACTGGAACACCGGCATCAACCTGCCCATCCTGTTCCAGCGGACGTGGAAGCTCACGCCGTCGGTGAACATCCAGAACCAGGCGTCGGGCCCGTTCGCCATCCGGAACGCCAACACCGATGGCTCGTGGGTCTTCCAGGGGAAGCGGCTCGCCTTCGGGCTCACAGCGTCGCCGACGCTCTTCGCGTTCCTCCCCGGCTGGTGGCCCGGGACGAGCCGGATGCGCCACCAGCTGAACCCGCTCATCAACTTCGCGTTCGCCCCGGCGTCCGAGGTGAACGAGCGGTATGCGCAGGCGCAGGCGGGCCCCGGGCGGCCGGCGCAGCTGCGGAGCCCCCAGCTCATGACGCTCTCGGTGGCGCTCAACCAGAACCTCGAGGCGAAGCGCCGGGCGCCGAAGGCCGACTCGGCGGGCGGCGCGATCCCCGGCGGCGGCCTCCCGGGCGCGCCAGGCCAGAACATCCGCATCGTCAGCATCAACACCACCCCCGTCTCGTACGACTTCGAGCAGGCGAAGCTCCCGGGCCGCACGGGCTGGACGACGCAGACGCTCTCCAACCAGGTGAGCACCGACATCATCCCCGGCTTCGCGCTCAACCTCACGCACGACCTGTGGAACGGCCAGGTGGGGCTCGACACCACGCGCTTCTCGCCGTTCCTCACGCAGGCGAGCACCAACTTCACCATCACGGGCCGCACGGTGCGCTCGCTGCTGAGCGTGTTCGGCCTGGCGCGCGCGCCGACGGGGCCCGACCCTGGCGGGCGCGCCGGCGGGATGCCGCTGCCGATCGGCCAGCGGCCGATGGGGCCGAACCCGAACCAGTTCGCGACGGGGCAGGTGTCGGTGGGGCAGTTCCTGCAGGGAAGCCCCGCCGGCTTCGGCGCGGGGCAGCCGTTCGCGCTCACGGTCGCGTACACGCTGTCGCGCACGCGCCCGCGCGTGGACGCGCAGGGGCGCGAGACGCCGGGCCAGGACGCGCAGAACTTCGCGCTCGCCACCTCGTTCAACCCGACGCCGTTCTGGGCGGTGCAGTACCAGGGGCAGTACGATGCGACGGCGGGCCGGTTCCAGTCGCACCAGGTGTCGCTCGTGCGCTGGCTGCACGAGTGGGAGGCGCGCTTCTCGTTCGCGCAGTCGCCGAACGGGAACGTGCTCTTCTCCGTCGCCGTGCAGCTGCGGGACCTGCCGCAGCTGCGGATCAACCACCAGGAAGTGACGATCGAGCGATGAGCGCCCCGCTGCGCCTGGATGGCGCCTCCCTCGCGCTGGCCGACGTGGTCGGCATCGCGCGCGACCCGGCGCGGCGCGTCACGCTCGACCCTGGCGCCGTCGCCGCGCTCGCCGCGAGCCGGGCGCGCGTCGACGCCGCGGTGGCGCGCGGCGAGGTGCTCTACGGGATCAACACCGGCTTCGGCAAGCTCGCCACGGTGCGCATCCCGCCCGGGCGGCTCGACGAGCTGCAGGTGAACCTGCTGCGGAGCCACGCCGCCGGCGTCGGCGACCCGCTCCCGCGCGACGTGGTGCGCGCGCTGCTGCTGCTGCGGGCCAACGTGCTGCTGCGCCCCACGAGCGGCGTGCGGCCGGCGCTGGTGGAGGCGCTCCTCGCGCGGCTCAACGAGGACCGGCTCCCGGTCGTGCCCGAGCAGGGCTCCGTCGGCGCCTCGGGCGACCTCGCGCCGCTCGCGCACGTGGCGCTCGCGCTGCTGGAGGAGGACGGCGTCGCGTTCGCCCCGAAGGAGGGGCTCGCGTTCATCAACGGGACGCAGGCCCAGACGGCGCTGCTCGCGCTGCTCGTGCACGACGCCGACACCTGCTGGCGGAGCGCCGTCGCCGCGGCGGCGATGAGCCACGAGGCGCTCCGCGCGACCCCGGTGGCGCTCGACCCGCGCATCCACGCCGCGCGCCCGCACGCGGGGCAGCGCGAGGCCGCCGACGCGATGCGCGCGCTGCTCGACGCGAGCGAGATCCGCGAGTCGCACCGCGAGGGGGACGAGCGCGTCCAGGACGCCTACTCGCTCCGCTGCGCGCCGCAGGTCCTCGGCGCGGTGCGCGACGCGATCCGCTTCGCGGAGGCGACGTGCCTCGTGGAGCTGAACGCCTCGACCGACAACCCGCTCGTCTTCGCGGGGCCGGACGGGGCGGGGGAGATCCTCTCCGGCGGCAACTTCCACGGCCAGCCCGTGGCACAGGCGCTCGACGTGCTCGCCATCGCGCTCACGACGCTGCAGGCGATCGCCGAGCGGCGGGTGGAGCGGCTGGTGAACCCGGACCTGAGCCACGGCCTCCCCGCCTTCCTGACCGCCGAGCCCGGCGTCGCGTCGGGGTACATGATGGTGCAGATCACCGCGGCGTCGCTGGTGGCGGAATCGCGCGCGCTCTGCCACCCGGCGAGCATCGGCTCGATCCCGACCGACGCGAACCAGGAGGATTTCGTCCCCATGGGCATGGCGGCGGCGTACAAGTGCCGGCGGATCCTGGCCAACGCGGCACGCGTCGTGGCGGCCGAGTTCCTTTGCGCCGCGCAGGGGCTGGAGTTCCTGCGGCCCCTCCGGCCGGGCCTCGGCGTGGCCGCCCTCCACGCCCGGATCCGGGGCGAGGTGGGGGTGCCGCCGCTCGGCGCCGACCGCCCGCCGACGCCCGACCTGGAGCGCCTGGCCGCGGCCGTCCTGCGGGGCCGGCTCGCGCCGGTTGCTGCCCCCTTCGGCGGCACCTATCTTGCCTAGTTACTTGAAGATGCGCCGTCACGACCCCCTCCTCCCCGAGCCCGCATGAGCGTCGACAAGCTGAAGGAAGCGGCGCGTCGCCACGAGGCCCGGCGGGAGTGGAAGAAGGCGATCGAGGTCTACCTCCAGGCGATCCGCGAGTTCGAGACGGGCCGCGACCCGCATCCCGACCTCTCGCTCTACAACCGCGTCGGCGACCTCTTCCGCGACCAGCTCAACGACAACAACTCGGCCGTCGAGCAGTACGACCGCGCGGCCGACCTGTACGCCGAGCAGGGCCTGCTCACCAACGCCATCGCGTTGTGCGGGAAGATCCTGCGGACGACGCCGGACCGCTCCACGACGTACCTGAAGCTCGCCGGCTACCACATGCGCAAGGACGTGCATGTGGAGGCGAAGCGGAACCTGCTCGAATACCTCGCGCGCATGGAGCGCGCGGGGCGCGTGGACGACGCGATGAAGCAGGTGAAGGGCTTCGCCGAGCAGTTCGCGGGCAACGCGGAGGTGCGCCAGTTCGTCACGGAGATCCTGCAGAAGGCCGGTCGTCCCGACGACCTCGCCGCGCACGAGGCGTCGGCGGGGCCGGTCGGCGGGGCGACGGCGGAGTCGCCGGTGGAGGGCCCGCGCAAGGACGCCGGCGGGCTGGTCTTCCTCTCGTTCGACGAGCCCGAGGCGGAGGCGCCGCCCCCGCCGGTGCGGCCGGCACTCACGCTGGAGCGCCCCGCGGTCGCGACGGGCGAGCGTCCGGCGGTCACCGCCGAGCGCACCGCGCCGATCACGGCCGAGTCGGTGGCGCCGCCGGTCGAGACCCCGCTGGAGCTGGTCGCGCCGCCCGTCCTCGACGAGCCCGTCACGGCCGAGAACCCGGTCGTCGCCGAGCCGCCGGCGCTCGACCTGGTGCTGGACGGCCTCGAGCCCACGAGCGATGCGCCGGCCGACGAGTCGGACACGGTGGCGCCACTCGACGGGCTCCTGCTCGACACGTTCGAGCCGGCCGCGCTCGACGTGCCGTCGTTCGTGGACGAGCCCGTCGCCGCGGCACCCGTCGACGACGCGGACGCCGGCATCGTGCCGCTGGAGGGGCTCGAACCGACGGCGTTCGAGCCGCTCTCGCTGGGCGACGACGAGGCGCTCGCCGCGCTCGATCACCTGCCGTTGATCGACGCCGAGGAGCCCCCGGCCCTCACGCCCGAGCTCCCCACCCAGGACGAGCCGCGGGTCTCGCACGAGTTTCGCGTCACCACGCTCGAGGAGTCGGCCGATGCGGTGCGGGCCGAGATGCCGGCGCTGGCGGAGGTCACGCCGCTCGACGACCTGCCGCGCGTCCTCACGTCCGAGCGCGAGGCGGTGCCGCCGCTCGTGGACGATGCGCCGCTCGCCTCGCTGGCGGATGCCCCGGACGCCGCGCCGGCCGCCTCGGACGAGGCGGAGGCGGCGCCGGTGATGGAGCTGGTCAGCCCGCCCGCGCCGCCGGCGTGGGAGCCGCCGCCGTTCGAGCCGCCGGCGACGATCACGCCGATCACCGGCGAGACGGAGGTCCCGCCGCGGGTGACGCAGGACGGGCCGGTGCGCCGCGTGACCTCGGAGTTCATGGGCTTCACGTTCGACGAGCCCGGGACGGGCGTCAATCTCGACCCGTCGGCGTCGCTGCTGCCCGAGGACCAGCGGGACGAGTCGTTCCTCCCCGAGGCCGACCCGGTGGCGCTGCTGGAGGAGCAGATCATCGACGAGCCGGAGAACCCGGCGCTGCACTTCGAGCTCGCGGAGCTGGTGCTCGCGCGCGGCGAGGATGTGCGCGCGGCCGACGAGTTCCGGCTCGCCGCGGCGCTCTTCGCCGACCGCGGTGACGCGGGCGGCCGTGCGCGCGCCGAGGGGCGCCTGTGGGCGCTCCGGCCCGAGGAGGCTCCGCCGCCGCCCTCGGCGCCGGTCGCCCCGACCACCGCGGAGCGCGGCGCGATCACGCCCGAAAAGCCGTGGACGCCGTTCGGTGCGCCCGCGACGCCGGCGCCCGCCGCGCCGGTCGCCGCGGCCCCGGCCGCCTCGGCGCCCCCGCCCCCCGCCGACGCCGGCGGCTCCTTCGTCGACCTCGGCTCGATGATCCTCGAGGAGGAGGGCCCGCGCGACACGCGCATGCGCGTGGAGGGGCTCGAGGGCGACGACGTCCGCAAGAAGGACGAGGGGGAGGTGTTCCGCAGCATGCTGGACGCCTTCAAGAAGGGCGTCGACGCGAACATCGACTCCGAGGATTTCCAGGCCCACTACGACCTCGGCATCGCGTACAAGGAGATGGGGCTCCTCGAGGAGGCGATCGCCGAGTTCCAGAAGGCGCTCCGGGCGCCCGAGGGGCGCCTGCGGACCTCCGAGGCGCTTGGGGTGTCCTTCTACGAGATGGGGAAGTATGGCATCGCCGAGTCGGTGCTGCGCCGGGCCGTGGAACAGCTGCCCGGCGGGGACGAGGAGAAGATCGGCCTGCTGTACTGGGCCGGGCGGGCACTGGAGGCGGAGGCGCGGCACGCGGAGGCACGCGAGTACTATGAACGGGCCCTTGCGGTCGACATCAAGTTCATGGACGTGAGCGAGCGCATCCAGCGCCTCGCGTCTCGATAGGGACGGACGCATGGCGCCAGACGGCACCGCCACCGCCGCGATCAACCTCGCCGAGATCCAGCGTCCCATCCAGGGGCGCCTGGACCTCGTGCAGGACGAGCTGCGCCGCATGGTGGCGGCGGATTTCGGCCTCATCACCGAGGTCAACAGCCACCTGCTCCGCCTGCGCGGGAAGCAGTTCCGGCCCACCCTCCTGCTGCTCGCGGAGGCGGCGACGGGCCCGGCGACGACGCGCGCCGTGAGCCTCGGCGCCATCATCGAGCTCATCCACCTCGCCACGCTCGTCCACGACGACTCGGTCGACCACTCGCCGACGCGCCGCGGGATGCCGACGGTCAACGGCCTGTTCAGCCACCAGGTCGCCGTGATCATGGGCGACTACCTGTACAGCCGTGCGATGATCGAGCTCGTCCGCCTCGACGACCTCGACCCGCTCCGCGTCCTCGCCCGCGTCACGAACGAGATGACCGTCGGCGAGATGCGGCAGCTGCTCTCGCACGACCCGCTGCACTTCACCGAGGCCGACTACGACCTGCTGATCCGCAGCAAGACCGCGTCGCTGCTTTCGGCCGCCTGCGAGTGCGGGGCGCTCGGCGCCGCGCCCGCCGAGCGCGCCGCGCTCGCCTCGTTCGGGCAGCTTCTCGGCATGGCGTACCAGATCGTGGACGACCTGCTCGACTACACCGCCGACGAGCAGACGACCGGCAAGCCGTCGGGCCTCGACCTCAAGGGCCAGAAGGCGACGCTGCCGCTCCTGGCCGCGCTCCCCAACATGGAGCCCGGCGAGCGGCAGGCCGTGCAGGACCTCATGCACGCCGCCGCGCCCACCGACGCGCAGGTCGCCGAGGTCGTCGCGATCGTGGAGCGGCGGGGCGGGCTCGCCTACGCGCGCGAGCGCGGCGCCCGCATCGCCCAGCAGGCCGAGGCCGACCTCGACCGCCTGCGGCCGGGGCCCGCACGCGAGGCGCTCCGCGCCTGCCTCGCCTACGTGCTGGAGCGGCGCCGCTAGGTGCCCCTGCCGCGGCGCCCGGGCTTCTACCTCGGCGTGCTCGTCGCCGGGTTCGTGGCGGGCGGTTTCCTCACGTCCCTGCTGCAGCGCTGGCTGCCCGACAGCCCCGCCAAGAGCTTCTTCACCACCACCGCCAGCCCCACCTTCGGTCCTGTCTCGGCCGATCTCCTCGTGGTATCCTTCACCCTCGGGCCGGTGGGGCTGCACGTGTCGCTGCTCAGCCTGCTCGGGGTCGTGGCCGCGTACCTCATCGCGCGGTCGCTCTTCTAGCGACGGAGGGTCGCATGCTCGGGAATCTCGGCTTCTGGGAGATCGCGCTCATCGGCGTGATCGTCCTGCTGGTGTTCGGCGCGAAGCGCCTGCCCGAGGTCGGCGCCTCGCTGGGGAAGGGCATCCGGGAGTTCAAGCGCAGCCTGTCGGACACGCAGGACGCGCTGATGAGCGAGCAGGAGCCGAACCGGCTCCCCCCGCGCCAGGTCGATGCCGCGCCCGGCGCGCCGACCGGCGGCGAGCCGAAGCGTCTCTCGCAGTAACGGCGGTCCGGGACGCACCACGGGCCGGCGCCCCGTCGGGGAGCGCCGGCCCGTGTGCGTTCGGCGTCCGGTTCAGCTCGTCGGGCGGGCCGTCGCCGTCTGCCGGTACAGCTCCTCGCGGTTGTCCTCCACCTTCGCGGCCTTCCGCAGCGCCTGCACGTAGCCCTGGATCCGCTCCGAGCGGAGCGAACGGGAGACGTCGTTCCGGTAGCGCGGGAGGTCGGCGACGAACGCGGCGGAGTCCGCCGGCTGCCGCGCGATCCCCGTCAGCACGTACACCGCCTCCTTCGTGTCCAGCACGCCGGTCGCCTTGCCCACGCCGACGCCGAACGCGGCGCCGATGAGCGCCGGCTCGCGGAACGGCGGCTGCGCCCGCGAGAACGGGCCCATCGCGGAGTAGGTGAGGCCGGCCGCGGCCGCCGCGTCCTTGAGCGGCACCCCGCGCGCCGCCTGCTCGGCCGCCGCGGCGGCCGCCTGCCGGACGCGCGCCTTCTCCTTCGCGATCCAGGCCGCGCGGCGCGCCTCCGCCTTGACCGAGGCGAACGACGGCGTCCCCTCGCCGGCCAGGCTGTCGAGGCGGAAGACGAAGTACGCGTACGACGTCTCGATCACCGGGCTGATGGCGCCGGGCTCCGCGGTGAACGCCCAGGTCCCGGCATCCGGCACCTCGAGGAGCCCGAGGCGCACACGCGCGCCCTGCGGGGTCGGCGTGGCGCGGACGACCTCGGCGCCGACGGCCTTCGCCGCCTTGTCGAAGGCGGCCGCGTCGGCGCCGTCGATCGAGAGGCGGTCGAGCGAGTCGGCCTTCGCGTCCACCGCGTCCCGGTGCGCGCCCGCGAGCTCGATCGGCACCAGGATGTGGCGCCCCTTCCGCTTCTGGCCCGTGCGCGACTCCATCTGGATGATGTGGTAGCCGAACTGCGAGCGCACCGGCTCCGACACCTGGCCGATCGGGAGCACCTGCGCCGCCGCGTCGAACTCCTTCACCATCTGGCCGTACGTCCACTCGCCCAGGTCGCCGCCGCGCTTCGCCGAGCCGGAGTCGGACGACTCGCGCTGCGCGACCTCGGCGAACGGCGCGCCGCCCACGACCTCCGCGCGCAGCCGCCGCGCGCGCTCGAGCGCGGCCGCGGAATCGCTCGCGTCCGGGAGGCGCGACACCTGGATGGCGCTGAGGTACGCCGTCTTCTTCCGCGTGAACTCGTCCCGGTGCGCGGCGAAGTACTGCTCGGCGTCGGCGTCGCTGATGCCCGGCGTGCTGTCGCCCGGCGGCGCCGCGGGGACGCCGACGGCGACGCCGACCGTCACCTGCTCGCGCTCGTCGCGGTAGCGCTGCCACAGCGCCGCGTCCGACGGGAAGACATCGGCCGAGACGGCGCGGAAGAGCTTCCCCTGCATCAGCTGGCGGCGATACTGCCCGGCGAGCTGGTCGACGTAGGGCCGCGCAGCCGAGCTCACGAGCCAGCGCTGGTACTTCTGGATGTCGAAGCGACCCTCGGTCTGGAACTCGGGCGACGTCTGGAACTCCTGCGGCGGCGCGAGGCGCACGGCCTCGACCACCTCGTCGTCCTCGGTGGTGATGCCGCGCTGCGCCATCGCCTTCTCCAGCAGCACCTCGCGCACGAACTCCTCGAAGACGCCGCTGCGGATCTGCTCCTGCTCGTCGAGGCCGAGGCGGCCCGGCGTCTGCTTCTGCCGCTCCGTGACCGTGCGCTGCACGGCGTTCTCGAACACGCGGATGTCGATCGGCGTGCCCTCCACCTTGCCCACCGCATTGCGCGAGAACATGCCGCCGGTGGAGGTGAGGCCGCTGAGGTCGAGCACCATCCACGCGAGCAGGGTGACCGTGAGCAGCACGATCATCGGCCCTGCCACCTTGCGGAACGCCTGCATCATGGGGCGACATCCTTCTCGGTTCGGAACGACGGGAAAAAGGCTTGCAAAACTACCGGCCGCCGGGGGGAAACTCAAGACGAGTGCCAAGGTCGACGTTGACGCTCGGGCAGGCGCGGAGGTACCGTTCGTCCTTACACCACAACGACTTGCCGACCGGGGCCCATGGCCGTCAGCGAACGCGAGAAGCTGGAGCGGCGGTACCAGGAGAATCCGCAGGGACTCACCTTCGCGCCGCTGGCGGACATCTACCGCAAGCAGGGCGACGCGAAGCGCGCCCTCGAGCTGCTGCGACCGGGCCTCGAACTCCACCCCGACTACATCCCCGGCAGCGTGGTGATGGGCCGCTGTGCGCTCGACCTCGGCGACGATGCGCTCGCGGAGGAGGCGTTCTCGCGCGTGCTCCAGCTGGACGCGGAGAATGTCATCGCGCTGAAGGCGATGGCCGACGTGACCGAGCGCGGGGGCCGGTACGCCGAGGCGGGGAAGTGGCTCGAGGCGCTGCTCATCGCCGACCGCGGGAACGACGAGGCGCGCCAGCAGCTGGAGCGCGTGCGCGCGGCGGAGAGCGCCCTGGCGGTCGGCGGCGATGGCGCGGCCGAGGCGCCGGCCGGCGCACCGGCGACGCCCGAGCTGGTGGCCGACGACGTGACGGCCGCCGCGGCCTCGGAGCCCGAGCCGCCGCCGGCGCCGACGATGGCCGCGCAGTCGGCCGCGACGCAGCCGGAGTTCCCGTCTCCTATCCGGGCGGCGGCCTCGGTGGAGCTGCCCGACTTCCTCGTGCCGGCACCGGCCCCGCCGCCGCCTTCGGCGACGGTGCTCGAGATGCCCGCGCCGACGCTGCCCCCGCCCGCGGCCCTGGCGCCGTTCGCGACGGTGGTGGAGATGCCGGCGCCGGTGGTGCCGCCTCGCTCGGAGCCGCCCGCTCCGCCGCCGGCCATCGAGCCGGCCCCCGCCGAGCGGCTCGAGACGGCGGCCGCGACGGCCGCGGAGGCCGATGCCGAGGCGGCCCCGCCCACCGGCTTCGAGCCGACGGCGAGCCTCGACCGCTTCACCGCGACGCACCCGGTGATGGACGGGCTGGAGCGGACGGCATTCGAGGCCGCGGCCGACGCGCAGTCGGTGGTGGAGCCGATGCTCGAGCAGGCGGTCGAGGCCGAGCTGCCGGCCGCCGTGGAGGCGGCGCCGCTCGCCGACGCCGTGGGCGGGGCCGCCGTCGAGCAGGACGGCGAAGCGCACGCGCCGGTCGCCGAGGCGGCGGCGCAGGCGTCCGGGCTCGTGGAGCGCGCGGAGGAGATCGACCTCACGCCGGGGCCCAAGCGCAACGAATGGCAGTCGCCGGACGCCTCGGACGAGTTCGCGGCCGCGGCCGCCGAGCCGCCCGCCGCTCCGGCGGCGGAGCCTGCCGCCGCGCCCGAGCCCGCGCTGCCGACCGCGACGGCCGAGTGGTTCGCGAGCGCCTTCGACGCGACCCCGCCGCCGCCCGCACCGGAAGCGACGGCGCCGGTCGAGCTGGCCGAGGCGCCCACCGTCGCGCCGGAGGTGCCCGAGCCGGTGGCAGCCGCCATGGCCGGGCAGGACCCCGCGCCGGAGCCGGCGTCGGCTCCCTCCGATCCGTTCGTCACGGAGACGATGGCGGAGCTCTTCGCGTCGCAGGGGCACACGCGCGATGCGCTGGACGTGTACGAGCGGTTGCTGGCGCAGCGCCCCGGCGACGAGCGGCTCGAATTGCGGGCGCAGGAACTCCGCCTCGCGCTGCTGCCGGCGGCGCCCGCGCCGACACCCGCACCGGCACCGCTCCCCGACCCGGAGCCCGAGCCCGTCGCGGTGGAGCCGGTGGTGGCGCCGGCGGAGGCCGAGCAGGCGGTCGTCGCCGAGGCGGAGCCGGTGCCCGCCTCCGAGGCGCCGACGGCGCCCGTGCTGAAGGCGCTCGCGCCGAGGGCCGCGCCGTCGGTGCCGCCGGCCTCGCACACGGGCGAGCGCGCGGTGCCGCTCGCCGCGGAGGTCGTGGCGCCGGTGGCGGGGCTCCCCGCGGCGCTCTGGCCGCTCACGATGGAGTTCGCGGCGGCGTCGGCGCCGCCCTCGGTGGCGGCCGCGCCGCCGCCGCTCGCGCCGCTCGCGAGCGTGACGGGTGGCGTCTCCGTCCGCGACTTCTTCGGGCAGGTCGCCACGGCGCGGCCGACCTTCGGCCCGGGGCGCACGACGCCCGCCGAGCCGTCGAGCGCGGCCCTGCTCGCGACCGCCGCCGACGCGCACGCCGCGCCGACGCGCCCGTCGGAGGAGCCGGTCTCGCTCCGCGAGGTGTTCGGCGACGACGCGCCCGGCCTCGCGCCGGCACAGGGCGCCGGCGCGTTCGACGACTTCTTCGCCGACGGCGGGCGCACGCCGAGCGCGACGCCGGCCGCGGAGCAGGACGACCTCCTCCAGTTCCGCGCCTGGCTCGACGCGCTCAAGCAGTAGGATGCGCGTCGGCGTCCTGAACGGGCCCAACCTCAACCTCCTCGGCACCCGCGAGCCGGAGATCTACGGCCGCGACACGCTCGCCGACGTCGAGGCGCTGGTGCGCCGCGAGGCGGCGGCGCTCGGCGCCACGATCGACTGGTTCCAGTCCAACCACGAGGGCGCGCTCGTCGAGCGCGTGCAGGCGTGGCGCGGGGCGGTCGACGGCCTGCTGGTCAACGCGGCGGCGTACAGCCACACCTCGATCGCGCTGCGCGACGCGCTCGCCGCCGTGGGGCTGCCGTTCGTGGAGCTGCACCTCTCGAACGTCCACGCGCGCGAGCCGTTCCGTCATGCGTCGATGCTCGCGGCGCTCGCGCGCGGCACGGTGGGCGGCTTCGGCGCACGCAGCTACGTGCTCGCGCTGCACGGACTCGCGGGGCTGCTGCGTGGCGCGTGACCTCCGCCCGGCGCGCCAGGACGCGGTGCGCGCCGCGCTCGCCAAGGAGGGGGTCGACGCGCTGCTCGTCTCCCACCTGCCGAACATCCGCTACCTCACGGGCTTCACCGGCTCCGCGGGCCTGCTCGTCGTGGGGCCGTCGCGCAGCATCCTGGTCACCGACTTCCGCTACGCCACCCAGGGGCCGCTCGAGGCCGGCGCGAGCGCGCATGTCGAGGTCGATGCGACGTCGGTGTGGGAGCGGCTCGGCCGCGTCCTCGCCACCGAGCAGCTCGACAGCCTCGGCGTGGAGGCGCACCACTTCACGCTGCATCAGGCGGAGCGGCTGCGCGGCCTGTACCGCGAACGCGTCGTGCCGCTCGGCGAGGTCGTCGAGCGGTTCCGTGCGCAGAAGGCGCCGGAGGAGGTCGCGAGCATCCGCGCGGCCGCCGCACTCGCGCAGGAGGCGCTGGCCGAGGTGGTGCCGACCGTGCGCGTGGGCGAGACCGAGGCGGAGGTGGGAAGCCGCCTCGAGGCGGCGCTCCGGCGCCGGGGCAGCGAGTGGCATCCGTTCCCGACGATCGTCGCGTCCGGCCCGCGCTCGGCGCTGCCGCACGCGCGGACGAGCACCCGCACCATCGGCCGCGGCGAGTGGCTGCTGCTCGACTTCGGCGCCCAGGTCGACGGCTACTGCGCCGACCTCACGCGCACCGTGGTGGTCGGCGCGCCTGCCGACGGGCGGCAGCGCGAGGTGTACGAGGTGGTGCGGCTGGCGCAGCGACGCGCCCGCGAGGCGGTGCGGCCGGGGATGACGGGCCGCGAAGCCGACGCGCTGGCGCGCGACGCGATCGCGCGGGCCGGCTTCGGCGACGCGTTCGGCCACTCGCTGGGCCACGGGCTGGGCCTCGAAGTGCATGAGGCGCCGAGACTTGCGCAGTCGGCGGAGGCCCTGCTGCCGGCGCAGGCCGTGGTCACCATCGAGCCCGGCATCTATCTTCCCGGCTGGGGCGGGGTGCGCCTCGAGGACGACGTCCTCCTCGCGCCCGACGGTCCCGAACTGCTGTCCGACGGACAGACCGAGCTTCTCGAACTCCGGTGAAAGGCCTTCGGTGACTCCCGAAGAGATCCGCGACCTCGCGCAGCTGCTCGCGCAGGTCCCGTCGCTCAATCTCCGCGTCCCCGACGTCAAGGACGTGCGCCGCCTCGCCGAGCTGCTGCGCGAGAGCCCCGAGGTCGGCTCCATCGAGCTGAAGGGACCGTTCGGCACCGGCGTCGTGCTCACGCGCACCGGCTTCCTCGCCACGGCGCCCGCGGCGCCGGTCTACGCGGCGGCGCCCGCCCCGGCTTCTTCCGCCACCTCGGCTCCGGCGTCGGCGCCGGCCGCCGCGCCGGCGGAGGCGCCGCCCGCGCCCGCGGCCGCGCTCAAGGAGGTCAAGTCGCCGATGGTGGGGACGTTCTACAAGGCGCCCGAACCGGGCGCCGAGGCGTACGTGAAGGTGGGGACGCGGGTGGCGCCGGGGCAGACCATCTGCATCATCGAGGCGATGAAGATCATGAACGAGATCGAGGCGGAGGTCGCCGGCGTGGTGAAGGAGATCTGCGTCGACGATACGTCGCCCGTGGAGTTCGGGCAGGTGCTCTTCCGGGTGGACCCGCATGGCTGAGGCGGCGAGTCCCCTCGAGCGCGCCGCCGCCGCGATCGCCGCCGCCCAGCCGGCGGCGGGGGACACGCCCGCGCCGTTCAACTTCAAGCAGTCGATCAGCCACATGGTGCAGTCCGGCGGCTCCGACCTGCTGCTCAAGGTCGGCCGCCCGCCGACGATGCGCCTCCACGGCGACCTCACGCCGATCCCGCAGGCGTCGCTCCGCCCCGAGGACCTCAAGGCCCTCGCCGAGCAGATCATGACGCCGCGGCAGATCAAGGAGTTCACGGAGCGCAAGGAGGCGGACTTCGCCATCGGCGTGCCGGGGATCGGCCGGTTCCGCGTGAACATCTACCAGCAGCGCGGCTCGCTCGCGTTCGCGTTCCGCGCGATCCCGTTCGAGGTGAAGTCGATCCGCGACTGCAACCTCCCGCCCATCCTCGAGGAGATCGCGGCCCGGCCGCGCGGGCTGATCCTCGTCACCGGCATCACGGGCTCGGGCAAGAGCACGGCGCTGGCGTCGATGATCAACCACATCAACGTGCACCAGAAGTCGAACCTGATCACGATCGAGGACCCGATCGAGTTCCTGCACCGCGACATCAACTCGAACGTGTCGCAGCGCGAGGTCGGGACCGACACGCTGTCGTTCGGCACGGCGCTGCGCCACGTGCTGCGACAGGACCCGGACGTGATCCTGATCGGCGAGATCCGCGACCAGGAGACGCTCGACACCGCGCTCAAGGCGGCCGACACCGGCCACCTCGTGTTCTCCACGCTGCACACCACGGACGCCACGCAGACGATCCAGCGCGTGCTCTCGTTCTACCCGCCGCACCAGCACGCCGAGGTGCGCATGCTCCTCTCCACGGCGCTCGCGGCGGTCGTCTCGCTGCGCCTCGTGCCGCGGGCGGACGGGCGCGGGCGCGTGCCCGCGTGCGAGGTGCTGATCAACACCGCCGCCGTCGCCGACAACATCCGCGACATGGAGAAGGCGCTGAACATCCCGGACCTCATCGCCGAGGGCGGGATCACCTACGGCATGCAGTCGTTCGACCAGTCGCTCATGAAGTGGTACAAGGAGGGCGTGATCTCGTACGAGTCGGCGCTCTTCTACGCGACGAGCCCGAGCGAGTTCGCGCTGCGCGCCTCCGGCATCGACGCCACCTCCGACGCCCGCTTCGGGTGACGGCCCCCCGCCGCCCGGCCCCCGCCGCCTGATGGTCTCCAAGGTCCTCATCGCGAATCGCGGCGAGATCGCCCTGCGCGTCATCCGCGCCTGCCGCGAGCTCGGCCTGAAGACGGTCGCCGTCTACTCCGAGGCCGACCGCGAGTCGCTGCACGTGCGCTTCGCCGACGACGACGTCTGCATCGGCCCCGCGCCGTCGCGCCAGTCGTACCTGCGCATCCCGTCGCTCATCGCCGCCGCCGAGATCACCGGTGCCGACGCGATCCACCCGGGCTACGGCTTCCTCGCCGAGAACGCCGAGTTCTCGGAGATGTGCCGCGCGTCGAACATCACGTTCATCGGCCCCACGCCCGACCAGATCCGCGCCATGGGCGACAAGGCGACGGCGCGCCGCCTCGCCGCCGAGGCGGGCGTGCCGACGGTGCCGGGCTCTCCGGGCACGATCGACGACGTGGAGGAGGCGCTCCGCGTGGCGGGCGAGATCGGCTTCCCCGTCATCATCAAGGCGACGGCCGGCGGCGGCGGGAAGGGGATGCGCATCGCGCACGACGCGGAGCAGTTCGCGCAGCTCTTCAACCTCGCCCAGAACGAGGCGCTCGCCGCGTTCGGCAACGGAGCGGTGTACGTCGAGAAGTACCTGACGCGGCCGCGGCACGTCGAGATCCAGGTGATGGGCGACAGCCACGGCAAGGTCGTCCACCTCGGCGAGCGCGACTGCTCCGTGCAGCGGCGGCACCAGAAGCTCGTCGAGGAGAGCCCGAGCCCCGCGCTCGACGAGGCGCTGCGCCAGCGCATGGGCGAGGCCGCCATCCGCCTCTGCGAGCGGATCGACTACGTCGGTGCGGGCACGCTGGAGTTCCTGCTCGACCACGACGGCTCGTTCTACTTCATGGAGATGAACACCCGCATCCAGGTGGAGCACCCGGTCACCGAGATGGTGACGGGGTTCGACCTCGTGAAGGAGCAGATCCGCGTCGCCTCGGGCGAGCCGTGCTCGTTCCCGATCGGGCGCGAGGGGCCGAAGCTGCGCGGCCACGCCATCGAGTGCCGCATCAACGCCGAGGACCCGTTCCGCAACTTCCAGCCGAGCCCGGGCCTCATCTCGGCGTACCACCCGCCGGGCGGCCCCGGCGTGCGCGTGGACACGCACGTCTACGCGGGGTACCGCGTGCCGCCGCACTACGACTCGCTGCTGGCCAAGGTGATCGTGCACGGCAACGATCGCGCGGAGGCGCTCGCGCGCATGGCGCAGGCGCTCGACAGCTTCATCCTCGAGGGGCCGACCACCACGATCCCGTTCCTCGGGCGCGTCATCCGCCACCCCGGCTTCGTGTCGGGCGAGATCACCACGCGCTACCTCGAGCAGCACCCCGAGCTCTTCCAGCAGGACGCCTGAGCGGGCCGCGTGGCGATCCGCCTCGACGTCGTGTTCTCGCCACTCGGCCTCCCCGCGCAGGACCTCGCGGGCCGCACGGTGTTCGTCATCGACATCCTGCGCGCCACCAGCGCGATGGCCGCGGCGCTGCACCACGGCGCCCGCGCGATCATCCCGGTCGCCTCCACCGAGGAGGCGATGAAGCTCAGCCAGACGCTCGGCCGCGAGGACACGCTGCTCTGCGGCGAGCGCGAGTGCCGCCCCATCCCCGGCTTCGACCTCGGCAACTCGCCGCTCGAGATGACGCCCGAGCGCGTGAAGGGCCGCACCCTCGTGATGACGACCACGAACGGCACGCGCGCCCTGCTCGCCACGTCGGCGGCGAGCGCCGTGTACGCCGCCGCCGCCGTGAACCTCGCGGTGAGCGCCGCCCGCGCCGCGCAGGCGCTCGAGGCGGGGGAGCCGGTGGTGATCCTCTGCGCCGGGCGCGAGAACGCCTTCGCCCTCGAGGACGCCTACTGCGCCGGCCGCCTCGCGCTCGCCGCCCTCGGCGGGAAGCCGCGCGTCCGCGGCCTCGGCGATGCCGCCGTCGCCGCGCTCGACCTCGTGCGCCGCTACCGCGACCGCTGGCCCCGGCCGCTCCTCGCGAGCGAGGGCGGCAAGCGCCTCCGCCGCCTCGGCTACGGGCCCGACGTGGAGGCGTGCGCCACGCCCGACGCCTACCCCGTGCTCGCGCAGTTCCACGACCGCCGCGTCACCCGCGTCGCCACGGCGTGAGCCTCCCGGTCCGACGCCGCGTCGCCGCGCTCGGCGCCCTCGTGGCCGGCGTCTTCGTCGCCATCACGCTCCTGCCGGGCGCGCCGACCGGCGTCGTCGGCCGCGCCGTCGGCGGGATGCTCTGGAACGTGCTCGGCGCGGGCGCCCTCGTGCTGCCGCTCCTCGGCGCCACGTTCGCCCTCGCCACGCTCGGGCGGCTCGGCACCCTCGACCAGCGTCGCGCGGTGATCCTCGTCGGCGCGCTCGCGCTGCTCGTGCCGTGCGGCATCGGCGTCGTCGCGCGCATCACGCCCGAGGCGCTCGCGCCCGCATGGCCCGAGCGGATCCTCGCCGCACGGCTCACGGGGCTCCTCCCCGGCTTCATCGCGCACACCCTCACCGGCCTCGTCGGCGTCGTCGGCGCCGCGCTCGTGGGCGTCGTCGGCGCGGCGGGCGTGATGTGGCTCGCCCTGGCGGGGCGGGGGGGCGAGGGCGGACCGGCGGACGAGCGGGCGGGCGGACTCGCGGCGGGCGAGGCCGAGGCAGCGGGGCCGCCGCCCGTGAAGCGCTCCGGGGACGTGGCGGGAGCGGTCGGGCGCGCGGTGCCTGCCCCGGAGACCGACGATGACGAGGACGCCGCGGATGCGGACGTGATCGCGGTCATCGCGCCGTTCACGCCGCCGAAGCGGAAGGCGCCCGCACGCGCGCCCGCGAAGGCCGCCGCCCGTGCCGCGGCCGCCCCCGCCCCCGCGGCCGACGACCTCCCGCCGATCACGCTGCTCGACCCGCCGAAGCCGGTCGAGGCGGACCAGGGCGCCGCGCAGCTCGAGAAGCTCGGAGTCTCGCTGTTGGAGACGCTGCGCACCTTCAAGGTCGACGGCACCATCGCGGGACGCACCACGGGGCCCGTCGTCACGCAGTACGAGGTGGTGCCCGCGCCGGGCGTGAAGGCGCAGCGCATCGTCGCCCTCGCCGACGACCTCGCGATGGCGATGCGCGCGCCGTCGATCCGCGTCGCCCCGATCCCGGGGAAGGGCGCCGTCGGCGTCGAGGTGCCGAACCCGAAGCCGCGCATGGTGACGCTGCGCGAGCTGTTCGAGTCCCCCGAGTGGGCCGACGCCCGCCACGCGCTCCCCGTCGCCCTCGGCCGCGACCTCGAGGGGAAGCCCGTCGTCGCCGACCTCGCGAAGATGCCGCACCTGCTGATCGCGGGCGCCACCGGCGCCGGCAAGTCGGTCGCCATCAACACCATCGTGACGTCGCTGGTCTACCGCTTCACGCCGAAGGAACTGCGGTTCCTGATGGTCGACCCGAAGATGGTCGAGCTCTCCATCTACAACCCGCTGCCCCACCAGCGCTACAAGGTGGTCACGCGCAACGACGACGCCGCCACGCTGCTCAAGTGGGCCGTGCACGAGATGCAGCGGCGCTACGAGCTGCTGCAGGTGAACGGCGCGCGCAACCTCGCCGACTTCAACGTGAAGGTGGACGAGGGGAAGCCGCTCAGGAACCCGGCGCCGCCGAAGCTGACGCTCACCGAGATCGCGAAGGAGGCGCCCGACACGCCCCCGGCGCCGAAGACGGACGACGTGTATCGCGACGGCCGCCTCCCGTACATCGTCGTCGTCATCGACGAGCTGGCCGACCTGATGATGACCGTCCAGGCCGAGGTCGAGACGCCGCTCGCGATGCTCGCGCAGAAGGCGCGCGCCATCGGCATCCATCTCATCCTGGCCACGCAGCGCCCGTCGGTGAACGTCATCACGGGCCTCATCAAGGCCAACTTCCCGAGCCGCATCGCGTTCCGCGTGGCGAGCAAGGTGGACAGCCGGACGATCCTCGACCAGAACGGCGCCGAGGCGCTGCTCGGCAACGGCGATATGCTCTTCCTGCCGCCCGGGAAGAGCGAGCCGATGCGCCTGCAGGGCGCGTTCATCGGCACGGGGGAGACGGAGCGCGTGATGGACTGGTTCGCCGCGCAGCGCGAGGCCCGCCGCGCCGCGGCGCTCGCCGAGCCGGAGGAGGAGGACATCCTCGCGGTCATCCGGGCCCAGGAGTCTGACGGGGAGGGCGGCGGCGGTGCCGACGCCGACGGCGAGCGCGATGCGCTCTTCCGCGAGGCCGCCGAGGTCTGCATCCAGAATCAGGGCGGCAGCACGTCGCTCCTCCAGCGGCGCCTGAAGATCGGCTACGGCCGTGCGGCCCGCATCATCGACCAGCTGCACTTCGCCGGCATCCTGGGCCCGCCCGACGGCTCCAAGCCGCGCGAGGTGCTGATCGGCTTCGACCAGCTCGACGAATACGCGGGGTAGGAGACGGAGGGCAGGCGGGCAGGCGGGGAGGAGGCCCAGGCTCGCTTGCCGGGAGCGTGGGGCCGTGGGCCACCCGAGATCCTCCCGCGCCGCGCTCCTGCTTTCTTTGGCCCTCCGGCCCGCCTGCCCTCCGGCCGCCTTTTTTCGCTCCCCCACATCGCGATTTCGGTACGCTCCCTCCCGCAGGTCGATCGTATCGTGGCGCCATGTCGACGCGCCGCTCCGCTTCCCGCCTCGCTCCGCCCTCCACCTGGCGTGATCCGCGCCACCAGCTCGGGCACGACGCCGAGCTCGATGTCGCCCGGTTCCTGACGTCGGCGGGATGGCGCGTGCTCGCGCACCGCTTCCGGGCCGGCCGTTCGGACATCGACCTCGTGGTGCGCCGGGCGGATGTCGTCGCGTTCGTGGAGGTGAAGGCGCGCCGCACGGATGCCTGCGGCGACGGGCTGGAGGCGATCGGGCGGGCCAAGCAGCGGCAGCTGGCGCGGGCCGCGGAGTGGTGGTGCCTGCGGCAGGCGGATGCGCCGGTGCAGTACCGGTTCGACGTGGTCACGGTGCGCTACGGCCCTGACGGGCCCTCGTTCCTGCATCTGGAGGACGCGTGGCGATCGGGCGAATGACGGACCGGGTGGAGCAAAATACTCCACATTTTGCCTCTTGCTTCGGACGATGTTCGGAGCGATATTGCTGTTCAGGTAAGTTGGTGACTCAAAACAATCCACATTGAACGGAGTCAACATGCCGACCGCGGAGCAGCGGGATGCCAAGATGGACGCCGAGCGGAAGAAGGCGCTGACGCTGGCGATCTCGCAGATCGAGAAGAACCTGGGGAAGGGCTCCATCATGCGGATGGGGGCCGACCAGCCGCGGGAGAAGATCGGGGTGATCCCGACGGGGGCGATCAACCTGGATGCGGCGATCGGCATCGGCGGGGTGCCGCGGGGGCGGATCACGGAGATCTACGGGCCGGAGTCGTCGGGCAAGACGACGCTGACGCTGCACCTGGCGGCGAACGTGCAGCGGCTGGGCGGCGTCGCGGCCTACGTGGACGCGGAGCACGCGCTGGACATCGAGTACGCGCGGAAGCTGGGCGTGAAGGTGGAGGACCTGCTGGTCTCGCAGCCGGACACGGGGGAGCAGGCGCTGGAGATCGTGGACATCCTGGTGCGCTCGGGCGCGGTGGACCTGGTGGTGATCGACTCGGTGGCGGCGCTGGTGCCGAAGGCCGAGATCGAGGGGGAGATGGGCGACAGCCACGTGGGCCTGCAGGCGCGGCTCATGAGCCAGGCGCTGCGCAAGCTCGCCGGCGCCATCAACCGGTCGCACTGCGCGGTGGTGTTCATCAACCAGCTGCGCGAGAAGATCGGCGTCATGTTCGGCAACCCCGAGACGACGACGGGCGGCAAGGCGCTCAAGTTCTACGCCTCGCTGCGGCTGGACATCCGCCGCATCGGGCCGGTGAAGGAGCGCGAGACGGTGATCGGCAACCACGTGCGGGTGAAGGTCGTGAAGAACAAGGTGGCGCCGCCGTTCCGCCAGGCCGAGTTCGACGTGATGTTCGACGAGGGGATCAGCCACATCTCGCTCGTGGTGGACATCGCGGCGGAGTCGGGGATCATCCAGAAGTCGGGCGCCTGGTACTCCTACGGCGACCAGCGGATCGGCCAGGGGCGCGAGAACGCCAAGCTGTTCCTGAAGGACAACCCGGCGATGCTCGCGGAGGTGGAGGAGAAGGTGAAGGAGGTCCTCGGCGTGAAGGCGGGCGCGGCGGTGGCGCCGGGCGCGGACGCCGACGAGGACGAGGATGACGACGCGTGAGCTGGCGGGCGCGCTCCGCTTCGGCGGGAGCGCGCCCGAGCCGCAGCCGAGGGTCACGGGCGTGGAGCCCGACCCCCGGCGGCCGGGGGCGCTGCGCGTGCTGGTGGACGGGCGACTCTTCGCGACGATCCCGGGTGACGTGTCGCATGGCGTGCGCACCGGGCTCGTCGTCGACGACGCGGTGGCGGCCCGGCTCGGGGGATGGGCGGACGAGGAGGCGGCGTTCCGCCTCGCCACGCAGGCGCTGGCCCGGCGGGCCTGGGCGAGGGCCGACCTGCGGCGGCGGCTGCTCGCGCGTGGCAGCACGCCCGCGGCGGTGCAGGCGGCGCTCGCGCGCGTCGAGGCGCTCGGCCTGCTGGATGACGCCGCCTTCGCCCGGGAGTACGTCGAGAGCCGGGCACGGCGCGGCCGGGGGCCGTCGCGCCTGGCGGCGGAGCTCGGGCGGATGGGCGTCGCGCGCGACGTGGTCGACCGGGCGCTCGCCGAGCACTATCCCGTCGACGACGGCACGGCCGCGCGCCGCCTCGCCGAGCAGCGCGCACCGCTCCTGCGGGGCGAGCCTCCCGCGACACGCCTCCGGCGGCTGCTCGGCTTCCTCGCGCGCCGCGGCTTCCGGGGCGCGCGCGTGCAGGCGATGGTGCGGGAGGTGCTGCAGGAGGCGGACGGGCGGACGGGCGGTCGGGCGGACTGATCGGCCGTGCCGCGGCTCGGGCGGGGAGGAGCCGGCGCGACCCCTTCCGCCTGTCCGCCCGTCCGCCCGTCCGCCTAGATTGGCCCCCATGCGCGCCTCCCTGATCCGGCAGAAGTTCGTCGACTTCTTCGCCCAGCGCGGCCACACCCTGGTCGCGAGCTCGTCGCTCGTCCCTGCGGACGATCCCACGCTCCTCTTCACCAACGCCGGCATGGTGCAGTTCAAGCGCGCCTTCCTCGGCCAGGAGGCGCGCGCCTACAACCGCGCGGTGACGGCGCAGAAGTGCGTGCGCGCCGGCGGCAAGCACAACGACCTCGAGCAGGTCGGCCACACGCTGCGGCACCACACGTTCTTCGAGATGCTGGGCAACTTCTCGTTCGGCGACTACTTCAAGCGCGACGCCATCGCGTTCGCATGGGAGTTCGTCACCGGGCGCGACTGGCTCGCCATCCCCGCCGACCGGCTGCGCGTCACCGTGCACCACTCCGACGACGAGGCGCGCGCGCTCTGGCGCGACGTGTCGGGCCTCGCCGACGACCGCATCTACGGCCTCGGTGACAAGGACAACTTCTGGCAGATGGGCGACACCGGGCCGTGCGGCCCGTGCAGCGAGATCTACGTCGACCTCGACTGGACGCCCGGCATGGCGCCTCGCGCGCTCTCGCAGGAGGAGTTCGAGGCGCGCGCCGAGGCGGGGCGCTTCCTCGAGATCTGGAACCTCGTCTTCATGCAGTTCGACCGCTCGGCGGACGGCACGCTCACGCCGCTGCCCAAGCCGTCGGTCGACACCGGCGCCGGCCTCGAGCGCATCGCCGCGGTGCTGCAGGGCGAGGACGACAACTTCCACACCGACCTCTTCGCGCCGCTGCTGCGCACCGCCGGCGAGCTGGTCGGCCGGCCGTACGACCGTGCCGCGCCCGACCGCGCGAGCTACCGCGTGCTGGCGGACCATGCGCGCGCCGTGTCGTTCCTCCTCGCCGACGGCGTGTACCCGGGGAACGACGGCCGCGGCTACGTGCTGCGCCGCATTCTCCGCCGCGCCGTGCGCCACGCCTGGCTCCTCGGCCGGCGCGACCCGACGCTCGCGCCGCTCACGCAGGTGGTCGTCGACGAGCTCGGCGACGTCTACCCCGAGATCCGCGCGAAGGCGTCCTTCATCGAGGAGGTCACGCGGCAGGAGGAGGAGCGCTTCCTCGAGACGATCGAGGGCGGGCTCCGGCGGCTGGAGGAGCTGTTCGTCACCGGCGCCACGACGATCGACGGCGACGAGGTGTTCCGCCTCTACGACACCTTCGGCTTCCCCGTCGACCTCACGCAGCTCATCGCGGCGGAGCGCGGGGTCGGCGTGGACGTCGCGGGCTTCGAGCGCGCGCTGGGCGCGCAGCGGAGCCGCTCGCGCGCGGCGCGGAAGGCGGCGGCGGGCGGCGGGCCGGTCGCGAAGCGGGCGGCGGGCGGGAAGTGGACGAGCGTGCGGCGCGGGCGGCAGAAGTTCGCCGGCTACGACGCCACGGCGTGCGCCACCGAGATCCTCCGCTTCCGCCAGGCCGACGGGCGCGTGGAGCTGGTGCTCAAGGAGGTGCCGTTCTACGCCGAGTCGGGCGGCCAGGTGAGCGACACGGGGCGCCTCGCGGGCGCGGGGTGGACGCTGGCGGTCGACAGCGTGCGCAAGGAGGAGGGGACGATCGTCGTCGGCGGCGCGTTCGACGAGCCGTTCGAGCCGACGCCCGTGGAGGCGGCGGTGGACGAGGCGCGCCGGCGCGACATCGAGCGCAACCACTCGGCGACGCACCTCGCGCACTGGGCGTTGCGGAAGTTCCTCGGCACGCACGTGCGGCAGCAGGGCTCGCTCGTCGAGCCGGGGCGCCTCCGCTTCGACTTCTCGCACCACGGGCCGATCGAGCCCGCGCAGCTGCACGAGATCGAACACGCCGTGAACGAGCTGGTCTGGGCCAACCACGAGGTGTCCACCCGGCAGATGCCGTATCCGGAGGCGCTGCAGCTCGGCGCGATGGCGTTCTTCTCGGAGAAGTACGGCGACGTCGTGCGCGTGGTGCGGATGGGCGACTCCATCGAGCTCTGCGGCGGCACGCACGTGCGGAGCACGGGGCAGGTCGGCCTCTTCCGCGTCGCGGGGCAGGGGGGCGTGGCGGCGGGCGTGCGGCGCATCGAGGCGGTGACCGGGCCGCGCGCATACGCGGCAGTGGCCGAGCTGGAGGAGCGGCTCCGGCAGGTGGGCGAGGCGCTCAAGGCGCAACCCGAGCACCTGCTGCGCAAGGCCGAGCAGCTGGTGGCCGAGAAGGCGAAGCTCGAGGAGCGGCTGGCCGCGGCGCTCAAGGGGGGCGGCGCCGGCGCGGGGCTCGCGCTCACCAACACCCGCGTGGGCGCGCTCGAGCTCGTGTGGGGGCGCGCCGACGCGATCGACCGCGAGGAGCTCGGCCGCATCGCCGACGACTTCCGCGCCACCCGCAAGTCGGGCGCGGCGCTCCTCATCGCGACGGGCAGCGCCTACACCGTGGCGCTCACGGACGACCTCGTGGCCCAGGGCCGCAAGGCCGGCGACCTGCTGAACAAGGTCGCGGCGGTCTCGGGCGGGAAGGGGGGCGGGCGCCCGCACCTCGCCTCCGGCTCGGTGGGCGATCCGTCGCGCGTGGACGCGGCGGTCGCCGCGGCGCCGGCGCTCCTCGCGGAGTGGCTCGGCGCGTGAGCGACACCGCGGCATGGCTCGCGTCGCGCACCGCGGCGGCGCCGGCGCGGCTCGTGGCGCGGGTGGAGGAGCTGGTGGCGGCCGCGCCGCCGGGCCCGGACGAGCCCGCCGAGCGGATCGGCGCCGCGGCGCATGCGGTGATGCGCACGGTGCTCGCGCATCCGGGCGACCGCTCCATCGCGCTCGACCTGCTGGCCGCCGACGCGCTCATCACGCTGGCGCTCCTCGCGCGCGCGGAGCGCGATCCGGCCACGCTCGACGCGTTCGCCGCCGGGCTGCTCGCCGGCGCCGGGCTCGCGGCTTGAGCCAGGACACGCCGCTCGGCCTCGCGGGCCGCCGCATCATCGTCACCGGCGGCTCGCGCGGCGTCGGGCGCGCCACCGCGCTCCTCTGTGCGCGCCTCGGCGCCGACGTCGGGCTCACGTACCTGTCGCGCGCCGCCGCCGCGGAAGGGGTGGCGGCGGAGGTGCGCGCGTCCGGGCGCCGGGCCGCGGTGGTGCAGGCCGGCTTCACGGACATCGCGGGCAGCGACGCCGCCATCGGCACGCTCGCCGACGCGCTGGGCGGGCTCGACGGCTTCGTCGCGAACGCGGGGATCTGGCCGGAGGCCGAGGTGCCGCTGCGCGACCTCGACGAGGCGCGCTGGCGCGCGACGATCCGCATCGACCTCGATGGCGTCTTCTACGGGACGCGCGCCGCGCTGCGGCGGATGGCGTCGGGCAGCGTCGTGCTCGTCTCGAGCACGGCAGGCCAGCGCGGCGAGGCGTTCCATGCCGACTACGCCGCCACGAAGGGCGCGCTCATCTCGCTGGCGAAGTCGCTCGCGGTCGAGTGCGCCCCCGCCGTCCGCGTGAACTGCGTCGCCCCGGGCTGGATCGACACCGAGATGGTGGCGGGCGCGCTCGCCGGCGAGGCGCGGCCGCGCGCCGAGGCGGGCATCCCGCTCCGTCGCATCGCCTCGGCGGACGACGTCGCGGGGCCGATCGCCTTCCTCCTCGGCGACCTCGCGCGGCACGTGACGGGCGAGGTGCTGAACGTGAATGGCGGCAGCGTGCTCTGTGGGTGAGCGGAACGAGCAGCTGGATGTCCTCTTCGAGACCACGGACCGGCTCGGTCGCGCCGGCATCACGTACATGCTCACGGGATCGATGGCGCTGGCGTGTTACGTCGAGCCTCGCATGACGCGGGATATCGACATCGTCATCTCGGCCACCCTCCGTGACGGCCCGCGGATCGCGCGCCTCTTCACCGAGGGCTTCTATGTGCCGGAAGAAGCCCTGCGCGAGGCGCTTCGCGGCGACGGGATGGCCAGCCTGCTGCACCTGGACACGCTGTTCAAGGTGGACCTGGTCGGCCTGCGACGGGACGCGTTCGACCAGCACGCGTTCGGTCGGGCTCGAGACCTCGAGATCGACGGTCGGGTGCTCCGCGTCATCGCGCCCGAGGATCTTTTCCTCGCGAAGCTGCGGTGGTGGCGCACGAGCGATTCCGTCCAGCAGCGTCGCGACCTCTCCACGCTCTCCCGCTTGCCGCTGGACGAGGCGTATCTTGAGGGCTGGGCGATGCGCATGGGACTGGGGGACGCGTTGAGGGAGGTGCGCGGTGGGTGACCATGTGGATGCGACGGAGCGCCTGTTCCGCGAGCTGATGGCGAACAGGTCGCCTGCCGAGCGGCTGGTCATGGCGACCGCCATGGCCAATGCTGCGCGGCGGATGTCACTCGCTGCTCTCGCGACCACTGGCGATACGCTGGCGCGGCGGCGGGCGTTCGTTCGGCAGTGGTATCCCGAGATCGCCGACACCGGACTGCTGGCGGCGCTGTCCTGACCCGTTGAGGCCCCGCCTCCACCTCCTCGCCACCGGCGGCACCATCTCCATGGTGCCCACGGCCGCGGGCAACGTCCCCTCGCTCGATGGCGCGGCGCTCCTGGCGCTCGCCGCCGGCGCGGCGCGCCTCGCCGACGTGACGGTCGAGGACTGGGCGCGCATTCCCGCCGCGCACCTTGACGGCGGCCGCCTCGTCGCCCTCCGCGACCGCGTGGCGCAGCTCCAGCGCTCCGGCGCCTGCGACGGCATCGTCATCACGCACGGCACCGACACGATCGAGGAGACCGCGTACCTGCTCGCGCGCACCGTCGCGCCCGAGGTGCCGGTCGTGGTCACCGGCGCCATGCGCACCTCGGCGGATGCCGACTGGGACGGCGGGCGGAACCTCGGCGATGCGCTGCGCGTCGCCGCCGCGACGGCGTCGCGCGGGCGCGGCGTGCTGGTGGCGTTCGCCGGGTCCATCCTCGCGGGCCACGAGGCGGTCAAGCGCGACGCGCTCGCGCTCGACGCGTTCCACGCACCGCATGGCGCCCCGCTCGGCGCCGTCGCCGCCGACGGCACCGTCGCCTTCACGCGCACCGCGCCGCGTGCCGACCGCTTCGCCGCGTTCCCCGCGCGCGGCGTGCTGCCGCCGGTGACGGTGCATGCGCTCGTCCCCGCCGACGACGGCGCGCTGCTGTACGTCTCGCGCGCGTCGCACGCGGGCGCCGTGCTGCTCGGCTTCGGGGCGGGGAACCTCACGCCGGGCGTGCTGAGCGCCGCCGAGCGATGGCTCGCCGACGGCAAGCCCGTCGTGCTCGCGAGCCGCTGCGCGAGCGGCGAGGTGGCTCCGCTCTACGGCTTCCCCGGCGGCAGCCGCCAGGCGATCGAGCGCGGCCTGCTCCCCGCGGGGCCGCGCACGCCGTGGCAGGCTCGGATCGAGCTGCAGCTCTGCCTGGCGATGGGGATGGGGTGGGAGGGGGAGGCGTAGGTCGCGGGTCGCAGGTCGCGAGTCGCGGGACGAGGGTCACGAGTCGCAGGTCGTGGGTCGGTGCTGGAACGGCCGTCCGCCCGTCCGCTCGTCCGCTTGCCCGCCCAGCGTCCTACTTTTCCCCCATGCCCCTGAGCCCTCCACCGATCCCGGCCCCTGTCGTCCGTCTCGCGCGGACGCTCGAGGAAGCGGGGCACGAGGCGTGGTGCGTCGGTGGCGCGCTGCGCGACCACCTCCTTGGCGACCCGCAGGCCGACCACGACCTCGCCACCTCCGCGACGCCGGACGAGGTGCAGCGCCTGTTCCGGCGCACCGTGCCGGTCGGCGTGCGCTTCGGCACCGTCGGCGTGCTCGACGCGGAGGGGCGGTTGCACGAGGTGACGACGTTCCGGCGCGACGTGCAGACCGACGGGCGGCATGCCGTGGTCGAGTACGGTGCCTCGCTCGAGGACGACCTCGCGCGGCGCGACTTCACCATCAACGCGCTGGCGTTCCATCCCCTCCGCGGTGAGTGGCGCGACCCGTTCGGCGGCGAGGCCGACCTCGCCGCGCGCCTCCTCCGCGCCGTCGGCGACCCCGCCGAGCGGTTCCGCGAGGATTTCCTCCGCATCCTGCGCGGGCTGCGGTTCGCAGCGCGTTTCGGGCTGCGCATCGACGAGGCGACCTGGCACGCGATGCGCGCCGAGGCGCCGGGGCTCGCGGGCCTCTCGGCGGAGCGCGTGCGGGACGAATGGCTGAAGGGGCTCCGCACCGCGCGCGCGGTGACCGACCTCGTCGAGCGGTGGCATGCGTCGGGCGCGGCGGCGGTGGTGCTGCCCGGGCTGCACCCCGTGGGCACGCTCCCGGAGCCGCCCGCCGACTGGCCGCGCGATGCGGTGCTGCTCACGTCGCTCCTCGTGGATGATGCGCCGGCCGTGCTCCGTCGGCTTCGCGCCTCGAACGCGGAGGTGGCGCGCGCGGAGGCGCTCGCGCGCGGCCCCGCCGAGCCCGCGGATGCGTCGCCTTCGGCGGTGCGGCGCTGGATGGCGGGCGTGCTCGACGCGGCGGACGACCTCGTGGCGGCCGCCACGCTCCGTGCCGGTTCGGCGCCGGCGTGGGCTGCCGTGGTCGCCGCGGTGCGCGCGCGCGGCGAACCGACGCGCCGCGGCGATCTCGCCCTTCGCGGCGACGACCTTCGCGCCGCCGGCGTCCCGCCCGGCCCCGCGCTCGGCCGCACGCTCGACGCGCTCCTGGCGCGCGTGCTGGACGATCCGGCGCTCAACACGCGCGAGGCGCTCCTCGCACTGGTGCAGGCGGGGGTCGCGTGAGCGCGCCGTCGCTCTTCGGCGCCGACCACGCGGCGCGCTCCGCGCCGCTCGCCTCGCGCATGCGTCCGCGTTCGCTCGACGAGTTCCTCGGCCAGGCGGCGCTGCTCGGCGCGGGGCGGCCGCTCCGGCGCGCCATCGAGTCGGGGGCGCCGGGGTCCTTCATCCTGTGGGGACCGCCCGGCGTTGGCAAGACGACGCTCGCCACCCTCGTCGCCGCGCACACGGGGCAGGCGTTCGTGCCGTTCAGCGCCGTGAGCGAGGGCGTCCCGCGGATCCGGCAGATCGTGGACGAGGCCCGGATGCGCCTCGACGGCGGGTCGGGCGGCACCATCCTCTTCGTGGACGAGATCCACCGGCTCAACAAGGGCCAGCAGGACTCGCTGCTGCCGCCGGTGGAGGCGGGTACGGTCACCCTCATCGGCGCGACGACCGAGAACCCGTCGTTCGAGCTCAATCCCGCGCTCCTGTCGCGGGCGCGCGTCTTCGTGCTGGAGCCGCTCGCCGCCGCCGACGTCGCCACGGTGCTGCGCCGCGCGCTCGCGGACGCCGAGCGCGGGCTCGGGGCGCTGGCGCTCGCGGTGGACGAGGAGGCGCTCGCGTTCCTCGCGGAGGCGGCCGACGGCGACGCGCGGCGCGCGCTCACCGCGCTCGAGGCGGCGGCCGCGCTCGCGGGGCCGCGCGGCCGCGTGGGCGTGGCCGTGGCGCAGGACGCGCTGCAGCGGCGGGTGCCGCGGCATGACAAGTCGGGCGAGGCGCACTTCAACCTGCTGAGCGCGTACCACAAGTCGCTGCGCGGCAGCGACCCGCAGGGAGCGCTGTACTGGATGGCGCGCGCGCTCGAGGCCGGGGAGGACCCGATGGTGCTCTTCCGCCGCGCCGCCGCGATGGCCGCGGAGGACATCGGCCTCGCCGACCCGCAGGCCCTTCAGCTGGCGGTGGCCGCACGCGAGGCGTACCACCAGCTCGGCGCGCCGGAGGGGTACCTGCCGCTCGCGGAGATGACCATCTACCTCGCGACGGCGCCCAAGTCGAACGCGGTGGTCGTGGCGCTGCAGGAGGCGCTGGAGGCGGCGCGCGCGACGCCGGCGGCGCCGGTGCCGCCCCACCTGCGGAACGCCCCGACCGCGCTGATGAAGGAGCTGGGCTACGGCGCCGGCTATCGCTACGCGCACGACCATCCCGATGCGTATGCGGCGCAGGAACACCTGCCGCCGGAGCTGGCGGGCCGAGCGTTCTACCGGCCGAACGACCGCGGCTTCGAGCGGAAGGTCGCCGAGCGGCTGGCGTGGTGGGCCGCCCGCCGCGGCGCGGCGGAGCAGTAGATTCGAGGCATCCAGATGCCCCATCCCGCCCGTCCGTCCGTTCGCCTGTCCGCCGCGCCGGAGGCCCGTCCATCCGCGCGCTGATCGACGTCACGCCGCCGCTCGAGCGCGCCGTGCTGGTGGCCGCGCCGCGGAAGGGGAGCGACGACGCGCGGCACCTCGCGGAGCACCTCGAGGAGCTCGCCCGGCTCGTCGACACGGCGGGGGCCGACGTCGTCGACCAGCTGGCGCAGCAGGTCCCGACACCCAACCCCGCGACGCTCATCGGCGAGGGGAAGGTGGAAGAGTTGCGCGCCCTGGTGCAGGAGCGCAAGGCGTCGCTCGTCATCTTCGACGAGGAACTGACGCCGAACCAGGGCGCCAACCTCGAGAAGGAGCTGCAGACGCGCGTCATGGACCGCGCGGAACTGATCCTCGACATCTTCGCGACGCGGGCGCGATCGTACGAGGCGAAGTTGCAGGTGGAGCTGGCGCAGATGGAGTACCTGCTGCCGCGGCTGGCGCGGATGTGGACCCACCTCTCGCGCATCCGGGGCGGCATCGGCCTGCGGGGCCCGGGCGAGACCCAGATCGAGACCGACCGCCGGATGATCCGCCGGAAGATCCAGCTGCTGCGGGGCAAGCTGCGGGACGTGGAGCGGCACCGCGAGACGGTGCGCGCCGGCCGCGAGGCGCTGCTCGGCGTGGCGCTGGTGGGCTACACGAACGCGGGGAAGTCGTCGGTGCTGCGGGGGCTGTCGGGACAGCACGACATCCTGGTGGAGGACCGGCTCTTCGCCACGCTGGACACGCTCACGCGCGTGGTGGACCTGGGGGAGGGGGAGCGGGCGCGGGTGACGGACACGGTCGGGTTCATCCGCAAGCTGCCCCACCACCTGGTGGCGTCGTTCCGGGCCACGCTGGAGGAGGCGCGCGAGGCGGACCTGCTGCTGCACGTGGTGGACGCGAGCCATCCGGATTGGGAGGAGCAGCTGTCGGTGGTGGAGGGGGTGCTGGAGGAGCTGGGGCTTAACGACCGGCCGGTGCAGCTCGTCTTCAACAAGATCGACAAGCTGCCGGACGCGACCGCGTTCGCGCGCCGGGTGCGGGACCTGTATCCCGAGGCCGTGCTGGCGACGACGATGCAGACGGACGGGCTGCATGCGCTGAAGGGCGCATTGCGCGAGCGGTCGCGGCAGGGGAAGGTGGTGGTGACGGTGCGGGTGCCGCTGTCGGACGGGCGACGGCTCGCGCAGGTGTACCGGGAGGGCGAGGTGCTCCGGCGGGTGGATGAGGGGGAGGAGGCGGTGCTGGAGGTGCGGATGGAGGCATGGCAGGCAGTCCGGCAGCGGTGAGCAGGCCGGCACGCGCCTGGCGCGTGCTGGATGCGCTGGCGGGACTCGCGCTCGTCGTCGCGTCGACGTTCCAGGGCCTGCGAATCGCGCACTTCCGCACGTCGACCGTCGTCCCTGACTACCGGGTGCTGCTGGCCGCGTTCGGAGGGCTCGTGCTCCTCGGCGTCGCCCATGCGGCGCGTTGGGGGGTCGTGGGCCGCTGGCGCGCCGTGTTGCGCTGGCCCGTGGTCGCGCTCGGCATCGGCGGCAGCGTTGCCATCGGTCTGCGGATCCCACTGATGCGGGTCACGGGACCGGGAGGGTGGCCGCTGGGCTCCCGCGACGTCGGCGCGCAGACGCGGGACGAGCGTGCGACCCTGCGGGCAGGTGCACTGCTGCTGGCGGCCCAGATCGAGGACGCGCGGCTTGCGACCGGCGGATGGCCGGCATCGGTGGCTGACGTGTCGGTCCCCCCGGATTGGCCGCTTCCCATCTCCCTGCGCGCCTCCGTGGGGTCCGCGCAGGGTGGCGTGGACCTGCGCGTGCGACTCGAGGGCGGGCGGCTCGAGTGCCAACTCCCCCTTCGCGAGGGCCCCGACGTCATCCCTGCCCACGCTGACGGGCACGGCGGTGGAGATGACCCGGCCGACGGCTTCTCGTGCATCGCGGCCCCGCCGGCCGCCGGCGGCTTCGCAGACATTCGCCGTGCGGTGCAGCCTGGGGTGACGCTGCCGGAGCCCTCGCGTTCGTGGCCGCAGTTCCGTCTCGACGCCTCGCACAGCGGCCAGCTCGTCACCGAGGACAGCATCGGCCACTGGTGGCGGATGCGCTCGGCAGGGCCGATCCGGACCACGGCAAGCTCCGACGGTGATGCGGTGTTCATCGGCACCCACGGCACCGGCGTCCTCGAGGCGCGTTCGCTCGTGGATGGCTCGCTCCGGTGGCGGGCGCGTGCGCCCAACTGGATCCATTCCGATCCGGTGACCGACGGACAGGTCGTGGTGGTCGGCTTCGGCGACAACTTCGCGTCGGTGAAGGGCCGGGCGCCCGCAGGGATCTCGGCGCATGATCGGCGCACGGGCCGACGCCTGTGGGCGGCGTTCGCGAAGGGGAGCGTGATGACGTCGCCCGTCATCACGGGTGGTCGCGTGCTGGCCGTCTCCGCGCTGGGCGAGGTGGAGGCTCGCGACCTCCGGAGCGGGCGGCTCGCGTGGCGCACGCTCCTCGATGGGGCGGCGGTGATGGGGCCTCCGCTCCTCGACGGCGACCTGGTCGTCGCGCTCGACCCGAACCTGGTCGTCGCCCTGGTTCCCGCTTCGGGGGTCGTGCGCTGGTCGCGCCGGCTGCCGGACGTGATGGCCGTGGGCCACGCCGGCGCGTCGGCCCTGGACGGGCTGCTGGTCGCCAGCGGTCTCGGCGCGCCGCCGTGGAGCGGCACACCGCGGGACTGGCTGCGGAGCCTCGGCTTCCTGGCGAGTCGCTTCGGGCGTCCGCACGGCTGGCCCCTCGCCCAGGTGGTGGTCGGGGTCGACCGGCAGGATGGCCGGGAGCGATGGCGACACGCCGTGCGCGGCAGTGGCGTGGAGGTGCAGGGGCATATCTCGGGTACGGCGGTCAGCGCGGCCGGTCTTGCGGTCATGGCGCTGCCGCTGGCCGAGCAGGTACGTGCGCTCGACCCGGCCACGGGCGCCGTGCGCTGGATCCTGCGGACGGATGGCCCCGTGCGCGGCCCCCTGCTCGCATGGCGTGATCGGCTGGTCTGGTCCGACCGCCGCGGCCGCCTGCACGTGGTGGATGCCTCGACCGGCGTCCGCCGCTGCGCCTACGCGCTTCCGGTCGGCAGCGATCGCGGTGGGCCGGCACGTGTCGGCGCCACGATGCTTATCACCGGCCTGGACGGCTCGCTCTTCGCCGTGGACGGTCCCACCGTGATCGGCTGCGGCGCTCCGATGGTGCCGTGGATGGTGCGGGAGCGCTGAACGACACGGGGGGCCGCCCGTCAGGCGGCCCCCCGGTCGGTGGACGGCAGTGCGCGCTACTTGCCGCTGAGGATCTGCTCCAGGATGAGCCAGCGGTTCATGCCGGCGAACTTCTGGTGCATCTTGGTGATCGGGGTCTGCGGCTCGGCATCCTCCTCGATCTGCAGGTCGGCGAGCGCGTCGAGGCCCACCGCCTGGAACTTCCGCAGCCCCTTCTCGAGGGCGAGGCCCGCGGTGCGGAAGTTGAAGAGCGTCGAGAACTGGAGCGTGAAGCCGAGCTTGCCGAGCTGCTCGTTGGTGATGAGCGTGCCGGCCTTCTTCGCCTTCCCCCAGTAGAGCGACGGCGAGAGGTTGAAGCCGAGCATCTGCTTCGGATAGTACTTGCGCACGGCCTCCGCGAACTCCTGCGGCTGGTCGATCTCGGTGTTGTTGAACTCCGGCCAGATCACGTCCACGCCCAGCTCCGCCGCCTCCATCGCGTCGTCGATCGCCATCTTCACGCCGCCCTGGGGCTCGCCCGGGATGGCGCCGTCGACGGAGTCGGTGCGCGCGATGATGACGACGTCGGTGCCGGTGGCGCCCGCCGCGGCCTTGATCGCCTTCAGCTTCGCGAGCCAGTCCTTCCGGGGCACGAGCACCTTGTCGCGCTTGGCCTTGCCGACGTTCACGATGTGACCGCAGGTGCGGTTGGACGGGTCCTGGTTCTCGAGGTGGACGCCGGCCGCTCCCGCGCGGATGAGCTCCGTCGCGAGGGTGAACGTCTGCGTCGGGCCGCCGAAGCCCGCCTCCATGTCGACGAAGATCGGCGGCACGCCGAGGAGCTCCTGCCCGTCGGTGTCGTACCAGTGCGTGTGGCGCGCGCCCTCGATGCCGAGGGTGAGCTCGTGCACGAGCTGCACCATCTGGTGCGAGGCGTAGACGCCGATGTCCGGGTACATCGACTTCGTCGCCGCGAGCTGCCAGCCGCTGCCGTAGAGCGTCGTGAAGCCGACGCGGGTCATGATCGCGGCGGTGTAGGCGTCGTAGGCGCCGGCGCTGTGGAGGAACGACCCCTTGTCACGCGCCTCGTGGAGGAGGCGGCGCAGCTTCACGGCGGGCACCTCCGCCTCCGGCGGCGCGAGCAGCTTGGCGACGTCGGCGGCGGGATAGGCGGCGTTGGGCGAGATCGTGGCGTTGGTCATCCGGGCTCCGGGGCCGAGATCGCCTTGGCGGCGAGGGCTTGTGAAGGATGGTGCATGTGCCGAATCGGCGAACGACGCTAACGGTCGGACATCGGGTCGTCAAGCTTGAGCCATCGGCGGAGGAAGGGTGCGACTGGTGCGGCCGGGCTGTCGGCGTGACGCACGCGTCGCCCGAGAGGTTCTGCTGGCGGCACGGTTCCTGCCACTCCATAGCGTGCACGGCAGGTCGTTCCGGTACCGAATGCCAACAGCGATGCGCCGGCGTCGGTCAAACCCGAACTGAGTTGTGGCGTAACTGTAGGCCGCACGGCACCTTGCACCCACTCCGTCCGAGCGTTAACGTCTCGCCGGAGCGTATGGAACAGGGACAGCGGGCAGCGGTGACCGATGGAATCGGGACTGCTGCCGTTCGCGTTGCGGGCCCTTCCGCGCGGCGCGCTTAACGCGATGGGGACCTGAACGTCGATGGCAGGTTCGCATGCAGACTCACTCACGGACGAGGGGACGAGGATGACGACCCAGGGCCTTCCGGTGACCACCTCCGCGGCGCGTCAGGTCCGTTCGCACGGGCTGCGCGTGGCCGTGTTCTGCGACGGCGCCAACCTCAACGACATGGTGGCGGCGTACCGGTCCGGGGTGGCGCAGGGGTTCACGACGAACCCCACGCTGATGCGGAAGGCGGGCATCACCGACTACGTCGGGTTCGCGCGCGACGTGCTGCGCGAGATCCCGGACCTGCCGATCTCGTTCGAGGTGTTCGCGGATGACTTCGGCACGATGGCCGAGCAGGCGACGAAGATCGCGAGCTGGGGGCCGAACGTGTTCGTGAAGGTGCCGGTGATGAACACGAAGCGCGAGCCGGCGTACGACCTGATCCGCCAGCTCTCGCGCGAGGGCATCAAGCTGAACGTCACGGCCGTCATGACGCTCGACCAGTGCCTCGCCGTGCGCGAGGCGATCGCGGTCGGCACGCCCGCCATCCTCTCGGTGTTCGCCGGGCGCGTGGCGGACACCGGCACGGATCCGGTGCCGATGATGCGCGAGGCCGTGAACATCTGCGCCGAGCATCCGGAGATCATGGTGCTCTGGGCGAGCCCGCGCGAGGTGCTGAACATCTACCAGGCCGACGAGTGCGGCTGCCACATCATCACCGCCACGCCCGACCTGCTCGCGAAGCTGCCGCTGCGCGGCAAGGACCTCACCGAGTACTCGCGCGAGACGGTCCAGATGTTCTTCGACGACGCCCAGAAGGCGGGGTTCCAGCTCTGAGCCAGGCCAGGCGCGGCCGCGTCGTCGTCACCGGCGTCGCGGGGTTCGTCGGCAGCAACCTGGCGGATCGCCTGCTCGCGGAGGGGTACGAGGTCGTCGGCATCGACAACCTCGCCTATGGCGTCCGCGAGCAGGTGCCCGAGGGGACCGAGTTCCACCAGGTCGACATCCGCGACCGCGGGCTCGAGGACCTTCTCGCGGGGGCGGACGCGCTCTTCCACCTCGCCGCGAAGAACTGCATCGCCGACTGCCAGCAGGACCCCCTCGAGACCGCCGCGATCAACGTCACCGGCTCCGTCAACGTCTTCGAAGCGTGCCGCAAGGCGCGCGTCGGCAAGGTCGTCTACGCGGAATCATCGGCCGTCTACGAGGGGAGCACGATGCTCCCCACGCCCGAATCGGAGGAGCGCCCCGAGAGCTTCTACGCGCTGAGCAAGAGCGCCGAGCGACTCTTCGCCCTCGGCTACGAGCGGTGGGCGGGACTGCGGATGACGGCGCTGCGCTACTTCTGCGTCTACGGTCCGCGCCAGGACTACCGCCGGACGATCCCGCCCGTGATGAGCGCGTTCATCATCAAGCTGCTTCGCGGCGAGCGGCCGACGATCTACGGCAGCGGGACCAAGCGGCGGGACTTCGTCTACGTCGACGACGTGAACGACTTCCACCTGCAGTGCCTCACGGATGCGCGCACGGACGGCGGCGTCTACAACCTGGGCAGCGGCACCAGCCACTCGGTGCGCGAGATCTTCGACCGCATCACGGCGCTGCTCGGGAGCGACATCGAACCGCTGTACCGTCCCGACCTGCCGGGTGAGGCCCTCGAGACCCTCGGTGACATCACGGCCGCGCGCGCGCTCGGGTGGGCACCGCGCGTGGACCTCGACGAGGGGCTCCGCCGGTCGATCGCCCACATCCGTGAGCACGTGCTGGCGCCAGCCGCCCCGTGATCCCGGACGCGGCGCTCGTCCTCGCCGCCGGCAAGAGCACCCGCATCGCCGCGCGGGCGCAGGGCCGCCCCAAGCCGCTTCTCGACTTCGCCGGCGAGCCGCTCATCGGGTGGAACCTGCGATGGCTCGCCACGAGCGGCGTCGCCCGCGCGTGGGTGAACCTGCATCACCGCTTCGCCGAGGTGATGGACGCCGTGGGCGACGGCTCCCGCTGGCAGATCCCCGTCACCTATTCCTTCGAGCCCGAGATCCTCGGCACCGCGGGCGCCTGGCGCCGACTGGCGGCGCACTGGGGTGCGCGTTCCCTCGTCGTCTATGGCGACAACGTGAGCCGCTTCTCGCTCGCGGCGCTCGCCGGGGCGCATGCGGCCGCGCCGGCGGGCACGCTCGCGACCATCGCGCTCTTCGACCCCGCGCGGCACCTGAACACCGGCATCGCCGGCGGCCGCGTGCTGTGCGGGGCGGACGGGCGCGTCGCGGGCTTCACCGAGGGGGGGGCGGGGGCCGATGGGCTGGTGAACGCCGGCGTCTACGTGCTCGAGCACGCGCTGCTCGCGCGCCTGCCGGACGGCTTCCTCGACTTCGGCAGGGACGTCTTCCCCGCGCTCGCCGCCGAGGGCCGGCTGCACGGGCACGTGCTGGAGCCCGGCGGCTTCTGCCTTGGACTCGACACCCCGGAGAGCTTCGCCGCGGGCGAGGCGCTCCTCCACGACCACAGGCTGGTGCTGACATGATCGTCACACGCACGCCGTTCCGCGTCACGCTGGGCGGCGGCGGGACCGACCTGCCGTCGTTCTACGAGAAGCATGGCGGCTTCATCTTCGCGATGGGCATCGACAAGTACATGTACGTGATGCTCAACCCGCCGGGGGTGGACCGGAAGATCCGCCTGCACTATACGCAGAGCGAGGTGGTCGACTCGGTCGACGAGGTGAAGCACGAGCTGGCGCGCGAGGCGTTGCGGCTCCATGGGATCCGGGACCGGATGGAGATCGCCTCGATGGCGGACCTGCCGGCGGGCACGGGCGTCGGGTCGTCGAGCTGCTACCTCGTCGGCCTGCTGCATGCGCTCCACCAGCACCGCCGCGACTACGTCTCGCTGCAGGCGCTCGCCGAGGAGGCGTGCCACATCGAGCTCGAGGTGCTGCGGAAGGGCATCGGCAAGCAGGACCAGTACATGGCGGCCTTCGGGGGCCTGACCGTCCTGGAGATCGACAGGGACGGCACCGTGGACGTGCGGGCGGTGCCGCTCCGCGGCGGCGTGCTCGCGTCGTTCGTGGCACATACGCACATCTACTACACCGGCCTCGTGCGGGACGCGCAGGACGTCCTGCGTGCCCAGGACCAGGCGATGCGGGTGGATGGCCCGGCGCCCCAGCGGCAGACCGTCGAGGACTCGCTGCTCGCCATCAAGGACCTGGGCTACCGGATCCTCGCCGCGATCGAGGCCGGTGACTTCGACCTCTGGGGCCGGCTGCTGCACGAGCACTGGGAGAACAAGAAGCGCATGTCGAGCAAGATCAGCGTCTCGTGGGTCGACCAGCTGTACGACGACGTGCGCGAGCGCTTCGGGGTGCTTGGCGGCAAGATCATCGGCGCGGGCGGCGGCGGCTTCCTCATGCTGTACGTGCCGGGCGGCGGCCTCCAGCTCGAGGCGTTCATGGAGTCCCGCGGACTTCCTCGCGTCCACTACGGCATCGAGATGGAGGGGGCGAAGGTGCTCGCCAACTTCGCGACCCGCGACGCCGCCGCCCTCGACCCGTCCTCGCGCCTGCGTGGGGTCGGGGGCGCCTGACGTGCTGACGACCGCGGGGGCGCCGGCCCCGGACGAGCTCGCGCTCGCCCGCCGCGACGACCGCGGCCCGGCGACGGAGGCGATCGCCGTGCGGCTCGCGCGCGACGTCGCGTGGGACGAGGTGCTGCCGGCGCGCGCATCGGGCGTCGCATGGCGACTGCAGCGGGGCATGAAGCGCGCGCTGGACGTGGTCCTCGTGCTGGCCGGCGGCGCGCTGCTCTCGCCGCTGCTGCTGGTGCTCGCGCTGGTGGTCCGGGCCAGCTCCCCGGGCCCGATCCTGTATCGCTGGCGGGTGATGGGCGAGCGCGGGCGGCCCTTCACCGGCTACAAGTTCCGCACCATGGTCGCCAATGCCGACGCGCTGCGCGCGGCGCTCGCCGACCGGAACGAGATGAGCGGCGCCGTCTTCAAGATGCGGGACGACCCGCGCGTGACGCCCATCGGCCGATGGCTGCGCCGCCTCTCGCTGGACGAGCTGCCGCAGCTGTGGAACGTGCTGGTCGGCGACATGAGCCTCGTCGGCCCGCGCCCGCCGTCGGCGGGCGAGTTCGTGCAGTTCACCCCGTCGCAGCGGCGGAAGCTGGCGGTGCGGCCCGGGATCACCTGCCTCTGGCAGGTGTCCGGGCGCTCCGGCATCCGCGACCTTGACGAGTGGATCCGGCTCGACCTCGCCTACATCCGCGACTGGTCGCTGTGGCTCGACGTGGTGATCCTCTGCCGCACGGTGCCGGCCGTGCTGCTGGCGCGGGGGGCGCGGTGACGCGGCTGGCGGGCACGGTGGTGGTGACGGGTGGGAGCCGCGGCATCGGCCGCGCGTGCGCGGATCGGCTCGCGGCCGCAGGGGCCGACCTGCTGCTCGTGGCGCGCGGCGAGGCCGAACTCGTGGCAACCGCGACGGAGCTGGCGGCGCGCTCGGGCAGGCGGGTCGCGCCGCTGGTCGCCGACTGCAGCACGCGCGAGGGGGCGGAGCGGCTCGCCGCCGCGCTCGAGGGGTGCGAGGACCTGCTGGGCCTGGTGCATGCCGCGGCGACGCTCGACGCCATCGGCCCGGCGCTCGACGTTGAGGCGGACGCCTGGTTCGAGGTGGTGCGGGTGAACCTGCTCGGGACGCTCCGCACCGCGCAGGTGGTCGGGCGTCGCCTGCGCCGCCAGGCACGCGGCGGCTCGATGGTGCTCTTCTCCGGCGGCGGGGGCACGTCCCCCTTCCCCAATTACACGTCGTACGCCTGCGGCAAGGCCGCCGTCGTCCGGCTCGCCGAGACGCTCGCGCTCGAGCTCGGCGAGGCCGGCATCCGGGTCAATGCGCTGGCGCCGGGCTTCGTGGCGACGCGCATGCATGCCGCCACGCTGGCGGCCGGCCCCGCCGCGGCCGGCGGCGCGTACTTCGAGCGCACCCGGCAGGAACTCGCCGGTGGCGGCGCCCCGCCGGAAGCGGCCGCGGAGGCCGCGCTCTTCCTGCTCGCGCCGGTGTCCGCGGGGATCACGGGCCGCCTGCTCGCCGCGGTGCATGACGACTGGCGGGCGTGGCCGGCGCATGCCGGGCAGATCGCGGCCTCGGACCTCTTCACGGTGCGTCGCATCACGCCGGCCGATCGGGGACTCGAGTGGCGCTGAGCCCGCTGCGGACGGCGGTCGTCGGCTGCGGGCTGATCGGCCGTCGCCGCGCGCTGGTCGCGGCGAGCGAACCCGCGTCGCGGTGCGCGATGGTCATCGACACCGACGCATCGGTTGCGCACGCGCTCGCCGCCGAGACCGGCGCCACGGCGGGTGCCGACTGGCGCGCGGCGGTGTCGTCGCGCGACGTCGACGCGGTGGTGGTCGCCACCCCGAACGCGTTCCTTGCGGACGTCGCGGTGGCGGCGCTCGAGGCCGGCAAGCATGTGCTGGTCGAGAAGCCCATGGGGCGCGACCTCGCCGAGGCGCGCCGGATGGCGGACGCGGCGGCGACGGCGGGCCGCGTCTTCAAGGTGGGCTTCAACCACCGGTACCATCCCGCGCTGCGCGAGGCGCATCGCCGCTTCGTCGCTGGCGACCTCGGGCGGCTGGTGACGATCCGCGCGCGGTACGGGCACGGCGGCCGCCCGGGGTACGAGAAGGAGTGGCGCGGCGACCGCCGCCTTGCGGGCGGTGGCGAGCTCACCGACCAGGGCGTGCACGTGCTTGACCTCATCCACTGGTTCGCGGGGCTGCCCTCGAGCGTCTACGGCATGCGGCAGACAGCCGTGTGGCCGCTGGGCGACCTCGAGGACAACGGCTACGGGCTGCTCGCCTTCCCGGGCGGGGCCGTCGCCATGCTGCACACCAGCTGGACGCAGTGGCGCAACCTCTTCTCGTTCGAGGTGAGCGGCACGGATGGCGCGGCCGTGTGCGAGGGGCTCGGCCGCTCGTACGGCATCGAGACGCTCACCGTGCACCGGCGGCGTCCGGAAGGGGGCGTCCCGGAGACGACGCGCCTCGAGTTCCCGGGCGAGGACAGCTCGTGGCGCGATGAGTGGCTCGACTTCCTCGCTGCCGTCCGTGGCGGCGACGGGATGCTGGGCACCGCCGAGGCCGGCGTCGCGGTGATGCGCATGCTCGATGCGCTGTACCGTTCGGCCGACGCGGGTGCACCGGTGGCGCCGTGACCGGGCGGCGCGCCGTCTTCCTGGACCGCGACGGCGTCATCAACGCGCTGGTCCCGCGCGACGGTCGCCTCGTCTCGCCGCGGCGTCCCGCGGAGTTCAGGCTGCTCCCCGGCATCGCCGAGGCAGCCGCGCGACTGCGGCGCGAGGCGTGGCTTATCTTCATCATCACGAACCAGCCCGACCTCGCGCGCGGACGGATGGACGCGTGCGACCACGCCGAGATGATGGCGGCGGCCACGGCGGCCACGGCACCCGACGACGTGGCGGTCTGCCCGCACGATGACGCCGACGCCTGTCAATGCCGCAAGCCGCGCCCCGGCCTGGTGCTCGCGCTCGCGAGCCGCTGGTCGGTCGACCTCGCCGCCAGCTGGCTCATCGGTGATTCGTGGCGGGATGTCGAGGCGGGGCGGGCGGCCGGGTGCCGCACCGTGCTCGTCGGTCCGGGGGATCGTCCCGGACTCCAACCCGACCTGAGCGCCGCGGACCTCCCGTCCGCCGTCGCCCTGCTGCATCCGCCCCACTCCTGAACCCCGGAGGCCTCACGTGACATTCGCACGCCACTTCCTGCAGCAGACCGCCTCCATCGCCGGTGCCCTCGATGCCGAGGTGATCGAGCGCATGGCCGCGCGGCTCGCGGAGATCCGCACGCGCGGCGGTCGCGTGTTCTTCCTCGGCGTCGGCGGTGGCGCGGGGCACGCCTCGCACGCCGTCTGCGACTTCCGCAAGCTCGGGCACATCGAGTGCTATGCGCCGACCGACAACGTCTCCGAGCTGACGGCCCGCATCAATGACGACGGCTGGGACGAGCACGTGGCGGCGTGGCTGCGCGGCAGCCGCATCGGCCCGGCCGACGGCGTGTTCGTGTTCTCCGTCGGCGGCGGCAACGAGGAGAAGCGGGTCTCCGTCAACCTCGTCAATGCCGTACGGCTCGCCCGCGAGGTCGGCGCCACCGTGCTGGGCGTCGTCGGTCGGGATGGCGGCTATACCGCGCAGGTGGGCGACGCCGTGGTCGTGGTGCCCACCGTCGATGCGGCGCTCGTCACGCCGCACACCGAGGCGTTCCAGGCCGTCGTGTGGCACCTGCTGGTCTCGCACCCGCTCGTGGCGCAACAGGCCACCAAGTGGGAATCCGTGGCGGGCACCGCCGCGCGATGAGCGGCGGCTGCCGCGCGCGGGGGTGGGCATGGCGCGACTGACCGTCACGGTCATCGCGTTCAACGAGGAACGCGACCTCGCGGCGTGCCTCGAGAGCGTGCGGGCGATCGCCGACGAGATCCTCGTCGTCGATTCCTTCAGCACCGACGGCACGCCGGCGATCGCCCGGTCGTTCGGCACGCTGGTGCAGCGACCGTGGCCCGGGTTCTCGGCGCAGCGCAACTTCGCGGCCGAGACGGCGCAGGGCGACTGGGTGCTGCAGCTCGACGCGGACGAGCGCGTCCCGCCCGCGCTCGCCGCGGAGATCCGCGCGCTCGTCGATGCGGACCGGGCGACGCCGACGGTCTACTACGTCGCGCGCCGCAACCTGTGGCTGGGCAAGTGGATCCGGCACGGCGGGTGGTACCCGGATCTCGCGCCCCGGCTGTTCCGCAAGGGCGCGGGGCAGTGGGTCGGCCACACGCACGAGGTCTTCGAGTATGCAGGTGCGCCGGGGCGGCTGCGGCACGACCTCCTGCATGACAACCTCAAGAGCGTGCAGGAGCACGTGATGAAGCTCGCCATCTCCACGACGCAGGAGGTGCGCGACGCGGAGCGCAAGCAGGTGCGCTTCGTCTGGCTCCCGCCGTGGGGCGCGATTCGCGGGATCCTCGGGGCCCTGCTCCGCTGGCCCCCGAGGATCGAGCACCTCAGGGTGGCGTACAAGGAGCACTACAAGAACCGCTTCGAGATCGTCTGGCTGATCCCCTTTGCCGGCGTGACCAAGTTCCTGTACATGTACGTCGTGCGGCTCGGCTTCCTGGATGGCTGGGAGGGGCTGTGGGTCGCGACGCTCTCGGCGGCGTACACGCAGGTGCGCTATGCGAAGCTCTGGGAGCACTTCCTCCGGCCGCGCGCGGCGACGGCGGCGCTGCCGACCGACGAGGAGATGCGCGATGTGTACCGGCGCTGGTGGCCGAGCGGATGAGCGGCGCGCGGCCGGCCGGCCTGGCCAGCCGGTCCGCCGCGCTGGCGGCGGTCTCCGTCGCCGGCACGCTGTCCGGCTTCGCGCGCGAGGCGGTGGTCGCCGCCGCCCTCGGCACCAGCGCCACCTACGACGCCTTCCTCGTCGCCTCCCTGCCGTTCGAGCTGCTCAGCGTCCTCGCCGCGTCGGTGGGGGCGCCACTGCTGCGCGACTACCTCCGCCGCTGCGCGGAGGACGGGCCCGAGGCCGCGGATGCGTGGTGGCGCGCCGTGACGCTCGCGTGGGCGGCCGCCTTCCTCGTGGCCGGCATCGCCGCCGTCGGCAGCGTGCCGCTCTGGAGCGAGGCGCCGGCGGATCGCGCGCTCCTCGGCCGGCTCCTCGTGGCGATGGCGCCGGCGCCCGCGCTGGGCGCGGTGGTGTACCTGCAGGCGGCGCGACTGAACGCCCGCGGCGCCTTCGTCCTGCCCGCGCTCGGCGGCATCCTGCTCAATGTGGGCGTCGCGACGGGCGCCGCGCTCGGTGCCGTCGGCGCGTCGGCACTTGGACTCGCGGCCGGCACGCTGGCGGCGCTGGCCGGGACGGTGCTCCTGCAGGCGCGCGCCTACCGCGGCGGCGGCTCGGGAGCGGCGTCGCCCGGCGTGGCGCTCGCCTTCGCGCGGCTGGCCTGGCCGCTCGCGGCGCTCGCGCTGGTCGTGCGCGTGCACCTCCTGCTGGAGCGCGGGTTCGGGGCGCGCCTCGGCGAGGGCACCGTCGCCGAGCTGGCGTACGCGAACCGGTTCGCGACCGCCCCGATCGGCATCATGGCGTCGGTGGCGACGCCGCTCTTCGCGATGCTGTCCGCCCACGCCGTGCAGCGTGACGAGGCCGCCCTCGGAACGCTCGCGAGCCGGGCGAGCCGGCTCACGGTCCTGCTGACGGCGCCGCTGCTCGCGTTCCTCGTGGCGTTCGCCGAGCCCCTGGTCCGGCTCGCGCTCGCACGCGGCCGCTTCCCGGACTCGGCCGTGGCTCCCACGGCGATGGCGCTGCGCGCGTTCGCGTGCGCGAGCGCCGGATGGATCGTCGCCGACCTGGCGCAGCGGGTGCTCTGGGCGCAGGAGCGGCTCAGGCCCGCGCTGGCCGCCGGGGTGGGCTTCCTGGTCGTGAACCTCCTGGCCGCGCTGCTGCTCGTGCCGGCCGGCGGCGGGGGCGGCCTCGCGTGGGCGCGGGCGGTGGCCTTCGCGGCCTATGCGGGCCTCTCGCTGGCCGCCGCGCGGTCCGCCTCGCCGTCGTTCGGCGTCGGCGGCGTCCTGCGCGCGGTCGGCGTCGCGGCGGCGGTGTCGGGCGCCATGGCGATGCTCGCGAGGAGCGCGCACGATGCGCTGGTTCCCGCGGCCGCGCGCGGGGTCGCCGGCTGGGCGGCGCTCGGCGTCGCCGGTGCCGTGATGACCGCGGCCTATGGTGGCGTGCTCGCCGGCGTGCTGCGCCACCCGGATGCCCGCGAGGCGTTCGGCCTGTTGCGGCGCCGAGTCAGCCGCCATGCCGGGTGACGTAGTCGCGCAGCGCCGCCACGAAGGGCTCGCGGCCGAACCGCTGCGCATTCCGGAAGCAGGCGGAAGGGTCGAACGAGAGCTGCTCGAAGCGTCGCACCGCGTCGCGCACTGCGCCGGGCTCCGGCGCATCGAAGAAGAGCGCGCTCGCCGCGCCATCCGCCGCCGGCCACGGCACCATCGTCTCGAGGCAGCCTCCGACGCCGACGCAGATCGCCGGCGTGCCGTAGGCGTTCGCCTCGATGGGCGTGAGCCCGTACTCGGTGGGCGTCGGGTGGATGAGGGCGCGGGCGGTGCGGTACAGCCGCTCCAGCTCCGCCTCGGGGGCGCGCCCGGCGAAGTGCACGTTGGGCGTCGCCATCGCCTCGAGCGCGGGCCGCTCCGGGCCGTCCCCCACGACCACGAGGCGAAGGCCGGGCAGCTCCGCGAATGCGCGGATGACCACGTCGATGAGCTTCCAGCGCTCGAGGCGCGACACGACGAGGAAGTGGTCGCCCCGAACCGCCGGCTCGAGGCGCGCCGGGAGGTTCAGGATGGGCGACGGGATGACGTCGGCGTCACGGCCGTAGTGACGCCGGATGGCGGCGCGGGACGCCTCGGAAATCGCGATGAATCGGTCGACGCGGCGCGCCACGCGCTGGTCCCACGCGCGCAGCAGGGGGCGGGCGGCCGCGAACGCGAGACGACGCGCCCCGCGCAGCTCGGTGTACCGCTCGGGCTCGTAGAGCAGACGGAACGGGTAGTAGCTGTAGCACAGGAAGCGCGCCCGGCCGGGCGAGATGTACCGTGCCAGGTGCGCGCTCGACGCCAGGATGGTGTCGTACCCCGAGAAGTCATGGCGACCCATCTGCCACGCGGCGAGGGGATAGCGCGTCTTGAGCGACCGCTCATCGGGGAACATCGCGGGGTCGACGAGCTCGCGGATGGCGCGACCGGCCAGCCCCGGCGGCAGGGCCTGCGGCAGGCAGCGCGAGGTGAACACGTCGGCGTCGGGGAAGGCCTCGCACATGACCGCGAAGACCTTCTCGGCGCCGCCGGGGGTGACCAGCGCGTCGGCGACGAGCGCGAGCCGCCGCGTCACGCGCGCCGCCGCGCGAGGGCGACCTCGTACGTACGCCGGTAGCAGGCGGCGACCGCGGCCCAGCTCCAGTGGCGCACGCGCGCATGCCCGCGCCGCACCAGCGCCGCGCGCCGGGCAGCGTCGGTCAGCACGGCGTGCAGCGCATCGGCCATCGCGTCGGCGTCGAGTGCGGGCACCAGCAGCGCCGCGTCGCCGACCACCTCGGGCAGCGAGGCGCGATCGGAGCAGACGACGGGCGTGCCGCACGCCATCGCCTCCAGCGGTGGCAGGCCGAATCCCTCGTACAGCGACGGCTGCACGAAGGCCGCGGCCCGCCGGAAGAGCGCCGGAAGCAGCGCGTCCGCCGCGAACCCCGTGAATCGCACCTCCTGCTGCAGGGCCGGCGGCAGCGCGACGAGCGACGTGCCGGTGAGGAACCCCTCGCGCTCGCCGACGACGAGCAGCTTGTGCGGCACCCCGAACCGCTCCTTGAGGCGGCCGAAGGCGCGCAGCGCCGTGTTGACGTTCTTGTGCGGGCGTACGCTCCCCACGACGAGCACGTACGGCGCGCCGTCCGGCAGCCACGTGCGCACCACCGCGGCGTCGGCCGGGTCGGCGTCGGGCGTGAAGCGCGCGGTGTCGACCCCGCATCCTCCGACGATGATGTCCTCGGCCGGCACGCCGAACGTCCGTGCGATCTCCCCCTGCGAGAAGGCGCTCAGGGTGAGCACGGCGTCCGCGCGGCGCAGCACGCGACGGATGAAGAAGCGCGCGTAGGCCCGCGCCACCGGGCCGGTGGGAAAGACGTCTGAGAGGTGGGCCAGGTCGTTGATCGTCGCCACGAGCGGCCCGCGCCAGCCGAGCGGGATGTTGTAGTGCGGCACGTGGAGGAGGTCCGTCTCGCGTGCCAGCGCGAGCGGGAAGCGCCACTGCTCGGCGAGCGTGTGCACGCGCGCGGAGAAGGGGACGATGCGCACGTTCGCGTGGCCGTGCGCCACCGGCCCCAGCACGGCCGGGTCGCCGAGGAGCACCACCTCGTCGAGGGTCGGCGCGAGGTGCGGGACCACGGACCGGACGACGGTGCCGACTCCCGAGCGGAGGCGGCCATCCAGGAGCAGCCTCAGCCGACCACCTCGATGCGCGGCAGCGGGAAGAGCATCCGGCCACCCTCGGCGAGGAAGTCGCGCTCGCGCTCCACGAGGTGCGTCCGGAAGTGCCACGGCAGCACGAGGAAGTAGTCCGGCCGACGGGCGCGCGCCTCGGCCTCGGAGACGATGGGGATGTGCGTCCCCGGGGTCAGGCGACCGAACTTGTCGGGGTTCACCTCGGCGATGCACGGGATGTCCGCCGGCGTGAAGCCGCAGTACTGGAGCAGCACGTTGCCCTTGGTCGACGCGCCGTAGCCGAGCACCGTGCGGCCGGCGGCCGTGAGGCCGCGCACCGTCCGCACGAGCTCGTCGCGATGCGCCTGCACCCGCGCCCGGAACGCCTCGTACGGCGCGAGCGTGTCGATCCCCATCGCCCGCTCGCGCTCGAGGAGCGCCGCGATCGCCTCGTGCTGGACGGGCTGCGGACCGCCCTTGCGCTGGGCCGTCAGCGCGAAGCTGCCGCCGTTCACGTCGTTCAGTTCGACGTCGACGAGCTCGAGGCCGGCGCGCTCGAGCATCCAGAGCACGGGCCGCAGGGCGTAGTACTCCAGGTGCTCGTGGCACACCGTGTCGTACGCGTCCCGCTCGAGCATCGTGGGCATGTAGCTCTGCTCGAAGTGCCAGATGCCGTCGTCGGCGAGGATCGCGGCCACGTCGCGCACGAAGTCGAGCGGGCGCTCGAGGTCGTAGAACATCGAGATGCTGGTCACGATGCGCGCGCGGCGCTCGCCCATGGCCTGGCGGTAGGTTGCGGCGGTGAAGAAGTCGGCGACGAGGCGGATGTGCTTCGGGTAGAAGTGCCCGAACTTCCGTCCCGTGGGGTCGATGCCGAGCAGGGTCTGTCCGCAGTCGGGGTAGGCCTGCAACGTGGTGCTGTCGTTGCTGCCGATGTCGAGCACCACGTCGCCCGGGCGCAGCGGCGCGCGCGCCACGAGCGCCGCCACCTTCGCCCGCAGGTGTGCCACCATCGAGGCGTTGAGCCCCGAGCGATACCCGTAGTTGTCGCCGTACATCTCGCCCAGGTCGTACGAGTGGCGCAACTGGAGCAGGCCGCTGGTGGGCGAGAAGCAGAGGCGCAGCGGACCGCGCGTGACCGGCTCGCTGGCGCTGCGGGGGAAGACCCCCGTCAGCGCCTGCTCGCCGAGGTCGAGCACGTCCACCAGGTCGCGGCTGCCGGCGAGGCGGCACGCCTCGATCATCGTCACGCTCATGGCGCGTCCTTGCGGGTCAGGGGGGCGCCGCCGCCGGCCCCGGCGACGGAGTGTGCGTGCACCATCATGGACACGAGCGACGCGAAGGCGATGCGCGGGGCCCATCCGGTGCGCGCGCGCAGGCGGCTGCTGTCGCCGATGTAGGGCTGGGCGCGCGGGCCGGGGCGCGGCCCGTCGGCGCGCACCCAATCGCGCCAGTCGAGCCCCACGACGGCGAACGCGGCCTCCGCGAACGCCCGCACCGTGCGTCCCTCGCCCGTCGCGATGATGAAGTCGTCCGGCGCGCCGGCGTCCAGTGCCAGGCAAAACGCCCGAACATAGTCCTCGGCCGCACCCCAATCAACGAGTGCGTCGAGGTCGCGCACCTCGACGTGTCCGTCGCCACCCGCGGCGGCGCGCGCGGCCGCGCGCGCCAGCCGCGCCGTGATGAAGGACGCGGGGCGTGCGGGTGATTCGTGGTTGTACAGGATGCCGCCCACCGCGAAGCAGCCGTGCTGCTCCCGGTATGCGCGGCACAGGTGGAGGCCTGCGGCCTTCGAGGCGCCGTACAGCGTGACCGGGGCGATCGGCGTCTCCTCGTCCTGCGGCGACACGGCCGGCCGGCCGAAGACATGACAGCTCGCGGCGTGGAAGAATCGCGCCTCGGGCGCGTGCCGGCGGATCGCCTCCAGGAAGTGCGCCACCGGCCGCGCGTTCACGGCGAGGTAGTCGTCGGCCGAGGCCGCCGCGGCGCGCGCGTCGGTCGCCGCGAAGTTGCACCCTGCGAGGTGAAACACGCGATCCGGGCGCCAGTGGCGGACGAGGGCCGTGATGGCCGCCGCATCATCGAGCGCGACCGGGACGACTGCGTCGAAGGCCGACGCCATCACCGCCGACTCGCGTCCGGGGCGCGCCACGCCGACCACCCGCCGGCCACCGGACCGCAGCAGCGCGGCCAGCAGCGGCGCATCCTGTCCGGTGGCGCCGGTGAGGACGGCGACCGGCCGCGCGTCAGGGCAGGGCGGCATCGGGCACGGCGAGGCCGCGCGGGGCGTCGGGATGCACGAAGAGCACGTTGAGCGGCGCCTCGGCGCCGAGGGCCTCGAGCGCGGTGCCGCGCACGCGGCATGCCCGGTAGCCGATCGCCTCCAGCGGAGCGCGGATGACGGGCCGCGCGCCGTCCTCGACCAGCAACACGGGCCGCTGGGTCGCGAGAAGGCGCGTGGCGCCGCGCAGCACGGCGTCGTCGGCCCCCTCGACGTCGATCTTGATCAGGTCGGCGGGTCCGCCGTCGTCGTCGAGCGTCACCACCGGGACCTCGTGCGTCGCGACGACCACGTCCGCCGGCCGTGCCCAGCGGAAGCCGTGCGCGCGGAGGAACGCCGTGATGCGCTCCGGGTCGATCGGTCGCGTCGAGGCGAGCTGGGTGAAGCGGATGCCGCGGCACGACGGGACGTGCAGCGCGAGGTGCCCCGGCACCTCGCCCACGGCGGCCACGTGCACGTCGGCGGTGCCGAGGCGCTCGGCGATCTCGCGCGCGACGGCCGCCGTCTCGGGTTGCGGCTCGTACGAGCGGACCCGCACGTCCGGCAGGACCGCGGCGAGGCTCACGATCGTCTGGCCCATGTTGGCGCCGACGTCGATCGCACGGGTCGCGCGTCCGCGCATGGCCGTGAGCGCATGGAAGTCGGGGTCGTGCACCGCGCGCGCCCGCGCGAGCGCCCGCGCCTGCTGGGCGTTGCGGCGGTCGTACAGCGCGGGATACCAATGGCACGTCCGCCGCACGAGCTGCTGCAGGATCGTCCGCAGGCGCATCGGTCAGCCCCCGCCGGGCTGCCCCGCCGGCAGCGGCATGGCGAGACCCAGCAGCGTCCACAGCTGGATGCTGATGATCCGCGAGTCCATCGAGCCGGAGGTGACGTTCGCCAGCAGCACCGCCGCGACGAGGCCCACGCCGGCGGTGGCGAGCGAACGGTCGATGCCGGTGCCGCGGCGTGCCCGCCGGCGCAGCTCCAGCAGGAGCATCGCCATGGCGGCGAGGTACGCGGCGGCGAGCGGCACGCCGCCGTCACCCACCATCTGCAGGTAGTACGAGTCGAGCGTGAAGCGCCGCGGATCCACGATGTCGGTGTTCGCCGAGCCCTGCACGCCGATGCCGACGCCGAGCGGATTGCGCGCGGCGAAGCCCGCGGCATACTCGTAGATCTCCAGCCGGCCGCTGGTCGTCCGCTGGCTGGAGATGTCGCGGTTGAGCAGGCGTTCCACCGCCGCGGCCTCGGGGAACGCGAGCAGCGCGAGTCCGGCGGCGGCGGCCGCGGCGAGGAGCGCGCGTCGGGCGCGCCCGTCGCCCGCGAGCACCGCCATCGCGACGAGCCCGCCGGCGGCGCCCAGCCACGCGCTGCGCGTGAGCGAGAGCACGAGGCCGACCGCGGCGCCCGCGAGTGTCGCGCGATGCAGCCAGCGCTCGGCGCGGCTCGTGGGGCGCCAGGCGACGGCGAGCAGGAAGGCGAACATGCAGAGCCAGCCGAAGTCGAGCGCGTTGCCCACGGCCGCGGTCGCGCGGCGGCGCCCCAGGAAGGTGTCCGCCGCCTCCTGCCGCGAGGCGCCCGCCCCGCTGTAGGACAGGTCGAAGCCGATCGCCGACAGCGCCGCCCCGTTGGTGGCGACCTCGGCCACCGCCAGGAGCGTCATGACGAGGTAGCCGCCGAGCAGTGCCTGCACGGCGCGCCGCCGTGGCGCCTCGTCCCTCAGCAGGTCGGAGACGGCGAAGAGCAGGCCGGCGTAGAGGATGTAGTTGCGGGTGCCGACGAGCGCGATGCCGCGGTCCTCGGAGGCGAGTGCCAGCAGCACCACGAGCGCGCCGAAGGCGAGCAGGCCGAGCCGGCCGCGCGTGAGCTCCGCCGGGCGACCCGCGCGCTGGCGCCCGGCCACCCACGCGCCGAGGAGGGCGAGCGTCGCGAAGTCGCGCAGGAGCCCGCCCACCGACGTCGCACCGGAAGCGAGCCAGGCGCCGAAGATGTTCGTGAACAGCGCCAGCGGCGCCAGCATCGTGATGGCGAGGTGGAGCCGCGTGACCGCGACGAGCGCGAACGCGATCGCCGCCATCCCCGCGAGCGCGAGGCGCGCGTCGGCGAGGGCGGCTCCGAGGCCGAGGGCTGCGGCGAGCCCGGCGAGGAGCGCCGCGGGTCCGGGGCGCGTGCCCGGCGTCGGCGCCGCGAGCAGCCCGCTCAGGCGGCGGCTCCGGCGGCGCGGCCCGCCCGCAGCCGGCGCCAGCTCTCGGCGAGGTACTCCTCCTCGGTCAATCCGCCCGGGACCGGGCCGGCCACCGCGGGGTCGAAGAGCACGCGCGCCGCGGCGACGCCGAGCCCGAGGAGCAGGGCCACGACGGCGAGCAGCGCGCGGTTGGGGAACGACTTGCGCACCGGCACGGCGGCGCGGTCGACCACCGAGAGCTGCGGCACGTCGTTGGCCTCGTCGAGACGAGCGTTCTCCGCCTCGCGCTGGACGCCGACGTAGAGCTCCTGCCGGAGCTGCACGGCACGCTGCAGCCGCTGCGCTTCGTTCAGGAGCGCGGGCGCGTCGCGATAGCTGCGGTTGACGGTGTAGAAGCGCGTCAGCGCCTCCTCGGCCTCCCGCAGCTGCCGCTCGAACTCGCGGGCCCGGCCCTCGGCGAACTCGCGCCGGGCGCGCGCCTGCGACCGCCGCGCCTCCCGGTTGAAGGCGACGAGCCGGTCCAGCGCCCGCTCGGCCACGAGCGCGCTGACCGCCGGGTACTCCGTCTCGGCCGTGATCGTCAGGAGGAGCGTCTTGATGTCGACGTCCATCGACAGGACGTCCTTGCGCAGGGCCACGAGCCCCGCCTCGAAGCGCCGCTCCGGCGTTGCGCGGGGCGCCACGTCCAGCACGGTGAGCAGCGTGAGCGAGTCGGCGGTGCCGAACCGGGCCGGGTCCGGGTTCGGCACCCGGCTCTCCAGCAGCTCGCCCAGGATGCGGCGGCTCTGGAGGAGCTGCACGTAGAGGAGCGGCGACTGCGACCCGCCGCCGCCGCCCAGCGAGACGCCCAGCTGCGCCGCGATGCCGATCGCCGCACCCGAGAGTTGCGGCGCGCGGCCGCCGGTCGCCTCGGGAATCGCGCTCGTGACGGACTGGAAGCGCGGGCGCACGAGGAAGCTCGCGCCGACCGCGAGCGTGGCGGCGATGAGGGGCAGGGCGACGAGCAGGCGAGCCTGCCGGAGGGCCACGGCGAGGAGCCGGGAGGGACGGATGGTCTCGGCGTCAGTCACCGGGCACGTCCAGCGGTGCGGGGCGGGGGATGCGCGGCGGCTCCGACGCCGCGGCGGCGCCGGCGCGGAAGGCGTCCAGTTCCTCGCGGGCGGAGACGGCCCCACCCGTGCCCGCCCGGCCCAGCGCCGCCGCGAGCGCGAGCCGCCCCAGCGTCAGCGCGAAGAGCGCGCCGCCGCCCCACGCGCGGAAATACAGGCCCTGCGAGAACCGGCGTGCCAGCGCCATCTGCCGCGACGTGCGCTTCGTGCCCAGCGGACGCCACGCATGGTGGACGACCGCGTCGCCCACGTGCAGCACGCGCCAGCCCGCCCGCCGGGCGCGACCGGACCATTCCATGTCCTCATAGTAGAAGGTGAAGCGCTCGTCGAAGAGGCCCACCTGCACGGCGGCGTCGCGCCGGACGAGCATGCAGACCCCGCAGAGGTTCTCGACCTCGCGGCGCTCCGCGTAGCCGTAGCGGGCGATGAACGCCCTGCTGGCCTCGGCGCGGACGGCCGGGTCCGGCGCGCGGTCGATCCGGTCGGCGAGCGCCTGCCGCGCCGACGGCAGGTAGCCGCGCACCGACGGCAGCGGGCCGAACGTCACCTGCAGGTTGCCCTCGCCGTTCATGACGCGCGGTCCCGCCATCGCCGCCCCCGCGTCGTCGCGCAGCGCGTCCACCATCCGCTGCAGCGCGTCGGCGGCGAGCACCGCGTCGTTGTTGAGCACGAGCAGGAAGCGGCCGCGGCCCAGCAGCATGCCCTCGTTGTTCGCGCGGCCGAACCCCTCGTTGACGGGCTTCTGGTGCACGCGGAGCGCGGGGAACGCGGCCACGGCGCGCGCCTGGCTGCCGTCGGTGGAAGCGTTGTCGACGAGGATGACCTCGCGCGTGAGCCCGGGACTCGTCTCGAACGCGCTCGCGACCGTCGGCAGCAGGAGGTCGCCGCCGTTGTAGTTGAGGATGACGACGCTCACGTCGGGCGTCACAGCGTCGCGAGCCCCGCCTCGAGGGTCAGGCGCGGCGACCAACCGGGGAGGAGCGGGGTCACCGTGGCGGGCTCCATGACTTCGCGACGCCGGTACGGGCGCGCGCCCCACGACACGGGGATCGGCGCGCCGAACGCGCGCTCGGCGGCGGCGACGACCTCGCGGAGCGACCGCGGGGCTCCGCCCGAGAGCCGGAACCGCGCGTGACCGCCTCCCGACGCGGCGCACAGGCGATCCGCGGCCACGAGGAAGCCGGCGTAGGCATCGTCCACGTGCAGGAGGTCGACGCGCTGCGCGCCCGGCGAGAGGGCGAGGGCGTCCGCCGTGCCGGCGCGGGCGCGCAGCGCCGCCACGAGCTTGCCGCGCGGATCGCCGGGCCCGTACGTGTCCGGCAGCTCGAGCGTCAGCGCGGCGAGGCCCTCCGCGCTCACGTAGTAGGCGAGGATCGCCTCGAACGCCGTCTTCGTGGCGGCATACAGCGCGACGGGCTCGTGGGCGCGCCCCTCGTGGTGCTGCCACGTCGTCCCCGTGTTGAGGACGCGCCGGCAGCCGGCGGCCGTGGCCGCCTCGAGCACCTCGGCGCCGTACCGCACGTTGGCGTCGATGAGCGGAGCCACCTGCTCGGGACGGTGTTCCGCGAGGAAGAGGGAGGCGAGGTGGACGACGAGCCGCGGCGCGGCCGAGGCGATGGCGTCGCGCAGCGCCGGCCCGCCGGCGCAGCGGTGCACGACGACGTCGGCGCCGCGCGCCTCGAGGGTGGCGAGCGAGGACTCCGGCCGTACGAGGGCGTGCACCGTCCAGCCCGCTGCCGCGAGCGCCGCGGCGACGTGCGAGCCGACGAAGCCCGTCGCGCCGGTGACGACGACGCGATCGCTCACGCGAGGCGGAACGGCAGGCCCGTCTCGGCGAGCGTGGGCAGGGCGGCGTCCCGCGGGGAGAGGGCGGTGACCGGCAGGGGCCACGCCACCACCGACGCGTCCGGCCGGACGCCCGTGTCCGAGGCCGCGTCGAACCCCGCGCTCTGGAGGTAGAGCAGCAGGGTGCCGTCGGTCAGCGCCTGGAATCCGTGCGCGCATCCCGCCGGCACGAGCACGGCGTTCGCCGCGTCGGCGTCCAGCCGCACGCTGACCTGCCGGCCGGCCGTCGGCGAGTCCGCGCGCAGGTCGAGCACCACGTCGAAGGCGGCGCCCGCGAGGCAGGTCACCAGCTTCGCGCAGGCGTGCGGCGGACGCTGGTAGTGCAGGCCGCGCACCACGCCGGCCGCGGACGTCGAGTGGAACACCTCCACGACCTCGAACGGCGCCCCGGCGGCGGCGAACGCCGCCGCGGCGAACGGCTTCACGAAGCGACCGCGCGCGTCGGCGTGGACCGTCGGCTGCAGCTCGTGGCAGCCGGGGATGCCCGTCTCGCGCCACGCGATGCTCACCCGCGGCCGAGGCCCTCGGCGATGGAGGTCGCCAGGAAGTCGAGTCGCGCCGCGTCGAGCCCGGGGTAGACGCCGACCCAGAAGGTGCGGTCGACGATCACGTCGGCGTTGCGCAGCGGCACCGCGACGCGATGCGGCGCGTCCCGGTACGCGGGCTGGCGCAGCAGGTTTCCGCCGAAGAGGAGCCGCGTGCCGATGCGCCGGGCATCCAGGAAGCGCACGAGCGTGTTCCGGTCGACCGGGGCGTCCGGCCGCAGGGTGAGCGGGAATCCGAACCAGCTCGGATCGCTCCCTGGCGTCGCCTCGGGGAGGATCAGCACGTCCGCCAGGGGCAGCAGCCGCTCGCGCAGCTCGGCGAAGTTCCGGCGGCGGGCCGCGATGAAGCCGCCGAGCTTCCGCAGCTGCGAGACGCCGACGGCCGCCTGCATGTCCGTCACCTTCAGGTTGTAGCCGAGGCGGCTGTAGGTGTACTTGTGGTCATAGCCGTGGGGCAGGTCGCCCAGCTGCCAGTCGAAGCGCTTGCCGCAGGTGTTGTCCTTGCCGGGCTCGCACCAGCAATCGCGGCCCCAGTCGCGCAGCGACTCGGCGATCTTCTTGAGGGGCGGACGGCTGGTGAGCACCGCGCCGCCCTCGCCCATCGTGATGTGGTGGGCCGGGTAGAAGCTGACGGTCGCGAGGTCGCCGAAGGTGCCGACGCGGCGGCCGCCGAACTCCGCGCCCACCGCGTCGCACGTGTCCTCCACGAGCCACAGGCCGTGGCGCTCCGCGAAGGCGGACACGGCCGCCACGTCGAACGGGTTGCCAAGCGTGTGCGCGAGCATGATCGCCTTCGTGCGCGGCGAGAGCGCCGCCTCGAGCTGCGTCACGTCGATGTTGTAGGTCGGGATGTGCACGTCGACGAACACGGGCACCGCGCCGTGCTGCAGCACGGGGTTCACGGTCGTCGGGAAGCCCGCGGCGACGGTGATCACCTCGTCACCCCGCCCCAGCGCGCGCGCGCCGAGCTCGGGCGACGCCAGCGTCGCGACGGCCAGCAGGTTGGCGCTCGAGCCCGAGTTCACCAGCAGCGCGTGGCGTACGCCCATCTCCCGCGCGAACGCACGCTCGAACTCCGTGGCGAACCGGCCGGCGGTGAGCCAGAAGTCGAGCGTCGCCTCCATCAGCGACTGCATGTCCTCCGCATCGAACACCTTGCCGCTGACGGGCACGGGATCGACCCCCGGGCGGAACGGGGCGGGCGTGAAGGCGGCCGCATGGTACTCCGCGACCAGCGCGTGCATGCGCGCACGGAGCGCGGCGGGATCGGTCATGCGGGGAGTCCCCCATAGGCGTCGAGGTCGTCGTCCATCGCGCGGCGTGCCGTGACGGCCGTCGGGTCGTCGGCGACACGACGGTACCAGGCCGCCGTGCGCGCCAGGGCCTCGTCGAGCCGCCAGCGCGGCGCCCATCCGAGGTGGATGCGTGCCTTCGTCCAGTCGAGGCGCAGCGTCTCCGCCTCGTGCGGGTGCGGACCGGGTGACAGCTCGATCAGCGGGCGCCCGCCCCAGAGCGCCGACAGGCGCTCCGCCACCCAGCCCACGGGCCGGTCATCCGAGGGGCCGGGGCCGAAGTTCCACGCGTCCGCAGCGGTGCCGTCGCCGTCGAGGAGCCGCTGGCCGAGCATGAGGTAGCCCGCGAGCGGTTCGAGCACGTGCTGCCACGGGCGGACGGCGCCCGGCCGCCGCAGCGGGACGGCCGTCCCCGCGGCCGCGGCCCGCACCATGTCGGGGATCAGCCGGTCCTCCGCCCAGTCGCCTCCGCCGATGACGTTGCCCGCACGCGCGGAAGCGACGAGCACCCGCCCCTGCGGTGCGAGGAACGCCGCGCGGTAGGACGCGGTCACGAGCTCGGCGCACGCCTTGCTGCTCGAGTAGACGTCATGGCCGCCGAGCGGATCGCGCTCCCGGAACGGCCAGGGCGAGACATCGTCGTTCTCGTAGCACTTGTCCGTCGTGACGACCACCACCGCGCGCACCGACGGGGCGTGGCGCGCCGCCTCGAGCACGTGCGCGGTGCCGAGCACGTTCGTGGCGTACGTCTCCAGCGGCTCCGCGTAGGAGCGGCGCACGAGCGGCTGCGCGGCGAGATGGAAGACGATCTCGGGCTGCGCGGCGGCCAGCGCGGCATGCACCGCGGAGAGGTCGCGGATGTCCGCGCGATGGTCGACGACGATGTCGCCCAGGCGCGCGAGGTCGAAGAGCGACGGGGTCGACGGCGGCCCGAGCGCGAGGCCCGACACCTCGGCGCCGAGCCGGTGGAGCCACCATCCGAGCCACGCCCCCTTGAACCCGGTGTGCCCGGTGACGAGTGCGCGCCGGCCGCGCCACGGGCCCTCGTCGCCGCTCACGTGCGCGGCGCCCAGGGGGCCCGGCCGCTCTCCCAGAGCTGCTGGAGCACCAGCTTCTCCCGGATGGTGTCCATCGGCTGGAAGAAACCGCCGTGCCGGAAGGCCATCAGCTGCCCGTCCGCGGCGAGGCGCTCGAGCGGGCCGCGCTCGAGGATGGTGTCGTCTCCCTCGATGTAGTCGAACACGCCGGGTTCGAAGACGAAGAAGCCGCCGTTGATCCACCCCTCGCCGGTCTGCGGCTTCTCGAGGAACGCGGCCACGCGGTCCCCGTCGAACGTCATGCTGCCGAAGCGCGAGGGCGGGCGGACCGCGGTGAGCGTCGCGAGCTTGCCGTGTGCCCGGTGGAAGGCCACGAGCGCGTGCAGGTCGACGTCCGAAAGACCATCGCCATACGTCGCGAGAAAGGTCGTGCCGCCGACCCACGGCTGCGCCCGCCGCACGCGCCCGCCGGTCTGGGTGTGCAGCCCCGTGTCGACCAGGTCGACCGTCCAATCGGGGACGTCGCCGCCGTGGACCGTGGTGCGGCCGCCGCGCAACTCGATGGTGAGGCTGTTGTTGAGCGCGTAGTAATTCAGGAAGTATTCCTTCACCACCTCGCCCTTGTAGCCGAGCGCCAGGATGAAGTGCCGGAATCCGAAGGCATCGAAGTATCGCATGAGATGCCAGAGGATCGGCCGCTCGCCGATCTCCACCATCGGCTTGGGTCGCACCACCGTCTCTTCGGCGAGCCGGGTCCCGAGGCCACCGGCCAGGATGAGCGTCTTCATTCAGCGGGGCAGGGGGCGACGGGCGCGGGCACGACGACGGGACGCGCCGCACGCGGCACCGGCATGTCATGGGACAGGGGAGGCATCTGCGCAGAATGAATACGGTCCCCGCTCGGTGGAGTCAAAGACTGGCCATGCTCGGTCTGCTGCTGCCGTCGCAGGCGGTCGCGCCCTACCCGGTGCTCGATGCGGCGCGCCCGCCGTTCGCCGCCGCCGCGGACGGGCGTCGGGATGCCGCCCCGGCGCTGCAGGCTGCGCTCGATTCGGCCGCGCGCCTCGGCGGCGCCGAGGTGCGCGTGCCCGCCGGCCAGTACCGGATCGGAGCCACGCTCGTGCTGCGCGGCCACGGCATCCGCCTCGTCGGCGCCGGGGCGGGCCGCACCGTGCTGCGCGCCGACCCCGCGCTGGAGGGACCGGTGCTGCTCGCGGCAGGCGCCGATCGCCATCGGCGCGTGCGCGACGTGCGGGTCGAGGCGCTCACCGCGGACGGCACCGGCGCGCGGAAGCGCGGGCGCACGGTCGTGGTCTTCCTGCAGCGCGTGGAGGACGCGCGGGTCGTGGGCGTCGAGGCGCTGGCCAGCAGCGACATCGGCATCGGCGTCGGCGACGGCGAGCCGGGCTCGGCGAGCAGCGCGCGGGTCGCGATCATCGGTTGCGTCGCCCACGACAACGCGGGGAACGGCTTCGACGCGGCCAACGTGGAGGACGTGACGTTCATCGGCAACGTCGCGCGCCGCAACGGCGGCGTGACGCGCCCGGCCGCCGGCTTCTTCAGCGGACACGGGCGGACGTCGCGCGTGCGCTGGATCGGGAACGTCGCCGAAGCGAACACCGGAGTGGCCTTCCACGCATCGAGCGGCCGTCCGGATGCCGCCGACCAGTTCACCCGCGACCTCGAATGGACCGGCAATGCGGCCCGCGGGACCGTCGCGGCGACGGGCTGGCCCGGTGCGGCGCTGCTGCTCAATCGTGGCGGGCCCGGGCCCACCCGGATGGATGGTCGCTACCGGCTGGTGGGCAACCGGGCGAGCGGCAATCACGTCGACGGCGGGCGCTTCGACGGCGGCGTGGCGGCGCCCGAACGCGAGGGGGACGCCTTCGGGGCGCCGGCGAGGCCGCGGGGCCTCACCGGGTCACCACGAGCACCGTGACGATCGCACCGACGAGCGAGGCGATGGCGCCGAGGACCTGGGGCAGCTGCGACGGCCCGCTCGGGCCCATCAGCATGCGCTCCGGCACCGTCACCACCGAGCCGCCGCTGTGCACGAGCGGGCGGCTGTCCGCGAACGGGAAGGGGCGCCGGACGACCGACTCGGTCCTGCCGCTCGCCTGCGTGACATAGGTGCGCCGCAGGTCCGCGCGCGGGGAGAAGCCGCCCGCGGCGTGGACGTACCACTCGACGTCGCGCCCAGGCGCGAAGGCCACGAGGCCCGGCGCGTTGACGGCGCCGCGCACGAACACCGTCTGCGAGCGCTCGGGCACGTGGATCGAGTCGCCGGCGGCGAGGAGCAGGTTGTCGCGGTGTCGCGCATCCCGTCCCACTGCGACGTAGTCGATGCCGACGCGCAGCCGCAGGTCGCGCTGCTCCTGCAGCGAGTCCGGCAGCTGGCCCGGCGCGAGCGGGGCGCGCATCGCCGAGGCCCCGGCTCCGATGCCCGCTCCCGCTCCCGCCGGCGCGGGGGCCGCCGCGCCCGGCTGGGACGTCGGCATCTCCCGCGGCCGTTGGGGGCCGGAGACACGGAAGAACGCCAGCGCCTCGGGTGCGCCGGCGGCGGTCAGGCCGCCCGCGCGCTCGATCAGGTCGCGGACGCGTTCGTCGCGCGAGCGCAGCGCATAACGCCCCGGGTACCGGACCTGCCCGGTCACGTGCACCAGCCGCTGGAGCTCGAACTCCGGGCTCCGCATGATCAGCACGTTGTCGTACGGATGCAGCGGCACCTCCGCCGCGCCACCGCCGCGCGTCGGTTCCGTCGGCGGGCCGAGATAGCTGCCGTCCGCGCGCCGGTCGGTGAGGTACGTGGAGTCGAGCGGCACGCGGAGGGTCGTGGCGAGCTCGCCGCCCTTGCGGTCGGCGGGCAGGCGCGCGATCTCGGCCTCGCGAAGCCACGCGTCCTCGGTGATGCCCTCCGAGAGCAGCACGGCGTCGCGCAGCGTCATCCCGTCGCGGAAGACGATGCGCCCCGGGCGCCGCACCGCGCCGGTGACGCTGACGTAGCGCGCGGGCCGCGCCGCGAGGCGCGACACGACCGTGATCTCGTCCTGGTCCTGGAGCACGAACGGCTCGTCCGTGCGGCCCGCCGAGTCGCGCACCGCCACCCGCAGCATCCGGCGGCTCGAATCCGCGCCGAGGCGTGCGACGAGCACGCGATCGAGCAGGGCCTCCGGCCGGAGCCCGCCGGCCCGCCGCAGCGCCTCCTGCAGCGTGAGGCCCGGCGTGAAGCCCTGCCGCCCGGTCACCCACACGCTGCCGAGCACGCTGACGAACTGCATGCTGCGCGCCGGCACGGGCAGCACGATCACCGAATCCCCGCGTGCCAGGGGCACCGCGGGGACGATGCCGCTTCGGAGCTCGTCCGAGCTCACGTCCAGCACCACGCGCACCGGTCCGACCCCGCTGCGCTCGCCCGGCGCGAGGATGCGGTGGACCTGGATCCGGGCGGTGCTCGCGTCGGCGAGCAGGCCGCCCGCGTGGCGCACCAGGTCCTGCAGCGTCTCGCCGTCGCGACGCTCGTAGATCGCCGGGCGTCCCACCTGACCGACGATCTTGGCGTACCCTGCCGCCGGCGGTACGACCACCACGTCGCCTGACTCGAGGCGGATGTCCTGCCGCGCGACACCCTCGAGCAGGTACTCGTAGGCATCCACGGCGGCGACCTGCTTCGTGCCGCGGCGGACGCCGATCGCGCGCAGCGACCCCAGCTCCCGCGGTCCGCCAGCGGCGTAGAGCGCCGACAGCACGGTTCCCGTCGCGGTCAGCTGGTAGGCGCCCGGTCGCAGCACCTCGCCAACCACGTACACCTGGATCGTCCTCAGGCGCGAGACGGTGACGTCGAATTGCGTGGTCCCGCGGCCGATCCCGGAGTACGACCGGACGAGGCGGGCGCGCAGCGCCGCACGGAACTGGCCCAGCGTGAGGCCACCCGCCGGCAGCTGGCCGGCCTGCGGCACCACGACGAAGCCGTCGCGCGTCACCTCGACCTGGTGCGCGAGCTCCACGTCGCCCGTGAGCAGCACCACCAGCTCATCGCCCGGCCCGAGCCGGTACGCCTCGTCGACGGGGCCGAGCTCGCGCGGCTGGAACCGCGTGCTCAGGCGCCGGAACACGTCGAGGCCGAACACCCGCAGCGTGGTGCGCGAGCGTGTCGAGTCGCCCAGGAGCGAGTCCGTTCGCAGCGAGTCCCGCAGCCGCTCGAGGAGCTCGGCGCGCTGCGCATCCGGCAGGCGACGGGTGCGCAGCGAATCCAGCGCGCGCAGCGAATCGATGGACTCCTCGGAGAGGATGCCAAGCGTGCGGATCGCGTCGAGCGTGTTGGGGGCCGGCGTCACCCGCCGGGTCGTGTCCGCGCCCAGCAGGTAGCTGTCCAGCATGTCCTCCGGGTAGCCTGTCGCCCGCAGGCGCGCCCGCACCTGGTCCGGGGTCAGCCCTGACCCCTGCAGCCGCTGGCGCAGCTGCGACGCCAGATCCGGGTTGTTCTTGAGGGTTTCGGGCGAGAGGCCCGGAGGCAACTGCGGCATCTGCGCATCCAGCGACCCGTGCGCGGCGAGGACAAGCCCCGCCGCCGCCGCGATCCGTCGCAGGCTTTGCGCGATAAAGGTTCGGGTCATCAGCCCCGTACGAAAATGGCCAAGGCGTTGATTGTCAAGCAGATAGCTACAGCCCGACCCGTACGCGGTCCCACACTTCCGCCCGCCTCCGCGCGAGCGCATCCGCGCTGAACTGCGCCAGCACCCGCTGCCGCCCGGCCTGCCCGAACGCCCGCCGCTCCGCCGCCGACTCGCGGAGGCGATGGAGCGCCTCGGCCGTGGCTTCGACGTCGCCTTCGGGCACCACGAGTCCGGCGTCACCGACCATCTCGCCGAGCGCTCCCGTGCCGGCGACCACGACGGGGAGCGCGTGGGCCATCGCCCGCAGCGCGACTGCGGCGTCGCCATCGGCCCAGGCAGGCGTGGCGCGCGACGGCACCGCGACGACGTCGTACGCGTCCCAGTGGCCGTCGATGCTGGGCGACGGCCAGCCGTCATGCCACTCGGTGCGCCCGGCCAGCCCGAGCCGGCTCGCCAGCGCCTCGAGCGGCTCGCGCTCCGGGCCGTTGCCGGTCACCTGCAGCCACCAGTCGCCGGTGAGCAGTGCCAGCGCGCGGAGCAGCACGTCGAGGCCGCGCTCCGGCACGAGGCGGCCGATGAAGCCGACGGTGAACGGCATCCCGTCAGGCCGGCGCGCCGGTGCGCTCACCGGTGCGTCGATCGGCACGCGAGGGACGATGGCGTGCGGCAGCGTGCCGCAGCGGGACGGTGCCCGCTGCAGCGCGAGCGAGTTGTGGGCGGTGACGCCGGCGGCGATGGCGAGCACGTCCGCCTCGCGGCGCCGCGCGCTCCAGCCGAGCGACGGCGCGACCGCGGCCGTGAGCGCCGCGACGAAGGGCCGCTTCCCCTTCCGCGCCGCGCGCGCCGCGGCCGCCGAGCCGGGCGCCCACGGCGGCAGCGTGCTGTCCACCACGTGCGGCGAGACGTCGGCCAGCAGCTTGCGCAGCGCCGAGCCCGACCAGCCGAGGGCCTCGGGCGCTGCGAGGTCGCCGGAGACGGGGATGGGATGGATGGCGAGCGCACCGTCGCGCTCGCGCGTCACGCGGTGTTCGCGGCCGGTCGCGTCGCGCCAGCGCTCGGGCACGGCGACCGTCACCTCGTGGCCCAGCGCGGCGAGCGCCGCGAGCGGCGCCCGGCCGCCCGGGCGGGCGGCATCGGCGGAGACGAGGACGGCACGCATGCGGCGCGCAATATATTCCGCTCCAGCATGCGCATCCTCCACCTCGCGAAGTACTACTGGCCCCGCACCGGCGGGATGGAGCGCGTCGTGCAGGGCCTCGCGGAGGGGTCGGCGGCGCTCGGGCACCAGGTGGAGGTCGTCACCGTCGAGCGGATCTTCGAGGGCGGCCGCGGGCCGTCCGCGGGCTCGAACGTGACGCGCGCCTGGTCGTTCGGCGCGCTGGGCGCGCAGGAGATCGCGCCGACGTACATCGCGCTGGCGTGGCGCAAGGCCGACATCATCCACGTCCACCATCCGAACCCGCTCGCCGACACCGCCGCGCTCGTCCGCGCGGGCCGCACGCCGGTGGTGGTGACGCACTACGCCGACGCCAAGCGCGGCATCTACCAGCGCCTCGCCCGCCTCGTGCACCGGCGCCGCACCCGCGCCATCGTGGTGCCGAGCCGCGCGCACGTGGCGCTCTCGGTGGAACTGCTCGGCTTCGAGTCGAAGGTGGAGGTGATCCCGTTCGGGATCGACGAGCGGCGCTGGAACCTCGTGCCGCCGCCGCCGCCGGGGCAGCCGCCGCGGGCGATCTTCATCGGACGCCTCGAGCCGTACAAGGGCGTCGACATCCTGCTGCGCGCGCTCGAGCGCGTGCCCGACCTCCGGCTCGACGTGGTGGGCTCCGGCCCCGAGGCGCCGCGGCTCCGCACGCTGGCGCAGGCGCTCGCCGTGGCCGATCGCGTGAAGTGGTACGGCGAGTACCCTGACGACGACCTGCCGCGTCGCATGGCGGACGCCGACTTCCTCGTCCTCCCGTCCGTCACCGTCGACGAGATGTTCGGCCTCGTGCTCCTCGAGGCGATGGCCGCCGGGCGGCCGATCATCACCACCGCCGTGCCGAGCGCGGTGCGCGAGGTGAACGTGCCGGACGTCACGGGCTTCGAGGTGCCGATCCGCGACGTGGCGGCGCTGGCGCGCGCCATGGAGACGCTCGCACGCGATGCCGCGCTGCGCGAGCGGTTCGGCACGCAGGGGCGGCGGCGCGTGGCGGAGCGGTTCACCCAGCGGCTCATGGCGGACCGCTACATCGAGCTGTACGACCGGATCCTGAGCGCCGACAAGGCGCTCGGGCTCGCCTGACCTCCCCCGGGCCCTTAGCTCAGCCGGTTAGAGCGGCGGACTCATAATCCGACAGGCGCAGGTTCAAATCCTGCAGGGCCCACTTCCTCCACCACGCCGCCATGACCGCTCCGCCGCTGCCGCTGCTGCCGATCCTCCTCGACAAGGTGTGGGGCGGCGACGCGCTGCGCCAGGTCGGTCACGCGGTGGCCCCCGGCGCGCGGGTCGGCGAGGCGTGGCTCGCCGCCGACCTCGTGAGCACCAGCGCGAGCGGGGCGGGGGGCGGCGCCGTCATCTCGACCGTCGGCGGCGGGCCGTGGGCCGGCCGGACGCTGCGCGACGTGATGGCGAAGGACGCCGCCGCGCTCCTCGGGGCGTCCGCGCCCGCGCCGGGTGGCGGCTTCCCGCTGCTCGTGAAGCTGCTCGACGCGCGCGAACACCTCTCCGTGCAGGTGCACCCGAGCCCGTCGTATGCCTCGGCGCATCCCGAGGCGCACGTGAAGCACGAGGCGTGGCTGGTGCTGCACGCCGAGCCAGGGGCGCAGCTCTTCGTCGGGCTGCGCGAGGGCGTCTCGCCGGCGGACGTCGCCGCTGCGGTCACGGCCGGCACGCTGCCCTCGCTGCTCCGCGCCATCCGCGCCGTACCCGGCGAGTGCCATCTCCTGCCAAGCGGCACGGTGCATGCCCTCGGCGCTGGCATCGTGGTTGCCGAGGTGCAGACGCCGAGTGACACGACGTTCCGGCTGTACGACTGGACCACCGAATACGCGCGCCCGCCGCGGGCGCTGCACGTGGAGGCGTCGCTGGAGTCGCTCGTGACGGCGGCGCCGCCGGCGCCGGTCGCGCTCGGCGCGGGCGTGACGCGCCTCGCGACCACGGCGGCGTTCACGCTCGATGGGCGTCGCACGACCGGGCCGACGCGCCTCGATCCGTCGTCGCACATGACGGTGCTGCTCGGCATCGGTGGCGAAGGGACGTGGGACGGGGACGACGGCGTCGCACTCGCGCTCGGCGAGGGCTGCGCGCTCGTCCTGCCGGCGGGGGCGGGCGGCACCTGGCGCGCGGCCCCGGGCGCGCTGCTCCTCGAGGCGCGCGCCGCCTAGCGGATCGCGCGCGCCACGCTGGCGCCGACCGTCACCTGTAGCCGGCCGACCCAGCGCGACGCGCTGGCGCCGGCGACATGTCCCGCGTCGCTGATCCGCTGGTAGCCGCCCTGCGCCATCACGTCGAGCGGCCCGCGACGCCCCGTGACGCTCCCGCCGACGTGCCAGGTCCGCGTCGGCGTGCCGAGGAAGAAGACCGGCGCATCCTGCGGGCGGGCGGGGAACGGGTCGGCGAGGCGACCTTCGCCCTGCACGAAGCGCGTGACCTCCGGCTGCACGAGCACGGTGCCGAGCGGGATGCCGACGCGGAGCGTGACCTGCTCGTTGTCGACGAACGGGCGGCCGATGCCGACGGAGCGGTCGGAGAAGTTGTCGCCGGGGTCGCCGGTCCTGCCGAAGAGCGACGACGTCCGACTCGCGAGCACGCGCCAGCTGAGCCGCGCGGCGAGCGGCCCGCCCGCCGTGAACGTGTAGCCGATCCGAGAGGCCGGGCATGCCGGGCACCGGCCGCGCCCCAGCGTCAGGTCGTCGATCGCGAGCTGCGCTTCCAGCAGCACGGCGCGCGTCGGGCGCCAGTGCACGTCGGCACCGAACATGATGTTCGTGTTGTCGTCGAAGACGCCATACTGGTTCAGGCCGGTGATGAACGTGAACGGATTCGCGAAGCGCAGCTCCCAGCCGCGATCCACGCCGCTGGCGATCACGCTCTCCCAGAGCGCGACGTGCAGCCGGCGGTCGACGCGGAGGCCGAGCCGGTGCGCCATGAGGTAGCGCTGGACCTGCGTCCCGTCGGTGCGGCGGTTGTTGTAGAGTCGCTGCAGGCTCGCCTGGAGGCGGACTGTGCGGGTTCCCAGGTCGAAGCCGAGCTCACCCATCTGGTAGCGGTAGTCGCCAAGGCCGTACCCGGGCAGGCCCACCGGACCCCAGTTGCGGGCGACGGTGCCGAGGAAGACGGAGCCGAAGCCGAACTGCGCGGACGCGTAGGCATCCGGCACGCGGAACATCAGGGTCGTGTCAGCCGGCGCGCGCGGCCAGTCCGGGTCGAAGAACAGCCGCCGTTCGGCGGTCATGCGCGTGGCCATCGCGAGGCGGTCATACCCGAGGCGAAGCTGCCCTTCGGCGTACGGCGCGGACCCGCCGTCGGTGCCGGGCTGGAGCAGGTCGCGCCGGGTCTGGGAGTACGACTGGAACCCGCCGCGCGCCTCGGCGAACAGCGTCCCGTGGTCGTCGTCGGCGATCGGGTCGCGGTAGTGCCGCAGCAGCCGCTCCACGAGCGCCATCGCCCGCTCATCGAGGTCGACGCCGACGCCGCTGTCGGCGCGCGCGAGCACGCGCACCGCATCCGCCCGTCGGAACGGCCGCACCTGGGGCGACGGATCCTCCACGTCGCCGCGCAGGATCAGGTGCTCCAGCAGCGGCAGCAACGGGTCGTCATTGGGCACGTACGGCGACGCCTGCTGTGCCGCCGCCGCGGAGGCGGTGAGGGCGAGCGGCAGCAGGGCGGCACGAACGTGTGCGAGGAGTCGCATCTGCTTCCGGGGCAAGGGGTTGCGGCCATCCGGGGCCGCGGCGCGGAAGGGTACGGCTCGGGCGGGGGGGCGGCAAGCAGGAGGGCCCTCCCGCGCTTGTCCGTCGGCCCGGGCCGTGGTATCCTCTGCGCCCGCGGGCGATTAGCTCAGCTGGTTAGAGCGCGCGCCTCACATGCGCGAGGTCGGGGGTTCGAGCCCCTCATCGCCCACTCCCGCCATATCATGCTGCTTCGCGCGCCCGGTCCTGACCGGGCGCGCTGTGCATTCAGCGTCGCACCAGCTGGCTCGCCACCTGCCACACCAGCGTCCACACCCCCAGCCCCCCCATCACCAGCACCACCAGCGCGCCCAGCACCGTGAGCCACGCCGGGTGACGGTACCCGCCGAGCAGTGCCGGACGGAAGGTGGCGAGCAGCATCGCGCCGAGCGAGAGCGGCAGCACGAGTCCGTTGAGGGCGCCGGCGAGCACCAGCAGCCGCACCGGCTGGCCGACGACCACGAACACGAGCGCCGACGCGGCGATGAATGCGACGATCGCGGCCGCCGGCCGGCGGTCGACGGCCGGCACGAGCGAGCGCAGGAAGCTCACCGACGTGTACGCCGAGCCGACGACGCTCGTGATCGCAGCCGACCACATGACGATGCCGAACGCGAAGGCGCCGCCCCCGCCGAGCAGGGTCCGGAACACCGACGCGGGCGGGTTCTCGAGGTCGATCAGGCGGTCGCTCGCGACGACGCCATACGCCGCGAGGAAGAGCGCCACGCGCATCGCGGTCGCCGCGCCCAGGCCCAGCAGCGCGGCGCGCGTGCCGAGCGCGACCCCATCGGTGCCGCGCGCTCCCTGCTCCAGCAGGCGGTGCCCTCCGGCGTACGGGATGTACCCGCCCACGGTGCCACCGACGAGCGTGAGGATGGCGAGCGCCGGCAGCTGCGTCGGCGCCACGGCACGGAGCGCCGCCTCCGCCAGCGGCGGCTGCGCCACGATGGCCGCCCACGCCGTGAGGCCGATCATCAGCGCGCCGAGCGCCAGCGCCGCGCGGTCCATCGCGCGGCCGGCATCGGGCGCGAGGAAGAGCGCCACGGCCACGGCGCCGCTCAGCGCCGCCCCCGTGGCGGGCGGGAGGCCGGTGAGCACCTGGAGGCCGAGCCCCGCGCCCGCGACGTTGCCGATGTTGAACGCGAGGCCGCCGAGCACCACGAGCACCGTGACGAGCGTACCGAGGCCGGGGAGCACCGCGTTCGCCAGGTCGGGCGCGCGGCGGCCGCTCGCCACCAGCAGCCGCCAGATGCTCACCTGCGCGATGACGTCCAGCACGGTCGAGGCGAGGATGGCGAAGCCGAAGCTCGCGCCGTGCCGGCTGGTGAAGAGCGCGGTCTGCGTGAGGAAGCCGGGGCCGATCGCCGAGGTCGCCATCAGCAGCGCGGGGCCCCACGGCGAGAGGCGCGGCGACGGCCCCGCCGCGTCGCTCATCGCGCCGCCCGCGCGAGCCGCGCGACCGTCACCCCGGCGCGGGCGAGCGCCTCGCGGATGGCGGCGGCGCGCGCCTCGGCCCCGGGCGCGTCGCCGTGCAGGCAGAGGGTGTCGGCGCGGATGGTGAGCGCGGTGCCGTCGAGCGCGTGCACGCGGCGGTGGAGCGCGAGGTCGACCGCCTGCGCGGCCGCGCGTGCCGGGTCGTCGATGACCGCCGCGGGATCGCTGCGCGGCACGAGGTGGCCGTCGGCGCCGTAGGCGCGGTCGGCGAACGCCTCGTGCGCGGCGGCGAGGCCCGCGCGCTCCGCCGCCGCCATCAGCTCCGACCCCGCGAGGCCCACGAGCACGAGCGTCGGGTCGACCGCGCGCACCGCCTCGGCGATCGCGTCGGCGAGGCGCTGGTCGCGCGCCGCCGCGTTGTAGAGCGCGCCGTGCGGCTTCACGTGCGCGAGCCGGCCGCCCTCGGCGGCCGCGAATGCGGCGAGCGCGCCCACCTGGTACGTCACGAGGTCGCGCACCTCGTCGGGCGTGCACGCCATCGCGCGGCGCCCGAAGCCCGCCAGGTCGGGATAGCCAGGGTGCGCGCCGACCGCGACGCCGCGGTCGAGCGCGAGGCGCACCGTGCGCCGCATCGTCGTCGGGTCACCGGCGTGGAAGCCGCACGCGATGTTCGCGCTCGTCACGTGGCGGAGCATCGCGTCGTCGTCGCCGAGCGCCCACGTGCCGAACGACTCGCCCATGTCGCCGTTGAGATCGATGCGGATCATGCGTCGCCGTGGCGGATGCGGTGGAGGTGGGCGGCGAGCGCGCGCTCGGCGTCGACCGTCAGGCGCACCGCCTCGTCGAGCGGCACGAGCGTGAACCCCACCGCGTCGCCCGGGCGCCACTGCGCGAGCGCGCCGAGGTCCGCGCCGATGACGTGCGCCAGCACGGGATAGCCGCCGGTCGTCGGGTGGTCGGCGAGCAGCACGATCGGCCGGCCGTCGGGCGGGAGCTGCACCGTGCCCGCGAGCACGCCCTCCGATCGCCGCTCGGCGAGCGGCGCGTCGAGCAGCGACGGGCCCTCGAGCCGCACGCCCATGCGGTCGCTCCGCGGGCTCACGCGCCACTGGGTACCCGTGAATGTCGCCCGTGCGGCGGCCGGGAGCATGTCCCACGCTTCGCCCGTGACGCAGCGCACGGGGCCGGTGGGCCCCGCCGGCGGCAGCGATGCCGGCACGCGCGCGGGCGGCGGTGCGGGGCCGATCGCCAGCACGTCCCCCGCGCGGAGCATCCGCCCCGCGTGGCCGCCGAAGCCGCCGCGCAGGTGCGTGGCGCGCGCGCCGAGCACCATCGGCACGTCGACGCCGCCCGCGATCGCGAGATAGGCGCGGCAGCCCGCGGGCCCGCCGCCGATCGCGAGGGTGGTGCCGGCGGGCACCGCGAACGCGGCGTCGCGCGGGACCACCGCGCCGTCGAGCGTCGCCTCGAACGGGGCGCCCGTGAGCGCCGCGCGGAGCGGCGCGCCGGCGCAGAGCGTCGGGCCGCGCAGCGTGATCTCGAGCGCGGCGGCGCCGTCGTCGTTGCCGACGAGCGCGTTCGCGCGTCGCAGCGCGCCGCGGTCGGCCGCGCCACCGGGACCGACGCCCAGCGCGCCGAGTCCGGGGCGACCGAGGTCCTGCACGGTGGTGAGGAGCCCGGGGGCGAGCACGTGCAGCGTCACGCGCCGCGGCCCGCGCGCCGCGCGAACTCGGCGGCGTCGATCGCCTCGAGGCGCACGCGGTCGCCGGGGGCGAGGAGCGCGGGCTCGGCGCGCGCGGGGTCGAAGAGGCGGAGCGGCGTCCGACCGAGCAGGTGCCAGCCGCCCGGCGATGCGACCGGATAGACGCCAGCGCGTCCCGCCGCGATCGCGAGCGAGCCGGCGGGCACGAGCGGGCGCGGCGTCGCCCGGCGCGGCAGCGTGAGGGCGGCGTCGAGACCGATGAGATACGGGAAGCCGGGAAGGAAGCCGAGATGCTCCACCTCAAGCGGGCTCGCGAGGAGGCGGTCCCGCACCTCGTCGGGCGCGAGCCCGGTCGCGGCGGCCACGTCGGCCAGGTCGGGCGCGAACGCGTCGTCGAGGCAGACGGGGAGCCTGATCGCCCGCGCGGCCGGTGCGGATGCGTCGTCCAGGCCCGTCAGCGCATCGCGCAGGTGCGCGTGCACGGCCGCGTACGGCGTCGCGTCCCCGGCACGCGCCGCGACCGCAGGATCGAGGTGGATGGTGAGCGTCGTGGCGCCGGGCACGACGTCGCGCTGGCCGGGGCAGGGATCGGCAGCGAGGCGCGCGGCCGCCGCGGCGAGGCGCCGTCGGGTCGCCGGGTCGGGCAGGTCGCCGAACGACACGCGCACCGCACTGTCGCCGAGCGGCGCGAGCGACGGCGCGCTGGATGCGCGGGACGGGGGCGTGGGGGACGGGACGGTGCGGCCTCGTGCGGGGGGTTGCCCCGAAGGTAGGCCGCGGGCCGATGACGGCAAAGCGCGACGGCTGCCTCGCGGAGGCCCGGCCGTTAGCTTCGCCCTGCGCTGTCCGCTCCCGCCCCTCCGGTCCAGAGCCCTCCGCCCCAGGTCCCGTGCAGCTCCTGCATCGCCGCGGTCCCCACGTCGAGTCCGTCCAGCGGGTGCACGTCGCGGTCGTGGACGCCGGTGGCCGCCTCCTCGCTGCCGCCGGCGAGCCCGACTTCCGCACCTTCTGGCGCTCGGCGGCCAAGCCGCTCCAGGCGCTGCCCGTCGTGCACGGCGGCGCCGCCGATCGCTTCGGCTTCGGCGCCGAGGCGCTGGCCCTCGCGTGCGCCTCCCACTCCAGCGAGCCGCGGCACGTGGCCGTCGCGCGGCGGATGCTGGCGGCGGTCGGCGCCGAGGAGGCCGCGCTCGCGTGCGGACCGCACGTGCCGCTCTCGCCGCGCATCGCCGCCGAGGTCGCGCGCGAGGGGACGACGCTCACGCCGTCGTGGAGCAACTGCTCGGGCAAGCACGCCGCGATGCTCGCGGCGTGCGCGCACCATGGCTGGGCGCCGGCGGGCTACGAGCGGAGCGGCCACCCGCTGCAGGCGCGCATCCGGGACGCGGTGCGCCGCTGGACCGACGTTCCTGACGATACGCTTGGCGAGGGCGTGGACGGCTGCACCACCGTCTCCTTCCACCTGCCGCTCACCGGCATGGCGCTCGCCTACGCGCGCCTCACCGCGCCCGCCGATGCGCTGCCCGCGGCGTGCCGCGACGAGGCGGCGCCGGCCGCACGGCTCGTGCAGGCGATGATGGCCGATCCGTTCCTCGTCGCCGGCACCGGCCGCGCCTGCACCGACCTTATGGCGGCGTTCGGGGGTGCGCTCGTCGCCAAGGTCGGCGCCGCCGGCGTCTACTCGGCGGGCCTCGTGGGCCACGGCATCGGCATCGCGCTCAAGATCGAGGACGGCGGCGACCTCGCCGAGACGGCAGTGGCGCTCGTCGCGGTGCTCGACGCCGTCGTGCCGCGCCTCGCTCCCTCGCTCGCCGAGCCGCTTGCCGCCCCTGCCGTGCGCGCGCACGCCCGCCTGCCCGTGCGGAGCACGCGCGGCGCCGACGTCGGCTCCGTGGACGCGGCCGGCGCGCTCGCCTGGTCGTGAGGCCCGCGCGGTGCGCATTTTCCTGCACCGCCTCCTCGTCATTTTGATGACGGAGATGCGTGCGTCCGGTGCGAGGTTGTGCACCATGACCATCGCTCAATCCCTACTGGCGCTCGCCCCGACCCCGGGCATATCGTGCGCACATGATCACGTTCGCCGGGGGAGCGCCATGCCGAAGGTCGGCGTGCGCGGGTTGCGCGAGCGCCTGGCCGTGACGGGACTCGCCGCGTGACCGCCACCCCGTTCGCGCCCGCCGAGCTCGCGCTGCTCCGCCTCGCGGGCGCGGCGGCGGTCGGCGCGGTGCCCGTGCTCCGAGAGGCCGCCCGCGGGTGTCAGGCAGCGGGGACGCCCGCCGCGTGGGTCGATGAACTGCTGCTGCAGACCATCCTCACCGCCGGCTACCCGCGCGCCATAGAGGCGTTCACGGCGTGGCGCGACGTCAGCGGCATCGCGGCGCCGCACGCCGACGCGGAGGCCGACCCGGCCGCGCACCTCGCGCTCTGGGCCGAGCGGGGCCTCGTCACCTGCCGGGCCGTGTATGGTGACGTGTATGACCGCCTCCGTCCCGGCATCCGCGCGCTCCATCCCGCCCTCGACGCGTGGATGGTGCACGAGGGCTACGGCCGCACGCTCGGGCGGCCCGGCCTCGCGCTCCGCCTGCGCGAGCTCGCGACGGTGATGCAGACGATCGTGCTCGACGCCCCGCGCCAGCAGCACAGCCACATGCGCGGCGCATTGCGCTGCGGCGCCACGGCGGGCGAGGTGACCGCGGTGGTCGCGCTCGCGCGCGAGGTGGCGCCGGCGGAGGTCGCCGAGCGCGCTGCCGCCACGTGGGATGCGGTGCACGCCCGCGAGGGGCGCCGCGCCGAGGCCGCCCCCCCGCCGTCCCGCTGACTCCCAGGACCGCCCATGTTCATCGACTCCGCCACTGTCACCGTCACCGCCGGCTCCGGCGGCTCGGGTGCGTCCTCCTTCGCCCGCTTCAAGTACAAGCCGAAGGGCGGGCCGGACGGCGGCGACGGCGGGCGCGGCGGCTCGGTGTGGGTGAAGGCCGACCCGAACCTCGCCACGCTGCTCGACTACCGGTACCGCACCGCGTGGAAGGCCGAGCGGGGCAAGCACGGCCTCGGCAAGAACAAGACGGGGGCCAGCGCGGAGGACATCGCGCTGCCGGTGCCGCCGGGCACCATCGTGAAGGACGCCGACACGGGCGAGACGCTCGGCGAGGTGCTGCGTCCCGGCGACCGCGTGCTCGTCGCGAAGGGGGGCCGCGGCGGACGCGGCAACCAGCACTTCGCCACCGCCACGCACCAGGCGCCGCGCGAGTGGGAGCCCGGCGAGGAGGGGCAGATGCGCCGCGTCGCCCTCGAGCTGCGGCTCATCGCCGACGTCGGCCTCGTGGGCGAGCCGAACGCGGGGAAGAGCACGCTGCTCTCCGTGCTCTCCGCCGCCCGGCCGCGCATCGCCGACTACCCGTTCACCACGCTCGAGCCCAACCTCGGCGTCGTCGGCCTCTCGGGCAGCCGCTCGTTCGTCCTCGCCGACATCCCCGGCATCATCGAGGGCGCGCACCTCGGCAAGGGGCTCGGGCTCCGCTTCCTGCGGCACGTCGAGCGCACGCGCGTGCTGGCGTTCCTGATCCCGGTGGACGCCGCCGACCCGCAGGCCACCTACGACCTGCTCCGCCGCGAGGTCGCGAGCTACAGCGCCGCCCTCGCCGCCACGCCGCACGTGGTCCTCTTCAGCAAGGCCGACCTGCTCGACGCCGCGTCGCGTGCCGACTGGCCCCCGGCCGGCTTCGTCGCGCCGGAGGCGACCGAGTGCCTCCTCATCTCGTCGGCGGCGCGCGAGGGGCTCGACGCGCTGGGCGAGGCGCTGTGGCGCTTCGTCGCGACGGTGAAGGCGGCGGAGGCGCCGCCGCCGGCCGAGGCGCCGGAGCTGGGCAGCGAGTTCGACGTGGATCACTTCTTCGCCGACGAGCCCGAGGCCCCGCCGCCGAGCCCCGCCCCCGTGGAGGCGGAGGAGGAGGCGCCGCGCACGGGCCCGCGCCCGCGCGGGCGGCGCAAGCGCGCGTGATCGCCCGTCCGCCGGCGACCCGCCCGCCGCTCACCGGGGAGGCGCGGCTCGCGTGGCTTGCGCTCGCCCAAGTGCCGGGTGTCGGCGCGCGGCGGTTCGAGGCGCTGCTCGCCGCGTTCGGCTCGGCGGAGGCCGCGCTCGCCGCACCGCCGGCCGCCGTCGCCGCGGTGCGGGGGATCGGCACGGCGTGCGCCGCGGCGATCGCGCGTGCGCGGCCCGAGGCGGCGCGTACGATGCTCGAGGCGTTCGCCCGCGCCGGCGCCACGGTGCTGCTGCCGGACGACGACACCTACCCCGCGTCGCTCCGCACCATCGACGAACCGCCGCTCTTCCTCGCGGCACTCGGCAGGCTCGACCTGCTCGAGCGCCGCGCCGTCGCTGTCGTCGGCAGCCGGGACCACTCGGCGTACGGTGCCACCTGCGCGTCGATGGTCACCGCCGCCGCCGCCGCCGCGGGCCTCGTCGTGGTGAGCGGGATGGCGCGCGGCATCGACGCCATCGTGCACGAGGCGGCGCTCGCGACGGGCACGGTCGGCGTGCTCGGCAACGGCATCGACGTCGTGTATCCCGCCGCCAACCGCCGCCTGCACGAGCGCGTCGCGCGGGACGGGCTGCTGCTCTCCGAGTTCCCGCCGGGCGAGCGCCCCGCGGCGCACACCTTCCCGCGGCGGAACCGCCTCGTGAGCGGGCTCGCGGAGGCGATCGTCATCGTGGAGGCGGCAGCGCAGTCGGGTGCGCTGATTACCGCCCGCATCGCCGCCGACCAGGGCCGCGAGGTGCTCGCCGTCCCCGGCGAGATCACGCGCCGCACCGCCGCGGGCTGCAACCGCCTGCTCGCCGAGGGCGCGCGACCGTACCTCGAGCCGCGGGACCTGTACGACGCGCTGCCGGGCCTCGTCGTCCCGGAGGCAGCCGTGGCCGCCGCGGAGTCGCCGTCCGGGGGCGAGGCCGCGCTGCCGCCGCTCGTCGCGCCTCCGCACGCGAGCGAGCCCGCGCGCCGGGTCGCGCTCGCGTTCGACCGCGCCGTGGCCGACCCGGATCATCTCTCCGGCCGCACCGGCCTCGCCGTCCCCGCACTGCTCGGCGCGCTGCTCGAGCTCGAGTTGGCCGGCCTCGTCCGCCCCACCGGCACCGGCACCTTCGCGCGCGCCTGGTAGCCACCCCAGGCTCCCGGCGCCCGGCCCGATGCACATCTACGTCCACGTGCCGTTCTGCGCGCGCCGCTGCGCGTACTGCGACTTCGCCATCGCGGTGCGGCGCGAGGTGCCGTCGCGCGCGTTCGTCGAGGCGGTGCGGGTGGAGTGGGCGCGGTGGCGCGAGGAGCCGGTCTGGGACGATGTCGAGTCCCTTGGCACGGTCTACTTCGGCGGCGGCACGCCGTCGCGCCTGGCGCCGGATGCCATCGCGGAGCTGCTGGCGCTGCTCACGGGCGTGGTGCCGCTCGCCGCCGATGCCGAGGTGACGCTCGAGGCGAACCCGGAGGACGTCTCGCCCGACGCGGCGCGCGCTTGGGCCGTCGCCGGCGTCAACCGCGTGTCGCTCGGTGTGCAGAGCTTCGATCCGGCGGTGCTCCGGTGGATGCATCGCACGCACTCGGCCGGCGACGTGCCGCGCGCCGTCGCGGTGCTGCGCGAGGCCGGGATCGCCGCGCTCTCGCTCGACCTGATCTACGCGCTGCCGCCCGCGCTCGACCGCGACTGGGACGCCGACCTCGACCAGGCGCTCGCCCTCGCACCCGACCACCTGTCGCTCTACGGCCTCACCGTGGAGCCGGGCACCCCGCTGGGCCGCTGGACCGCACGCGGCGACACCGTCGGTCCGCCCGATGAGCGGTATGCCGCCGAGTTCCTGCGGGCGCATGCGAGGTTGGGCGCGGCGGGGTACGAGCACTACGAGGTGAGCAACTACGCGCGGCCCGGTCGGCGCGCGCGGCACAACGGCGCCTATTGGCGACAGGTCGACTACATCGGCCTCGGCCCTTCGGCGCATGCGCGGGCCGGTGGCGAGCGCCGCTGGAACGTGCGCGAGTGGGAGGCGTACCGCCGCGCGGCAGAGGCCGGCGCCACGCTCGTCGCCGGCCACGAGCGGCTCGATGCGGACGCGGACCGGCTGGAACGGCTCTACCTTGGCCTGCGCACCGACGCGGGGGTGCCGTCCGAGGCGCTCCCTGCCGAGGTGGCGGCACGATGGGTGCAACAGGGATGGGCTTCTGCCTTCGGCGGTCGGCTCCGGCTGACCGCCGAGGGATGGCTGCGGCTGGATGCGCTGGTGGCGAGCGTGGCCTAAGTCAAGTATTTTCAGGGGTTTATGGCGCCTGAGAGCCTCACCGACCGCGAGCTGCGTGTGCTCGAAGCGGTCATCCAGATGTACGTCGAGACCGCCGAACCGGCGGGCAGCCAGTCGGTCGCCCGCCGATACGGCCTGGGCGTGAGCTCCGCCACGGTCCGCGCCGTCATGGCCGAGCTGGAGGAGAAGGGGCTGCTGTTCCACCCGCACACCTCGGCTGGCCGCATCCCCACCGATCGCGGGTACCGGCTGTACGTGGACGGCCTGATGCGCCTCCAGCCCCCGAGCGACCACCACCGCGAGACGATCCGGAGCGAGCTCGGCCAGTCGCGCACGGCGATCGCCGAGGTGCTGCATCGCGCGGCGCAGGTGCTCGGGGTGCTGACGGAGGAGCTCGGCGTCGCGGTGGCGCCGGCGCTCGACGACATCGTGCTGGAGCGGCTCGCCATCGTCCCGGTGGCGAGCGAGCGCCTCCTGCTCGTGCTCGAGCTCCGCAGCGGGATGGTGCGCACGATCTACGTGCAGATCCCGCACGCGACGATCGCGGCACCGACGCTCGACGAGGTGGCGCGGGTGCTGAACGAGCGCCTGGCCGGCCGGCCGCTCCGCGAGATCCGCGAGACGCTGCCCGAGCGCCTGCGCGACGCCAGCGACGACGGCGGCGCGCGCGAGCTGCTCAACATCTTCGTCACCGAGGGCGACGAGCTCTTCGCGGTCGAGCGCGGCGACGAGGCCGGGGTGGTGCTCTCGGGCGCGGGGCGCCTCGCCGAGCAGCCCGAGTTCACGGACGCGGCGCGGATGCGCGAGCTGCTCGCCATCACCGAGCGGCGCGACCTGCTGCGCCAGTCGCTGCACGCGCGGCGCGAGCAGGGGCTGCGCATCACGATCGGCGGCGAGCACGGCGACCCGCGCCTCGCCGGCTTCACGCTCGTGACGAGCTCGTACCAGGTGGGGGAACTGCGCGGCGTGATCGGCGTCATGGGACCGACCCGCATGCCGTACGACAAGGTGATCGGCCTCGTGGACCACACGAGCCGCCTCGTGGAGGGCCTGCTGCAGTGAGCGATTTCTACCAGCTCCTCGGCGTCGCGAAGGACGCGTCGGACGACGAGCTGAAGAAGGCATACCGCAAGGCGGCGATGCAGTACCACCCGGACCGCAACAAGGAGCCGGGCGCCGAGGAGAAGTTCAAGGAGATCGCCGAGGCGTACGACGTCCTCCGCGACCCGCAGAAGCGCGCCGCCTACGACCGGTACGGCAAGGCGGGCGTCGGCGGGGCGGCGGGCGGTGGCGGCGCGGGCGCGTACGGGTTCCACCACATGGACCTGAACGAGGCGCTCCGCGTCTTCATGGACCAGTTCGGCGTCGGCCTCGGCGGCTTCGAGTCCGTCTTCGGCGAGGCGGCAGGCGGCGGCCGCGGCGGCGCGGAACGCGGGCCCGACGTGAAGGTCCGCGTCGAGCTCACGCTCGACGAGGTCACCGCCGGCGTGAAGCGCACCCTCAAGCTGCGCACCCTCGCCACCTGCGAGGGCTGCGCGGGGACGGGCGCGAGGAAGGGGAGCCGCCCCGAGCGCTGCAGCACGTGCGCGGGGCAGGGCCAGGTGCGCCGCGCCGCGCGCTCCGTGTTCGGCCAGTTCGTCTCGGTCTCGCCGTGTCCCGCGTGCGGCGGCACCGGCGAGATCGTCAAGAACCCGTGCGCCGACTGCAAGGGCGACGGGCGCGTGAAGGCCGAGCGGAAGGTCACGGTCGACATCCCGCCCGGCGTCTCCAGCAACAACTACCTCACGCTGCGCGGGCAGGGGGCGGCGGGGCCGCGCGGCGGACCGCCGGGCGACCTCATCGTCGTCATCGACGTGCAGGCCGACGAGCGCTTCGAACGCGCCGGCGACGACCTCGTGCACCAGCTCCCCGTCTCGTTCTCGCAGGCGGCGCTCGGCGCGGAGATGACCGTCCCCTCGCCCCACGGCGAGCAGAAGCTCGACCTGCCGCCCGGCACGCAGTCGGGCACCGTCTTCCGCCTCCGCGGTCGCGGGTTGCCGCGGCTCGGCGGGAACGGCTACGGCGACCTGCTGATCCGTGCGCACGTCTGGACGCCCGAGAAGCTCTCCAGCGAGCAGCGCCGCCTCCTCGAGGAGCTTGCGGGCCACGAGCAGGACGGCCCCGCGAAGGAGTCGGGCTTCTGGGCGCGGCTCAAGGAGGCGCTCGGCGCGTGAGCTGGGTCGCGCTCGACATCCAGACCATCCCGCCGCGCCGCGAGGCCGTGGCCGCGTGGCTCGTCGCGGAGACGGGGCAGGCGGTCGAGGAGCGCGACGACGGCACCATCGTGAGCTTCGCGCATTCCGAGGCCGCGGCGCACGCGCTGCTCGGCCGCATGCGGCGCGAGCTGCCCGAGACGCGCCTCGAGGTCACCCTGCGCGAGCTGCCCGAGACCGACTGGCGCACCGCCTGGCGTGACGGCATCGTCACCCGCCGCTTCGGCCGGCTCGTCCTCACGCCGAGCTGGCTGCCGGTGACACCCGCGGCCGGCGAGGTGGTGCTCGTCATCGACCCGGAGAACGCGTTCGGCTCGGGCGAGCACGGCAGCACGCGCGCCTCGCTGGCATTGCTCGAACGGCACCTCCGCCCGGGCGACCGTGTGCTCGACCTCGGCAGCGGCAGCGGCATCCTCGCCATCGCGGCACTGCTGCTCGGTGCCCGGCGCGCAGTGGGGATCGAGCACGATGCCGAGAGCAACCCGGTCGCCGAGCGGAACGCCGGCGTGAACGGCGTCGCGGCGCGCGCGACGTTCCTGGACGGCGAGATCGACGACCTCGCGCCGCTCGTGGGCCCGGCCGAGCTCATCTGCTCGAACATCCTGCGCACCGTGAACACCGCCGTGCTCCCCGCCATCCGCGCGGCGCTCGCGCCGGGCGGGATCGTGCTCTTCGCGGGGATGGAGGAGCAGGAGGCGCCGCTCTTCCGCGCCACGCTCGCCGGGGACGGCTGGACGGTGGTGGACGAGGCGATCGACGGCGCGTGGTGGGCGTGCGCCGCCCGCCGCGCGGGCTGAGCGTGGCGCCGCGGTGACGCTCGCGCTGCTCGTCCCGCCGGGGACGCTCGCCGCCGGGGCGACCGTGGCCCCCGACGACGAGGAGCAGCAGCACCTGCGCGTCCGGCGCCCGCGCGACGGCGAGCCGGTGACGCTGCTCGACGGCGCGGGCGTCCGGGCCACCGGCGTGCTCCGGCTCGCGGGGCGCGCGGCGTCCGTGGCGGTGGAGGCGGTCGAGCGCGTCGCGGAGCCGGTGCCGCTCGTGCTCGGCGTCGGCGCCGGGGACCGGGACCGCTGGCTCTGGCTGGTGGAGAAGGCGACCGAACTCGGCGTCACGCGGCTGGTGCCGCTCGAGACGGTGCGGAGCGGCTCGGTCGCCACCCACGTCCGCGGCGAGCACCGGCCGAAGCTCGCGCGCCGCGCGCGCGAGGCGCTCAAGCAGTGCGGCGGGGCGTGGGCGCCGGCGATCGACGTGCCGCAGCCCCTCGCCGACTTCGCGGTCGCCGCAACGGGGACGCGCTGGCTCGCCGCCGCCGACGGCGCGATGGCGACGGCGGTCGGCGCCGCCGAGCCGATGACGGTGGCGGTGGGGCCCGAGGGCGGGTTCGAGCCCGCCGAGGCCCGCGCCCTCGAGGCGGCCGGCTTCCGCCGCGTGCGGCTCGGGTCGCGGGTGCTCCGGTTCGAGACGGCGGCGCTCGCGGCGGCGGCGATGGTGGCGATGGCGCGGCACGAGGGCTGACCCGCAGGATGCGCAAGGAGCGGTGCTGGTGAGTTCCATCTTCACGAAGATCATCAGGGGCGAGATCCCGGCGAAGGTCGTCAAGCGGCAGGACGACATGATCGCCTTCCACGACGTGAACCCGCAGGCGCCCGTGCACGTGCTCGTGGTGCCGGTGCAGGAGGTCGCGGCAGTGCGCGACTGCGCCGGCCCCGAGGGCCAGGCGCTCCTCGGCCGCCTGATGCAGTTCGCCGCGCAGGTCGCCACCGAGCTCGGCCTCGATGCCGATGGCTACCGGCTCGTGACCAACACGGGCCGCTATGGCGGCCAGTCGGTGTTCCACCTGCACGTGCACATCATGGGGGGCCGGCCGATGGGGTGGCCGCCGGGGTAAGTCAGGCGGACGAGCGGACGGGCGGAAGGTCGGACGGGGTGTTGGCGCGCTGGCTCGGTCCGCGCAGCGACCGGTAGAGGCCCCAGAGCATCCGTGCCGCGATGACACGCTCCGCCTCGAGCGCACGCCACGCGTCATGGTCCATGAGCCCGAGGTCGCGCGCGAGGCGCAACGTGTACGCAAGCTCGGCCATCGAGCCGAGCGCGATGTCCAGGAAGCGACGGAACTCCGCGCGGCCACGCTTCGCGGAGCCCTCGACGAGGTTGACGGTGACGGAGAAGGCGCAGCGCCGCACCTGCGCCGTGAGCCCGTAGCGCTCCGTGCGGGGCCAGGCGTCGGTCGCGTTGAAGACGGCCAGCGTCAGCGCGTGGCTGCGCTGCCATGCTTCGAACCGTTCGTAGGGTTGCATGCCCCAACGTATGACGACCGGTCAGGAAACCGCGTACCATTTCGCTGCATCGGCCCACCAAAATGCTGCATGACGCGTCCGCCAGTCCCGTCCCCGTCCCGCCGACCACGGCCGGTCCGCCCGACCGCCCGTCCGCTCGTCCGCCCGCCTGGCCTTCCCCGGGCCTGGCCACCATCGAGTTCCCCGAGGTCCTCGCGCTCGTCGCCGCCTGCGCGGCCGGGCCGCTCGGGGCGGAGCGGATCCGCGCGCGGCGGCCGGGGACGGATCGGGCAGCGCTCGAGGCCGAGCTCGCGCTCGTGGGCGAGGTGGCGGCGCTGCAGCGGCAGGGCGATCCGCTGCTCGCGGCAGCGGTGCCCGACGTCCGTCCGGCGCTGCAGCGGCTCCGGCTCGACGGCGCGGTGCTCGATGCCTCGGCGCTGCGCGACCTGCTGGCGCTCCTCGTGGCCGCACGCGCCGTCGCGCTCGACCTCCGGCGCGTGGCCGAGCGGGCGCCGCGCGCCGCCGCGCTCGCGGTGCCGCTCCCCGAGGCGCGCCTCGACCGCCGCCTCACCGACGCCGTCTCGCCCGACGGCGAGCTGCTCGACACCGCCTCCCCCGGGCTCGCGCAGGCGCGGCGCGCCGTCGCCGATGCGCGGCGCCGCCTGCTCAAGACGCTCGAGCGCATCCAGCGCGACCTCGGCGCCGACACCGCGGTGCGCGACGCGCCGCTCACGGTGCGCGGCGGCCGCTACGTCATCCCGATGCGGCGCGACAGCCGCAGCCGCCCGGCCGGCATCGTGCACGACGAGTCGGGGTCGGCGGGCACGCTCTACGTCGAGCCGCAGGAGGCCGTCGAGCTCGGCAACGCGGTGCGCGAGGCGGAGGCGGAGGCCGAGCGCGAGGCGCACATGGTGCTGCGCGAGCTCACGGGGCTGCTCCGCCCCGCGCGCGAGGCGCTGCGCGACGCGCTGGAGATGGTCGTCCGCGTCGACGAGACGGTCGCCCGCGCGCGCTTCGCCGCGCAGCACGACGCGCACGTCCCCGCGCTGCACGACGCGCCGGGGCCGCTCAGGCTCGTCGCCTGCCGCCATCCGCTGCTGCTCGCGTCCGGGCAGCCGGTGGTGCCGTTCGACCTCGCGCTCGAGGCGGGGGAGCGCGTGCTGCTCGTGAGCGGCCCCAACACGGGCGGCAAGACGGTGCTCATGAAGGCTGCGGCGCTCGCCATCGCGCTCGCGCAGAGCGGCATCGTGCCTCCCGTCGGGCCCGAGAGCGCGCTGCCGGTGCTCGCGGCGTGCTACGCCGACATCGGCGACGGCCAGTCGATCAGCGGCTCGCTCTCCACGTTCAGCGCGCACGTGGCGCAGCTCCGCCGCATCCTGGACGGGGCGGACCACCGCACGCTCGTGCTGCTCGACGAGGTCGGCTCCGGCACCGACCCGAGCGAGGGCGCGGCGCTGGCGGCGGCGGTGCTGGTGGCGCTCGCCTCGCGCGATGCGCTGGTGCTCGCCTCCACGCACCTCGGGGCGCTCAAGGCGCTCGCGACCGAGTCGTCGCGGGTGGTGAACGGGTCGCTCGAGTTTGACGAGGCGTCGCTCGCGCCGACGTACCGGTTCCGCAAGGGCGTGCCCGGCCGCTCCTACGGCCTCGCCATCGCGCGGCGCCTCGGCGTCGCGGCGCCGATCGTCGCCGACGCGGAGCGGCGCGTGCCGGCGGTCGAGCGCCGGCTCGACCAGCTGCTCGCCGCCGCGGAGGCGCGGCAGCAGGCGCTCGAGCGGGCGGAGCGGGACCTGGAGCTCTCGCGCCAGCTCGCCGACGAGCTGCAGGCGCGGCTCGCGCGGCAGGAGGCCGACGTCGCGGCGCGCGAGGCGGAGCTGGCGCGCCGCGAGAAGGACGCGAAGCGCGAGGCGGCGCGGCAGGCGCGCGAACTGCTGCTCGAGGCGCGCCAGCAGGTGGAGGCCGCGCTCGAGACGGCGCGGCGCGCCGCGACCGCGGAGGAGGCGAAGGAGGCGCGGCGCCGCATCGAGCTGGCGCTGGGCGAGGGGAAGGCGCGCGAGGCCGCGCTCGCGGCGTCCGACCCGGCGCCCGCGGCCGGCGGCGCGCCCGAGGTCGCCGCCGGCGACCGCGTCACGCTGCCGAGCGGGCTGGCCGGCGAGGTGCTCGAGGTGCGGCCCGACGGCAAGCTCCTCCTCCGCGTCGGCTCGATGAAGATGGTCGCCGACGGCGCCGGGGCCCGCGTGGGCGGGCGCGCGGACGCGCGGGCGCGGC